>NZ_JBHUPY010000013.1:0-329393 GCF_042688385.1 Herpetosiphon sp. NSE202 | reverse complement strand
GGGCTTTAATACCGTGGTTCTTGCGCAATCCCTCGGTAAAAACTGCTGCGCCCCCTCACCCGCGTTCAGTGGGAGAGCGGGCTGGGGATCGGCGAAGGTCTTAAGATCCCCTCACCCCAACCCCTCTCCCACGCGGCGGGCGAGGGGCTTTTGGTTGTGTTGGTTTGGCATGATTGGTGGTGAAAACGGGTGCTCCCCCTCGCCCGCGTTCAGTGGGAGAGCGGGCTGGGGATCGGCGAAGGTCTTAAGATCCCCTCACCCTAACCCTCGCCCGCCCAGCAGGCGAGGGGCTTTAATACCGTGGTTCTTGCGCAATCCCTCGGTAAAAACTGCTGCGCCCCCTCACCCGCGTTCAGTGGGAGAGGGGGCTAGGGGTGAGGGCATGCCCCACGCTACTACCAAATGTCTAAAAACCTACCCTTGAAAGGTCAGGAGCTAGGAATAGAAATTCGTTCAATGCCAACTGCCCGAATTCCATAAATTAATCATATTCATCCCTCATCCTTCTGCTCTCTGCGCCTTTGCGTTAAATTTCCCCTCCTGAACCCTAACCCCTGAACCCTAACCCCTGAACCCTGACCCCTCAACCCCAACTATGCTATACTCGCAGCCACAGCAAGGAGGTTTGCCATGAAACAGCTGAGATTATTGCTGCTGAGTGTGCTGTTGGTCGTGCCAATTCGCGCGAGCACTGCTGCCAGCAACTATTGCTTCCCCGAACTCAAAGCCTATTGTGTTGAAGCCCCATTTGATCAATATTGGGTTGCTAATGGCGGTCTACCAGTTTTTGGCTACCCGATTAGCGCCAAAGATCGCTACCAAACGCCAGATCAAGGCCCAATCCTCAACATCCAATGGACTGAGCGTCAACGCTTAGAGCAGCACACCACATTGGCTGGCACGCCCTACGAAATTCAAATTGGCTTGCTTGGCAAAGAGCGCATGGCCCAGCTCAACCGTGATTTAGAGCCAGCAGCACGTCGACCTGCCAATAATTGTTTGTGGTTCGCAGAAACCGGCCATAACGTCTGTAATCAAGCAGATGGCATGGGCTTCAAGCACTATTGGCAAAGCCATGGCACAACCACCGCCGGCTTGGATAGCTATACGCGTTCGTTGCAACTCTTTGGCTTGCCGCTTACCAGCGCCCAATTTGAGGTTAATCCTGATGGTGATGAGGTGATTACCCAATGGTTCGAGCGTGCTCGCTTCGAGTGGCATCCTGATAATCCTGATCAATTTAAGGTGTTGTTGGGGCGTTTGGGCAGCGAAATAACTGGGTTTGAGCCAGAAATTATTCCAGAGCCAATTCCTGGGCCAAACCCACCAAACAAATAAACGCGACCCTGGAATGTTCCAACGCCGCAAGCTGCTATAAACCAGTCATTTTTTCTAAATGTTCGGGATAGCGCGCACCTTGAATTGTAATTGAGGCCGCCGCTTGTTCAATCGCCTGCAAATCTTCAGCCGTCAGGTCAATTGCTGCCGCGCCCAGATTTTCTTCCAAGCGTTCCAAACGGCGCGTGCCAGGAATCGGCACGATCCATGGTTTTTGGGCCAGCAACCATGCCAAGGCAATTTGGGCAGGCGTGGCTTGTTTTTGGCGCGCAATCTCGTTCAACAAATCAATCAAGGCTTGATTGGCTTGCAAGGCTTCAGCGCTAAACCGTGGAATACTGTTGCGAATATCGCCCTCGCTAAATACTGTGCTTTGGTCGATTTTACCAGTCAAAAAGCCCTTGCCCAGTGGGCTAAATGGCACAAAGCCGATGCCCAATTCTGCCAAGACTGGCAAAATCTCAGCTTCTGGCTCGCGCGTCCACAACGAATATTCACTTTGTAAGGCGGCGACTGGATGCACTGCATGCGCACGGCGAATCGTTTGCGCCCCAGCCTCGGAAAGCCCAAAATGCTTAACTTTGCCTTGCTGAATCAGATCTTTAACTGCGCCAGCCACTTCTTCAATTGGCACATTCGGATCAACGCGATGTTGATAAAACAGATCGATTGCTTCGATGCGCAGCCGTTTGAGCGATGCTTCGGCGACACGTTTAATCTGATCAGGATGGCTGTTGACTCCCGACCAACCTGGCTTGCCATCGGGGTGTAAGTTAAAGCCAAACTTGGTTGCAATCACGACCTGATTGCGAAACGGCTCCAGTGCCTCGCCAACCAATTCCTCGTTGAGGTAGGGGCCATAAACTTCGGCAGTATCGAAGAAGGTTACACCGCGCTCAACCGCGGTATGAATTAAGTTGATTGCTGATTGTTTATCGCCGCCGGGGCCATAGCTTTGGCTCATCCCCATACAGCCCAAGCCAATTTCTGAGACAACCAAGCCAGTCGTTCCAAGCGTTCGTTGGTGCATTGCAAACTCCTTGCAGTCGAAATTTGTGCTAGCAACAGTATAGATCTTGGCGCAACAATTACTTGCCTAATGCTCCAAACCTATTGCCCAATGCTCCAAACTTTGGTTGTTCCTACGGAGTTTTTAGCCACGAATTGCACAAATGATTACTAAATCATCAGCGTAGCCAATTTTCAATCCGTAGTTCTGGAACTGCGTCGAAATCCTTATCTGTGGTTAGCAATACTAAGTCATAGCGCAACGCAAGAGCCGCTATCAAGGCATCTACGGTGGCCAGTTGGCGACCTTGGCGACGTAAGGCAATTTGCATCTCTGCGGCATGAACTGCATCAGTCTCATCAGGCAAATAGCAGGGAAAAAAGGGTTGGATCTGTGCCCCGCTGCTCGATTTGCCACCGCACGAGGTAGCAGACCAATGCCAAAAATAAGCTCAGTCACCATGGGGACGCAAATTGCAAAGGTTGCTCCAGCGGCTATCTCCATGATTACACGATGACGTAGCGGATGACTGGGAGAATTAAAGGCGAAGCATGATTCGTATCTAAAAGGTAAATTGCCATCCTAACGCAATTCCTCATCTGTACTATCATCAATATTCATGTTGTGAATAATAGTTTCAGCTTCTTGCCACGCTGCATCCCATTCCTGTCCAATTACGGGATCAGACTCCTCATCGTCGTAAAGTGCAGCTGTGAGTGATCCCAGTGCCGGACGAATTTGGGTTGGATTCGGTGGAGTTGATTGAATTCGTTGGACGACAGTAAGTAGCTGAGGATCGATAGCAGTATCCAAGGCACTTGTCAATAAGCTTATAGCCAAGGTTTCTACTGATTGGTGCTGAGCTAATGCATGTTGTTGTAAGCGCAGTGCTAGTGCTTCAGGCACGGTAATTGTGGGCATCCCATACCTCCAAGGAATATTCATACCTATCTGTAGTCTAGCATTGCCTAGTTTTGGCGGCAAGCTCATTAATTAGAACTAGAGTTTATAAACTTCTATTTGGCTAAAAACCAAAAGCCCTACCCAAAGGCAAGGCTTGGCAAATCAGCAGATTGAAACAACTTAGCGGGTTTCGGTAACTTTGCGCAAACCACGCGGCTGATCAACATCGAAATCACGAGTATGCGCCAGATGCAAGGCCAACAATTGGCCAGGCACAATATTGATAATTGGCGAGAGCCATTCGGGCAGGCCGGTTGGCGTGCGCAAGGGCGTGCGGCTCAAACGCAAGGTATCGTGATCATCGCTAATCGCCAGAATTTCTGCGCCACGCTCGCGAATCGTTTGGATAAAGCTTTGCATTTCGGGCAACATTGGGCCGCTTGGCGCAATCACAATCACCGGAAAGCCCTGTTCGAGCACGGCCACGGGGCCATGCAAAAAGTCGGCGCTGCTGTAGGGCTGCACAATCGTATAGGTCAATTCTTTGAGCTTGAGCGCTAATTCAAAGGCGGTTGAATAATTGTAGCCCCGGCCAATCACCACACATTGTTGCATATAGCGATAGCGCTGCACCACATTCGCCATATCTGGCAAATTGCTGAGGGTATCGCCAACAAAGCGCGGCAAACGATCAAGCGCAGCATTCATACTGGCATCATCGGACAAAGCAGTGCTCAGCATCGCAATCGCCACCAATTGAGCGCTATAGCTCTTGGTCGCAGCAACCGCCAATTCCTCGCCAGCATGCAAATCGATCACGAAATCGCCTGCTTGGGCCAAGGGCGAATCGGTTTTGTTGGTAATCGCGGCAGTTAATGCGCCCTGTTTGCGCGCTTCGGTGAGCACCGCCACAATATCGGGGCTTTTGCCGCTTTGGCTAATGCCCAGCACACACACATTGCCCAAAACTGGTGGGCGTTGGTAGATTGAAAACAGGCTTGGCGTAGCCAAAGTAACTAAGATTCCATTGATAGAGCCAAGCAAATATTGGGCATAGCGGGCAGCATTATCGCTCGTGCCGCGCGCAGCAATGACAATTTGGCTGATATTGCGTTCGCGAATGGCCGCCGCCAAACTAGCAACCGTGTCTTTTTCGGCCTCGAGCAGCCGTGCCAGTGATTGAGGTTGCTCATAAATTTCGCGATACAGATGGCTTTGGGTTAGCATTGACGTTGCTCCAAGGTTGTAGAACCATAGACGATGTTGCCGCCAACAATTGTGGCAACAACCTGATAGTGTTGATCAAAAATCACCAAATCAGCAGGATTATCGATCGCAATTCGGCCATAGTGCGCCAAGCCCAGCAAATTGGCCGGAATCGTGGTAAAGGCTGGCAAAATCTGCTCTAGCGGGCTGTTTGTCCAAGCATGAATGTTGCGCAACGCTTGATCCATCGCCAAGACACTGCCCGCCAAACGGCCATCGCTGCGCCGAGCCTCGCCATTGGCGACGGTCAAGGTTGTGTCGCCAAGCAGATATTCGCCATCGGGCATGCCAAGTGCTGCCTGGGCATCGCTGACAATCGCAATGCGCTGGCTGGCGCTTTGCCAAACATGGCGCACCAAACCAGCATGCACATGCACCCCATCGGGAATCAAGCCAATTGTGATCCGTTGGTCGCTCAAGGCGGCTCCGGCTAAACCTGGCTCGCGATGATGCAAGGCTGGCATGGCGTTGAACAAATGGGTTACGGCACGAATACCTTGGTTAAAACTGGCTTCGGCTGCTTCAAAGGTGGATTCTGAGTGGCCAGCGCTCACCACCACGCCGCGCTCAACCAAAGCTTGAATAACTTGATCAGCTGCATCAAGCTCGGGAGCCAAAGTAACCAAGCGCACGCCATTAGCCAGCGACCAGCTTTCAATCGCCGCCAAACTAGGGCTTTGCAAATGATTAGGATTATGCGCACCGCGCTTGGCTGGGTTGAGAAACGGCCCTTCGAGATGCAAGCCCAGCACCCGCGAACCAGTAAAATTGGCTTCTTGCACCACCTGTTGCGCCAAGGCAACTTGGCTCAGCGGCGAGGTGATGATCGTTGGCAAAAAGGCCGTCACGCCATATTGCACCAATTTGGCAGCCACCGCAGCAATCGTCTGTGGATCGCTAGTAAAGTCGTGGCCAAGTGCGCCATTCAGTTGCAAATCGATCAAACCTGGCGCGACAATCAGATCAGTCAGATCGTAGCAGGGCGCTGCTGGCGCGGCCTCGGCAAAATGGCCATTGGCAATCGCCAAACTGCGCATAGCACTCAGCTCAGGCGTATAGATCGTGGCGTTTTCAAAACGTAGGCTGCTCATGCATCACCTTGCAACATCCCGCGATACACGCCGGGGGTTGAATCGGGGATGACGATTGCGCCAACGGTGCGCTGATAGAACTCAACTGGGCCTGCATCACCCACAATCGCATAGCCAAAACCTTGCTGTTTCATCGCATCCAAGGCTGCAATCAACAAGGCCGTACCAACTCCGCGCCCACGGCAATCGGGGTCAACGCCAGTTGGGCCAAAGAAATTGCGGGTTGTGGTATCGTAGCAGGCAAAGCCCAAGAGCTTTTGCTCTTCGACCGCAATGATGCAGCTAATTGGGGTTTGGCTGAAGGCCACTGCACACTCGCTGCGCCACGCTGGGTAGAAAAAACGCGCTACCCAATCGAGCACAACATGGCGTTCAGGGGCAATTGCCCGGCGAATCGTCACGCCAGCAACGCTCGGAATCGCTGGCAATTCGTAGAGTTTGACCAAGAGATCAGGCATATTGAACCTCGCCATAGCTACTGCGCAAGGTGGCGAAGTGCTTCAAGCTATCCTGCAAGCCACCTGGCCGATTGCGGCTCAACCAAACTTCTTGGAAGCGCGCGATCAAGCCATCGATTTCGGTTTGTAGGCTGCTTGCCTGCTCGCTTGGCTGTTGATCGAGTACCCACAAGCCGCGCTGCACTGCATGGCGCAGCAAATCGATCGCCCACGCCAACTCGACCAAGCATAATTCGCCATCGGCGCGCTGCGGTTTGGTTTTCTGGAGGTCGTTGCGTAATTGTACTAAAATCTCATCAGCGTTATGTAAATCTTCACGATCAAGTTTCAAGTTAGCAATTGCTTCGGGGTTGGCTTGCAAAATGCGGAACAACGATGAAGTGTTGTGCAATAACGGCGGCACAGCACGATAGACATCGCCCAATTGATAGACCAAATTGCCCAAAACCTTGTTGCTATCAGCAAAAACTACGCTATCGAGCAAGGCCACCACATCAAGCTCGGCCAGTGCGTTCCAAGCGCGAGCAGCGCCGATTGCCAAGCCAAGATAGCTGGTTACCAATGGTTGCCAGTGGCCATTATCGCCCCAATCGGTCATCAAAAAGCCTTTAGCGCCATAGTGCAAGCCATGTTTGGCGGCGCTGGCGATGTTTTCCAAGGCGTTGCTGGTGCGGCCTGCAATCGTATTCCAGCTTGAGGTGCCTGGGCAAACGTAGAATGGCAGGCCAGCTTTGGCGATTGTCGCCGATTGTTCTTCGAAGGGATGATTGGCCTCGTAGCCCCAAATTAGCACTTCTGCATCTTGTGGCAATTCGCTCACCAACTCTGGGTAGTGCAAAATAATATCGCTCCAGAATTGCATGATATAGCCGCGAGAGTGGGCTTCGTGATAGAGCTTTTGCAAAAATTCGAGATACACCCGACCCTTGCCACGTTCAGCAACTGCCGCCGCGCTTGCGCCCAAGCCCAATTCAACGGTTTCGTCGCAGCCGACGTTGAGGGTGCGAGTGCGGAAATTAGGCAGCAATTCGTCGAGCATGCTGCGCACCAATGCGATGCTGCCTGGGTGTTCGGGGGCCAAGGTAAAGGGTTCGTCGAAGTAACCCCAATCTGGATCGCCCGTGTCGCAGCCATCAGGGCACTCGGCCAAATCGCGATATTCTGGCTTGGTCAGCCAGCGCCGCATATGGCCAAAGCAGTTTTGGTTGGGCACTAATTCAATAAAGCGTTCGAGACAAAAATCATCGAGCGCGCGCACTTCCTCAGCGGTCAGCGGCGAGGCATCGGCCCAAACCGTGGGGTGGTTTTGGTAGGCAAAGGTATGTTCGATATACAGCTGAATTTGGTTGATTTTCCAGCTGGCCAATTCGTCAATCAGCCCATAGAGCGTAGCCATGGTTGGCACTTTATCGCGGCTAATATCGAGCATAAAGCCCCGCACCGCAAAATCTGGCGCATCGTCGATCAAAAGATAGGGCAATTGTGCAGCTGATTGCTGTTGAATTTGGCGCAGCGTGTGCAAACCATAAAACAAGCCAGCCGCAGTTTGCGCAGCGATTTGCACGCCCTCGGCAGCAATTTGCAAACGATAACCATCGGCGTGAGCGATTGTTGGATCAAGCGTTAGCGCCAAATTGGCGTTTTGCGCGACGACTTCATGCTCGCCAAGCTGGGCCAAACTGGCTGAAACCCGTTGATCAAGCTCGGTTGGCAGGCTAATCTGCCAAATTTTGGGTAAAGCATAGCTTCCCTCAGCGAGCTGAAGGCTTTTTGGTGTTGGTAATAAGTGCATTTTTTATCCCTTGACTGATCCGGCTAGCAAACCACGCACGAAATAGCGTTGTAGTGCAAAGAACACTGCCAACGGCACGATCATCGAGACAAACGCGCCAGCAGTTAACAAGTGCCATTTATTGCCGAGCGAGCCGGTTAATTCGGAGAGTTTGACGGTCAAAACTTTATTCGTGCCCAAGAACACCAACGAAACCAGCAGGTCATTCCAAATCCAGAGGAATTGGAAGATCGCAAACGAAGCAATTGCTGGGGTCGAAAGTGGCAGCACAATCCGCATAAAGACGGTGAAATCTGATGCACCGTCGATTTTTGCCGATTCAATCAGGTCGCCTGGAAGTTGCGAAATATAGTTGTAGAGCAGATAAATTGCCAGCGGCAAGCCAAAACCGGTGTGCGCTAGCCACAAGCCAAGGAAAGTGCCGGCGATGCCAGTTTGCGTATACAAGCGCAAAATCGGAATCAAGGCCACTTGCAATGGCACAACCATCAAGCCGATAACCATTGCAAACAGCCAATCGCGGCCTGGAAATTTCATCCATGCAAAGGCGTAGGCGGCAAAAGCGGCGACAGTAATTGGCAGAATTGTGGCGGGAATCGTGACGACCAAGGTATTGACAAAGGCTTCGCCAAGGCCGTTAGCGCTAATCACATCAGCATAGTTTTTGAAAGTCCAAACTGATTCCTCAAATGGATGTTTGAGCGCATTCCACCAGCCTGAATTTTTCACATCATTTTCGGGGCGAAACGAGCTAACCAACACGCCGACGGTTGGCAACGTCCAGAGGAAGGCAATTGCAATAACTGCAAAGTGAACGAATGAACGTGAGACAAGACGTTGGATACGCATGATTACCCTCGCTGACGGCGGGCATTCCGCACGTTAATAATCATCACTGGCAGCACGGCGATCACCAAAATCATGGTCAAAGCGCTACTGAGGCCATAGTTTTGATTTCGGAAGAACTCGGTAAACATGCGATTGGCGATAACCTCGGTTTCATAGTTGCCGTTGGTCATCACAAACACAATGTCGAACACCTTCAAGACTGCGATAACCACCGTCGTAACCACGGTCAAAATCGTGGTTTTGAGCGAAGGAATGATAATCCGCCAGAAGATGTCAAGCTCGCCTGCGCCGTCGACCCGTGCTGCATCGATAATATCGGCGGGAATCGCCTTGAGCGCCGCTGAGAGAATCACCAAACAAAAGCCAGTTTGCAGCCAGATCATAATCACGATCAAGGCAATATTATTGACGCTCTTATTGATTAACCAAGCAACTGGTTTGAAGTCGAAATTGCCGATAAAGGCATTCAACAAGCCAACGCCTGGCGGGTTGCTGGCATACATAAAGCGCCAAATCACGCCTGCACCAACAAACGAGATAATCATTGGCAAGAAGATCATCGATTTGGCAACAGCTTCGTAGCGCACTTTATCGAACAGCACGGCCATAATCAGGCCGCCAATGACGCTAAACGAGGTTACGCCAACAATCCAGTAGACATTATTGCGCAGCGCAATTTGGACTGTACGATTGGTAAAGGCAAACTTAAAGTTTTCCAGCCCAACAAAGGTCTCGCTATTTTTGTCGAGCACACTATAGTAGGCCGTCATCACGGTTGGATAGACCAAGTAGATAATCAGCAAGGCCAAGGCTGGGCCAACAAAAATCACTGGGCGAATCCGCTCGCGCAGTGTTTCAGAAGGAATCAGATTGAGCAGCTCGTTACAGAGCCAGTAGGCAATCCAAATGCCAAAGACCCCAACGAGCAAGGCCACCCCAACCACCAACAATCGCGGGGCATCAGCGTCTTTCATAACGCCGAGGCTCCAACGCCCGACCAAGATTGAAATAATTAATGCGAGAGGAACCAGCAACATGCGCACAATCTCGCTGGTGTTGCGCGAGCGTGGCCCAGTGCTAGTTTGTGGTTGTGATGACATGCCACAACTCCTTGCTGAGGAACAGTGCCAAGCAGCACTGCCTGAATACCGAGAACAGAGTCCAGAGAACAAATGAATGTGAGCGATTCCGCTGTTCTCTGTGCTATGTCATGTTTGGCTATGGGCTATAGGCTTTTGGCTCTAGGTTTGATCCATGAAGCATACGAAGAGCTGAAACCGCGAAGGACACGAAGAGCGCAAAGGATTATTTTTTAGCCACGAATTACACAGATCACACGAATGATTTAATTTCATCCCTCATAATTCATCCTTCATATTTTTTTCATTGCTTGCTGTGCTTATTTTGATTTTTGCCTTCTGCCTTTTGACCTTTTCTTTCATCCCTCATCCTTTATCCTTCTCTCTGTTCTGCTTACTATACAACGAGAGGTAGGCATACGCTACCTACCTCTCGCGGCATTTCGATGCACTGCATCGTCATCGAGGGAGGCTGACTAGTTTTTTGGCCAGCTTTCTTCGATGGTGGTCAAGACGGTATCGATGTCGGTGTTGTTCACGTAATCGACCATACCTTTCCAGAAGGTACCAACGCCAACTTCAGCTGGCATCAAGTCGGAAGCATCGAAGCGGAATACGGTAGCTTCCTTGATGATTTCAGCTTGGCGGCGGTCGATGTCGTTACCATACCAAGCCAAGTCGACGCTTTGGTTTGGTGAGATAAAGCCACCAGCTTCGACCCAGCCTTTGGCTGATTCTGGGCTAGCCAAGTATTGCAATACAGCGCGCACTTCTGGGCGATCGTTGAACATTGCGAACACGTCGCCGCCACCCAACACAGGCTTGCCTAATGCTGGATCAATTGGTGGCAAGTAGAAGAAGTTGCTGTCGGTGCCAGCTTTCTTGCCTTCTGGGAAGAATGATGGAATCCAGCCAGCTTGGCGGTGCAACCAGCAGCCTGGTTTGTCGGCGTTGAACATTGGGGTTTGGGTATCGGCCACAGCGGTGGTCAAGATACCTTCACGGCCACCAGCAACGTATTGTTCGTTGAACCAGATTTTACCCATAACTTCAGCGGCGTTTTTGACGCTTGGGTCGTTGAATGGGATTTCGTGGCTGACCCACTTGTCGTAGGTTTCAGGGCTAGCGGTGCGCAACATGATGTCTTCCATCCAGTCGGTAGCGACCCAGCCGGTCACGTTGCCGTGTTCCAAGCCGATACACCATGGAGTGTTGCCATCAGCAACCATCTTGTCGCTCAAAGCGGTCATTTCATCCCAGGTTTGAGGAATGGTATAGCCAGCTTCTTCGAAGGCTGGAACTGGATACCAGACGATGCTCTTGGTGCTGGCGCGGAAGAACACACCGTAGAGGGTGTTATCAACTGAGCCAAGATCGATCCATGATTGGATGTAATCTTTTTGCAAATCTTCTGGTTTGATGAAGCTTGAGATATCGACCAACTTGTTCTTGCGAGCCAAGGTTGCCATCAAGCCTGGTTGTGAGAAACCAGCGATGTCAGGGGCGTTACCGCCTTCGGCGCGAACAGGAATCAAGGTTTCGAAATCTTTCGAGCCTTCGTATTGAACATCGATGCCGGTGCGGGCTTCGAAGGCAGCCAAGGTTTGATTGAAGGCTGCGTCTTCTGCTTCAACCCACAAACCGAAGATGCTGACTTTGGTGCCCTTGAATTCGCCAGCTTCGGCGCGAACTAATTCAGCATAGTTTGGGTTGACAGCTGGAACGCTGCCAGTGCTATCTGTAGTTTTGGTTGCGGCTGGGGCTTCGGTTCCGGTGATTGCTTCGGTTGCAACAACTTCGGTTGCTGCTGGGACTTCAGTTGCAGCGGCGGTTTCGGTTGTGGCCGTTGCTGCAGGAGCAGTGGTTGCTGCGGTGGTTGGTGCGGTCGTAGGCGTTGTGCTACCACCACATGCGGCGATCAGCATGCTGATCAGCAGTAACAACAGGAAACTGCGATGTTTCATCTAGACTGTTCCTCACTAATGCGGGAAATGCTGCGGTATACGTGACTTCATACCCCGTGGCGTTTCCCCAAATCCAACCTAACGATGTGGGCCTGGTATGGTTTGCCATGAGATGTTGGGTTCATCTCGTGGCGGAGCTTAAGCCAATTGCGCGTGCGCGACCCGCGCCAACGCTTGGCTATCGAGCAAGGCGATTCCGCCCCATGCACCAGCAGCAAAATCACGATCTAAGAGCTTGACCCGCCCTGCAGGAAGCAACGATGCTGCGAGCGAACTTTGCTGACGTAAGCTATCGAGTGCTTGTTCAATTGGACTGAAGAAGGCTGAGCCTGCGCGGCTAACACCGCCCCCCAGCACAATATGATCGCAATCGTAGGCAAGCACCATTGTATAGAGCGCCTGAGCAAGTTGGTCGCCAACCATGTGGGCAACAGCCAACCCTAATTCATCGCCAGCCTCGGCAGCAGCATACACTGCTGGAGTGGTTATCGAGGTTTGGTGCTGAAGTTGGCTATGCGGGAATGTTGAGAGCAGAGATTGCGCATAGTTGGCAATTGCTGGGCCTGCCACAACGGCTTCAAGACAGCCGTAATTGCCACAGCGACAGCGAATTGTTGATGAACCAAAGCGTGCATGGCCGATTTCGCCCGCCATCCCGTGACTACCACGGTAGACAGCTCCATCAAGAATCATGCCAGCGGCTATGCCCGTGCCTATACTAACATATAAAATCGAATCGATCGAACCTGCCAGCCAATAGCGTTGAATGCCAAGCGCTGCGGCCCGAACGTCGTTTTCAATCACGCAAGCCGTGCCAAAGGTGGCGTTGATGAAGCCACGCAGATCAACTGATTGCCAGCCAAGATTGACGGCATGCCGCACAATCCCGCTCTGCGTATCGACTTGGCCTGGAATGCCAATCCCAATTCCTGCAAGTAGCCGAATCGGCAAATCAGCTTGTTTCAGGGTTTCCCAAATCGTATCGGCAAGAGACTGGAGGGCATGGTCTGGGGTTCGGGTATCGGTGGGGCGTTGGACGCTGGCCCAAACCCGATTCTCGTCGTCGACAAGCAGGGTCGCAATTTTTGTGCCCCCTACATCGACTCCTAACCGCCAGCCATTGGCGTTCCGGCGCTGTCGTTGATCCACGCAAACCCCCTATACAAGGAACTAAGTGGCTAAGCTCGTCGGGGGGTGGTTTGCAGAACGTTAATCCCGAACAATGCCTAGCTCATTGGCTAGTAACAGCGCTGCTGCGCCTAAGGTTACGATATCGCTGCCGAGGGTGCTAACGTGCACATCGGTGGCTGCAACCAAGGTTTGCAACGCATGGTGGGCTAGCGAACGACGTAACGGTTGGAGTAAATCATTGCCAAGTTGGGCCAGTGACCCAGCCAGAATCACGAATTGAGTGTTGAGCAAACCAACAACATTAGCAATGGCGATGCCAAGGTAGTGGGCTGCTTCGTCAATAATCGCGCGCACAGTCGGCTCGTTGTTGGCCAAAGCGGCTTGAATCGCGGCAATCGTCCATGGTTCTGCTTGGGGCAATATTGCATCGAGTTTGGTCAGCAACGCACTCGTACTCGCCACAGTTTCGAGGCAGCCATAATGGCCGCAGCGGCAGAGAATTCCATTTGGTTGTACAACCACGTGACCGATCTCACCAGCTCCCCAAGCGTCACCACCAACAATCCGACCATTGATAAAAATGCCTGCGCCGATGCCAAGCCCAATGTTAATTACCACCAAATTGGGTGCATTGCGCTGGCTGCCAAACGTGTGTTCAGCAATCGCCGTCACATGACTATCGTTGGCCAAATAGACTGGTAGCCCATAGCGCTTGCCAAGCAAATCGCGCAGTGCGAGATTGTGCCAACCAAGGTTAACCGCTTGTTGGACAACCCCAGCAGTGGTATTAATCACTCCTGGTGCGCCGATGCCAATGCCCAGCACTGGGTTGTGGGTGTTCGCAAGCAATTGATCAATCAGTTGATACAATTGTTCAAGAACATTGCCCCCATTCAGGGTCAAGGTTTGGCGCTGGCGAATTGTCCCGCGTAAGTTGATGATCGTGCCTCGCAGTTCGTGTCCCGCAACATCCAAACCTATCAAGTGGCGACCATCATCCAATACGCTCAGCAATGTCGCTGGCTTTCCACCCCCAGAGGGCGCTAACCCGACTTCTTGCACCAAGCCTTCGTCAAGCAAAATCGCGACGTTACTCGAAACTGTGGTTGGCGTGAGGTTGGTTAAGCGGGCCACATCCACCCGACTAATCGCGCCACCATCGTAGATGGCTTTGAAGACAAGTCGGTAGTTGTGAAGCTTGCTTTGCTCCCGACTGGCTTTCTTGGGCAGTCCCTGCATAACTTATTCCAATGAATTTACTAAGTGAGAGTATCCCACAAGCGGCTCAATTTGTCAAGCGCAGCTTTGCGTGGCGCAAAAGGCTGAGCCTTGGGCAGCAAGAATAGTCTGATTTTGGCAGCGTGGAGTGCTGCATACAATACCAATATGCGACTATTCCTGAATCCAATGCTATTTTATCCGATAAATGATAAGTAGGGGCAGCGCAGAAGGATGAAGGATGAAGGATGAGGGATGAAGTCAGAATAGGGTCAGCATTAATAATAGAACATAGAACAGAGAGCAAAGAACATAGGGGCAAGTGATTAGCTTTAACGCAGCGGCGCAGAGCTACGAAATTATGAAGGATGAAGGATGAGGGATGAAGTCAAAAAAATGAGGCTATCGGCTGGTGGCTATATGTACTGGTTCATTAGGTTGGCAACCATGTTCCCTCACCCCCCAGCCCCCTCTCCCACTGAACGCGGGCGAGGGGGAGCCGCCGTTTTGAATGAAGAATTGCGGTAAAACCAGGGTTTTAAAGCCCCTCGCCCGCCACGTGGGAGAGGGGTTGGGGGGTGATGATCAAGTCGTGGTTAACCCAATGAACCAGTACAGCTATGGGCTATAAGAATAATAATCAAATATATCTGGGCAATCTGTGGCGAAAAAAAATAAGCATTCGTGCAATTCGTGCAATTCGTGGCTAAGAAATCTTCCCATACTTCGCGCTCTTTGCGGTTTCATGAGCTTCGTGGATCAAAAAAAGGGATCGATAACAAACTTGTTACCGATCCCCAACAACCAGCCCTCGCTCCCCCGCTTACTACTTCACAACATACGGCATATAGACCTTATATTGGCTGACTGGAATGCTAGTTGCGGTTGAAACTAAGCTAATGCTATTGCTTGCACTACTATCAGCGCTTGAGGTTGCGGTTACGGTTACGCTATCGGTCGTGGTAGCAACTGCATTGGCTGGAATCGCCACCACAACTTGGACGGTTGTGCTTGCGCCTGCTTCCAAGCTGACGCTGGTTTGGCTCAAGGTAGTTGGCCAGCTATTACCACTGACGCTCAGATTGAAGCTATCGCTTACATTACCGGTGTTGGTAATGTTCACCGTATAGGTAAGCGTCGAGCCAGCAACCCCACTCAAGGCAGCTTGAGGAGCTTGCACTGCCACATCATGCACAGTTGAATTTCCAATCGTAAACACAACTGGCACGGTTTGATCGCCATTCACCGTGTTGGCTCCTGCGTTGACCCGCAAGCGCGCACGATAGGTACCATTGGCAATCCCATTGCTGTTGGCGGTTACTTGCACGTTTGCCGAGCCACGCGCTGCCACATCAACCGAGGTTGGAGTCCAGCTCAGCCACGAAGCGTTGCCAGCATAGGCAACAAATTTCAGTGCCAAATTGCTATGCAAACGGCCTGTACTGTTGTAGACCCATTGGAAGCCCGAGGCTCCAGTGCTATCTTCGATGCCAACGCTGACGCTATTTTGGGTATCAACCGTTTGATATTGCAAGGTAATATCGCCACTGTTCAGATCCAGCACAAATTGGAAATCTTCAGGGCTGAAGCTGCCGCCGCTAGCCCAGTGGGGTACACCACTAAATTCAACAATAAATTGATCGTTAGCGCTATCAGCATAGGTAAAGATCCCATTCAGGCCACTGGTCAAATCGCTGGGATCAAGGTCATCCCACAAAGCGGCAATCACATTATTGGGTGCTGCGGTGCCAGGTACCACGCCGTTGGTCGACGTGCCCGAGGCACTACAGGTCGTGGCATTGGTTGGGCTGATAAAGCCGTTACTATTGACAATCAACTTGCTATAGCCGCTGCCATAGTACATGAAACTGCGTGGCAAGTTCACAATCACACAGGCATCATCGCCCAAATTGAGCCGCGTGCCAGTGCTGCTGATGTCGTTCCAGTTATAGCTTGGGCCGCCAACATCGTCGCTGCTCTTAACTTCGTAGCCCATTGGGGCCAGCGTGATATTTGCATTAAAACTGGTGTCGCCAGCATTGCCAATCACCAAGGTGCGCTCTTGGCTACCATCGCTCACGTTGAAATTCAAGGCGTTGGGCGTGGTTGTCAAAGCCGCCAATTGCGCAAGCACCAGATCTTGATTGGTAAAGCTGTTGCTGCTAACCGTTATGGTGTAGCTTGCTGGCGTTAAGCCCGTGCCGCTTACTTTGACACTATAGCTGCCAACTGGCAATTCCAAACGATAGCTGCCATCGCTGGCGCTGGTGGTGGTGCTAGTAAACGTGCCAGTCGTTGCCACGATCGTGGCATTGGCAATTGGCTGATTGTTATCGCTCGCGCGCACAACCCCGGTTAAGCCTTGGGGCGCAACATCGAGCCATTGAGCGCTAACCGGTCCCCAGTTGCCAGCAGTATCGCGGCCCCGGAAGTAGACCAAGTGACGGCCATTGCTCAACGTTTGGGGAATCGTTGCATTCACTGCTTCCTGAACGCTATTGAAATTCCCATCAGTGGCGTTTAGGCTAATCGCGGTTGCGCCAGCCCGCCATGGTGGAGTATCAACATAGGCTTCAGCAGCAGCAATCGTTTGGCTGCCATTATTGACATCGTTGATCGTTGCCAACAATTTGTAGCCATTACTCGCCGATTGGGTGGTGACGTTCAAGGCATCAGGGCCACGTTGCAACAAATAAGGCGAGCGAGCCACTTTCGAGGCATACAAGAACGCTGGCAAGTTGCGGCCCCAGAAGTTGCCTTGGGCTTGGCCATCTAAACAGGTAAAGTTCGGGAAGAAACCACTACATGAGCCAGAGCCTGGCCCAACTTCAAAGGTGTACGAGGCAATCCCCAATTCGCCATAGGCCCAATCATCGGTCGTGCCGCTGGTTGGATACAGCTCATCGGACTTTTGCGGCGTATAGCCATTGTAGCTGGCAAATTTCTTACCCAAACCACGCAAATCGGCATCGTTTGGCGCAAGTTGGGCTGAGTGACCATAGGGCCACAAGACCAAATCGCTATATGAGTGAATCGAGATATAGACCCCTGCCGTATCGTCTGGCGCAGGATCGGTGTCAGCAGGGCCACGACGATCAGCAAATACCCCGCGAATCCATTGTTGCAAGGTAGCAACTTCTGGCTCAGAAGCGGCTGAAAGCCCAGGCCAAGTCTCGCCACAACGCGGACCATTTGGGCTATCGACTTCGCCCCAATGGAATGATGAGTTGCGGTTGAGGTCGATCCCAATTTGCACCCCGCTACAGTTTGGTGTATCAACGGTATTACGATTTTTGCGTTGGGTAAACGATGAGCCTTGCTCGGCAATTTTGCGTCCATCTGGGTTGACGAAGGGCACAATCACAATCGTGTGCTCATCAAGCAACCAATGCACATCGGGGTCGGTTGCATAGCGTGAGAGCAAATACTCGGTGTAGCGCAAGGTCAATTCAGCGGTCGACATTTCGCGCGCGTGAATCGCCGACATCAAGAAGAAGGTTGGTTTTGGCCCAGGAATCAACGAATTGGTGATGGTAATCCCACGCAAATCGTAGCCTGCTGGTCCGCCAGCGTTCACTTTATCCCACGAAGCGCCATAGGTAAATAAACCAGTCAGGTTGGGATAGGTCGCATGCCATTGATCTAGCAAGGCATAGCCTTCTTCGACCGTGCGAAAACCACCTTGAACTGGCAAGATTGAAGGCATTTGCAGCAAGTCGGTTTGTTCTTGATCAATTGCTGCGGTAAATCCATCTTGTTGCAATTTAGCCAATTCGCTTGGCGTAATCAGCGCAAACAGATCGTCCTTATCGCGCATTTCCAATAAATCAAGGCCACGTGCGCTTAGGGCCAATGATTCAGTTCGATCTTTGGCCTGAATTCGTGCCACAACCCGTTGTTCTTCGACAACTGGCTGGGCTTCGGTGCGTTTTGGCAGCGAAACCACCACCAAACTACTCCAAACCCCAATCAGCGCCAAGATTGTTCCAATTAACGACCAACGATGCCTCAGACGGTCCATACAAACGACCTCCACACAGTGCGAGCCTAGCGCCGTGCCAGAATCTCCTTCGATTGTTACGCTAGGGAAGTTCTTGGGGAAAAACGACTCTTCGTTAAGTGTCTATTTTATCATTATTAAGTATTTGCAATGCAGCCTTGGCGATATGCGATTAAGTGATGTGTTCCCTCACCCCAACCCCTCTCCAATCCGCTGGGCGAGGGGCTTTAATGGCGTGGTTCTTGCAAAAATCCTTGGTTAAAACGGGTGCTCCCCCTCGCCCGCGTTTTCGTGGGAGAGGGGGCTGGGGGTGAGGGAATATTTAACCACCACGCTTTTTTTAAAACCTACCCTTGTAAGGGAGAGGGGGCTTGGGGGGGTGAGGGAACGCTCCACAGCCGACCAATCGCTCAAAACTAACCCTTATCTGAGCAAGGAAATCTAATCCTAGGCCGAAGCCCCAGTGTAATGGCGCAAGCCAAAGCGCCAAAATAAGCGTGAAACGATCAATAAAAAAACCGTCAAGCCCACGGCAAACAACAAATTTTGACCGTTCAACTGGCGCGCCAAGGTTTCAGCAGGCAGCGTCACCGCAAACGCAATTGGCAGCACAAAGGTCAAGGTATGTTTGAGCCAGCCAGGATAAATGCTCACTGGCCAACGACCTGCCTGATACAAGCTATCAAAAATTTCCAAAAAGTTGTCGGCGCGAATAATCCAAAATGCGCCAACGCTCAGCATCAACCAAACGCTATAAATCATCAGGCCGCCAAGTAGCACTGCCGCCGCAAACGCAAGTGCGCTCAGCCAGCCCAAACTGGTGCTTAATTGGCTAATTGCATAGCCCAACAACACGCTGCCAAGCACCAAATCGATCAATTGCCAAATTCGAAATTCACGCACGCTGATAATTGCTTGGGCATCGGCAGGCTTGGTCAGGGCAAAATCCAAGGTACCTTCTTGAATATCTTCAATCAAGCGGTTCATATTTGGCTGAATGATGGTTTTGATCAGCCCGCCAACGATGATATGCACGCCCATTACTGCCAAAAGTTCTGGTTGCGTCCAGCCAGCCAAATTTTGGGTATAGCTAAACACCAAGCTCATGGCAACCAAGCCCGTGCCCAAGGCCAAGGCCGATTGAAACAGCTGCACAAAAAAATTAACTCGATATTGAAATTCGCTGATCACGCTAACCCGCAGGAAGATCCAGAATAATCGTAAATACACCATCTTACGCTCCCACTGCCGAGTAGCGCCGCACCGCATGCGGCCAAACCAAGGCCAAAATCCCGCCTGCAATGATCATCCAAACTGCTTGCATCGCTAAGCCCCAAGCCACTTGCGGCCCAGTTAACGTACCAACTGCCACATCAATTGGAAACCCAAACGTCCATTGAAAGGGTAGCCATTGCGAAATGTCGCGCACCCAAGCAGGCATAATCGCCAACGGCACTAAGCGCCCAGAAAGCAATAATTCGATCGTAAAATACAGTTCAAACACTGCACTCACTTTGGTGACCCAAAATGTGACCAAGCCAAGCACCCACAAACACAAAAAGCGCGTGACAAAACCGCCCAACAAGGCCAGAATAAAGGCCGGAATTTGCCACCACGCCGTGAAGGTAAACACTGGCTGGAAGATCCACCACAGCAGGCCAGCGATTGGCAGCCACAGCACAATCGTCACCACTTTGAGGCTCATAAAAAAGCTCATATCAAAATGGATTGGATGGATTGGCCGCATCAGTTCGTTGGAAAGCCGACCCTTGCGAATCCGATTTTCAAAGGCATAGGGCGTGAGCGCAATATTCATCTGGCGCACCAACGTCCATGTAATGTAGTAGGCCGCAAAGGTGCCAGCGGTATAGCCCGCGACGTTGCCGCCTTGCGAGGTGGCAATTGTGCCCCAAACCACCAAATAGACAACTGGCTCAACCATCATCGCCAATAGCCAAAACAGATGCGCCACCCGATATTGAAATTGGCTGATAATCGATGTTTTGAGCAAGGTCAGGTATAAATCAAGATGCTGCTTCATACAACCTGCGCCTCCTGTTGAAACACCTGCTCAATAATCGAATCGATCGCTGGATCTTCAATTGTCAGATCGCTAATCGCAACTTCATTCAATAAACGGGTGGTAATTTGGGCCGTCGCGTTTTTGGGAACCCGCAAATTAACTTGGCCCTTGCTGTTGCTGATAATCTCGCCATATTCGCTCAAATCAAGCTCAGGGTCATTCAAGGTTACACCGATGGTTTTGTAGGCGGCAAATTTTTCGACCAAACCAGCCAAGCCGCCATCGTAGAGCAATTGGCCGTGGTGAATGACGATCACCCGTTTACACAACGCTTGCACATCGGCCATATAGTGGCTGGTCAGCATCACGCTGGCTTGATAGCGCTGGTTGTAGGCAGCCACAAACTCGCGAATCAAACGCTGAGCCGTTACGTCCAAGCCAATCGTCGGCTCATCCAAAAACAACACTTTGGGGCGATGCAACAACGCCGAAATAAATTCAGCCTTCATCCGTTCGCCCAACGACAAGTTGCGGACTGGTTTTTTGACCAAATCGCCCATATTCAGCAAATCGATCAACTCATCGCGCATGCGCCGAAACTCGCCCTCGGGAATTTGGTAGATGGCCCGTTGCAACTCAAATGAATCAAGCGCAGGAATATCCCACATCAGCTGATTGCGCTGGCCCATTACAATCGTAATTTGGCGCAGCAGCTCTTTTTCGCGGCGCTGCGGCTCGTAGCCCAGCACATCGATCTGGCCACTGGTAGGAAACAGCAAGCCTGCCAGCATTTTGAGGGTCGTGGTTTTGCCAGCACCATTTGGCCCCAGAAACCCAACAATCTCGCCAGCGTCGATGCCAAAACTAATCTTTTTGACCGCTTCGACTTCGCGATATTTGCGCTTGAATAAGCTCCCAACTGCCGCTTTCAAGCCCGCCTCACGTTCAGGTACCTGAAACGTCTTGATCAATGTATCAACCTTAATCGTTTGGCTCAAGGCAGTTCATCCTCGCTACAAGAAAAGAGATGGCCTATTTTAGCAGAGATATCTATAGACTAAAAAGGTCTTAAGAAGGATGAAATATGAAGTATGAAGGAGGAAAAAGGAGCATCCCGACATGAATTCAGGAAGAATAGGAAGAACACGAAGCAATGAAACCACGAAGAACACGAAGAGCACGAAGATTAAGTTTTTTGCCACGAATTGCACGAATTACACGAACAATGTTCCGATAGCCCAAAGCCTCATTTTTGACTTTTGCCTTCTATGTTCTATGTGTAATGGTTCATTCGGTTAGCAACCATGGTTCATTCCCTCACCCCCAGCCCCTCTCCCACTGGACGCGGGCGAGGGGAGCACTGGTTTTTACCGACACATTGCGCAAGAACCACGGAATTAAAGCCCCTCGCCCGCCACGTGGGAGAGGGGTTGGGGTGAGGGAATCAGGCCGTCGTTAATCCAATGTAACAATACATCTATGGTCTCTGTTCTCAACTTCATCCCTCATAATTCATCCTTCATCCTTTTCTCGGTTGATTGCCAATTCAGGCGCAACTGAAAACGCCGCAACACCGCCAAAATCGGCTTGCCAAAGGCCACAATTAACAGCAGATTGAACAAAGCGCGCGCGGCATCCCAGCCCAGCGAAGTCAGCAGATAAAACGCCCAATAGCGTTCCAAGGTTGGCTCAAGCCCCAAGCCAGGCTGCCACGAAATTGCGCTTTCGCCAGTGCTAAATGGCCAAAACGTCAGATTCATCAACGCGCCAAAGAGCAAGCCCCAAAGCCAGCCAAACCCCGCCAGCAAGGCCACTTCCCACCAACTGCCATCAGCGATGTTCAACCAGCGTTTAATTGGTTGCAACAAACTAGTCGTTAGGCCTAGCCAGCCCATCGCCAACATCTGAAACGGCATCCACGGGCCGATCCCCGCCACCAACAAGGCCGAAACCGCTAAACTGAGGCTGCCCAGCAAAAAGCCAAAACGCCCGCCATAGACATAGCCCGCCAATATCACCAAAAAGAAAAAGCTTGGGCTATCGCCGGGGCCAGCAGGCAAGCGCAATACCGCATTGATCGCCACCAACATGCCCAAGGCCGCCACCACCCGCGAATTCATGGCATGGCTATTAATATCGGTCAAAATAATGCCTAGCAGCAGCGGCCCCAACAGCAGCATAATAATTGGCGCATCGGCAGCATGATTATCACCAACAGCAACTTCGCTCAAGAAAAATGGATAAAAAAAGGCAACCAGCCCAACCAGACTGGTTACCAAGACTAAAATGCGGCTGGCAAACGGCGTAGCTCGGCTCATACCAACGGTTCAATCATAGGGTCAGGATAGACAATTGTTTCGTAGCGCGCGCGCAAGGTCATCAGAATTTTCTCTAATTCTGCTGGCAGCGGCACTTCCCACGAGCGCCATTCGCCATTGCTGGGCAAGCGAAAGCCCAAATGATAAGCATGCAAAAAGTGGCGTTCGATGCCAAAGGTTTCTTTGGGCTTGCGATGGCCATACAACGCATCATTTAAAATTGGTCGATTGCGATAGGAAAAATGTACCCGAATTTGATGCGTCCTGCCTGTTTCCAAGGTGGCACGCACCAACGAATACGGCCCAAGCACCTCAAGCACTTGATAATGGGTTACTGCATAACGACCTTCAGGCATCACCATCATGCGCAAACGGTTATTGGGATTGCGCCCAATCGGCGCATCGATCGTGCCTGTTGGCTCACGCCAATGGCCTTCAACCAAGGCCAAATATTTTTTATGCATCCGCCGCGCCATTTGCTGCTCGGTCAGCACCATGCGCGCTTGATCATGCTTGGCGATAACCAATAAGCCAGAGGTATCTTTATCAAGCCGATGCACAATCCCGGGCCGCAAATCGCCGCTCGTGGTCAAATGAGGGTAGCGATAGAGCAAGGCGTTGACCAAGGTGCCATTGGTATGGCCGGGCGCAGGGTGCACCACCATGCCGGCAGCCTTGTTCACCAACAACACATCGTCATCTTCATACACAACATCGAGTGGCAAATCTTCGGCCACAATATCGGTTGGCTTGGCCAAAGGCAAATAAATTTCAATCTGATCGCCCATTTGAACTGGCAAACTGGCCTTTGCCCCGCGCCCATTGACCCGAATATGCAAATCGGTGATTAGTTGTTGCACATACGTCCGCGATAAATCAGGCATGCTAGCAGAAACAAGCCGATCGAGGCGTTGACCTGCTTCTGCTTCGTTCACCTGAATCGTCGTTAAGTTGTCGGTTTGCTCCATCGCTCTAACCTCTCCTGTGCTGGTTAACTATTAGCAGCCTCAATTGAAAGTGCTGCATAGGGCAAGACCTCTAGGCGTTCAATCGCAATCGGCTTACCAGTTTTGAGACAAATTCCATAGGTGCCATGCTCAATCCGCTCAAGCGCTGCTTCAACTTCGCCAATCAAACGCTGGCGATCTTCAATCAAGGCAAAATTCTTTTCGCGCTCAAAAATATCCGAGGCATCATCGGCAATATGGTTACTGACCCCAAACTCGGCATCTTGATTCAATTGGTCGGTCGCTTCTTCCAAACGCTTGATTTCTTCGTTCAAATGTTTATGTATATCGTGCAAGCGCTCTTTGAAATAGCCTAACTGGGTTTTTGATAAAGTCATCTGGTACTCCCACACAAATTTTTAAGCCAGGATTATAGCACGCCCATGGGCAAGACTCTAGCCATGAACCTCGGTTTTTGCCAAATCATGCATAGATCTAATGCTTTTGGGATGTATGGGGATTAATTGAGCGCCATTGTACCCGATATTTAGCTAGCTAGATTTAGTGACTACCCCATTCAACAAACCAATAGACTTGCATCGGGGTTAAAGCGCGTTCCTCGCCAGTTGCCAAAGTGTATTCCATTAAGCCATCATAGCCATGGATATACAGAAATTGCTTGCCATCGGGATTCCAGCTGGTACGACCATCATCAATATTTTGGGCTAGCGGCTTCATGGCCCCATCACTAACTGTAATCTGCCACAAGGAAACTGGCTCGCCATGAGCGCTCGCCACTTCTACGCCTAGCAAGCGTTCCCACCACGCCAATTCTGGCTCTGTGCCGCCGCCAATCGCACCAGGGCCGCCGTTAACTGTCACCATAATACTTTTCCCATCAGGTGACCAACGTGGAGCAACAATCGCTTTAAACGGTGGATCAGGCTGGCCCAGCGGTTGCGGGTTGCTACCATCAAGCTTGGCAATCATCAACGAGGGAAAACCAATTTCAACATTTGGTTGCACATAGGCCAGCTGCTTGCCATCGGGCGAGACCGCAGGCGTGGTGCTGCCATCGACAACAACCGTTGCTTGGTTGCTGCCCAATCCATATTGCACAACTGCTGCTTCGTCGCCAAGGAAATCATTTTTCTCATTAATCAAGGTGCGGCGGCGGGTCACATAGAGCGATTGATCATCGCCAGCCCAGCTTGGTTCGCTCAACGAATCGCCTAATTGGCCATAGGCCAAGAGCCGACCCTTGCCGGTTGCCACATCAAGGCCGCAAATAATGCTTGATTGCAGCCAAGGAATTGCCAAATCAACCGGAGGCAACATCAAGGCATAGGCCAACGTTTTGCGATCGTGCGACCAAGCAGCATCGCGAATGAGCGTGCGCTCTTTAGCCGTGGTCAGCTGGCTCATATCGCTGCCATCGCGATTGAGCGTCCAAATATTGCCTTCGAGGCCAACAATAATTGGTTTGTTAATAGGCGCAGTATCAATACAATAGCCTGCGAGATCCGCCGTATCAATGCTAGCTGGGGCTTGCGCTATAGGTGTGACGCTGTTCGATGCTGCGCCACAGCCAACCAAACTGATCATCAAGCCAATGCTTAAAAGCTGTTTCTTCATAGATGATGCCATTATATTAAAACAATACCGCTGAGTAATAATCACTCAGCGGTATTGTAACGCGTTTTAGCAAAAGCTTTATTTGCCAACAACTGGCAGATAGAGTTTGTTGTTGACCACAGTCACGACGAAGGTTTGCTCGAAGCTATCTTCACCATCATCAACCGTTATGGTGATGGTGGTTGTGCCAGTTTGGCCTGCGGCTGGAGTCAAGGTCAATGTCCGTTCAGCGCCAGTGCCCTCAATTGTAATATTGGCATTTGGCACCAAAGCCGTGTTTGATGATTCAGCGGTAACTGTCAGGTTATTGACGCTATCATCAACATCGGTCAAGGTAAACAAAATTGGGCCAAGCGTTGAATTGATGGTAATCGTTTCATCAACGAAGCTTGAAAGCTCAGGGGCATCGTTGACCGCGTTGACCGTCAATTGCACCGTGCGCGTTACCGTGCTCAAGCCATCGCCAATCGTGAAGGTCAGGCTGGTGTTGCCCGAAGCATTCAACGCTGGCGCAATGGTGAAGGTACGGGTGTAGGCATCAGTGCCAGCAGTCACCATAATATCGCCATCGGCAACCAAATCTTGGTCGCCAGAAACGGCAGTAATCGTAATATCGCTAGCTGCGGTATCGTTGTCGATCGCCCCAACCTGAACCGTGACTGGGGTATCTTCATCGGTGGTTACGCTGGTTACGTTGCCAGTAGCGTTTGGTTTGTCGTTAACTACAACCACAAAGGTATCGCTGGCTGAGCCTTGACCAGTGACCCGCACTTGAATCGTTGCCGTGCCATAGCGGCCAGCAGCAGGCGTAACCGTGATGTTGCGCGTCGTGCCCGTGCCAGTAATCGAAATATTGGCATTTGGCACTAAAGTGACATTCGATGAGGTTGCAGCCAACGTCACCGTCGTCGTATTGGGGTTGGTGACGAAGCGTGGGTCGACAATTTGGAAACTCATCGGCCCAGTCGTGCCATTCTCGACCACAATGACATCAGCAATATCGTCGATTTGGGTTACGTCAAGCAAGCGATCTTCAATCGTTGGCATAATTGGCTGATGCTCATCGATGTATTCCAAGACTACATCGGCCATAACCGCTAAGGTCGTGCCTTTACCATCGTTCAACATAGTATAGCCGTCGCCACCAGCGTTGGTAAAGTCGTTGGTTGCCAAGGTATAGATCGAGGTGGTGTTTGAAAGCACCTGCGTGCCATCATTCAAGGTAATCGATTGGACTTGCTGACCAATCGCTTTCGATGAATCAAAGGTTACTTTGAAGCCCGAAACTTGCGGGAAGCGACCATTTGCGCCAGGCAAAGCGCCCAAGCCAAATTCCATCACTTGCCACAATTGGCCACCAGTTACGGTGCGGGTTACAACGGTATTGCCGAATGGCAGCACGGCGTAAATATCACCCAACACCAAATCGTAGCTTGGGCCAGCTGGATAGCCAACGCTAGCGCGGCGCAAGTTGCGGTTCATTGGGGTATACGATGATGGCAAGGTATCGCGCAAGCCACCGCCATTGGTAAAGGCGATTTGGGTGCCATATTTCTCACGCATTGCATCGGTCACCAAATTGCCCAATGGCACTTCGGCTACCCGTTCGACGTTGTTGCCACGGGTGTAGAAGCCATGGCTCAAACCGATTGGCGTATCAAATTGTTGGGCCAATTGCGCACGATAAGGCACCAACATCGCTTCGATGGCCGCGTCTTTGGGCACATTCGCGGTTGGCGTTACAAAGGTAGCGCTTTTGTTGGTTACCGTTTCGGTGGTGGTATCGTAGGTCAAATTAACCTTCAGATACTGCAAACCTTTGCTCTTATTTTCGGTAACCAAGGCACCGTTGATCGTATTTTGGAAGTTTAAGTCGGTGTGATCGCCTAAGATCAAGTCGAAGCCAGTCACGCCATTGGCAAAATCGATCAATGGCCCTTGATTTGGCGCGGTAATCCCTTTGTGGGTGATGACCACAAACACATCAGCGCCTGCTGCCTCGGCTTGGGCCTTGGCATTCATCGCTGCATCAATCGAATCGGTAATTTGAATTGGCCCAAAGTTGCCTGGCTTGACCAAGCTTGGAGCTTCTTCGTTAACCAAACCAATCACCGCAACTTGAACACCTTGGAATTCAAAAATTTTGTAGGGTGCTACGCCCGTCAACACGCCAGTGGTGTTGATCAAGTTGGCAGCTACATACTGGAAGGGAATCCCATTGTTGTAGCTTGAGCCAGGCGTTAATGGTGCGGTTGGCGAGCCAGCCAATTCGATCATCTGTTGCAAGTGGCCAACTCCACGGTCGAAGTTGTGGTTGCCAAAGGTATTCACCTGAATACCCATCATGCGTTGGGCCAACACTGCTGGCACTTCGTCAAACATCCCCGAAAGTGGCGGCGTAGCGCCAAAATCATCACCAGCGGTCAAGGTAATGGTGTTGGGGTTCGCAGTGCGATCAGCATTCCAATAGGTTGCAATTGTGGAAGCGCCCCCAGCCGCTGGCGTACCACTTGGGTCGAGTTGCCCGTGCCAGTCGGAAACATTCAAGAGTTGAATGTCGACGACAGCAACCGGCGCGGCACTGGTCAAGGTTGAGCTAAGCGGAACAAGCGCACTCAAGATGGCGCAGAGAGCAACAAGGACAAGCAGTTTTCGTTTCGTCATAGGCCATGGGATGACAGAGGTTTGGCACCTTTGCCATCGTTCCCCCTTTCGTGGAGCGACAATGATCTAATATGAGCGTTTTGGCTGATCTGACTCAGTCTATTGTACTCGATCTTAATAGCAGAGCAACTGTTAGAAAACTTTAATTAGGGGTTAAATTTGGGTTATCTTGACTAATAAAAGCTAAATATTTGATGAGAAACGCCATATGCTCTAGGAGCGCTCTCAAAATCAATTATGAGAAAAAGTGGCTCTGAACTAGGCCTAATCGTAGCTATTTTTTAATCTTTCTGGCCCCGAATTATGTTGACGAGATCTGCAAGCCTTGGTATCCTCCCTCGCCGATACACCATGCATTGTGTATTGCATCCTTGTCTCGATGGTGGCTCCATGTTGAGCCTGTTTTCTGGAGGTTCCATGGTGAAGCGGACACTGCGCTCGGTTTTGTTTGGGTTTATCGGGGTCGCGGTGTTACTGGGGTTCGCCCAATCGGCACAGGCCGAAGGCAAGCCAACGTTCTATCTACCAACACCACCTGGTCAAACATGGGAAGTTATCCAAGGCTATAACTGCGGAACACACGATAGTTGGGGTCGGCTCTCGTTCGATTTGGTCAATACCGAAGGCGATACCTACGGAGCACCCATCTACGCCGCCGCAGATGGCACAATCTTTTTCTGGACAGGCCGCTCTGGCTCGCTGATTCTCTCACACGGCGATGGCTACTACACGATGTACTCCCACTTGTCATCGTGGATCGAAGCGCCAACTGGTACTTCGGTCAAACGCGGTCAGTATATTGGTAATGCAGGTGCAACCAATCCCTCACCCACAGTTCCCCATTTACACTTTACCGTATTCCGTGGCGATGGCCCATACGCCTACAATCGCCAACCAGTCGCGTTAGCCTTTGCAGAAGGCTATAACTTCCCGGATAATGGTGGCTGTAATCAATATGCTGGGAGCTTATTAACCGCCAATGGCGAGGCCGATACGATCGCTCCAACCTTAGAGTGGTCTGGCCCAGCTGAACGTACATGGGTTAATAGCGGGCGGCTTGATTGGAACTTGAGCGATAATCAAAGCATCCAAGGTTTTAGCCAAAACTGGGATGCGCCAGCAGCCAGCGATAAGCCCCAATTCGCTGCCGAAACAGGCTACCTTGATCTGATCGCAGGTCAACATATCGCCAATGTTACGGCGTGGGATGCAGCTGGCAATACTGCAAGCTTCCAGCGCGAAATCTGGTTTGATCCAACCGCGCCTAGCCTGCCAACCACCACTGTTACCGAGAATCTCACCCTCAACGGCAGCCAAAGCAGTTTGGTGCTCAATTGGCAAGCTGCCAGCGATGCAGATTCGGGCCTGCGCGGCTACCAACTCTATTTCGGTACCGATCCGCAAGGCACGGGCGAATGGTTTGTCGCTGAACAACAAGTTGATGTTGGTTTGCGCGAACCAGGCCTCTACTACTTCCGCATTCGCAGCGAAGATAACGCCCATAATTTCAGCGAATGGACAACCCTCCAAACCGTACAGATTAATTAATTCAGCAATAATCTTTCACTAGCAAGCGTATAATCATGCAATTAAGCTATATTGTATGAAGCGATACGCTTGCTTTTTTAGCCCAAAATTAGCTTGACAAAGCAATCTTTGACCTCTACAATAACCTAACAATGAAATAAATCCAAAACCTTCAACGGAGGACTAAACTGATGGGTGCTGCTATTATTCAGGTTGACTATGATGGATTGAAAACTATTGCTCAAAAATTCACCCAACAATCATCGACAGTCAAAAATATTGTATCTATGCTACAACAAGCGTCAACCCCTCTGTTTGAAGGTCAATGGCAAGGGTCTGCAGCCGCTGCCTTTCGGCAGGAATTCGAAACGAGCGTTATCCCCAGTTTTGCAAAATTAATCCATGTGCTTGATAGTGCAGCCGCACTTTGTTATGAAATTAGCACCGTCATGAATCAGGCTGAAGAGGAAGCAGCAGCCTTCTTTAAAACATCGCCAAATCTTTATCAAGTTCAAGCGAAAATCGGTGCAAATCCCTCAATTGATGATCTACGAAAGCAAATTCATAAAACGATTGATGGATTAGGTACAGACGAGGAAGGTTTGTTTAAGTTGCTCGAAAATGCCAACCCTGAAGAGAAAAAGGCCATTTTAGCCGATACTAAACTCATGGATTCAATCAAAGATGATTTATCGCGAAGTGACTATATTGCTGCTTTGGAAAAACTGAATGCCCCAGCTAAGGATCGTTTAAATGCTGCAATGGATGGCTGGGGTACAGATGAGGCTTCAATCCTTAAGACCCTTAATGGAGCATCCGATGCAGAAAAAATCGAATTAGCCAAAGATCGTGAGCTTATCAAACGCTTTAAAGATGAGCTCTCAGGCCAAGAACTCACCGACACCGCCAATGCGCTGGTTAAAACCCAACATACAGCACCAGGCAAAGTCCAAGAAGGCACCGGTAAATTAATTTTAAGTGATCGTGAGATTGACCAAAACTCTGCCCTGCATATCATGGATGGCAGTATGAAGAGCCATTATATCGAGGATCTCCAAAAACATCCAGATTCAGATAGTATGGTAGCTGCGATGCAATTAAATAAGTCACAATACAGTATTTTGATTGATCCTGATGACCCTACCAAAACAATACTAACGATGAATGGTTCTTCGGGATTTACTTACGGCGAATCTGATCGTATTTTTGTTTCTAAGCATTCCAGTACACCCGAACATACAATTGTCCATGAAATAAATCATGCACTCAATAAGCCAAGTACTGATACACTTTCTTATTATGAAAGTGAATTTCGTGCCTATAGTGTTGATGGCAATCGAATGTCACAAATCCAAGATCCTCAAGCCCGTGCCGTCGCTATCAGAAACCATATCGTAAAAAATTATCCAAACGTTAAACATGCTTATGATAATGATCCAGCAGTTCGGGCCAAAATTGATGCAATGGTTACCGCAGGAGGGAATTTAACCAACCAATGAGCTATCGAATACTTATTTTTATCAGCATGATTATTATGCTGGCTGCGTGTGGAGCAACAACGATGAATCCAACTGTGTCTCAAAATCAAAGTACCAGTGTGAGTACGGCTAATCCTACTACCATTGCCAATGCTGAAGCCCAACTGAAACAAATGTTAAGCACTACAAGTTTCAGCGATGCTGAAATAATTCATCTTCCACAATACGATTTGCCTGCTTGGTCGGGATTTATGCTTAATTCGCCAAGCTATCAAGCTGGCTTGCCATTAATTTATCTGGTTAACCAACACCAGATCATTAGCCTTAATAATCCTGATAGTTTGCCAAGCCTCTTTCAATCTCTCAACGTAGGCAATAATCCAAACGCGATCGGCCTTGAGCAATTTATCCAAATCTATAAACTTGCTTATATTGGTAGCCCAATGACTGTGTTATATAGCGCCGACCCACATCTAACCCAGCCCAGCGATTTTGCTGAACGCGATTTTGTTGCTCCTAATGTTCAAGCAACAGCCTTGGGAACGCAGTATCAATTTTGGGCATGGGTTGAAACCAGCGGCGTGCATTATTTTGCAATCACCGTAGCAGCTGATGGCACACTTACAACTGAATCAAGCTTTAGCCGTTAAATCCCCCCAAAGGTGTTGAAAGTAAGAATTGAGTGTCATTGCATAGCCTATGCATGACCTTTATATTTAGCTTACTAGCCTTTGGGAGGATCGCTGATATGGTGTTCTTTGGGATCATCTTGCTGATCGCGGCTGTCATCTGCTTCTTCTTCGCTCGCAGTCAATCCAACAAACTGGCCGATCTGAATGCCACCGACACCTACACCACCACAATGCTGCATGATCTGCACAAAAAGGTTGTTGCAACGCTCGGGGCTGAAGCGCTGGCCGAACCCTGCGAAATTGAAGGCCAAGTCAGTTGCGATAATCCATTGGTCGCCCCGATTTCTGGCAAAACCTGTATTGCCTATCGATTTTCATTAACTCGCGAATATAGCGAGGTTATCCACGATACTGATAGCGAAGGCCGCAAGCGAACTCGCACCCAAACCGGTAGCGAAACCATCAAAACCGAGGAAGAATGCGCCTATTTCTGGATCAATGATAATTTTGGCAAGGCATGGGTTGATCCTACTGATGCTGAACTTGATTACGAAACGGGTCAAAATATATTGCTACCTTCGCCAGATAAAGCCTCGATTCTGCAATTTGGCGATTTTGAATTTTCTGCTCCAGCCTCCAACAAAGGTGCTCGCCGCACCACCGGCTATCGTGCGCAAGAAGAGCTGTTTACCGATGATGGACGAGCCTATATTCTTGGCTGTGTGGTTGATGACGAAGGTGAACCAACCATCGCTTACCGCGATAAAAAGCTCAAACGCATGATTATCAGCCGCCAAACTGAACGTGAATTAGCCAAAAGCGCCGCCGGATGGTCACGTAACTTGTATTATGGCGCTGCTGGCACAGCCGTCGCTGGCATCATTTTCACCGTAATGGGTTTACTTTAAGCTGCCATACACCCGTAAAATTGGATCAATCGCGCTGAGGTGGCTCAACGCCCATGCCAAACAGACAGCTTGGGCTGCCTCAGCCAACCAACGACTGCCCCGCGGCCAACGCCACGCCTGTCCGCGCAACCACTCCAACCAATAGGCACCTAATACCAATAGCAATGGCACAATCGGCAAATAAAAGCGATCTTTGTTCCAAGTCAGGGCAATAATTGGAATGTAGCACAAGCTCAGCCATGCCAACAAACTCAAACGGGCATCAGCGCGTTTCAGCAATGCCAAGCCCAAGCCCAACAGCATCAATAACCCAAAGGGCCAGATAAAAATCGTATGCAAGGTGAAGCTGAAAAATTGGCTTAAATTCGCTTGCCAATGCCCAAACAACCCATAGGGATCAAAGGCCACAATGTCGTAGAGTCCTGTTTCGCTGGCTTTGGTTGCAATCGCCTCGGGGCTAGCCGCAGCCACCACCGGATCAACTCGATTGTAGGCGGCTTGCCAGATATTTTCATATTGTTGCGAAAAGAAGGGTCGCCCTGTATCGCGAATATCCAGCACCCACTGCGGCGCAGAGCCAAGCACAAATCCCGCTACCAGCAAGGCTGGCGCAAACAAACGCCCCAAACGCTGTGGCCAACGCGGCGGTGCGGCCAGCGCTTGCAACAACAACCAAGGCAACACCAACACCATCATCACAATCGATTGAAAACGGAATAAATAGGCCACGCCCAAAAGCAAACCAGCAACTGCAACCCGGCGTTTGCTTAGCTCTGGCTGCCAGAGCAATACCAGCAAAGCCGCCAAAAAAGCTGGCAATTGCACACTATCGCTGCTTGCAACCACCCCAAACGCTAGCAACAGCGGAGTTGCCAAGGCCAAAACCAAGGCCAGCAGCGCACCTCGCAAGGCCAAAATGCGGTAGGCAATCAACGCCGTCAGGATCAAGGTTATAAGGATGCTGATAAAACCAGCCGTCTGGCCAATCGCCAATTGATCGCCATCCCAGAGCAAGCCAAGCCATAAAATCAGCGGAAAGCCAAGCGGATAAAAGGGATGGGCACGAAAGACCGAGGCCGCCGAGCTGCCATGATTCGAGTGCCAGCCAAAATCAGGCCCTTGCACCAGCCACCACTTGCGCGAAAGCAGCATCACGATTGTTGCAATCCCAATTAAACCAAACACTGGCAACGCTTGCCGCCAGCCTTGCCAAGGCCAACGCAACAGGGCCAACGCCGCCAACGGCAAAATCAGCAAACTTGGCGCAAAGCGAATTGGCCACCACACCGCCTGATCGTTGGCCAACCAAGTCAAGCCGCCGAATATCAAGCTCGCTCCAACCGCTGCTGCCGCCAACCACAACCATGCTTTGCGCTGTTGCGGCCTGATCAAAGCGGTTAAACTCACCACCAAAGCCGTAATCCAAGCAAATGGCAACAGCGAGATCCGGCCCGCTGGCGACCAACTAAGATTTTGCAAAACCACGCCTAAGGCGCGTTGATCGCTGCCTTCAAGAATTTGCAACTCGCTGCTGAGGCTCAGTTGCTGATCGCTGGCCCAACGGAGCCAATTCAATGAAGCATCTGGCTGCCAGAAAATCTGATAATAGCGCGGCGCATTACTAATCGGCAGATTCAGCACTTCATGGCCAGCAGCATTCAGTTGCACCAGCGTTGTGGTTACTGGCGAAACCAGCGTCAAACCAAGCATATAGCTCGTATGGGTGGCGGGCGTGCCAATGATGCCATGGCCGTTTGTCCAGCGATAGGCTCCCAACTCCGAACGCTCTTTGGTTTGAAAACCTTCAACCAGCCATGGCGAATCGGTTTTGCCGCCAATCGTTATCTGAGCTGGGTTGCGTTGCAGCACCCAAACCAAGGTTATTGCTAAACAAAGGCCTAAAATAGCCACAAAGCTGCTAATTTGAATAATTCTACGCTGCACGATTGGCCAATCCTTGTCACCTAAACCAGTTCAGGCCCATCGTAGCATATGCGCGGCAATTCAAGCAATTCAGCTATTCCGAATCCATTGGCGGCGTAAACGCTGCATAACTTGGGTTTCGTAGCCCAATAATTTACGGGTAATTGCAGCCATGCGGGGTTGAAAATCGTTCAGCGAGCGCATTTGATGCAGCATTTGCTTGCCCAAGCGCTTGCTCACATTAGTATAGATTTGCTCGAACATGCCATAGCTTTCGGGCAGTGAATGCGGCTTGATATTCCAGCCACATTCACACCATGGCACATAGGCGGCGTTGAGCGCAAGCTGACGCTGGCACTGGGGACATGCTTGTTGCTGCATAAGACTCTCTCATCAATCAAAAATCGACATTGGGGCTAGCGCCAGTCTGGCGCAGCCGCAACCAAACACAATCGGACATCCGACCGAGATTTAAGCGCCTTGATAGTTGGCAACCTGCTGGCGAAACGAATCGGGAATTGGCACCGAACGCTGGGTCTTGAAATCAAACCAAATCAATTCGGTCGAGCCTTGGGTCACAATCTCGTTGCCGCGCTTGAGGGTATACAGCATGGTAAAGCTTTTATTGCCAATTCGCGAAACTTCCACGCTGCCCTGCAATTGGTCGCCGAAAAAGACTGGTATGAGGTAGCGCACCGTCGCCTCGCCCAAAATAAACGGCACGTCGGCCAACTCCACCGCACCCAATAATTCAATCGCAAACTTTAAACGCAGGGTTTCAAAATAGGTCAAATAGACAGCATTATTGACATGCCCAAGCCCATCCAAATCACGAAACCGCACTTCGATTGGATATTCAAACGCCATCGATGCCCTCCAACCAGCCAAATCGGCATAAAATTTGGCCTATTGTAACAAATTTCTCAAAATAGTGGGCTTGTTGATAACCTTGTCTTTCGCAAATCTTTGTGATATTCTGCACATAGCTGTAGCAAGGGCAAGCGCATGGGGCAATTGAACTAGCGAGCAGCGTCACAAGGGGGTTTTAGCATGAGCGACAATCCATTTCTTGACCGATTTCGTGAGCAAAGCCGGACAGCAGGTAAAGTCAAACCAGCAACACCAACACCAGAAACACCAAGCGAAGCAGAAAAACCGAAACGCGGCCCCTCACTCACCGCTCAACGCGCTGGCTCAATTGCCGAACAGCGCATCCAAGCAGCCATGGAAGATGGCATGTTCAATAATTTGCCCGGCGAAGGCCAACCAATCGATTTAAACGACGATATGTATATTCCCGCCGAGATGCGCATGGCCTTTCGGGTGATGAAAGGCAATGAAGCAGGCTCGCCGTGGGGCGCTGCCCAACACGATTATAATAACCACATGAATCGCTACCAGATTTGGTTGCGCAATAATCGTGAAACATGGGCAACAACCAGCTTCAGCGAGCAAGAACGGCTGCGCCAAGAGTTGCATATTTGGGTGCGTGATCTGAATACGATCATTCATCAACTTAATGCCATGGTGCCCAACGACACGCTGCGGGTTGGCTTGGTTGTCTATGAACGTGAGTTGCGGGCCTTAGAAAGCGCCTTGTAAGTTATGTTAAGTGGGAAACAGCGCTATGCTTTATTATCAATTGCTGCTGCATGCATCACAATTGGGTTAAAGTTCGGCGCTTATCTTTTGACCGGATCAATCGGGCTTTTTTCGGATGCCGCCGAATCAGTTGTTAATTTAATTGCCGCCATGATGGCGCTGTGGATGCTCACCATTGCCATGCGCCCGCCCGACCACGACCACGCCTTCGGCCACACCAAAGCTGAATATTTTGCTAGTGGCTTAGAAGGCATGTTGATTATGCTCGCAGCGGGCAGCATCATCTGGACAGCCTGGCCACGCGTCTTCAACCCAACCGAGATCACGCGGCTTGACCTTGGTTTGGGGCTTTCGATCTTGGCAACCGCGATCAATGGTGGCGTTGCGTGGATTATTATGCGGGCTGGCAAACGCCTGCGATCAATCACGCTCCAAGCTGATGCCCATCACTTATTTACTGATGTTTGGACAACAATTGGGGTCATCGGCGGCATTTTACTGACCAAAATGACCGGCTGGCTGGTGCTTGATCCCTTGATCGCCATCGCCGTAGCCTTGCACATTATCTGGATTGGCTTTCGAATTCTGCGCGAATCGGGCTATGGCTTGCTCGATAGCGCTTTGTCGAACGACGATCAGGCAGTGATTGAAGATATTCTGTCGCGCTATCGCCAACGCGGCTTAGAATTTCATGCAATTCGCACCCGGGTGGCTGGGCCACGGCGCTTTGTTTCGTTACATGTGCTGGTGCCTGGCTCGTGGAGCGTCCAAAAAGGCCATGATGTTTGTGAAACAATCGAATTGGCAATTGCCGCAGCCCTGCCCGATAGCCATGCCATCACCCATCTCGAACCCCTCGAAGACCCAGCTGCTTGGGATGACGAAGGCTTAGATCGAGTTAATCACGAGCCGATTAATTGAGCAAGTGAATCCCCTCACCCCCCAGCCCCCTCGCCCACGAAAACGCGGGCGAGGGGGAGCACCAATTTTCACTACAAATCATGCAAAAACCACGGCGTTATAGCCCCTCGCCCGTTGGGCGGGAGAGGGATTGGGGTGAGGGCATACTCTCCGCTTCATTCCATTTGCAAAAAAAACGAGTCTGTGGTAGTATATCCCCGTTGTCGCGAGGCAAACAAAAACGCGGGCTCGTGGTGTAGCGGCCTAACATGCCACTCTGTCACAGTGGAGATCGGGGGTTCGAATCCCCTCGGGCCCGCCAATTTTTATCTGCCAGCGCAACAACAACCTGATCGGGGCTCGTGGTGTAGCGGCCTAACATGCCACTCTGTCACAGTGGAGATCGGGGGTTCGAATCCCCTCGGGCCCGCCAGACGATACGGACGTAGAACACTCTACGTCCGTATTTTGTTTTAGCACTGCGAGGATGATGTGCTACGAACAAAAATTCGCTTTGTTACGCTATTTTGGCTTGCTGCTGCCTTGATCGCCAGCGCAGCCGTGATTAACATGCTTTGGCAGCCATTTTCATGGGCCTTGCTTTTGCAAACAATTGTGCATAGCTGTGTTGCCGGATTAATCGCGGTCTATGCTTTAGCAGTGCAACGAACGCCAAATCACCACCATCGCTATCGGCGCAGCCTGCGCGATTTGCTGAGCCTGCGCTTTAGCTGGATGCCATGGCAGTTTGCGCGCTTGGCCTATGGATTGGTTTTGCTTGGCTGCGCAGCAGGGCTTGGGGTCGTTCTGCTGATTCTATTGGGCTAAAATCTAGGGCTCAATCTTGATTTAAAAGATTGATGGTTGATGATACAATACAGCTATGCGACGGATACCACTGATTTACCAGATTTTAATTGGCAATAGTGCAATAGTTTGTTTGGGCGCAATCGCTGGCACGGCAATCACGCGCCGCTTAGCAACAACCGAAGGCCTGACCTTGACGGTTGTTTTTTCGCTGATCGGTGTTGTGCTCAGCGTGGCGGTCAATTATGTGGTTTTGCGGGTGGCCTTAGGCCCACTCACCAATCTGCAAATTGCCGCCGAACGGGTTACCGACGGCGATTTGAGCGTGCGCGTGCCCCAAACCACCGCTGGCGATACCCAAATTGCCCAACTTTCGCAAGCCTTTAATGCAATGCTTGATCAAGTTGAGGACGACACACGGGCAATCGAGCGTTCACGCGCCTTGACCGAGCGCCTAACTCAGCAAGTTATCAACGCGCAAGAAGAAGAGCGGCGACGGATCGCCCGTGAATTGCACGATGATACAGCTCAATCGCTAGCAACCTTGGTGATCTATGCAGAAACTGCCGCCCAAAATCCACAAGCGCAGGCAGTTCGTGAACGGCTGATTGGCCTACGCGATTTGGCGGGAAATACACTCGAAGGCGTGCGCACGATTATTGCCGATTTACGTCCATCGCAACTTGACGATCTTGGCTTGGCTGCCGCCGTGCGCGCCCAAGCAGCCGAACGTCTAGCCCATCGCGGCATTCGGGTTGATGTGCAGGTGCGTGGCGAGGAACGGCGCTTGCCCTCAGCCGTCGAAACTGCACTCTATCGCATGCTCCAAGAAGCATTCAGCAATATTGTAAAACACGCTCAAGCCTCGTATGTTGAGGTCGATATTGACCTCACTAATCCCCAAATTGTACGGGCTAGGGTTGAAGATAATGGCGTTGGCTTCGATCCCAATACAATCAATCCCGAGCGTGATGGCCGTGGGGTCGGCATGTTCGGCATGTATGAGCGGATTAACCTGCTCGGCGGAACCATGGTGATTGATAGTGCTCCAAGCATTGGCACCGAATTGACAATCACCGTTCCCCTAGAGCCAGTTACCCAAGCCAGCGCCGCCTAAAGGATTGTGCTATGGCAATTGCCGAAATAACAATTTTATTGGCCGACGATCACGCCGTCATGCGCGATGGCGTGCGCATGGTTTTGGAAGCGCAGCCCGATTTTCGGGTCGTCGGCACGGCCAACGATGGAACTGAAGCTGTCGATCTGGCCGATGCCTTGCACCCCGATTTGGCGGTCTTGGATATTGCCATGCCTGGCATGAACGGCCTTGCTGCAGCCCGCGAGATTCGTTCGCGCTCGCCAGAAACCAAAGTCATCTTTTTGAGCATGCACGAAGGCGAGGAATATCTCAAGGAAGCGCTACGGGCTGGCGCAACTGGCTATGTGCTCAAACGCGCCGCCGCCACCGAGTTGGTTTCGGCGATTCGCGCTGTGCAACGTGGAGATTCCTATCTCGACCCCGCCTTGATTGCCAAGCTCAACCAACTGGGCGATAGCGATACTGTGAAGTTTGCCGATTTGACCGAGCGTGAATTAGAGGTCTTGAAATTGGTTGCCGAAGGCTTGACTAACCGCCAAATTGCCGCCCAATTGGTGATTAGCGTTAAAACTGTGCAAAGCCATCGCACCAATATTATGGAAAAACTCGACCTGCACGATCGCACCGACTTGGTTAAATATGCCATTCGCCGCGGCATGATCGAGCCGTAATTTAGGTTATGAGAAGAGAGTTGAAGGCAAGAAGGGAAATTTGACAGCCATTATTCTAGTGCTATCGTAGCACTAACATAAAAGCATAAGCAAAATTCAACTTCTTTTTGTAGCAGCCAATCAATCATCAATCTGTGCAATTGCCGCCCAATATTACCGAATTGCTCCCCACTGAGAACTCAAACTACTACGCTGTTATATCAATATACCCTTTTGGATTGAAAATCTCCTATTGCGCAACGTTGGCGTTGAGCGGAACCATGACATGGCCTTGAGCAAAACGGCTAATTAACGCGTGGGCTTCTTCTGGCGGCAACGCCTTGGAATACCACCAGCCTTGGCCAAAATCACAGCCCATTTCAATCAACATCTGGGCAGTTTTGGCATCTTCCACGCCCTCGGCAACCACGGCACAACCCAACGAGCGCGCCATCAAGCTAATCAACTGGGCGATTGAATGATTGCTGGCCCCGCCGTCGGTGTGAATAAAAGCCCGATCAATCTTCAATACATCAATTGGCGCATTATGTAACAAATTAAGCGACGCATAGCCAGTGCCAAAATCATCAATATGCACCTGAACACCCAACTCACGTAGTTCGCGCATTACCTCAACCGCCCGATTGCTTTGCATCATCACGCCTTCGGTAATTTCGGCGCACAAATGGCGCGCAGGCATGCCAGTTTCAGCCAAAATAGTTTGCACTTGTTGAATTAAATTGGCCTGAAAAAATTGGCGATGGGTAAAATTAACGCTTAATTCCAAGGGCGGATGAAATTGAAACTCGGTTTGCCAAGCCCAAATTTGCTCGCACGATTCGCGCAACAGCTTCCAGCCAATTTGAGCCAAAATGCCGGTTTCCTCGGCAATCGCAAAAAATGAGGCTGGGCCAATTACGCCTTGGGTTGGGTGATTCCAACGCAATAAGGCCTCAAAGCCCGATAATTCGCCAGTCGCCAGCTTGATAATTGGCTGATAGTGCAAGCACAATTCGTTGCGTTCAACTGCACGCCGCAATTCAACCTCAACTTGCAAGGTGCGCAAGGCCTCAACATGCATTTCAGCATCAAACACTGCCCGACAACCACGGCCCTGCGATTTCGCCCGATACATTGCGCTATCCACGTCGCGCAGCACTTCGTGATAATGTTTATAATGATCGTCGATCACCACAATCCCAATGCTGGCCGCAGTAAACACTTTATAGCCATCAATATGATATGGCTCGGCAACCACAGTTAATAAACGATCGGTTATGCGCAACACATCGTGTAGATCATGAATTCCATCGAGCAAAATCGTAAATTCATCGCCACCTAAGCGCGCAACTAAATCATGTGAGCGAATACAACGCTCCAAGCGTTGGCCAACTTGAATTAATAATTTATCGCCAACAATATGACCTAAACTATCGTTGATAACTTTAAAACGATCAAGATCAATAAAGAGCACAGCGTGTTGATGTTGCAAATGATAATGATCAAGAATATATTGCAAGCGATTGATAAACACATTCCGATTCGATAAGCCTGTTAGAGCATCGTGCATTGCTTGGTGGCGAATGTGTTCTTCGGCAGCATCAAGATCGCGCATATCGCGCAATACCAACACAATTCCCGCAATTTTTTCATCTTCTTCGCGAATTTGCGAAATACTCGGCGCAACCATCAATTGCTCTTGATCATTCACCAACATTTGACGGGGCAATAAAAGATGATGATTTGGTTGCTGAATTAAGTATTCGAGATCAAATTGATAGATCATTTGGCTTTCACGATCAAGCAATTTCACGACATTGCCAATAAATTGCCCAACCAAGGCATCGTTGGGAACATGCAGTAAATTGCTCGCAGTTGGGTTAGCAAATTTGATCAAGCCAGCAGTATCGGTCGTAATAATTGCATCATCAACACTATTCAAGGTGCTTGAATACAACCGCTCCATCCGTCGCAAGCGCTGATCAACCCGATGGCGATATAAGCCCATCTCGATTGCGCTCAGCAAATCGCGATCTTCAAACGGCTTGACCAAGTAGGCATATGGCTCGGTCGCTTTGGCGCGACCCAAGGTTTCCGAATCGGAATAGGCGGTCAGGTAAATAATTGGTAGGCCATAGATTTTTTGCAGCTGTTCAGCAGTGCTAATTCCATCAAGCTTGCCTTGCAAATGAATATCCATCACCACCAAATCAGGGCATTGTTGGGCAATAAAATCCAGTGCATCTTCGCCACGGCTAAAACTGCCAATCACATTGTAGCCAGCCGCCCTGAGCGCCTGCTGCATATCCAAGGCCACAATCACTTCATCTTCAACTATCACAATACTTGCTTTACTCATTACGCAAAATCCTTTATTTATGTGGAATTGTTAACTTAAAGACTGTGCCAGAGGTTGAAAGTTGCTGGATTGTGGCCCCCAATTGCCGAATCAGGGCATGTACCAATTCAAGGCCCATGGAATTCGAGATTTGACGATCGGCTGGCAGCCCAATTCCATCATCGCCAATTTCAAGCTCAACATGCTGTTGATTACTGCTTCCTTTGAGCCAAATCGTGCCGCCTTCTCGCGCAAGAAAAGCATGTTTAAAACTGTTCGTCAAGAGTTCATTGATAATTAATCCTATTTGAATAGTTGTATCAGTATTAAGCGTAATTGGTTCAAGCATAACCTGAACCGCAATTGTGGGTCGATTGGTATGTGAACGGCGAAAAAATTGCACCAAGTGTTTTATATATTCAGCTAAATCAATCGAACGCAAATCTGATGAACGATAGAGTTGTTCGTGAACTAAAGCCATGGCATGAATGCGACTTTGGCTTTCCAAAAAGCGATCACGAGTAGCTACATCGGTAATCTGGCGAGCTTGCAAATTAAGCAAACTAGAAACAATTTGCAAATTATTTTTAACCCGATGATGAATTTCTTGCAGCAACACCATTTTTTCTTGTAACGATGCTTGCAATTGTTCACGCTGCAAATAAAGCTCGGTTACATCTTGCAAAGCAGATAAAACTGAAGTTGCATAGCCAGTTTCATCACTTTCGAAGACCGTATCATAGCTCACAATCCAATGCCATTGACCATCACGATGTTTAAACCGAAAGCGATTTTGAATAATCGTTCCTGGTTTTGAGTTATAGAGACTTGGCAGATAGGCATCAATTTCAAGTAAATCATCAGGATGAATTAAACTGCGTAAATCCATTTCTTCCATGCCAACCATTTCGTCTACTGCATAACCAAGCATTGATTTCAATGAACGATTGATATAAGTAACTTGATTAATTCGCACATCATACATATACACAATACATGGAATTGAATTATTAATTTGCTCAACTAAACGCTTACTTTCCTCCAACGATTGTTGCAGCTTACGACTTTCGGTAATATCTTCCAACACAAAACAAAACCGCTGATCAATTGGTGAGCTTGTAACAACTGGACTTAACGTTGCTTTATACATAATCGTTTGGTCAAACGGATCAATATAATCAAAATGTTCTGGTTGGCCTTTGGTGCGGCTGCGCTGAAAAAATTGAATCCAGCGATCAATATCAATGCGTGGAATTCCTAGCTCGCTCATCGTCATTTCGCAATAATCAGCTGCTAAGTGCCATTGTTTAATCGTCATGGTATTGGCAGCTAGCAAAACTAAATCGGCCTCGGGCGTAATTTCGACCACACCCATCATAACTGGCGTGCTTTCGTAAAAACTGCGTAATAGCGCTTGGCTTTCGACTAAGGCTTTTTCGGTAGCGCGCCGACGATCTAATTCACGATTCAGTTGTACGTTGGTTGTAGATAAGGCATTGGTGCGTTCTTCAACCTGTTCTTCTAAACGGCGCACCATTAACATTAATGCTTGCTCTTGTTCATGTAATTCAGTATATAAACGGGTTTGCTCAAGCGCTTCCACAAAACGAGTGCCAATATCACGCGCAATATCAAGATCTTCTTGCATAAATGGTAAATTGATGTGAGTACGCAATAAAGTCAATATACCAACTGGATGATCATTCCAGTATAAGCCTACAATCAAAACACTGTTGAGTTGATAGGCACCAAGCAGCGGCTGAAATTCACTGGTTTCTAAAATCGCTTGATGTTCGTAAATATTTAATGCGAGAGCTTGATTCGTCGTTAATACCTGATTACGTAATGAATCAGTAGCTACTTGATCGGCCCACTCTGCTGACATTCGATAAAGCTGCGTTCGATACTCCGCTTGTTGATGATAAAACATTTCTTGCTGAATATGGCTTGTTTCACCCATACTCAAAATTTGCAGCATACAACCATCGCTAAAATGCTCGCATAAATGCTTGCTTATCGCCAAAAGCATGCGATCCAAATTCAAGCCAGTATGCGCCAAAATATGCGACGATTCGCTCATCATATGCATACGTTGGTAGGCTTGCACCTCGTATTCGCGGGCATAACGCGCATCAAGGTGTAAACTGAGGTTGGCAAGCGCTTGAGCCAGCATGGTGTAAAGCGGATGCTGGCTCGGTGGGCTAGCCTCAACGACTTCTAGCAGCACAATGCCCCATAAACGACCATAGGCTTGGAGTGGAATCAGCCAAATCGGCGCAGCGCTCGGCGGTAAAAGCAAGCCAAATTCAGCAGGATTTGCCAAGCGTTGCGGCGTTTGTAAGGATTGGGCTACATTGAAATAATGGGTTTCGAGCCAAGCCAAACGAATTGATTGCGGTACTACTTGGTATAGTTCGTGCTGGCCAATTACGAAGCTCTGGAGTAAGGTTTTGGGATCGGTCGGCAGGAACAAGAGCCATGAGGTGAGGTTGCTCAACCACGGTTTGAAATAGGGCACAAGACTTTCGCATGCGAGGCTTTCATTGGCAATCCAGCTCACAAACTGGGTTAATGCGCTATTCCAAGCCGTCGCTTGCTGTTCAACGGGCAGCGTTGGTGATGGATCAGGATCAGATTGTTGTAGAAAACCCATACCAGCACCGCCTTTCATGATCAGCCAATTGGGCAAGGCAGATCATAACAAGGCTTCACAGGTTCGTCAGGATGACTAGTGTCTTATTTGCGGGGTAGACATCTGGTCTAGCGAAATCCACCATGGCCTACCCCTCGCCCCGTACAAATGGGATCAAGACGGCATTGACTTCGTTAGGAGCTTCTTGCTGCACCCAATGGCTAACATCAGTTAAATAGCGAATCCGCAGGTCGGTAGCATAGCGCTCAGTGCCATAGGTTAATTCTTGGCCCAGCGCCCCATCGGCAGTACCCCAAATCATTAAGGTTGGTGCATGCACCGAATGAGTGCTTAATTGATTTAAATGCTTCATTCCCTGCCGCACATACGCCCGATACCAATTGATCATCGCGGTTAATGCCCCAGGTTGGCTCCAAGCTTCGTGATAGGCTTGAATATCCTCGGCGCTAAATACGCCAGGCCGTTGCACAGCACCAGTCAAGGCTTTGGTCAACATCTCAAAATTATTGCGTTTGGCCAGCCATTCTGGAAACTTAGGCAGTTGAAACATAAAGATATACCACGAACGAAGCAGCTGACGCGGATTCGTCCAAAGATTTTTGATCATCAGCTTAGGATGCGGCAGATTCATCACTACCAAGCGCTCAACATAGCCGTGATAGCGCATGGCAAACGTCCACGCCACCGCCCCGCCCCAATCGTGGCCAACAATTGTCGCTCGTTCAAACCCCAAATGCTCGATTAATCCGCGCACATCATCAACTAAAAGATCGATTGTGTAGTGCTGCCATAACGCTGGTTTATCTGAAAGGTTGTAGCCCCGTTGATCGAGCGCAACCACGGTATGGGTTTCGGCCAAGGCTGGAATTTGATGCCGCCACGAATACCAAAACTCAGGAAAACCGTGTAAGAGCACGACCAATGGCCCGCTGCCGGCCCGCACATAATGCAAATTGAGGCCATTAATCAGGGCTGTTGCATGTTCAATCTGCATGCTTAATCCTCTTTTTGCAGCAATGCTTCACGGGCGTTCGCCGCTTTGGCGGCCAGCACCCGAAAAGCATATTCGGTTTCTTGATCGTTATGGAGATGGGCAGGTTTCATCAACAGGCCAGCCATCTGTTGCAAATGGGCCAATTCGGCAGGGTTTTTGGCTTCAATCGCTTGGGCAATAGCATCACGGACATGCTGTTGAATCAATTCAATTGTTAACATTTTTATGCTCCTTAGGCTTGAGTGGATTGAGCTAAGTGCGTAAAGCGTTGGGCATTGGCCGAATCGCCAGCTTGTTGAGCCAGCTCAGCCAAAAATTCGCACAAACGCTGCGTCTGCCGCAACTCAATTTGGCCGCCATCAAGCGTTTTGCGGGCAATCAGGGCTTCTGCATAATCGTAAATTTGATCAATTGATAGAGCCATTATCAACCTCCATAACCAATCAACTGTTAATCGGGCAACGCTGCCATCGTTGGAACTTCTGTGTTAGACTTGCAACAGTTGCCCACAGCATAGCGTAGCATACAACAGGGAAGGGTGCTGAGCCTAAGGAACCATCGATATGAGTATAGAAAACGAGCGAACGTTGTGTCCAATCTGTGGCACCGATAATCGCAATGATGCCAAATTCTGCCAACAATGTGGCAATAATATAGTTCTCAACAATCGCTACCGCATCACCCGTGCCATCAAAGAAGGCGGGATGGGAGCGGTTTATGCAGCAACCGATCAGAGCGGCAAACGCTATGCGCTCAAATCGTTGATCGATCGTTTCAACGATAAAGCCGAACGCGATGAGGCGATTGAACGCTTTAAAGAAGAAGCCTCGATTCTGCGCGAATTAAAGCACCCCCAAATTCCCCATGTCTATGGCGATTTTTTGCATGGCGGGCGCTATTACCTCGCGATGGATTTTGTCGAAGGCGACGATTTAGAAGATTTGCAGCGCCAACAACCCAACGAGCAATTTGATGAGCCAACTGTTTTGCGCTGGGCCGAGCAAATTGCCAATGTACTCGATTATTTGCACGAACGACGCTTGATTTACCGCGATGTTAAGCCCTCGAATATTATGATCGAGCGCAAAACTGGCAATGTAAAAGTTGTCGATTTTGGCATCGCCAAATTGTTTCAGCCCAACGAACGTGGCACGCTGATTGGCACACCTGGCTATTCGCCACCTGAGCAATATCAAGGCCAAGCCACGCCCCAATCGGATATTTACGCCTTGGGCGCAACCTTACATCATCTTTTAACTGGCCGCGACCCGCGTGATGAAGCGCCATTTTCCTTTCCATCAGTGCGCGACTTAGCACCCAAAGTTTCGGTCGCCACTGCCCAAGCGATCAGCGTAGCCTTGGAGATGGAAATTAGCAAGCGTTGGAAGAGCGCGGCGGCCTTTCGCGCAGCCTTGCCCTTGGAATCGTTGCATAAGCCCAAGCCCAAGCCCAAACCACAGCCAACCGTCATTCTGGAGCAAAAACCACAAAAACCAGCCATGGCCGCCAGCGTTGGCGCAATTCCGCAACCGCAAAAAGCTGCCCCAACCAGCAGCACCAAGCCCAAACCAAAGGCCAAAAGCCAACCCTTGCCCACTAAGCCAAATACCAAACCAAATGCCAAACCCCAAAAGCGCTTCCGCCCATGGATTCCGCTGTTGACCTTGCTGGTTGTGGGAGCGTTGTTGGCGCTCGGCATCCCTGGAATGGATCAAAAGATCCTCAATTTGTTCAATTCAAGCCCAACCGCCAGCGTCACGCCAATTCCACAAGCAGCTAGCAATCGCTGGATTGAGAAAAATATTGTAGTGAGTGTTGCCGAAGGCACACCCGATACAGAGATTGCCAACCAACTCAAGCAGCAATATCGCCAAGCAATAGTTGCCGAATTTAGCAATGCTGCTAAAATCAACGAGGCATCGTTGACCTTTGTGGGCGGAAATCCACGCAATATTGGCACCGATGCTAGTGGCATCCGCTATGAAGTGACGATTCGAGCCTCGGTTGCCATTCCTAGGCCCTAAGCCGCAATAGGAATTAGAGACATTATGTTAAAGCCACTGTACATCTCGCCGCTCGGCAAGGGCGGCGTTGATATTGGCATTCAAAATATCACCCGTGCCATGCAACGGGCTGGCCATCAGCCAAGCTTACGCCGTTTATCGCACCTGTTTAATTTCGCTCCCATGGCTGCAAAATTAGCCTTAGGCCGCAATTGGTGGCAAGGCCATGATTTGGTTCAAGGGCGTTCGCGTTGCGCTTGGGCCTTGCGCGCACCAGGTTTGCCGCTCGTGACTACTATGCATCACATTGTGACTGACCCTTTGCTGCAACCCTACAGCTCGCCGCAACAACGCTTGTTCTATCGCTTGGTCGAAAAAACTTACGATGGCTTGTCGGTGCGTTTGGCCGATGAGGTAATCTGCGTCAGCCGCTACACGCAGGAGCAAACCCGCCGCACCTACGGCGACCGCCCAACAACCGTGATTTACGATGGAATTGACACCGAAGCCTTTACCCCAGCACCCGATTTTGAGCGCACCAATGATCTGCCTGAGCATCCAGCGCCAATTCGTTTGCTGTTTGTAGGCAATCGCACGCGGCGCAAAGGCTTTGATCTGTTGCCAAAAATTATGGACCAACTTGGGCCGCAGTATGTGTTGTATTACACCGAATCATTTCAAGGCGTGCAAGCAGCGCCGCCACATCCGCAAATGGTGCGCATCGGCACGCCCGACCGCGATGGCTTAATCGCTGCCTATCGTTCGTGCGATATGCTGCTCTTTCCAGCGCGGGTTGAAGGCTTTGGCATCGTCGCAGCAGAGGCAGGAGCTTGCGGCAGACCTGTCGTCACCACCAACGCCTCGGCCTTGCCCGAAGTCGTCAACCATGGCGAAACTGGCTTACTCTGCGAATTGGATAACGTCCAAGCGTTTGTTCAAGCAATTCAGGAGCTGGGCGAAGACCCAACCCGCCGCTTACAGATGGGCCAAGCAGCACGCGAACGTGTAGTCAGCAATTTTGGCTATGCTGTGCTAGCCCGTGAGCTAGAGGCCGTCTATCGCCGCGCCTTATTTGGCGCAAATTAACTACTTGATCAGCAATAAACTAATAGTGGGCAACAAAAAAGCAGTAGTTTTGCGCTACTGCTTTCAATTTAATCTTGCGCAGCTTATTTGTTTGGCGCAAACCATGCCCGCGTTTTATCACGCGATAAATACCACATAATTAACATTGTCAGCAAAGCAGCAATAATCGTCCATAGGGTTATTTGCTCGGCAAAAAACCGCATATAGATGCCATAGCAAACCAAAATAATAGCTTCAACAATGACTGCCCACTTGCGTGCTTTCTCGCGCAAATTAAACAAACCTTGTGCAATTTTGAAATGGAAAACCGTAGCAACCCCAAAAAACGGCAGCATAACCACTATTGGGCCTAAATATTGATACTCCATATCTAAAAGTCGCAACCCATAAATAAACATCATCATTCCTGCCAAAGCCCCGCGAGCCGCAAACATAAAACCAATTAATACTAATCCCAGCGGCTTCTTACCATAGCGTATTTGTTGAATCTGTTGCATAACTACCATTCCTTAGTGAGGTAACGTTTTAATCTCAGTGCGATAAATATGATTAGGCTTCGTAGAAATAATCTAAGGTTTCGGTACGACGTAAATACCAAATAACCGCAACGCAGCAATGCCGGCACACGCCAACAATAACAGCAATGGAATAAAGAAGGTATCACTGCGCCAAGACTGTAGCTCCAAGCCCATGATCACCGTGACTGCTGCCATCATTAGCATTCCTAAACCGTAGCGAATACCAACTATTTTCAGGCCAAGTGGGGCGGACAATTTGGTTTGCGGGAACCTTATACATACTCTCTCCTGTCGGTAAAAATATTCGTCGATAGATACGTGGAAGCTGGTTAATGGTTGCACAAATCTATAATCTCATTGCGGGTCAGATACCAAAGGCTGATAATCGCCAACCCAAAATCCACGAGGCCTAAAAGTGTCCAGCCTACGAAAAAGCTCAGCCCATAGGCAACAATCCGCAACGATTCAAACAACACTGCCGTGCGCCGTGCTTCGGCTTTTTGCAGGATTAAGTGCTTGCCAACCCACCCAAAGAGCCATGCTATCGCCCCAAACACCAGCCAAATAAATAATTGGGTGCCGAAATCAGCACTGGAAAACTCAGTAATGGTTTTATAAACAATCATCGCAGCAGTCAGATAATAGCGCCAGCCAATTAATTTAAGCCCCAAAGGCACTGCATTTGAGGTTAAATGGTCGAGTTGCATCATAATCCTCACACTCTTTTACTACCAGACTATACGCCGCCCATGAGTTTTAGTTACTCAAGAGTTGTTCAGTAGATCGTTGCTGCATACTTTGGGCCTTACCATTAAACGAGGTATGCGCAATAATAAGTTGGACTATCAGTGCCGGATTAAGAGCTAATCAGCTATTTGGGAAATTTGTTTACTGATGATCGAAGGAGCTATTCAATGCACTATGAAATTGTCGTTCGGGCCGAAGCTGGCCAATTTCGCGCAATCTGTCCGCAAATTGCGGGAGTTGTTGGCTATGGGGTAAGTGCAGGCGCGGCGCTTGATGCAGCACTGGCAGCATTACAAAGCTATTGCCTGCAACACAATTTGCCCACGCCACAGCTTGAGGTGACGCGGGCAAATCTCAAAACATTGGTTGGGCGAGCGTAGCAGCTAGCATAAATTGGCAAGCAACGGCATGCCCTCACCCCCAGCCCCTCTCCCACTGAAACGCGGGAGAGGGGAGCCGAACGTTTCTTCATCCATCGCACCAGAACTACGATCTAAGTCCTTCACCCGAGCCACGGCTGAGGAGCTTAGATCGTGGTTAACGTGATATAACATTACAACTCGCCCCTAGCCCCTAACAACTGCTCCCTTTCCGTAGGCTTAGCCAAGAGTTGTAATTGCAGGCACGCGATTGAACATCCAAAAGGCAATTGGCAGGCCCAAGCCAAACGTAAAGCCAGCAATCGCCCATGCAGTGCCCAACCAAAGGCCGCTCAGCCACCAACCAACCAGCACAAAGTAAATGGCGCGCACAATAAACGCTTGTTGTGGGCGACCATTCGCAATCACAACCTGACCATTTGCAACCACAATCAGCGGCATATTAGCAGGGTTTGGGCGCAAGGTCATCATTTGGGGCAGCCGATTGAGCAACATCAAACCCAACGGCAAGCCAATCACGCTAACGATCAGAAACCAAGCCAGCCCTGTCACCAATGCACCCAACCACAAACCCACACAAATAAACCAGATGCCGCGAATCAGACAGCCCGGCCCAGTATTACCATTGTGGATAATTACGGTTGGTGGTTGATAGTTCATTGCGATTCCCTTTCTAACTCAAAATGCTTGGACGTAGCATAGCGCATAGATAGCTGCACAAATGTGGATGATCGAAGTTTAATTCAAGCAATTTTTGCCAATTTTGCAAAATTGCTCAAATTTTGACATCTTCGATACATCCATTCAAAACCAGGTCGCGTAGAACAAGACAATAGCGCTATAACGAGTTGAGATGGGCCAAGGTAAAAACAGTTTCCTTGAAGATTGTTGTTTTTGGAGGATTCTCGAATGTTACGACGATGTATGGTTATCGCGTTGGCACTGTTGGCAATTCTTGGCGTAAGCACCCCACAAGCAACCAAAGCTGCGACGATGAACTATGTTCGGGTTATGCACGCCTCACCGGATGCACCAGCGGTCGATATTTTTGTCGATGGCAAAGCGGTGTTAACCAGCGTACCATTCTTTGCACTCAGCGGCCAATTGGCGTTACCAGATGGAACCTATACAATTGATATTGCTCCAGCTGGCGCAGGTGTTGCAGCTTCAGTATTTGAAACCAAATTAACAGTTGAAGGTGGCTATACTGGTACGGTTGCAGCAGTTGGTAGCTTGGGTTTGGGCAATTTTGATGTCAACGTGTATGATGATGATTTCTCGATGACAAAACCAGGCATGAGCCGCGTGCGGGTTATTCACGGCTCACCAGATGCACCAGCCGTCGATATTAAAATTGCAGGCACGCAAAATATCGTTGTCAAAGGCGCTAAATTCGGCGATGCAGCTACCTTAGAAGTGCCAGCTGGCAGCTATAGCTTTGATATTAGCCCAGCAGGCAGTTCAACTGTCTTGCTTACCACGCCAGCCTTGCGCTTTGAATCAGGTTGGGGCTATAGCTTGGTCGCAAGCGGCTTTGCTAGCAAAAACTTCTGGGTTCAATCACGCGTCGATATGGTGAAATAAGCCTTCAGCGGGGTTCCTACCAACACACACATAAGCCAGCCCGTGATCAGCTTGATCACGGGCTGGCTTATTTTTTATTGTTCGAGGGTGCTTAAATCGCCTTCGGGCAGGCCCAAGGCACGGGCTTTGAGCACGCGGCGCATAATCTTGCCTGAGCGGGTTTTGGGCAAGCTGGCCACGAATTGCACATTTTCGGGCCGCGCAATTGGCCCCATCATCTTGCCAACGTGGGCAATCAAGGTATCTTCGAGATCTTGGTTGGCTTCATAGCCATTTTTGAGAATCACATAGGTGTGGATGGCGTTGCCCTTAACTTCGTGTGGCAGGCCAATCGCAGCAGCTTCGACCACTGCTGGATGCGAAACTAAGGCCGATTCGACTTCAGCAGTGCCCAGCCGATAGCCTGAAACCTTGATCACATCGTCGATCCGACCAATGACCCAGAAATAGCCATCTTCATCTTTGCGCGCAGAATCGCCAGCAGTGTATACGCCTGGAATGCGGCTCCAATATTGTTCGATATAGCGATCAGGATTGTTGTAGATGGTGCGCAACATCGAAGGCCATGGATTGCGAATAATCAACAAGCCATCTTCATCATCGCTGGCATGCTCGCCTTGTTCGTTGACCACATCAGCATCGATGCCAAACGATGAACGGGTGCCCGAGCCTGGCTTGAGTGGCGTGGTTGGATTGGGCGTAATCATCATACTGCCGGTTTCAGTTTGCCACCAAGTATCCATAATTGGGCAATTGTTGCGGCCAATTACCCGATGATACCAGCGCCATGCTTCGGGATTAATCGGCTCGCCAACCGAACCAAGCAAACGCAACGAACTCAGATCATGACGATTCGGCCAAGCCTCGCCGAAGCGCATCAAGCCGCGAATCGCAGTTGGCGCGGTGTAGAGTACGGTCACGCCATAGCGCTCAACGATATTCCACCAGCGATTGGGGAAGGGAAAGGTTGGCGCGCCTTCATACATCACTTGGGTTGCCCCAAGCATCAGCGGGCCATAAACAATGTAGGAGTGGCCAGTCACCCAACCAGGATCAGCGGCACACCAATAGACATCATCTTCTTTTATGTCAAGATTAAAGTGGAGCGTCGTTGCAACCCCAACTTGATAGCCACCATGGGTATGCACCAAGCCTTTAGGTGTGCCGGTCGTACCTGAGGTATAGAGCATATACAAGGGATGTTCTGCATCAAGTTGCTCGGTTTCGCATTTGGGCGAGGCGATTGGCAGCGCCATCAATTCCTCGTACCACAAATCGCGGCCTTGCTGCATTTCGACCTCGTGGCCAGTGCGTTTGACCACAATCACAATTTCGACAACTGGCGAGTGCTTAATCGCATCGTCGGTTATCTTCTTCAGCTCAATAACTTTGCCGTTCATATAGCCGCCGTCGGCAGTAATCACCACCCGCGATTGAGCATCTTGGATGCGGGTTTGCAGCGCTTCGACGCTAAAACCACCATAGACGACACTATGCATTGCACCAATTTTGGCACATGCCAGCATTGCAATCACAATTTCGGGAATCCGTGGCAGATAAATTGTGACGGTATCGCCTTTTTTAACGCCCATTGATTTGAGCACATTGGCAAATTTGTTAACGCGCTTGAACAATTGCCAATAGCTATAGGTTTTATTGTCACCCTTTTCGCTTTCCCAAATCAAGGCCAACTTGTTTTTGCGCCAAGTTTTAACGTGGCGATCAAGCGCATTGTGCACGATGTTGATTTTGCCATCGTTGAACCATTGATAGAAGGGCGCTTTGCTATCGTCGAGCACCTTGCTAAACGGCACATACCAATCGACAAGGCGAGTTGCCATGTCGGCCCAGAATTCCTGATAGTTATCAATCGACCATTGACGCATAGCTTCGGCATCGGCGAAGCCCTTTTCGCGGGCATAGGCCATCACGTTCGAGTTTTCAACTAAGGCAGCAGGTGGGTAGTAGAGTGCTGATTCAGCGGCGTTGCTTGCCGAAAATTGCCCAACAGTGGTTGGTGCAGCATTCTCAGTCATTGAGATGCCTCCTAATTATTACTCACAAGCGGCGGGACAAGTGCGAGGTCTGGCTCAATTGTAGCCTTGATGATCGGTTCGTGTCAAAACGGACGAGGGTTCAGGGCTATTGGCTTTGGGCTATTGGCTATTGGTACATGCGGTTAACCACCGCCTGATGCCCTCACCCCCTAGCCCCCTCTCCCGCCAGCGAGGCGAGGGGGAACCGCTGAATCAGGGCTCCCCTCGCCCGCGTTCAGTGGGCGAGGGGCTGGGGGTGAGGGCATGTCCTTAGTTGCCAATCCAATGTACCATTACAGCTATGTTCTATGTTCTTCTGCCTTTTGCCTTTTGAATTTTGACTTCTGACTTCTGCCTTTAATCTAGCTTTTCTTGGAAAGCCATGTTTAATCGGTTATACTTTGGTTGGTCTTTTGCTAAGCATTTCTTTGATCGAGTGAATTGTTATGTTTCGTCATCTTTTTCGTGGGGCAGTGGCAATCGGGATTTTGGTTTGGATCGTCTTTCTCTGGCAGTTTATTGATTTACGAATCAAACATAACCGCGCCGCCGATGCCGCCGCCCAAGCCCTGCTACCCCGCCCAACATCAACCGCCCTGCCGATGCCGACCTTCGTTGCGCCAACCTTGCAGCCGTTGCCAAACACGGTTGCCGATGGCCAAGGTGGCTCTGAGCTGCCTGCGAGCGCCAACGATGTACGCGGCGTGCACCCCAAAACTGGCCGCTATGTCGCTGCTTGGCTGCCAACCTCGTTTGATGCAGAAGCAGCCCGCGCTACCTTCGAGGCCAATAAAGATATTCTCGATGAGGTCAGCCCGTTTTGGTATGGCGTGCGACCTGATGGCACGCTGATCGCCGATGTTGGCTCGCGCGATGCAGAATTGGTGCAAATTGCCAAAGAAAATAATGTGCTGATCATTCCAACCATTCATAATATTGAAGATTTGGAAGCTGCATCGGTGGCCTTGGCTACGCCAGAAAGTCGCACCAACCACATCAAAATTATTATGGAAGAAGTGCGGACCTATGGCTACGATGGCATCGACATTGATTATGAATCGCTTTCGCTTGATTATGAAGATGAATTTACTGCCTTTATGACTGAATTGGGCGCAGCGCTGCATGCAGAAAATAAATTGCTGACCGTGGCTGTGCATGCCCACACAGGCCGCCCCGATTACCAAAATTATGCTGATTTGGGCAAAGTGGTCGATCGCTTGCGGATTATGACCTACGATTATAGCTGGCGTGGCTCAGAACCAGGCCCAATTGCGCCGATGTTCTGGGTCAAAGCAGTCGCCGAATATGCCAAAACCCAAGTCGACCCCAGCAAGATTCAAATTGGCATTTCGTTTTATGCCTACGATTGGCCAAATAATGGCGGCTTTGGCATTGCGCGCACCTATACCGAGGTCGAAGAAATTAAGGCAGCCTACCAGCCCCAAATTCGCTTGGTCGAAGAAGATGGCGGCCAGCAAGTGCAAGAATCAACATTTAGCTACGCTGGACGAACGGTCTGGTTTTCGAATTATCGTTCGCTGACCGCCAAAATGGAAATGATTCGCGAAAACGATTTAGCTGGGATTGCAATTTGGCGCTTGGGCAGCGAAGATCCCCAAAACTGGACTTACATTCGCGAATCGTTAAAGCAAGATCCGTTGATCGTGCAACGCTCAATCAATCGCTATATTCCAGGCCATTAAGCAAAGGATGAAGGATGAGCTATGAAGGATGAAACATTCGGTTAAGCTTATTACTTCTGCATCATTTCTCAATCTATTAATCTTGAAGGATAAAGTTCATCCCTCATACTTCATCCTTCATCCCTACAGAGGATTATGGAACAAGGCATTACAACCTACAGTGTTGAGGCGCAGCGCTTGTATGAGCGTGGTTTGGCGGCGGCGCGCGGCGGTCAACGCCGGATTGCTGCTGGTTTGTTGACCAAGGCAGTTCAGCTTGACCCACGTCATGAGCAGGCATGGCTTTGGCTGAGCGGGGTGCTCGACGAGCAGCGTGATGTAGAATTTTGTTTGCAATCGGCGCTCAAAATCAACCCCGACAATCAACAAGCCCGCAAAGGCTTAGCCTGGATTCAGCAACAACAGCAAACCAAAGCTGCCAGCATTACCACACCCAAGCCACCAAGCGCCTTGCAGCAAATTAGCATTCCCACCGTCGAGGAGCGAGCGGCAGAAGCGGCTCCGGCGGTTGAAAAAGCTTGGTGGCAAGAATGGCGCGATTCTGAACGCAGCGGCAAAGTCGTCCGGGTAGCGTCCTTGGTTGCCTTAATTTTGGCAATTAGCTTTACTGGGGTGATGCTGGCAATGGCTAAAGCTCAGCCCTTGCCAGAAGTTACGCCAATTCTCGCACTAGCCAACCCCAATCAGCCTGATGCACAGGCGGTGGTTGCGGCCTCGGAAATTAATCAAGCAGAGCTGTTGCGTTATTTGAGCCAAGTTGGCGAAATTCGCCAGCACCTCGATCAAGCAGCGACCAGCTATCGCGAAACCAGCGATCGATCGACTGTGGCAACCGAGCAAATTGAGGCCGCCAAACGCTATCGCGATGTTGTGCGCCAAGCCTACACCGATTTGGAGCGCATCAAAGCGCCCGCTATTTTGGCCGAAATTCACGACGAATACAAACAAGGCCTGCAATTAGAACAAGCTGCGTTTGATGATATTTTGGAATACTATACCAACTATAACGTGGCAATTGCTAACCGCGCTGCCTTGCGCTTGCAAGAGGCCGATGGCCATTTGCAACGGGCGATTGGTGGGCTTGATGCCTACAACCAAGAGCTGAGCAACCCGCAGCGCGGCGATAGTTTTGGAGAACGCTAATGAGTTTACTCGCGGTTGATTTAGGCATTCGCACCGGATTTGCATGCTACAACCGCGAAGGCAAACTGGTGTGGTATCGTTCGCATAACTATGGTTCGTTGGCACGTTTGCGCAAAGGCAGCAGTGGCCAATTGGCCGAAATTAGCGATTTAAGCGTGTTGGTGCTTGAAGGCGGCGGCCAAATTGCTGATGTTTGGGAGCGCGAAGCTACCCGCCGTGACCTAGAGTTGATCCGTACAAGTGCTGAGGTCTGGCGCGCCACCTTGTTATATGCTCGTGAGCAACGCACTGGAGAGCAAGCCAAAGCCGTTGCCGATGAACTAGCCCGCCGCGTTATCGAATGGTCGGATGCACCACGCCCCACCTCATTGCGCCACGATGCAGCCGAAGCTATTCTGTTAGGTTTATGGGCAGTAGTTCAGCTTGGTTGGCTTGCGGCAATTCCGCCCGAAGTGCGCCGACGCTAATTTTTTGCGAAGGAGTCGCCAACCTTGAGCGAACCAATCGAGCCAGAAGCATTTGATTTGGAAGCGAACGAAGAACCATCCCCACGCAAACTTAACGCCGTCGAAGCCGAAGCCTTCGATTATTCTGTCAGCAAAGCGGGCAAAGTTTTTATTAGCTGGTATGGCAAACAAGTGATGATTTTGAGCGGACCCAAAGCCCAGCGTTTTCTCGCCAACATCGCCAACCTTGAAGGCGAGGCCGCCCAGCTGGTGATGGCCAAAATTACTGGCAACTTCAAACGTGGCAACGAACGCCTCGCCAAAGAAAAATCACGCTAAGTTTGTTAGTCAATTGCAATCATCCCTGCTTGGAAAAATCAGCCCAAGCAGGGATACTTGAATCAATCAAATCGTTCCCCAAAGATGTTGTGATGAGGTGAATTATGCTACTTGGAACAATTGCTGATTATCTGGTGGCGTTGGGCATGCCCAGCTCGGCCCGCACCTATTTGATCATCACAACAATCTTAGTCCTTAGTTTAATTTGGATCGAAACCTCGCACTGGGCCCATCGCAGAATTATGATGATGGAGTTTGCTGGAGCGGCGTTGTTGCTGATTAAAGTCTTTGCAGTCAGCACAACAATGCTCACCTTGGCCTTGCTGCCCTTTCCGCAACTACGAACGGTTATTGCTAGCTCCTTGGCAATTATGGGCTTGCTGACGCTCTACCGCGAGCTACGTCGCCGCTTGCGGGCTGGCGATCGCTCACCATCAAGCTACATCGGCGGGGTCTTGCTGGTGGTGCAATTTTTATGTATGGTGCTGCTTACAGTCAGCGGCATTGCGATTATTTTAGAGCTGTTGTTGGTGCCAGCCCGCATCTTGGATAGCGAAACGCGCTTTATCGACGCGATTAAAAATTGGGTTGAATTGCTGGCAACCTTGTCTGTTTTGCTAACAATTTATTATTTGGGCTTCTATGTGGTGCGGCGGTTGCTCAAAAGTGGCAGCTTCTCGTGGATTGACCCACCCAACTGGCGCACCTTGTTGCCGCATTTGAAATATACGTTAATGCCGCGTTGGGGCGTGCCACCATGGGCCGAAAGCGATTTGGCTGATACCGTGCGCATGGCCTATATCGAGCATATTGTGGGCAGCAAAGCAGCGCGTGATGTGGCCAAAGCTGCACGAATCAAGCCTGTGCAAAACCCGCAACGTGGCTTTACCTTCGCCGTGATTGGCGACCCGGGCGAGGGCGACGAATCGCAGATTGCCCCACCAATTGTCAGCGAAGATAGCCGCCTCGCCCAACAAGGCCCAGCCAATCCTGCCTACCCAACCTTTACAATTCTCAGCTCGGATATTGTGTACCCAGCGGGCGAGTTGATGGATTATGAGCGCACGCTCTATCGGCCTTATGCCAGCCAAAGCGAAACGCCACCCTTAATCTACGGCTTGGCGGGGAATCACGATTGGTACAACGATTTAAAAGGCTTGATGCTGAATTTTGGTTATGCTGCCGCCCACGTCGATAGCCGCGACCCGCAGCTGCAACAATGGGCCAAAGCGCTCAAAACTGGGCCTTGGGCGCGCTATGGCTATCCGTGGGGCCAATTGCGCTGGAACGAAGTGCGAAGTTTGCGCGAGCGCTACGGGCTAACTAGGCTTGGTGGCGACCTTAACGAACCCCAAACCCAGCAACGCTTGCCATTTTTTGAATTAAGCTTCGATCCCGTGCCATTTGTGTTGTTGGCGGTCGATACAGGCTGCATTGGCAATGTCGATGAGATTCAATTGGAATGGTTAGAAAGTTGCTTGCTGGCAGCCTTCAACCAGCAAAAAATTATCGCGGTTGTGCTCAGCGAGCCATTGTATGTCAATGGAGCCTTTGCCGATCACCCTGGCATGCGGCAGTTGTATGAGTTGTTGCGGCGCTATGAAACCCACGTGGTTATTGGCGGCGATACCCACGCCTACCAACATTATGAATCGCGCTATATCACCTTGCGCGGAACCCAACATATTGCCCACCACTTTGTTAATGGCGGTGGTGGCGCGTACCTCAGCAAGCCAGTCGATTTACATTGGCACACGCCCAGCGGCATGACACCCTTGGAATCGCGCTTTGTCTATCGCGACGATGATCAAGAAATTGTGGATCAAGTGATGTTGCGCGAAGTTTTTCCCACCGCCCAACAATTGCGGGCCAAATTCAACGGCAAAATCGAGGTCGAAAATCAAGTTTGGGGCTTGCGGCGCTGGTTAGTTGGCCAAGAGCCAAACATCCTCAATCTTGGCTACACCAATGCGCTGAACCACGATCGCGCGCCACTTTTGCAAAGCTTGCTAACCTTTAATGTTGATGAAACCCTGAATGGCTGGCGCTTGCGGATCACGCCGTGGTTTACGACTGGGCCTGAAAATAAGCTCGAACCGCAAGAACCGATCGATATTTTAGCCCCCGACCGCGCTAACGAGCGGGTAGTTAGCCGCGATCTCGTGCCTAGCCCAGCCAGCATCTTAGCAATTTAGCTTGGGAAAAACTTGGGAAAAAGCACAACCAAATTCAACCAAATTTGAGTAAACTAGGGTTGAGCAAAGTGCTGAGGAGCTAGTCGAGGAGTGAATGGTGTTGAAGTTTGATCCTGAGGCTAAGCGGCTTTTTTGGCCCATAATCATCATTGGCTTAGGTTGCGGGCTAGGGCTATTTAGCTGTTTGGTGCTGCAATTAATGATCGAACGTTGGTAAGCCAATGCTGAGTCATCAATGGCCAATTCATGCGGTGGTTGCGCTATTAACTGCGTGGATCTTGATATATAATCTTCGTCCACAAGGCTTGCTCAAGCTGCTCGTATTTGGGCTGATTGGGCTATTAATCGTAGGTTGTATTGATTTTTTGCATAGCATTGTGGCTTATTTGCTGCCATTTGAGCCAGGAGCATTAATCATAAGCAGCTTGCTCAATAGCTTTATGCTGTTTTGCTGTTTTGGTTGGCTGTTTGATTACGATTATCATGCAATGGTAAGCTTGCTTAAATCGCGAATTGGTTATGATTCAGCCAAGCCTTGACGAGCCACAGATTCAGCAGCACTATCAGCAATTGCTTGCGCATCATAAGCGGCGGCTAATAGTGCTCATCACGCTGCTGGCGTGTGGGCTTGCGTTGCCATTTACCCTTGTGCTTGGCTTGGCTGTAATCAATCAGCAGCAATCAATGGCGGTTTTTGGCTTACACCTCGCTCGCAGTCTGCTCAATCCGGTGCTGGTTTGGTGGTTGCTACAGCGTAAACAGATTAATTGGGCGTGGCATGCAAGCATGCTGATTGCAATTATCCATAATGCAAGTTTAGCGTATGCTATGCGGTCGCCGAATGTGCTGATTTTTGAATTATTTGCAGTCTGTGGTTTTGCAGTAGTCATGCCATTTTGGCAGGTTTTGGGCTATAGCAGTGGCTTGATCGGCCTGAATTATCTGGCAGCAGGCCACTTAATTATCTTCAACGAATGGGTATTGGTGATAATTGTGGTGCTGAGCATTATGTTGATGTGCAGCGCAATTGGTCTTGTTTCGCGCCAAACCTTGCGCTATGCCAGCCAGCAACATTTCCAAACGACTCAGTTGGTAGAACAACGAACCAGCATGCAGCAACAACTTCACGATTTGCAGCAGCATGTGCAACAGCTTAGTTTGCTCAAACACGATTTGCGCCAGCCCCTCAAAAGCGTCCAAGGCTTGCTCCACCATTTGGCCTTTGAGCAACCAACCACCAGCCCAACAATCCAGCCAGCCTTGGCTGCAACCCAACGGGTCGAGCGCCAACTTAACAATTTGCTTGATCAAGCACGCCAACAATTGGCAACCCAACGCGCCAACCTTACAAGGATCGACCTTCAGCAATGTTTGAATCAACTCCAACCAGCAATCAACGGTTTGGCAGCCTACTACACCGAACCTATCGCCAATGTAAGCATTGAAATCGCCGCTGGCAGCCAGATTGTGGCCGATGGTGAGCAATTTGAGCGGGCGTTGTTTAATTTGCTTGATAATAGTTTGAGCCGTTGCCAACAGCAGGTCGTTATTCGCAGTTTTCAGCACAACGACCATTTGGTGATCGAAATCAGCGATGATGGCGCGGGAATGCATCCAGATTTACGCACAGCGCTTAATCGTGGCGATTTCAGCCCAATCAGCCAAGGCTTGGGCTTGAAGCAAGTGCAGCAAATGCTCACGCAAGCAGCAGCAACCTTACATGTGCTCGATTCAGCAATCGGCTGCACGCTGCATATGCGTTTTCCACAGGATATTGAATGAGCAAGTATTGCATTATTGTTGATGATTTAGCGGTCGATCGCCAGCTGGCGGCGCGCTATTTACAAGCAGCTGGCTATCAAACCAGCATGGCGCGTTCGAGCAAACAAGCGACCGAGCAATTACAGCACGTCTTGACCATCTATCAGCCAAGCCAAATTCTGTTGCTGCTCGACCTGAATTTACCCAATGATCCAGCGCTTCAGCAGGTGGTTGCATCGTCGTTGGCGGGGGCAAATTTAGCCTTGCAATTGCAAATTCAGATCGCCAATGGCAGTTTGCCGCAACTAGCAATTGTGGCCTTGACTGCGTTGAGTGCTAGTGAAGTTCATCAAACGGCAATTGCCTTTGGCTGTGATGCAGTGCTTGAAAAGCCAGCCACGCCAGATTTAGCGCAACGAATCGAGCAAGCGCTGGCAGCAAGCAGCCAACAAGCGCCAATTGGCAGCCAAGCCTTGCTGAATATTTTGCGGCTGCGGCTGCTTGCACCAACTCCAAGCCCAGCCTTGAACGAAGAAGATCTGACCAAGGCGCTGCTGCAACTGCATCGGCAAGGGTTGGTCGGGCTTGGAGCAAGCCATTTGGCCAACTATTTGTTTCCGCATATCGCTAGTGATTATCAACGCGGGCTGCAAACCCAAGCCAAAATTGCCAGCGTTATTCGCGAGGCGATGCAATTGAATGTGCTGGAAACCTTGACGATTTTAGAGGGCGAATTTGTGCATTTACAGGCTCCGCAAGCCCAAGCAGAGCACCTACACCTCTCGAAAAGCGAATATTATCGCCGCCGCAAAGAAGCGATTAGCCAGCTCTACCGTATTTTGGCTGAAGCAAGAGCATAGAACATAGAGCATAGTAAGTTTGGAAACCGCGAAGAGCACGAGGCACGTTTTTTTGCCACAGATTACACAGATTATTGTGATTATGTTCCAATAGCCCAAAGCCCAAAGCCTCATACCCCATAGCCATACATGCTCTGCGCCTCTGCATTAAAAATGAGCCGCTTTTTCGCCACAAATTGCCCGATAGCCCATAACTATACTGGTTCATTAGGTTGGCAACGAGATTCATGCCCTCACCCCCAGCCCCTCTCCCACTGAACGCGGGCGAGGGGGAGCACTGTTTTCGTGGTTCCCCTCGCCCGCGTTCGGAAGAGGGGGCTAGGAGGTGAGGGGGCAAACCGTCGTTAACGCAATAAACCATTACACATAGCCTCCAGCCAGTAGCCCTATTCTCTTTTTGCCTTCTGACTTTTGCCTTTTGACTTTTGTGATATGATAGGAACACGACGTTTGGAAACGCTTCACCTCTGGTTTTGGAACATCCCCCACCCATGTTGGCCCAAGCTTGAAACATGCTATTGGAGGACACTGTGGTCTACACCAATCCCAATCAGCCGGGCAGTAAGGTCAGTTTTAAGTCGCGTTATGGCAACTACATCAATGGCGAGTTTGTCGAACCAGTCAAGGGCATGTATTTCGAAAACATCACCCCAGTCAATGGCAAGCCGTTCTGTGAAGTTCCACGTTCTACCGCCGAAGACATCGAAAAAGCGCTCGATGCGGCTCACGCTGCCAAAGCTGCTTGGGGTAAAACCTCACCAGCAGAACGAGCCAACATTCTGAATAAGATTGCCGACCGCATGGAAGCCAATCTTGAGCTGTTGGCAGTCGCTGAAACATGGGAAAATGGCAAGCCAGTGCGCGAAACGCTCGCCGCCGACATGCCACTGGCGATTGATCACTTCCGCTACTTCGCTGGGGCAATTCGAGCCCAAGAAGGCACCGCTGCCACCGTCGATGAAAATACGATTGCCTACCATTTTTACGAGCCATTGGGCGTGGTTGGCCAAATTATCCCTTGGAATTTCCCAATTTTGATGGCAACTTGGAAATTGGCCCCAGCGCTGGCTGCTGGCAATTGTGTTGTGATCAAACCAGCAGAGCAAACGCCCACGACAATTCTCGTATTAATGGAATTGATCGGCGATTTGCTGCCACCAGGCGTGGTAAACGTAGTCAATGGCTTTGGCATCGAAGCTGGCAAGCCCTTGGCAAGCAGCAATCGAATTGCCAAAATTGCTTTTACCGGCGAAACCACCACAGGCCGCTTGATTATGCAATATGCCTCAGAAAATATTATTCCTGTAACCCTTGAGCTTGGCGGCAAATCGCCCAACATCTTCTTCGAGGATGTCTTGAGCAAACAAGATGCCTTTGTTGATAAAGCACTCGAAGGCTTTACGATGTTTGCGCTCAATCAAGGCGAAGTTTGTACCTGTCCATCACGGGCATTAATTCAAAAATCAATTTATGGTGAGTTTTTAGAACGAGCCGTTGAGCGCACCAAACGCTGCGTTCAGGGCAACCCGCTTGATCCAGCTACAATGGTTGGCGCACAAGCCTCAAACGATCAATACGAAAAAATCTTATCCTACTTGGCGATTGGCCGCGACGAAGGGGCTAAGGCCTTGGTTGGCGGAGCCAAAGCTGAAATGAGCGGCGATCTTGCCGAAGGCTATTACATTCAGCCAACGATTTTTGCTGGCAACAACCGCATGCGCATCTTCCAAGAAGAAATTTTCGGGCCTGTGGTTTCAGTAACATCGTTCGATGATTTTGACGATGCGCTGAGCATTGCCAACGATACGTTGTATGGCTTGGGCGCTGGTTTGTGGACACGCGATATGAACACCGCCTACCGCATGGGTAGAGCGATTCAAGCTGGCCGCGTCTGGACTAACTGCTACCACTTGTACCCTGCCCATGCTGCATTTGGTGGTTACAAACAATCGGGGATTGGCCGCGAAAATCATAAGATGATGCTCAATCACTATCAACAAGTCAAAAACTTGTTGGTCAGCTACGATCCGAATCCAATGGGCTTCTTCTAAATCCCAAACGGCGCACTACCGCAAGCCCAAAACCTGCGGTAGTGCTGCCAACGCAACAAGGAGCTAGATCATGTCAGTTGAACGAGTGCTTGCTACCGAACAAACTACAGCGTTAATTGACAAACTCAGCCAATTGCATGGGCCACTCATGTTTCATCAATCTGGTGGTTGTTGCGATGGCAGTGCGCCAATGTGTTATCCGCGCAAAGAATTTCGGGTTGGTCAGCACGATGTGTATCTTGGCGAGATTGCTGGCTGCCCGTTTTATATCAGCGGGCCGCAATTTGAATACTGGCAGCACACCCAATTAACAATCGATGTGGTTAAGGGTCGCGGCAGTGGCTTTTCGGTCGAAGCTCCCGAAGGCGTGCGCTTTTTAACTCGTTCACGGGTGTTTAGCGATGCAGAACATGCGGAATTGCAAGCGGCAGGCCCACCCCTACGCGGCCCACAGCACGAGTAAAGAGCAAAGAACATAGAGCATAGAACATAGAACATAGGATTTTGAGCCACGAAGGGTCAGAAACCGCGAAGATCGCGAAGGTTAATTTTTTGATCCACGAAGGACACAAAGAACACGAAGATGAGGTTATGGGCTATGTGCTTTTGACATTACCAACAAATGCCCGATAGCCTATAGCCTATAGCCCATAGCCATTCTATCCTCTGCGCCGCTGCGTTAAATGCCGATCCCTGACCCCCGATCCCTGACCCCTTGTTCTTTTTGACTTCTGACTTTTGCCTTTTATTTCATCCCTCATCCTTCATCCTTCATCCTTCTTACTACGTTGCATCGTTGCGCAGGACGAATGGTTCTGGCATAGCTCTTGCACACCATGATAGGATACAAACTACAACGGCATTCTTCAATTCATATCTACATATTCAAATAACCAAGGAGTTCTTGAGATGAACGTGAAGCGTGAAATCTTGATGCAAGGCGTAGAACTTGCACCAATCGTCGAGCGACTTAAAGAGGAAGGCTCCAAACGTGGCTTGAGCCAATCGGCCAACAACGAATATGGCCCAGTCTATATCAACCAGCATTACGATTTGCGCATCGAGCGCGATCCCGGCGATTGGGGCCAATATCGGCTGATGCTAATGCACAAGCTCCAACCAAAAAGCAGCTTTTTCGGCATGTTCCGCCGTTAAATGCCAACCCGGCTGAAGTAGATTCAGCCGGGTTGTTGTTTAATTGCCTAAACTTAGCGTTCGTTACGCCCAAATAAGGCCCATGCCCCAGGCAAAACCAAGGCTGCAACCACAATCTTCAGCGCATCGCCCAACAAGAAGGGATAAACCCCTGCCCACATAACGCTGATTTGGCCAAAGGTATCTTTATAAATATGCAGCCACGATGCCCCAATTGCATAAATAATTAGGTTGCCAAACCCAAACATGGCCAAGGCCGTTGGAACCCGGCGATCCCAGCCGCGTTGGGCCAGCCAACCAACCAAGGTAGCAGCAAATGGCAAGGCCATCAGATAGCCGCCAGTTGGGCCAAGCAATCGAGCCAAACCACTGTTCATCCCAGCAAATACTGGCATACCCGCCAAGCCTTCGACCAGATAGAGTAAAATTGCCAAAGCGCCACGCCGTGGCCCCAAAATCGCTCCCGTCAACAGCACACCCAAGGTTTGGCCCGTAATTGGCACGGGGGTCCAAGGCAACGGAATAGCAATTTGAGCGGTGAGGGCAACAAACAAACTGAACCCGACAATCAGCGCAAGATCACGTCCAAGTGATTTGCTTCGCCCAAGATCGGCCAAGGTTTGTCGTTCCGCTACCGATTCCACACGATACATGTGCAGCTTCCTCCTAGATAGATTGTCTACGATCCTCGTTGCTCTTCTAGCGTTACTTTATTGTAGGCAAGCGCAAAGCCGGCTCGCGTTACAATCCGTTGCGAATCGCTGCCGCTGATGGTCAGCACCGTTGCCCAACGACAGCCCTGGGCCTTGGCATAGGCCAAACGCGCGGCAATCAGGCTGGTTTGGGCACCACGTCGCCGCCAAGCTGGGCTAACAAAGGTTGAAAACAGCGTCGCAACCTCGCCATTGATGCTCAGCGCACCACAGCCAATCAGCTCATCATCAAGCCACGCCCCAAAAAGCTGGCTATCGCTGCGCGCGGCTGCTGCATTGGCCATCGTAATGCCCATCGGGCTACTCTGACCACGCTCAGTCATTGCCTCAACCCACAGGTGGCGTTGTTCAGCTGCGATTATGCGCGATTGTACACTACTTGGGCTAAAAGGGGTATAACGCAGCATGTCAAAAGTCAGCACACTCCACCAACGACTAATCCGATAATTGCCCAAAGCCAAAAGAGCTTGCAGGCTAGGGTCGCAAAATGGGGTTAATTCTAGGCTTACTGGTAGCTGGCGTTGATGATAAAACGCTGCTAATTCGCCAAAAAGCTCAGCATCCCATTGCTGTTGGCTGCCAGCCCCAACCGCCCGATTAATCGGCAAGTCGGGGCCAGTGTAGCAAGCTGTAGCATCGCCAATCAAGGCTGAGCTTGCATTACTCGCTGGCACAATTTGGCCAACTGCGGTTGTGTAGTGGCGCAAGTTATGCGCATCGGCAGCCTCAAGCTGAGCCGCCAATTGACGATCAAGCAGCATTATTGACCTCGAATTGTCATTGGCAACCAAACCCGCCATTGACTGACCACTGGGGTGTTGGTAATCGTTGGCGTGTTACTTGGAGTTGGCGTATTGGTAATGGTCGGTGTATTGGTTGGCGTACTGGTATTGGTTGGCGTTAATGTATTCGTCGGGGTGTTGGTTGGAATATTCGTTACCATCACGCTGGCGGTAATACTCGCAACATTGCCTTGCGCATTGGAAACCCGCACCCAAACTTGGCGATTGCTTTGGACATTGGTTAAGGTCAGAATTGGCGAAGTCGCGCCAGCAATTGGGTTGCTGGTATCGCCAGTTGCGCCAAGATACCATTGATAGCTCAGGTTGGCAGCTCCAGTTGCGGTCACGTTCAGGCTGGCATTTTGGCCAAACGAAACGGTCGTATCAACTGGTTCGCGCACAATTCGCGGAGCCAAATGGCCATAAACCACCAATTTATCGGTGTTGGTAATGCTATCAACCGAGAAGGTGCCAACAATAACTTTGCCATCAGCAACCAACGGCGTGTTGAATTTGGCCAAATTGCCCATCGCATCGCGGCTCGCAATTTGGTTGCTATTCCAAGTTTCTTGCAAGGTCAAGGCGTTGTAGGCGCGCAGCACACCAGGCTGGGTGGTCGTATTGGCGCTGCCGCCAGTCGAGTGAGTGGCCCAAACAATGCCCGTATTGGCATTCGTGCCATTCCACGACAACGACATCACCCCACCAGGCATCGAGACGGTTTGTAGGGTGCTGGTTGCCACAGGCGTGGTAATAAAGCTTGGGGTCAAGGGTTGAGTGGTGCTGAATTGAAAGGCTTTCAATGGCGCATTGACTGGCCACACAAACATGCGCGTGCCTGTCGAGCCACCAGCAGCCCAAACCACTGGCGAGCCAAAAATCCCACGAAAGCCAGAGCCACCATGCGGCTTGAAGCTCTGATAAAACTTACCTGCCACTGGTTTATCAAAGCCAGTTGTGCCTTGTTGAACCCCTAAACCACCCATATCATTGCGATTGAAGACATAGATTTTGCCGCCCTTGCTGCCTGCAATCATCACATTCGTATTCGGAATGAGGATTGCGCCAGTTGTACCAAGGTCGGTATCGTTGGTGTTGAGCGTTTTGTAATCATACGGCGTAAACCAAGTTTGGACAGTTGGCGTGAGCGGATTGCTAATGTTCAATTTGCTGACCGACGAGCCATAATCGCGGCCATTCGGCAAATTGGCGTTCCAGCTGCCATTGCCAATCGAAAGATACAAGTTGCCTTGACCATCGCTGGTTAAGCCTTGGCCGCTCATCCAAATGCCGCCTTCGCCATCGTTGGCAGCGTTTGGCTGCGAAGTAACTTCTTTTTGCGGGGTTGTGTTATAGATCAACTCGCGTTGGAGCGTGGTTTTGTTGTAGCCAAAAACCCAGCCATGGTAGGGATCGGTATCTGCATAGCCAGCAAACGCCACATACACCCGATTGCCATCAAGCAATAACGACGATCGTTGCAAATGCTGGCGGCTATCGAATACCACCAAACCATCGTTGGGGTTTGCATCATTACCATCGCCTGGCACTGAGCCTTGAATATTCGTCGATTGAATAATTGCGCCAGTTAAAATATTGATCGCAACCATGCGATGCTGATATTGATAAGCTCCCAAACGAATAAATGGCACAACATAGAGGGTATTCGTCGCAGGGTCAATTACTGGCGAGCCAGTAATCCCAACATACGGTTTAATATCTTGATACACACCACCATTGTAGCGCGTGCCAAATTCGCGCAGGCTGCTGGTGGCAAATTGGCCCAAGTTGAGCGACCACAACGGCTGGCTCATGGCCGGATCATCAGCATCAAACGCATAAACATTGTTCTTCTGAGTTGCCACCAACACTACGTTGCGAACCCCAACCCCAGGCATCGCGAGATCAGGCACATACAAGGGTTGGGCATAAATCTGGCCATCAACTGTGCGGCTAAACAATTTACCAAACGTATTTGAGACAACATTGGTTGGCGCAAGCAATTGCTCGGCAGCGGTCGTTCCAGTGCGGGCATTATCAAAACTACGGGTCGTCACCGCAACTCTGGCTGGTGGCGGCTGAAGCTGGCTGGTTGCGCTTGGCACAGCATGAACAACTGGCCGACGCAGCCCTAATCCGCCACTTAAACCGACTATCAGCCCAACAAGCAATAGAATGCGTAATTGAACATTTCGCATCGTTGCGCTCCTTCTGCAAAAAGAACGGGGAATCGCTGCAACTATACTTGATTCAGGCCTTGGCTGCAATCGTTACCGGAACCGTATCCAGAAGGCTCAAAAATTTTTTGCTGGCTCGCAAAGCCAACAACATTGGTAGCTATCAAGCACGATTTCTGCGCTTTGGACATCAATATTTAATCGTGCTGGCTCCAACAGATTGTGCAAGTTACCAACCAAGCCGGCCTCGTGAATAACGCTTAACGCCACCCGTTGCGGCTCAGCGGAAAGGTTTCCAAGAATTAAAATTCGCCCCAACGGGTGAACCCGAATCACCCCTAAAACATGGCGTTGTTGGGTCCAAATCGGGATGGTTTGGCCAGCGCTATGCAAGGCAGGCGTTTGTTGGCGAATGGTAATTAAGTTGCGGATTAAATGCCATAAACGCCCAGCAAGCGTGGTTGGGTCATGGCGTTGGGCTGCTAAGGCCCAATTCATGGCCGGACGATGCAACCAGCGGTTATCGTTGGCTTTGCAGGGGTCATTCAAATAGCTGTGATCATTGCGCATGCCCAGCTCATCGCCCATATAGATTAATGGAATGCCGCCAAAGCCAAAAATCACTGCATACAACAACCCGATTCGCCTAATTGCCAACTCAATCGCCGTCGGATCAGCGTTTGCTAAGGCTTGTTCTAGCCCAGCCAACGAAGCAGTCATGCCGCTAATCCGCCGATCATTGGTAATCGGGTTGTATTGAAAAACCTCACCGCGCGCGAAACTGCCAGCAAACTCGCCACTATACCAAGCGCTCAAAAATTGGCGATGCAACGGCCCATCTTCGCCAACCAAGGCCGCGTTTTGGTCAGTAATCGCCCAACCAATATCATCGTGACAGCGCACATAGGTAATCCAGGTGGCGTTGCCAGCAGTCGCAGGCATATTCAGCAACGATTGAGTCAGCAGATCGGCACGCTGCGAGGCTAAGCCACTCCACAACAGCACCATCAATGAATTATGGTAAGCAATTTCGCAAAGTTTGCCCGTGCGTTGGCCCAAGCCCAAATATTGCACCAAATCATCAGGCGCAACAATTGCCTCGGCCTTAAAAATCGTCGCCGGACAGACGATCCGCATGGCTGCGCGCCACGACTGCAACAAATCAAGCACTTCTGGCTGATTTTGGCAATTCGTACCCAGCCGTTTCCACATAAATGGCACAGCATCCAAGCGCAACACATCAACGCCCAAATTCGCCAAATGCAACAAAATATCGAGCATTTCTAGCCAAACCATGGGATTAGCATAGTTCAAATCCCATTGAAATTCGTTGAAAGTCGTCCAAACCCAACGGCCATGCTCGCCAAGCTCTGGATACCAAGTGAAATTGCCAGGCGCGAAATCGGGAAATACTTCGGGCAAATGTTGCTCATAGGCATCAGGCAAGCTGCGATCAGCAAAGCTCAGGTAATAATCCAAATAGGTCGGATCGCCAGCCCGCGCTTTGAGCGCCCATTCATGTTCTTTGGCGGTGTGATTGACAACCACATCGATGCAGACGCTCATACCATTGGCTCGCAGCAAATCGCTTAATTCGATAAAATCGGCAATTGAGCCAAGCTCACGATTAATCGCCCGATAATCCTGCACTGCATAGCCGCCATCGTTGGGGCCACAACGCGGCTGCAACAGTGGCATCAGATGCACATAGGTCAAGCCCAAATCTTGCAAATAATCGATCTGCTCAATCACGCCGCGCAACGTGCCAGCCAAGCGATCGACGTAGTAGATGCCGCCAACCATGCGGGCTTGAGCAAACCAATCAGGCTCGATTTCACGGGCTAAATCGTGAATTTTCAGCACATCGCGGCGTTGGGCATAGGCTGCGACCAAACGCTCAGCCAGTTGTTCAAGCAGCGCGGGCCAAGCAGGATGCTGGGCATACAAGGCATCTAAACCTGCAAAACAATCGTTAAAATGGCGTTGCACGCGCACGCGAAAAATATCGCGATCGCGGGGATTGGCAATCTGTTGAGCCAACAAGGCATCGAACAGCCCAGCAATGCTGGTAGTTTGGCTTGGTTGAACAGTAGCTTTTTGCATAACAAAGCTCCTCCTGCGCGTTATGCCGATTAACCCTTGACCCCTGATGAAGCCACCGACTGCACAAACCATTTTTGAAAGAGCAGAAAAATAATCAGCACTGGGAGCGTTACCATCGTGGCAAACGCCATAATATCGCCCCATTGGCGCGGCATTTGGCCGAAAAATGCTTGCATGCCAACGGTCAACGGGCGCACCGCTGGATTGCGCACGACCATCAATGGCCAGAGAAAATCGCCCCAGTGCGTCAGAAATTGCAGAATTGCGACGGTAGCAAACACAGGTCGGGAAAGTGGCACAATAATTTGGGCATACATACGGAAACGACTAGCTCCATCGACCAGCGCCGCTTCCTCAATATCCTTGGGAATATTCAAGAAAAACTGATAGAACAGGAAAATCGAAAAAGCATCGGCAATAAATGGAATAATTTGGACGTGATAGCTATCGAGCCATGTCATCCGACCATCAAACCACGGCAATTGGTTGACGATCAACAATAATGGCACGGCTACGGCCTGAAATGGAATGATAATCAGGGCTATGATGATTGCCAATAGCAATTTTTGACCCCGAAATTGCATTCGCGCCAATGCATAGGCAATTAAGCTATTAACCACTAGGCCAAAGAGCACAATTGTGAAAGCTATCAAAACTGAATTGATCAAATATTGCGCAAATGGCACACGGGCAAACACATCGCGAAAATTTTGCAATGAAAGCTCACCAGTTGGCAAAAATGCTGCAAATGTGCTCATTTCACGCAAAATTTGGCCTTCATCGGCTTTAAGCGCTGTAACCAACATAAATACAATTGGAAATAGGCTAAACAGCGCAATGATCGTCATTAAAAGATAGTTTCCAAGGCGACGTGGGCTTTTTTGCCAGCGTTTGGTTGGTTCAATTGCAGGACGTTGCATCAACAAGCTACCTTTCTGACCGATTAACCATGCGTTGGCCAAGCGAAATCAGCAACACAATTACAAAAAACACCACCGAAAGTGCCGAAGCATAGCCAACTCTTTGGCTGCGAAAGCCACTATTCACAATATGCAGCATTGCAGTGACCGTCGCATCGTTGGGGCCGCCTTTGGTCATAATCTCAACTTGATCAAACAATTTGAAGGCCATAATCGTGGTCGAAATTACCACAAATACTGAGGTGTTGCGCAATTGGGGCAGGGTTACAAAGCGAAACTGTTGCCATGCATTTGCGCCATCCAATTGGGCTGCTTCATACAATTCGCCAGGAATCTCCTGCAAGCCAGCCAGATAAATTACCATCTGAAAGCCTACACCCTGCCAAATTGACATCAGCATAATCGCGGGAAAAGCCAATTTTGGGTCTTCGAGCCAGCGATATGGGCCAAGTTGACCAAAGCTGATAGTTTGAATAAAACTATTGATGATGCCCTGATCGGGATTGTAGAGAAACGTCCAAACCACCGCCACAATTGCCATCATCGTAACAACCGGAATAAAATAGATGGTGCGAAAGAAGTTGATCGCTTTGATTTTCTGGTTGACCAAAATTGCCAAAAACAGGGCAAAACTGGTTTGGACTGGAACCACAATCAATACAAACAAGAAATTATTCAGCAACGCACGCACAAACGTCGCGTCTTGCCACATTGCCAAATAATGTTTGAAGCCAACAAAGCGAGTTGGGATATTGAGGTTTGGTACCAAGCGTTGGTCGGTCAGCGAGAGATAGAACGCCAAGCCAAACGGCGCAATCAAAAAGATGCTGAGCAACAGCAGTGCTGGAGAAACAAACGCCCAAGCCACCCGTTGTTCGCGCCGTTTCCAGCTTAGCATTGGAGCACTCGGCCTAGCTTTTGGCTGGCTGGGCGGCGATTTTGCAATCGTCATAAGCAAGACTCCTTGAGAAGAACCAAGCCGCTGCAAGCAACGGCTTAATGATTAACGCTGCTACTTCACCGGATAGCCTTGATTATCTTCAATATCGGCATCAATTTTTTGGGCCGCTTTATCCAATTCGGCTTGCACATCGGCTCCAGCCACAATATTATCGACCGCTTCAGCAAACGCGCTGGTAATCACTGGATAAGCAGGCGTAATAGGGCGTGGCACAGCAATGCCGTTGGTCAATTGCTGCACATAGATATTCAGCGGAGCACCATCACCAAATAATTTGGATTTGGCAATTGCCGAGCTGCGTGCTGGCACAGCGCCATTGGCATCGCTCATGCGCAATACTTCTTCTGGCGAAACAATGAACGAAAGCACTTCAGCAGCGGCAGCAGGATTAGCACACTTGCTGGTAATCCCCCAATTCCACGAACCCATGCCCGTTTTTGGGCCTTTGCCCAAATCGGCAGCAGGCAAAACCAATACATCAGCGCCCAGCGCCTTGGCATAATCGGGGTATGCCCAGTGGCCAACCCAGCTCAACGCAGCCTTGCCCTCAGCAAAATCGGTATCGCCAGCAGGCTTGGGGTTAACATAGCCATTAGTAAACAAGCTTTGGAACCATTGCATTGCTTCGACCGAAGCTGCGCCATTCAACGTGCCAGTTGCTTTTTGATAATTCGATCGATCGATCAAATCGCCACCGAACGATTGCAAGAAGGGTGAAAAACCATAGCTAAACCATTCGCCACGGCCATAATTCATTTTCAATTCAAGTGGATACTGCAAGCCATTGGCTTTGAGTTTGCTCAAGGCCGCATCAAGCTCGGCCCGCGTCCATGGCTGCGCAAGCGTTGGAATTCGCACACCAGCTTTTTCCAACAACGCTTTATTGGCATAGAAGCCCAAGCCCGAATCGAACTGACCAAGGCTATACAATTTGCCGTTGTAGGTTCCTTGTTGAATAATCGAGGGCAAGAAATCGGCTTTAACCTCGGCAGCAATCAACGAATCCAAGGGCTGCAAATAGCCAGACCAAGCATAGTTATAGACAAATGGCCCATCAAAATCGAGCAAACATGGCATTTCTCCAGCCAAGGCAGCAGCATTGACCTGATCGTTATATGCGCCTTCGGGCAATTCGATTGCTTCAATTTTGATCGCTGAATTTTTGGCGGCGAAGGCTTGGAGGGTTGCATTCAAGGCATCGCGTTCAGCGCCTTGGCCTGAGTGAAACCACAGCGTGACCGTGCCGCTTGCAGCACCAGAGTTGGCATCGACTGTTGAAGTAGTAGGAGGAGTGGTTGGCGTAGCAGCTTCGCCACATCCAGCCAAGATCAAGCCGACAAGCAAACTAAACGAGCGAATCCATAGTCGTTTCATGGTTGGGTATCCTCATTGATGAAACCAAACGTCAGGCTCCTGCGGAATTGATTGGCGTAGATTGGCAATTAATGCTCAGCAGACTCCTTTATGATACGCGCATTTTTTATGAAAACGTTTCCATCATTTGAATAAAAAATTCTCGTTTTAGGCAGCATGATACACCAATTAAAAACGAGCTCGCAAAGAATTACTTGCAGAAAAGGGCTTTTTCAGTTGATTTTTGGCTGTTCGGATCAGTGGAAGCGTTTCCATTACAATATAGTAAAGTTAAAAGCTTGTCAAGAGTGAATTTTGGCAAGCCGTACAGCTAGAAAGAGCCAACGAGGCATGCAAATTTACGCCATTAAGCCCCTCGCCCGTACCACTGGCGAGGGGTTGGGGTGAGGGAATATCAAATCTATTCATTGGAGAAAGATCGATGGACGAACGAAGTTTTGCTCTAAAAATACCAAACGAGCACGATTTTGAGCTTTTTCAAAACCATGCTCGTTTGTTTGACTGACAAACATTGTTTATACGCCAAAAAAGCGATACTGTAGCACAGGCTCACGCTACAAACGGCGGCTTATTCGGCTTGCATGCCTGGCACGTAGTATTGGGCTACGTAATCTTTGAGCATGCGACGGAAGCTAAATTCTGGCGCAACCGTGCGAATCGATTCCTTCATGGTTGCAATCCACTTGTGGGGCAAGCCATTGGCATCGCGCTCGTAGAAGGCTGGCACAACTTCGTTTTCCAACAAGCTATACAACGATTCAGCATCGTCAATATCTTGTTGTTCGAGATCGTCATACCCAGCTTCGCGGCCAATTGCCCAGCCGTTCTTGCCGTTGTAGGCTTCGCGCCACCAACCATCAAGCACGCTCAGGTTTGGAACCCCGTTCATACCAGCTTTTTCGCCGCTCGTGCCCGATGCTTCCAACGGTCGGCGTGGGTTGTTCAACCATACGTCAACGCTTTGCACCAAATGGCGGCCAACGTTAATATCGTATTCTTCAATAAAGAAGATCTTGCCGCGCAGCTCTGGGTCGCGAGCCATATTGTAGACGGCGCGAATAAAGCTCTTGCCTGGCTCATCTGCTGGGTGCGATTTACCAGCAAAAATAATTTGCACTGGGCGCTCTGGATTGTTCAGAATCCGCTTGATCCGATCCAAATCGCGGAAAATCAAGGTAGCCCGTTTATAGGTGGCAAACCGACGGGCAAAACCAATCAACAAGGCATTGGGATTAACATCGCCGCTAATTGCATCGTCGCGATGATAGCCAAGTCGGCGTTGGCGCTGCCAAGCTCGTTCACGAATAAAGCGCGCTAAATCGTGCTTCAAGCCAGAGTGCACGCCCCAAAGCACTTCGTCGGGCATGTTGGTGATGCGATCCCAAGTTGTAGGCTCGTCCATCACTTCGCGCCAACCAGCGCCAAGCACCGAATCGTACATATTGGCCATGGCTGGAGCCAGCCAAGTATCCGAGTGCACACCGTTGGTCACATGGCCAATTGGCACCTCATCAACCGATTTGCCTGGATACAAGAACTGCCACATTTGGCGGGCAACTGCGCCGTGCAATTCGCTCACACCGTTATGATATTCCGATAAGCGCAAGGCCAGCACGGTCATGCTGAAGGTTGGCCCCCAGCTTTGTTGCTGCAAAGCAATATTCATAAAGGTATCGCGATCGATGCCCAGTTGCGGCCAATAGTTGTGGAAGAATTGATCGATCAAATCGAGTGGAAAGGCATCGTTGCCAGCTGGCACTGGGGTGTGGGTCGTAAAGACTGAACGCTTGCGCACTTCGGTAATAGCATGCTCAAGGTTTTCGCCGCGCTGCACTCGTTCGCGCAACAATTCTAAGCCCAAAAATGCTGAGTGGCCTTCGTTCATGTGCCAAACAGTCGGGTTGATGTTGAGGGCGCGTAAAACCCGCACGCCTGCAATGCCCAAGATAATTTCTTGCGCCACCCGCAGCCATTGATCGCCGCCATACAAACGGGCCGACAATTCGCGATCTTCAGGCCGATTTTCGTCAACATCGGTATCCATCAGCAGCAAGGTAATGCGGCCAACTTGGAAGCGCCACACTTTAACAAACACCGTGCGGCCAGGCAGATCGACGCTTACGCGCAGTTCGCTGCCATCGCTATTGCGCACCACTAAGGCTGGCAACTCGGCAAAATTCAAGCGTTCGTAAAGGGCTTCTTGGGTGCCTTCGCTATTGATAAATTGGCGAAAATAGCCTTGGGGATATAAAAAGCCAACCCCAACAAACGGCAAACCAATATCGCTAGCTTCTTTACAATGGTCGCCCGACAAAATGCCCAAGCCCCCAGAATAAATTGGCAACGATTCGTGAATGCCAAACTCAGCCGAAAAATAGGCAATCGTGTGATCTTTATGCTCAGGATGGGTGCGGGCAAACCAAGTGCGATCATCACGCATATAATGATCAAATTTGATCGTTACCCGATCATACTGGGCCAAATAATTGCTATCAAGGGCTTTTTGTTCGAGGCTAGCCAAGCTAACTTCACGCAAAAATTTCACCGGATTATGGCCCGTGCGCTCCCATAACGTTGCATCAATCGTTTGGTACAGTGCTTGGGCTTCTGGTTGCCAGCTCCACCAAAGGTTATAAGCCAACTCATAGAGTCGGTTAATCCGTTGGGGCAACGGGGCAAACTGCGGTGGTAATTCAGCAACGTTCATTGCAACTCCTTGTACTACGATTAATTAAAAAACGATGCCGCTAGCCAGAAAGAGCCTGCCGCAACATCGCGTTGTTTGTTTTGAGCCTGAACGTTAGTGCCTATTATGGCTTAAAAGCGAGGGAGTTGCAACCATTTCACTTCAAATCAAAAGGCAAAAGGCAGAAGGCAAAAAAGAACAGAGAGCATAGAGCATAGAACATAATCGCACACATCTGTGTCAATCTATGGCTAAAAATGGTCTTCGCGATCTTCGCGTTCTTCGCGGTTGCAATCCTTCATGCATTTTAGAGATTAACGCAGAGGCGCAGAGCAATGATGGCTGTAGGCTATCGGAATATTTTTCGTGGAATTCGTGCAATTCATGGCCAAAAAAATCAGCCTTTGTGATCTTCGCGTGCTTCGTGGTTTCTATGCTTCGCGATCTTCGTGGCCTTCATAGATCGAAACTATGCGCGGCGCGCCCGTGCCCGATACAGCACCGTCAAATAGAGCATCAAGCCAAAACTCAGAAAATTTGCGCCCCGTGGATTGATTGCGCTCCAAAACCAATTACCAGTTTGTTCGCGCAAATCATCAAAAAGCTTGCCAACCTTGGGAATCAACAAAAGATCATAGCCCAACACCAAACATGCAGCAATCAACGGGGCAATAATTCGCCGCGAGCCAGCCAAAACCACAATAATTAACGCAATTGCTGAAACCCGAAATTCGGCTAAACCAGGCGAAATATAGCTAAAACTTGCAGCAAATAAGCCGCCAGCCAAGGCCGCTACGCCGCCGCCCCAGGTATAGGCCAAACGCCTGATTGCGATCGGCTCAACCCCAACGCTTGCCGCCGCCAATTCATCGCTGGCCAAGGCCGCCAACGCCCGCCCATAGCGCGAACGTAACAGGTTATAGCCAAGCATACCAACCCCAACGACAATCGCCAAAATTGCATAATAGCTTGCGCTTGGCGCAGCTAAATCGAGGCCAAATAGCTGAAGCGGCGGCACGCCTGCAATTCCACTTGCACCGTTGGTTACGCTGCGCCAGTTTTGGGCAATGCGATGGGCAATTACGCCAAGCGCAAATGTGACGATTGCCAACAATTCATTATCCAAGCGTGCTGCCAAAACGCCAATCAGCCAGCCAAACAAGCCACCACATAAACAGCAAATCACGATAATTCCCGCCAACTCGCCCGATGCAAGCCAGGTTTGCCAACCGCCATGCAAGCCAGTGCTCAGCAAAGCAACCAAATAAGCGCCAAGCACAAAGGGCGCAGCATAGCCAAGATCAAGCATGCCACCCCAACCAACAATCACGTTTAAGCCCAAGGCCAGCAAGCCATAAATCAAAATTTGAATTGCCGCAACTTGAATGCCCAATTCAAGCCAATTATTAAGCAATGGCACGCAGGCCAGCAAGCCAGGAATTACCAACCAACGCCAGCTTTGTTTTACAGACTGAACTGTGCTAACAATCGCTGCATTAATCGGGCTATCGTTGCTTGGCTGCTGGCGCAGCACAACAATTAACACCAATAAGCCAAGCGTGAGCGCCGGAGTCCATTGGGCCGCAATAAAATAATCGCTGAAGGCGGCCAACAAACCCAACGCCAAGCCACTCAGCAAGGCTCCCAACGGGCGGCCAATCCCGCCAAGCAAGGCAGCAGTAAAGGCAATTAAGCCACTTTGTGCGCCATAATTGGTATAGGGCGCGGTGTAATACAAGGCAAATAGCAAAGCCGCCAAGCCTGCCAAAGCCCCGCCAAGCGCAAAAGTTTGGCGCAAGGTCGCGCTATAGTTGATGCCGCAAAGTTGGGCCATGGTTGGGTCGGCAGCACTGGCCTGCAATTTCCAGCCAAAACGGGTGCGCTTGAGCAACCAATGCACACCGAACGCTACCAGCAGCGCCAGCCCCACGACAATCAAATCTTTGCCCTGCAACACCAGCGCCGTTTCACCAAACAAATTGCCGTGTGGCAACAGATCGGGTACGTTAATCCGTGCTACTTCAGGTATGCCAGGCACGCTACGATGTTCGCCTGGAATCACTGCGTTGGTAAAGGTACGCACAAACAAAGCTGCTTGGTAGAGCATAAACGAAATGCCGAGAGTTGCCATCAATGGTGCAAGCCGTGAAGCGCCACGAAAAGGCCGAAAGCCAATCTGCTCGATAATCACGCCTGTGCCAGCTCCAACCAAGCCACATATTAATAAAACTGCCAGCAAGCCAAAGCCAAGCCACCACCAAGCCTGACCAACCTGCAAGCCCAAAATTGCAATCGATTCGGCAGCCAACACCGTGAGCAACGAAAATAAATCGCCATGAGCAAAATTGAGCATGCGCACAACGCTATACACCAACGTAACGCTAATTGCATTCAAGCCAATAATCGCCCCATTGGCCAAGCCAAAAATAACCAATTGCAGCAAAAGCTGGCTACACGAAAACTGGGCACCACCACAAGCAGTCATTGTGATTTCCCCCAAGCATAGTGAGAATATGGATGTATGGAGAGGTTAAAGCAAAGAGCGAACTCGTCTGAGTTCGCTCTTATGGTAGCTTAAGCGGTGTGGCGACGCAAAAAAGAGAGCTGGCTATCGAATGGCTCTTCGCCAGCAGGTGGCAGCGCACAGCCATACAAACCATTAGGCAGCAACACGCGCGCTTTGGCAGTGTCGCGCCATGCCACGCCCAAAATCTCTTCACGAACGTAGTTCAACAAACTCGGATCTTCGATGGGAAACAAAACCTCAACCCGCCGATCTAAGTTGCGCTCCATCAAATCGGCGCTGCCAACATACAATTGCTCATCGCCGCCATTACGTGCATAATACAGCCGACTATGCTCCAAAAAGCGCCCAACAATGCTGCGTACCTGAATATGTTCGCTCAAGCCTTCAACGCCAGGCCGCAACGAACACATGCCCCGCACCAAGAGCTGAATTTCAACCCCAGCTTGCGAAGCGCGATAGAGCAACTGAATAATTGTGGGATCAACCAGCGAATTCATTTTGAAAAAGAGTTTGCCGCCGCGCCCAGCTTGCTGATGCTGAATCTCGCGCTCAATCATTTGGGTCAAGCGCCGGCGTAGGTTAATTGGCGCAATCCACAATTTGCGAAAGTGGTTTTGGCGCGAATAGCCAGTCAAATAATTAAACAAATCCGAGGCATCAGCCCCAAATTCCTGATTGCAGGTCAACAAGCCAAGATCCGTGTAAATATTGGCGGTCACTGCATTGTAATTGCCAGTGCCAAGGTGCAAATAGCGCGACAAGCCATCACGTTCTTTGCGCACGACCAAGGCCACTTTGCAGTGCGTTTTCAAGCCCATCAAGCCATACACCACATGCACGCCTTCGCGTTCAAGCGCCTTGGCCCATTCAATATTATTTTCTTCATCAAAACGCGCCTTCAGCTCCACCAACACCGCAACTTGCTTATCGTTCTCACGGGCTTTGAGCAAGGCCTTAACGATGGGCGAGTTCGAGCCAACCCGATACAGAGTTTGCTTAATTGCCAACACATTGGGATCACGCGCTGCTGCCTGCAAAAAATCAACGACTGGCGTGAAGGAATCAAAAGGATGGTGCAACAGCACATCGCGGCGTTGCACTACATTAAATAAATCTTCGCCAGTTGAAAGCACCGCTGGCACGCTTGGCTTGAATGGTGGCAACTTCAACTGCCAACGATCCAAACGCACAACGCTCATGAGGCTGCTCAAATCAAGCGCACCATTTAATTGATACACATCGTCGCGCTCAACTTCGAGATTCTCAATCAGCAATTCAACAATCCGCGGTGGCATACTCGAATGCACTGAAAGCTTGGTTACCGAGCCAAAACGGCGTTGGCGCACGCCAGCCTGAATCGTTTCCAGCAAGTCAGCGGCTTCATCTTCTTCAATTTCCACATCGGCGTTGCGAATCACCCGAAAGGTATAGGCCTCGGAAACCTGCATGCCAGGAAACAGCGTGCTAATATTTTCGGCAATAATTTGTTCGAGCCAGGTAAAACAGACAGTATTTGGCTGCTCGCTCGGCACTGCTACCAAGCGCGGCAACGAAGCAGGCACTTTAATCCGCGCAAAATGCTCATCATTATCAGGGTCTTGAATCACAACTGCCAAATTCAAGCTCAAATTGGAAATATGCGGAAACGGGTGGCCTGGATCAAAGGCCAAGGGAGTTAATACGGGAAAAATCTCATTATCAAAATAATTTTTCAACCAAGCCTGTTGATGAATCGAAAGCTGGCCATATTCGTGAATAAACACGCCTTCGGCAGCAAGCTTTGGTTGCAAATCTTGGGCAAAACATGAGCGTTGCAATTCCATCAATGGCGCAACCGCAGCGCGAATTGCCCGCAACTGCTCAAGCGGCGTTTTGCCATCAGCAGAGCGCTCAAACACCCGTGCTGCAACTTGCTGGCGAATGCCCGAAACCCGAATCATAAAAAACTCATCGAGATTGGTGCTGAAGATCGCCAAAAATTTTACGCGCTCCAACAAGGGCAACGAAGGATCGAGCGCTTCTTCTAAAACGCGGCGATGAAAAGCCAGCGCACTCAATTCACGATTCAGAAAATTTTTCGGGTCAGCCAGATTCAGTGGTTCAGCAACTGTGTCGTAGGTTAGCAACTCAGCCATGGGACGCTTCTTTCCACATTCATACATAATCAAACGGCTTGACTATTGTAGGGCAAAAACGATGCCAAGCAAGCCCAAAACCGCCCATTTTGCTAAAATTTAACCAAGCTTTAAAGATAGAACTGATCGCGATTTTCATCCTCGTGAACAGCCCCAGTAATTGCCAGAATGCCAATCCAGAAGCCGCGCGAAACCCGATAGCAAAAGAGTTGAAAAATACTAAGCACACTAATTAAACCAGCAGTACCAAGAATTAAATGGGCGGGCCATTGCCAAACCAAAATTAATGCGCCAGCAAAGCCAAGCGCAACCGTAATCGTTAATGAAATGCCCATTGCGCCCGTGCTTTGATCGCCAGTGCCTTCATAGCGCAGGCCGCAGGCAGCACAGCCCTCATTCAGGCCAAAAAATGTTTTGAACATGCGCCCATAGCCGCATGTAGGGCAACGCCCAGCTAAACCACGCCAGAGCATCAAAAGTGCGTTAAACATCGGCATTCCTTGCGCCAAAACAGCCCGTGCATAATCCATAAGTCCTGTTATAGCCTAGGCCAGGCCTAAAAAGCTGTGCAACAAGACGATTTATGCGGTATGATAGCGAAAATTACTCCGGAGTGAGCAGCAAACTCACGCTTGCCGAGTAGCAATATCATACCGTATAATACGCATAGACTCCATTCGCAAGCTTTTGTTGTGGCTCATCTTCGCGTTCGACTTCAGGGAGGCCGCTTGGACATCGTTAATATTCCAATTCTTAAGATCGAGAACTTTTTAATTGCTTCAGTTCAGGTTGCCCTGTATGACATGCAAGCAATTCAGTTCAAAGACGCGGTTCTCCAGAAGATCTATGAGACCAAAGCAAAAGGGGTCATCATCGATCTAACGGCGATGGATGTACTAGACAGCTTCGTAGGCCGCTTAATTAGTGATATTGCGGCGATGGCACGCCTGATGGGGACAACCGTTGTTATTACAGGGTTGCAACCTGCCGTCGCAATTACGTTGGTAGAGCTGGGGCTTGAGTTGCCTGGTGTCACAACGGCGCTGAATTTGGAAAAAGGCATCGCTAAGTTGCGGCTGATTACGGAGAACAATGCGGATGGCAATGCCTAATAAAGTCATCACAATTCAGAGCGACCTCGACATTGTGGCGGCACGGATGGCAGCCCGCGATATGGCTAAGTCAATGGGCTTTGGCGCTATCGACCAAGCACGGATTGCTACCGCGATCTCCGAACTGGCACGGAATATTTATCTCTACGCCGGTGAAGGTACTGTCACAGTGAGCGAAATACAACAGGGGCTCCGCAAAGGGCTTCAGGTCGTCTGCGAAGACCAAGGGCCAGGTATCGAGGATATTAGCCTCGTAATGCAGGATGGCTATACCACCTCCAAGGGGATGGGGATGGGTATGCCAGGTGCAAAACGGCTCATGGACGAGTTCGAAATTGAATCGATTGTCGGCGAAGGTACCAAAATTACCTGCCGTAAATGGAAACGCCCCTAAACAACAGATTTGTGTAATAGCACGTCCAAGAGCAGCACCTGCTGCTCTTTTATTATTTAACGAGAATACGGACGCTACCAAGGACAAAAAGATGGACAAGCCTGCGGACAACACGATCGTATTATCGCGATACAATCAGTGTGTGATCATCAATAACTCATTGTTGGAGGAAGTTCGTCTATGGCAGACACACTCAAGATTGTTGGAATTTCGGGCAGCTTGCGCAAGGATTCGTTTAACACAGCCCTGCTGCACGCCGCCGCCGAATTAATGCCTGCTGAGGTGGAGTTTAGCATCGTCACCTTGCACGAAATCGAGTTATTCAACGAGGATGTCGAACGCGAGGGCTTTCCCGCCGCTGTCGTTGCCTTGCGCGAGGCCATTAGCAGTGCCGATGCCTTATTGATCGCCACGCCAGAATATAACTACTCGATTCCTGGGGTGTTGAAAAATGCACTCGACTGGGCTTCGCGGCCCGGCAGCAATGGCGAAATGCCACTCAGCGGCAAGCCCTTGGGCATTATCGGCGCAAGCGTTGGAGCTTATGGCACAGCACGCGGCCAACATCACTTACGTCAAGTAACGGTGAATACCAACATGCATCCCTTAAATAAACCTGAGGTGATGATTACCTTCGCAGATAAAAAGTTTAGCGCTGGTCAACTACACGATGAACCAACCCGCAAGGTTGTGCGTACCCATTTAGAAGCGCTTGTGGCTTGGACGAAACGGTTAAGTCAATAAATCTTTAATTAAGGCAACCGGGTCGTCGCATGTTCACACAAAGGAGTGTTGATTATGTCGATTTTGGGCTTACATCATATTACAATTGTTAGTGCAGATGCGCAGCGGACTGTCGATTTTTACACTGGAGTATTGGGTCTGCGCTTAGTCAAGCAAACCGTGAATTTCGACGATCCGGGCTCCTATCATCTTTATTTTGGTGATGCGCATGGCTCTGCTGGGACGATCATCACCTTTTTTGAATGGCCGCGCGCGCCGCGTGGCGCAACTGGCCTTGGTGGCACCCATCACCTTGCGCTGAGCGTCACCAACGAGCAAGCCTTGCTTAAATGGAAACGGCGTTTGCTCGATGCTAAAGTGCGAGTCAACGGGCCATATGATCGCAACTATTTCAAATCGCTGTACTTCCGCGATCCTGATGGCACGATTTTGGAAATTGCCACCAAAGGCCCAGGTTGGACGGTCGATGAACCATTGGAAAGCCTTGGCCAAAAAGCCATAGTGCCGCCGATGGAATTGATGAGCATCAATCGCAATGAATGTGATATTGCGACCATCAATTGGCCTGAGCCAGTACCAGAAATTACTGCCGATATGTCGTTGCACGAAGGTTTGCACCATATTTCAGCCATCGGCGCAAGCGTCGAGCGCTCGCACGAGTTTTATGCTGAGGTGTTGGGCTTGCAACGGGTCAAAATGATCTACAACTTCGACGATCCAACGGCGGCACATTGGTATTGGGGGGCTGATAATGGCCGACCTGGCACGCTGATGACCTATTTTGAGCGTGATCCAGCCCATACTCGCCCAGTGCGTATGGGAGCTGGCCAAACCCATCATATTGCCTTTGCGGTTGCCAACGACGACGAGCAATTGGCTTGGCGCGAACGCTTGCTGAGCTTTGGCAAACGGGTTTCGCCAGTCCAAGATCGAACGTATTTCAAAAGCATTTACACCAACGATCCCGATGGTCATATTATCGAACTCGCAACCGTTGGCCCAGGCTTTGCCGTCGATGAGCCAGTTGAGCAGTTGGGCAAAACGCTCAAATTGCCACTATGGCTCGAACAACAACGCAGCTTGATCGAAGAACATCTTACGCCATTGGTTATTCCCTGTAGCACATTGGCAGTTGTGGAGCAAACTCATGCATTCTAATCCGATTCTTCAAACTGGCAGCAGCCTCGAACAAGCCACAGGAGCCATGATTATGGTTCATGGGCGGGGCGCTGATGCTGAAAGCATTTTGAGTTTGAGCCAGGCCTTTGAGCGGCCAGATTGGGCTTATCTTGCGCCCCAAGCAGATAATCACACCTGGTATCCGCAACGTTTTATCGAGCCAGTTGCGCGCAATCAACCAGCGCTGGATTTTGCACTAGCAGCAGTTGGCCAAGCCATCGCCCACGCTGAAGCTCACAATATTCCACGTAGTAAAATCGTGGTGCTGGGCTTCTCGCAAGGGGCATGTTTGGCCTTGGAATGGGTAGCACGCAATGGGCAGGGCATCGCTGGCGTGGTGGCCTTGAGCGGCGGCCTGATTGGTGAAGGAACCCATTTGCCAAGCTATAGCACCGATTTAACCGGCACAACTGCATTTCTTGGCTGTAGCGACCGCGATTTCCATATTGCTGCCGAGCGGGTGCGTGAAAGCGCTAGTGTTTTCGAGCAAACTGGCGCAACTGTCGATATGCGGCTTTACCCAAATATGGGCCACACGGTCAACGACGATGAAATTGGCGCAATTCAGGCCTTGTTGAAAAAGCTGAACTAGATTGATTCCCTCACCCCAACCCCTCTCCCGTGGCGCGGGCGAGGGGCTTCTTCATTAAGTGGTTTTGATATGAATTGTGATGAAAATACGGTCTTTTTTTGCTCGGTTTCGTGTAATTTGACAAACAAACTATTCTCCGCTATAATGCTCCGCGCAACGATAAAAAAAAGCAACGGGGTGTAGCGCAGTTGGTAGCGCGCGACGTTTGGGACGTTGAGGTCGTAGGTTCGAATCCTATCACCCCGACCACTACAACGAGGGCAATTTGCTCTCGTTGTTTTTTTGTTGTTTTGCTGCAAGGAGCGACCATGCAGATTCGCGATGCCATTATTACAGTTACCAATCGGGCGGATTTAAGCCAAGACGATGCGGCGGCGGTGATGGAGCAGATGATGAATGGCGAGGCCACGCCAGCCCAAATCGCGGCCTTGCTGACAGCGTTACACTTCAAAGGCGAAACAGACGCAGAAATTGCTGGCATGGCCCAAGTGATGCGCGCCAAATCGCTGGCCGTGCCCCACGATGGCGGCGTGGTCGATACCTGTGGCACTGGTGGCGATCATTCGAATACCTTCAATATTTCAACCACAGCGGCGTTTGTGGCTGCTGGCGCTGGCGCAACCGTGGCCAAACACGGCAATCGTGCTATGTCATCGAAATGTGGCTCGGCAGATGTGCTCGAAGGTTTAGGCGTGAATATCGAGCTTGATGCAGAAGGTGTGGCGCGCTGTTTGCGCCAAGCTGGCATTGGCTTTATGTTTGCGCCCAAGTTTCACCCTGCAATGCGCTACGCTGGCCCAGTGCGGCGCGAAATTGGCATTCGTACAATCTTTAATGTGTTGGGGCCGCTCACCAACCCAGCGCGGGCAGAATACCAGGTGATTGGGGTTGCAAACGCCGAGCTAGCCGAAAAATTGGCCAATGCGCTGAGCAAAATGGGCATTCGGCGCGCGCTCGTGGTGCATGGCAGCGATGGGCTTGATGAAATTTCGATCAGCGCCCCAACCTTGGTGTTTGATGTGCGAGCTGGCACAACCCCGCAAGCATCAACAATTAGTCCCAGCGATTTTGGCTTGAACATTGCCCCACGTGAAGCAATTGCTGGTGGATCGGTCGCCAAAAACGTCGCCATGACCAAGGCAATTCTTGATGGCAGCGATACTGGCCCGCGCCGCGATATTGTGCTGCTGAATGCTGCTGCGGCGCTGATTGCCTGCGAACGCGCCGCATCGTTTGGCGAGGCAATGAGTCAAGCCCAACAAGCAATCACAACTGGCGCTGCCAACCAACGTATGCAACGCATGATCGAGGCGAGCCATGCCTAGCGCTGTTTGATCAGGCGGGCCAAGGCTTGGTTCTCACGCCAAATAGCGAGCGGCGAGCGGGCTGGTTGAATCCAGCGATCAAGTTCATCGCTTGTCGCAGTGCGACGAGCTTGAATCGCTTGGCGCTGCTGACGCAATTGAGGCAATTGGCGGAAAGCATGCAAACGGCCACTGATTGTCGTCCAGCGGCGGCGCACCAGCGCTTGAGCACAAGCTAAACCATCGTAGGCCAGCATCAACGGCAGATCACGGGCCAACAGCGGCGTTGGCCAGCAACGCAGAATCGCCCGCCAACGATTGCGGGCAATTAGCCAATCCTTGAACGGCGAACCTTCGCCACCAGTTGCCGAGTAGATATGGCGCGCGACGGCTTGCGGCGCAAGTACGGTCTGCCATTCGCGCAACTGCAAACGCCACGCCAAATCAACATCTTCCAAATAGGCAAAATAGCCTTCATCAAAGATGCCAACATCGGCTAAAGCGGCGCGCCGATAGGCCACCGCACCACCACTGCCACCCCAAATTGGATAGGGCTGCTGCGCCAATTGATCAAGCGGATACAACAAGCCTGCATCAGTAGCAACTCCATCACGATAGAGCTGAATCCCAGCAGAGGCGATGATTGTGGGCTGATGGGCAAAGGTCAGCACGCCAGCGCTAGTAGCGAGGGTTGGTTGCTGTTCAAACGGCGCTAAAATAGCTGCAATAAAATTTGGCTCAACGATTGCATCATTATTCAACAACAGCAGCACATCGCCACGCGCCACGTGCAAACCAACATTGACCCCGCCGCTAAACCCACGATTCTTGGGTAGCACCAGCAAGCGCACGTGCGGATAGTGTTGATACAGCCAGGCTGCTGAGCCATCGTGCGAGCCATTATCCACCACCAGCACTTCAATTGAAGCATCGCACTGCGGCAATAAGGCATTCAGGCAATCGGCCAGCAGCGCACGACCATTCCAATTTAAAATAATGACAGAACACTTCATATAAAAAAAGCGATTGGTTACCCAATCGCTCAATCCTTAGTATGTTTACGAATCAAAGAGCACGGCCAACCACCGCCGCCAATTGGGCGTTGGATCAGCTGGCGGCAGCACAACTGGCTCAGCTGCTGGCGATTCCAAGGCTAGGCTTGGCGAAATTGCCAGGGTTGGCGTAACCACGCTAACATGCAACACAACATCGCCAGGCTTGACCATATCGAGCATATCGCGGGCAGCCAGTTCAATTGCTGCATCGGAGCGCACATAGGCGGCGCGATCGCGCAAGCTTTGGCTTTCGGTGGTTAAGCGCGCGTTTTCGGCCTCCAAAGCTTGGGCTTGCTGCTCCATGGTATAGCCTTGAACGACCAAGCTGCCAAACAGCACCATGAGATACAGCGCAAACGCAGCTAAGCCCCACGTTACCACGAGCGTTGCGCCGCTACGCAATTGGGTTGGTTGCGGAATTTGGGGTTTACGCCACTGTGGCCAGCGCCAACGAGCCATAACACCCTCCTCAATCGATAAAGAGCAGCATTAGCCTAGCACAATGATTTGGCAAAATTAGCCACCCATGATGACAAATTGCTAACAACGCTGCTTGAGGAATTAAACTCCGCTTGGTTCTTCGTTTAAGCGTGAGCGTGGTGCATCGAGCAACAATGGCTCATCGATATTGGATGTCATGCTGCTTTGGCCACGGAACAAACCACCTGGCTCGATGTGCAACGAAGCGGCGGTAATATCGCCCCAAACCTTGCCTGAAGGCGAGATTTCGAGTTGCTCGGTTGCCACAACTTGGCCTTTAACAGCGCCTGAAACGTGGATATTTTGGGCCTTGAGCGTCGCAATCACCCGTCCGGTCGAGCCAACGATCAAATTGCCAAGCACCTCGATTTCGCCCTCAACAGAGCCATCAACCCGCACGTTGCCGTCGGATTTGAGGGTTCCAACAAAGGTGGTATTGGCTCCAATCACGGTTTCTGGCTTGCCGGTTGGTGATTGAGCGATTGGTTGTACCACTTTTTTGTTGCCGAATAAGCTCATGAATTGCCTCCTGTTGTAGCGGGTAGAGCTGCTGATTCCGGTGCATCGAATTGCCCAAGCGCTTGCGCGATTGAAGCAACTTCTTCTTCGGAAAGCGTATGGGTCGATTGGCCGCGTTGCACGGCTTTGGCGTAGGTGCGCACGCCTGAGCGACTATAGATACTGCTCAGGACAACCCCGGTTTGTTCGCCATCAAGCAGTGCCAACGCATAGCTTTGATCGCCACCAACGTCGCCAAATGGATTAAAACGCACCAGCCCAACATGATGCAGGCTGCTGCGGCCCAAACGCCGAACTTCACGTTCGAGGGTGGTTATTTGATCATCGTGATGCGCAACTTGCAGCGAGCGTTGCAGCCAAATATCTTCGAGATGTTCAGCATCAACGCCTTTGGTGAGGGCAGTATACCGTTGATCGGTGGCACGCAGACGTTTGCTTAAACGCCCAATCCAGACCAGCAAGCCAAGTATTAGTAGGCTACTGCCGATCCAGAGATAGAAGCCATAGGTTGTCCAAAAAGCTATCAAGGATATGCCTCGTCTTCAAAACTGCCTTCCATTATAAACGAGGCTATCACCCTCACGCAAACGACCACTAAGAACATAGGGCAAAGAGCATAGAACATAGATAAGGATGAAGTAAGAAGTATGAGGGATGAAAGTAAAATCAGAAGGCAGAAGGCAAAAATCAGAAGTTAGAAAAGAAAGGTAAGAGGGAATAGGAGCGAATCAAATCAATCTGTGCAATCTGTGGCGAAGATGAAGGATGAAGGATGAGGGATGAAGAGGCTAGAGATCAGGGCTGAGGGGTCAGGGGTCAGGCTATTGGCTATGGGATCGTGGGAATTCAATCTGAGCAATCTGTGCCAATCTGTGGCAAAAAAATACTCATTCGTGTAATTCGTGTAATTCGTGGCTAAAAAAGCCTTCGCGCTCTTCGTGGTTTCTATGCTTCGTGCTCTTCGTGCTCTTCGTGGATCAACATTTACATGCGCTTATTTTGCATAACTCAACGAAATCGGCTAGCATAGAGTGCTGAATTATGCTAGGAGTTTGGGTATGTTGCCACCAACCTTGCGGGTCGCCTTAGAACGAGCATTAACTGGCACTGATCAAAAGCGGTTGGCTGCGGCGGCTAGCGGGCTTTCCGAGCGTTATCGCGAAGGCCATAGCCGCACAACCGCGCCATTTGTGCAAAATGCCGCCGATGTGTTGGCCTACGCCGCCACGCGCATGCCCGCAACCCTTGGTGCGCTCAAGGCTGCTTGTAGCGAAATTGCCCAACGCCAACCAAATTTCAAACCGCAAACCCAACTTGATCTTGGGGCCGGAACTGGCGCAGCAACCTGGGCTGCCAGCCTCGTGTGGCCAACGCTTCAGCAGCATCATTTACTCGAACGCGAAAGCACAATGCTCCAATTAGGCCAACGCTTGATGCAAGCAGGCCCAACAAGCCTCCAACAGGCCCATTGGCAACAAGCCAATTTGCCCAATTCGAGCAACCTAGGCAGCTATGATTTGGTTACGATTGGCTATGTGTTGGGTGAATTAAACGCAACTCAACGCCAGCAATTATTTGCTCAAGCCTGGCAAGCCACCAGCGGCAACTTATTAATCGTAGAGCCAGGAACGCCGCGCGGCTTTGAATTGATTTTGGCAGCACGTGAGTTTTTGCTTGGCCAGCAAGCCCATTTAATTGCGCCCTGCCCACATCAAGCAACCTGCCCAATGCAAGCCAATGATTGGTGCCATTTTGCCACGCGGATCGAGCGCACCCGCTTTCATCGCAGCCTCAAAGGCGCAGAGCTTGGCTACGAAGATGAAAAATGGAGCTATATCGCGGTTAGTCGTCAGCCAACTCAGCCAGCACCAGCGCGAATCATTCGCCATCCTTTTCAGCAACCACAGCGCATTCAATTGCAACTGTGCACCCCCCAAGGCTTGATCAACACAACGATTAATAAACGTGATGCCCAATGGAAGGCAGCGCGCAAAACAGCATGGGGCGATACCTTCGAGCCACATCTAGCACAAGATTAACATTAATTGATTGAAAAACTAGCGAACGCAGCCCTGTAGAGCGTGCTATACTATTGAGGGTATCAGCACATTGCACAGCTTCATTAACCCTGCTGAATTCCAGCACAAGCTCACGCCCATTGGTGGCCGAATCGGCCCTTGGCGCATGTGCTTTTTACCCTTGAAACAAGCCAAGCCTTGCTTGCGTTTCAAGCTTTTTTCAAGTATGCTACAGGGAAGCAAATGCCATTTGAAGGCATGTTGTCAACCTGATTTTCCGGTACAGGAGGCTCTCAAATGAGCGATGTAGCAGTAAAACCAATGACTGCAATTGAAATCGATCCAGCATTGGTCACGGTGACGGCATCAGCAGCAAATCGGTTGTTGTCGATCAAGCAAGAAAAAGAATTGTCCGATGACTATGCGCTACGGGTTTTTGTGGCTGGTGGCGGCTGTTCAGGCTTGCAATATGGTATGAGCTTCGATGATCAAACCAACGAAGGCGATACCGAATTCTATGCGAGTGGCTTGCGCGTCTTGGTCGACCCAATGAGCGCTCAATACATTGGTGGCGCATCAATCGACTACATCGATAGCTTGATGGGTGGTGGTTTCAAAATTGATAACCCCAACGCAACCTCAAGCTGTGGCTGTGGTAGCTCGTTCAAACCTAAAGATGGCGAAGCTGCTGCCAGTGGTGGTGGCTGTGGCAGCGGGGCTGGCGGCGGCTGCGGCTGTCACTAAGCCTGCGCCCAAAGCTTAAGCTGTTCTACGATACAGTGAGCGGGGACGAGTCTCTCGTCCCCGTTTGTTATGTTTCATGAAACGATCAACCTTCTATTTATGGCTTGGCAGCCTGTATACATTGGCTGTATTTGGCCTAGCATGGCATAATTGGAGTGGTGGAAATAGCCAGCCAATTATTCAGTGGCAGGTCGGGGCAACGATTAGCGCCGCCATCCAGCAAGGCGGGCGGGTTGCCTTGATTAATGTGGTCGGCAATCTAGCGGCGTTTGCTCCCACGGCGTGGCTTCTAGCCTATTGGCGACCAGCACTCCGGCTCTGGCAACTGTGCTTAATTGGGCTTGGGTTAAGTTGCATGGTGGAGCTTGGCCAATATTGGCTCGGCTATCGCGTTGTCGATATTGACGATGTTGTGTTGAATAGCTTGGGGTTTGGCGGCGCTGGTTGGTTGGCGAAGCTTAGCCAACGCCTAATGCTTCATTATATGAGGGAAGTCGATCGTGCTTAATCCAGCCTATGGCGAGCATTGGCTCACTGCTTATTGTTTCCAAAGCACAAATCAGCAAATTGTTGCCGCCGCAGTGCGCATGATCACCCAATGTCAGGATCAAGCTCCGCTGCCCGTTACATGGCAACCAACTCAAGCCTTTGGCGAGCACAACGACCAAGGCATGCCAACCTCGTATCACATTGCGCCAGCCCAAGGCGATTGGGTGATCGTTTACCCAAATCGCTATGCCAATTTAGCCTTTGCCTCATCACTCTCACGTCAATCGCGCAAATTAACCGTGGCCTACTTTCCGCAACGCCGCGAGGCTTGGGAGCGCGGTCACCCCGCCGAACTGCCAACAATGCCCGAATTAGCGCTAGTGGATTGTCGCTATTTTAGCCAATTGATTCAACCACCAGTCGCCGATTGGTCGGCTTGGATTCACCTGTGGCATCCGCGGTGGAATGCCCCTAGCCAAGGAGCTTAAGATGTACAACAACCAAAGTGCCGAAGAGATTGCAGCCCGCATTGAAGCTGGCGAAGATTTGTATCTGCTTGACGTGCGCGAACCAAACGAATGGGAGATTGCCAGCATCGCCAAAAGCGAACGCAAAGCCATGAGCCAAATTAATGAGTGGGTTGGCGAATTGCCCCAAGATCGCGAAATTGTGGTGTTTTGCCATCACGGCGGACGCTCGGCCCAAGTGTGTCATGCCTTGGCAACCCAAGCTGGCTTTACGCAACTAACGAATATGACTGGCGGGATTGATCGCTGGTCGCTGCAGGTTGATCCTAGCGTCAAGCGCTACTAAAATTGCCGTCGTATGCAAGTGCCTGTGCAACAAACGAGCGAGTTTATCCAAGGCTACGAGCTGTTTAACGCTGGCCACTATTGGCATGCCCACGAAGCGTGGGAAGTGCAATGGTTGCAACGCAGCGGCGCTGAACGCAGCTTACTGCAAGGCCTCATCCAAACAGCTGCCGCGCTGGTGCATTGGTCGCGGGGCAATCCCAAAGGGCTGGGATTGAATTGGCAGAAAGCCGCGCCTAAGCTGCAAGCCAGCCTTGCTTGGGTCGATTTTTTAGATCTTCAGCATGTAATCGTGACGATGCAGGCACTTGTTGCCGATCAGCAGAACCAACCGCCGCAATTGCGTTTCGTTTCAGCTTCCGATCCACTTTGCAATCAACCTTGAGGGTATCAACATGTCGGAGATCATTTTAGTTGTTGATGATGAAGCTCGTAGTATTGATACCTTGCGACGGGTGCTTGAACGTGAACGCTACACCGTGCGCGTCGCCCGCAATGGGGTTGAAGCCCTCGACGATATTCAAATTTGTATGCCAGATTTGGTGTTGCTCGATGTGACCATGCCCGTGATGAATGGCTTTGAGGTTTGCCGCCGTTTGCGCGACCGCGAAGAAACGCAATTGCTGCCAGTTGCCATGCTCACTGGCCTCAATGATGATGAATCGCGAATTTTGGGCTTGGAGATGGGCGCTGACGATTTTATCAACAAGCCCTTTGAGCGCACAGTCTTGTTGGCGCGAATTCGTTCGCTGTTGCGGGTGCGCCGTCTAACTGAAGAACTCGAAAGCACCGAGCGCGTGATTTTCACCTTGGCGACCACCGTTGAATCGCGCGACCCCTACACCGAAGGCCACTTGCGGCGTTTGGCATCGTATAGCCATGCCTTGGCAACCGCCTATGGCTGCGATGCCAAAGAAGCGCGCTTGATTCGCTATGGCGGCTTGTTGCACGATATTGGCAAAATTATCATCCGCGAAACCGTATTGCAAAAAGAGGGCAAGCTCACCGACGAAGAATATGAAGAGATGAAGAAACATCCGCAAATTGGGGCCAATATTGTTGCTCCAATGCGCTTTTCGGTTTCGGTCGGGCCAATGGTGCTCCACCACCACGAACGCTGGGATGGCAAAGGCTACCCTCACGGAATCGCTGGTGATACAATTCCCCTAGGCGCGCGGATTATCGCCGTGGTGGATAGCTTCGATGCCATGACCACCGACCGCCCCTATCGCAAAGGCATGAGCCGCAGCGAAGCTGTCCAAGTCTTACGCTCAGGCCGCAACACCCAATGGCAGGCCGAATTGGTCGATCTCTTTGTCCAATTGATCGAACATGGCCATGTTGCTTCGGATGATCTCAGTTGGGTGCTGCACAACGACTAAGCTCAATCCGCCGCAGGTTGGCGTTTTAGGTGAGGTAGGTATGCATCCAGATTTACTGCCATGGCTGCGCTGTCCAGTTTCGCAAACCAGCCTCAGCTTGCACGATGCCCGCTGGCGCGATGGCATGGTTTGGTCGGGAACCTTGGTGAGCGCCGTTGGTCAACAATGGCCAATTCGCGATGGGATCGTTGATCTATTGCCACGCTCTGCTGCTTGGAATGGCGCGCAAGTGGTTAATCGCTTGCCGCTGGCTGCCTGGGGCTACGAACGGCTTTGGCGCTGGCAAGCCTTGAGCAAACTCAGCGGGCGCAGTTTCCCCTTGGATGAAGAAGTAGCCTTATTAATCGCCCAGCTAGCACCCCAACGCGGCGGCATCTATCTCGATATAGCATGCTCGAATGGCCTCTATGCGCGCGCGATTGCCGCCAACCTCCCTGCTGATAGCCATTGCGTGGCGCTTGATCATTCGCTGCCAATGTTGCGCGAAGCCCAACGCCGTAGCCGCGCCAAACGCCTCAAAATTAGCTATATTCGTGGTTTAGCCGAAGATCTGCCCTTTGGCGACCAATGTTTGGCTGGCGTTGCTTGCGGTGGCTCACTCAACGAGTTTGTGCGCCCAGATCGCGCAATTTCCGAAGTGCGGCGCTGTTTGCTCGCCGCTGGCCGCAGCTTTTGGATGCAAGCGCAACAGGCAGCGTCGCGCTCTGGCCGTTTATTCCAAACCTTCTTGCTCAGTGGCGGGATTCAATTTTTGGCTGGCGATCAATTTGTTGCCAGTTTACGCGCCGCTGGTTTACACGTTTCGTTTGAGCAACGCGATGGTGCGGTGCAAATTGTCGCGACCCGTGGCCGTATTATTGCTTAATTACGACGGCTTTTGCCCATAATTCTCTAGCGCAGGATCGAACTGATGGCACAAGCACAATTACTCTATATTGGCACCGATCATGGCGTGGTTTTACTCAGCAATCCAGGCCGAATTGATCGCTGGATTTCGGTAGGCATTGAATTGACAGATCAAGCAATTCGGGCAGTTGTTTGCCAAGCGGATGCACCAATGCAAGCCACAGTTTGGAGCAGCGAGCAGGCCTGGCAAACCAACGACGGCGGCCAAGCGTGGCACGTGCTTGAGCCAACACCTGAGCCAATTCCACCAAACCAACAGCTTGAATTAGCGGGCCAACCACCAGCAAGCATTCGCATCGCCAGCGATTCCAAGCAGTTAGAGCGCAACGATGGCACTGCTTGGCAAAGCTTACAGCTTAGTCAAGTTGGCCAATGGAGTTGTTTGCTGCAAGTGGCCTATCAAATCGATAGCCTGTATGCAGCCACCAATGCTGGCGAAGTGTGGGTTTCGAGCGATCGGGGCCGAACGTGGACGGTTCTGAAACAACAACTTGCCTCAATCAACGCGTTGGCAATTGGTCGGGTTATATCGTAAAGACGTTGGTGGAGTTTAATGAGCAAAATAAGCAACCGTTTTAGCCAATTTAGCCAAGAGCCGCTGTATAACACCAAAGCTGTGGTGCAACGCACTGGCGTTGCCGCCGATACGCTGCGCGCGTGGGAACGACGTTATGGCATGCCATTTCCTGAGCGTACCGAAGGCCGCCAACGAGCCTATTCCGAACGCGATATAGCGATGATCGATTGGCTACGCCAACAAACAGAATCGGGCTTGACCATCAGCCAAGCAGTGGCCTTGCTGCAAACAGGCAGCGCAATCGAGCAGCCAATAACCAATGATGCAGCAGGCTTGCAAGACCTTAGCAACAAATGTGTCCAAGCCTTGCTCAGCTTCGATGTGCTAAAAGCCGATGCGCTTTTAAACCAAGCATTCAGCCTATATCCAGTTGAAACTGTGTGTATCGAGGTGATTGAACGAGTCATGGTGGCAATTGGCGATGGTTGGCATGCAGGCACAATTTCAATCTCACAGGAACATGCAGCCACAGCGTTTATGTCGTTGAAATTAAGTAACCTAATTCATCAGGCCCGCACCCGCTCCAATCGAGGCTTGATTATCGTGGCAACCGTGCCTGGCGAGCAGCATGAGCTTGGCGTGATGATGGTGGCGCTGTTTTTGATGCGCCGTGGCTGGCGCGTGATTTATCTTGGTAGCAACCTACCAACCTCTGAATTGCTGCATACCGTGCAGCTTTTAAAACCAAAATTAGTTGCCTTGAGCGCAACCACCAGAGAAAATTATAGCCAAGCAGCGTATCTTTTGCAGGAGCTGAATAAGCTGACGAAGCCGCTGATTATTGGCTATGGCGGGGCTGCGCTGAGCGGCAAAGAACAGCAAAAAATCTTGCCTGGCAGCTTTTTGGGTTACAACGCCGACCAAGCATGCGATACCATCGAAGAATTATTGGCCTAATTCTTGCGCCGACTCATCCAAAGCCGATATGTTTGCGTAGCACCTAACAGCAAACCATGGTGAGTCTGTAGCAGGAAGGATGTGCTATGTCTTGGCCTTCGCTCGATCCTCAGATGTGCGCTGGATTGACCTTACCAGCCCAATTTATTCCAACGGTTGCCGAGAGCGTTTCACATCAGCTCAGCAACCAATGGCTCAATAATGCCTATGCCCATTGTACCGAGCTAACCAATGTGCATTCAAAAAGTTTTTATTTTAGTACCCAATTGTTGCCAGTCCGTAAGCGTGATGCAATTCGGGTTTTATATGCTTTTTGTCGAACGAGCGACGACTTGGTGGACATGCACCCAGAATCTGCCCCAGAGCGCTTGCAACACTGGCTCAATACCTTGCGTTCCACGCCCCGTCACGATGACCCTGTACCCTTGGCCTGGCACAATGTGCGCAACGAGTTCAGAATTTCCAGTAAACTTGAAGCCGAATTATTGGCTGGTGTCGAGATGGACTTGTCGATTAATCGCTATGCTACGTTTAGCGATTTATGGCTCTATTGCTATCGGGTGGCTTCGGTGGTCGGCTTGCTGAGCATGCAAGTTATTGGTTATGCCGCAGGAGCCGTGCCCTATGCCATCAAATTGGGCGTAGCCTTGCAATTGACCAATATTTTGCGCGATATTGGCGAGGATGCCCGCCGCAACCGCATTTATTTGCCTCAAGAAGATTTAGAACGCTTTGGCGTGCGCGAAGCTGATATTTTGAATGGTGTGCGCAGCCCACAAATGCAGCAATTATTGCAATTTGAAATGCAGCGCGCCCATCAACTTTACGAAGAAAGTTGGCAAGGCATTGGCCTGCTGCACCCTGATTCGCGTTTTGCAGTGGCCACAGCAGCAACCGTCTACCGCGGAATTCTTGATCAGATTGTGCGCAATGATTATGATGTGTTTAATCGGCGGGCAAGCCTTTCGTTTGGGGCAAAATTAGCCTATTTACCCAAAATTCTCTGGCGCTTGCGCAAGCTCAACCGCGAGTTTCCGCTTGATCAATGGGGGCATGTATGATTTTAGTAACTGGTGGCACTGGCTACGTTGGCTCACGCTTGATTGAAAAATTACGCCAGCGCCCTGAACCGGTGCGGGTGTTGGTTCGCACTCCGGAAAAAGCCCAAAAGTTGGTTGCTGGTAATATTTCAATCGTCAAAGGCGATGTGACCGATCCTGAATCGTTGTTGGCAGCGATGAAAGGAGTCAGCACGGTTATTCATTTGGTGGCAATTATTCGCGAACGCTCTGGTGGCATTACCTTCGAGCGCATGAATTATCAAGCAACGGTCAATGTCGTCGATGCAGCCAAAGCAGCGGGAGTCAAGCGCTTTTTGCATATGAGTGCGCTTGGCGTGGTCAACGATCCCAATTTGCCCTATATGGATACCAAATTTCGCGCCCAAAAATATGTTGAGGCCAGCGGCTTAGAGTGGACGGTGTTTCAGCCGTCGGTGATTTTTGGCGAGGGCGATGAATTTATCAATACCTTGGCCGATTTGGTGCGTCGCCCGTTGATGATTGCCCCAGCGCCGTTTGTGCCAGTGGTCGGCGATGGCAAAACCAAATTCCAACCAGTCTGGCGAGATGATGTGATCGATGCCTTCATCAAAGCCTTGGATGATCGCAGCACAATTGGCCAAATTTATCAGTTGGGCGGGCCAGATGCCCTGACCTACGAGCAAATGCTGGATCTGATTATGCAAAAATTGGGCAAAAAACGCAGCAAAATCTATGTGCCAGTGCCATTGATGAAGCCAGCAGTGTTTATGATGGATAAAATCTTGCCCAAACCGCCAGTTACGCCAGCGCAATTAACGATGTTGAGCCTCGACAATAGTGCGCCGCAATCGGCAACCGAGCAATTAATTGGCCATCCGCCGCTAGCGTTGCGCGATGGGATTGACTACATCAAAAAGCGTAATAGCGCCCGCCATCATTAAAAAACAACCCGCCTGTTGAGCTACAACAGGCGGGTTTTGGTTTAGCCGACGAAGAAGAAGCCAATGCCGACAATGATATACACCGCCAGCAGCATCGCGCCTTCAAGCCAATTGCTCTCGCCATCCATCGAAACGAAGGTGGCGATAATCACGCTTAGGCCAAGCACCATCACTTCAAACAAGCTGAAAAACAGCGTCATCTGTTGATCAAACAGCATACTAATAAAGACCAACAGCGGCGCAACAAAGAGCGCAATCTGGGTGCTTGATCCCAATGAGATTGTCATTGAAAGATCCATTTTATTTTTGAGCGCTGCTTGCACGCCGACCAAGTGCTCGGCCACGTTGCCCACAATTGGAATAAAAATAATCCCCAAGAACAACTCGCGCACGCCCAACGAACGGGCGACTGGCTCGACCACACCAACCAAGGCTTCGCTCATAAAAACGATTGCCAAGGTACAGACCACCAAAATGCCAATCGCGGTTTTGACGCTCATGGTTGCTTGGTGGCTTTCGATTTCGTCGGTTTCTTCAAAGCCAGTATGCGAAACCGCGCCCGAATCGCCATCGCGCAGAATGTAAATCATGCTCAAAATGTAGACGATGATCAATACAGCTGCCACGCCAATCGAAATTGCCCGCAACTGCGGATCATCAACTTGGGTTTTGAACACATCAAGCGCCAAGTTGGGGTCGGCAATTTCTTTGAGCAATTCAAACAGGGTTGGAATAATCAGGCCAATCACCGCCAGCGTCATCAACGAGGCCGACATGCCTGTTAGGCCGCGATCAAACTTCTGCTTGCCGTTTTTCAAGCCACCAAGCAAAAAACTAAACCCGATAATCAGCAGCAAATTACCAATAATCGAGCCAGTCAGCGAAGCCTTGACCAATTCAATTTTACCTGCTTTCAAAGCCACGATCGTGATGATTAATTCGGCGGCATTACCCAGCGTTGCATTGAGCAAGCCACCAATTTTTGGCCCAGTGTGAATCGACAATTCTTCAGTTGCTTCGCCCAAAAATCCCGCCAGCGGCACAAGCGCCAAGGCCGAAAAGATAAAGGTTAGCATATCGTTGTGCAGCAAGAATTCTGCGACCACTGCTAACGGCACGAACAGCAACATGTAATGAATCCAACGCAGTTTCATGGTGGATCACCTCATACTACTCAAGGGCGATTGCAAACGAGCGCTTAACGCCAACAGCGTATCGACATGTGCCAATACGCTGTTGTTGAATAAACTTTTTAAGGTTGGGTTATTTGGTGCTTTCTTCGACTGCTTCTTGCAAATACGAAGGTTGGCGCAATTCGACTGGTTTTTGGGTAACTTTCTTGACCCGCAAGTTAAGCATTTCAACCAAAACCGAGAAGCCCATGGCGAAGTAGATATAGCCTTTTGGAATGTGTTGATCAAAGCCTTCGGCCACCAACGACATCCCGATCAGGAGCAAGAAGCTGAGTGCCAACATTTTGACGGTTGGGTGGTTGTTGACGAAATCGCTAATTTTACCTGCTGAGAGCAACATCACGCCAACGGCGATAATCACCGCAGCAATCATAATCTGAATATGATCAACCATCCCGACGGCGGTAATCACCGAGTCGAGCGAGAAGACAATATCCAAAACCAAGATTTGAGCAATCACTGAGTTGAACGATTTGGCCTTGACGTTTTGCTCGTGATGCTCAGTGCCTTCCAAACGCTCGTGAATTTCAAAGGTTGCTTTACCGAGCAGGAACAAACCCCCAGAGATAAGAATTAAGTCGCGGCCAGAGATGGCTTGGCCAAACACGGTAAAGAGCGTGTTGGTCAGACCCATCACCCACGAAAGCGAGAACAGCAGCCCAATCCGGGTAAATAAGGCCAACGCCAAACCAACTTGGCGGGCTTTGGCTTGTTGTTCTTTTGGCAATTTGCCCGATAAGATCGAAATAAAGACAATGTTGTCGATCCCTAAGACGATTTCAAGCAGAGTCAAGGTTAAAAGCGAAACCCAAGTCTGCGGGTCAGATAACCATTCCATACAGGTGCGCTCCTTCAATTAGCGAAAACGGATTCTTCCAAATTGTATGCAATCATGCTGCAATGTAAAGGGTATAATTTCTTTATGACACGAACACATGCTTCAATCGATTGGCTTGCCAGCCTTCCCACCAGCGAACGCCATGTATTGGCGCATTTGTGGCAGGTTGCCGATGCCGCTGAGCTTGGTCAACCAACGGCAATTCAGGCTTTGGTTGGGCGGTTATCTAGCACTGAACGTTCGGCGTTGGATCGAGTGATCGCTGCTGGTGGTAAGCTCGCGGCCAAAACGCTTGAACGCGAGTATGGCAAAATTCGCTCACATCGTGATATTGTCACTCCCCGGGCCTATCTCTTGGCCCTCCATGGTCAAGCTTCAGTGCTTGAGCACTTGTATGTTTTGGGCTTAATTCAGCCACTCAAAGCTGTAGACGGCGAGTATTACGTGATTTTTAGCGATTGGTTGCAAGCTTTACCAGCAGTTTCGGCCCCAAATTTGCCAATATGGCACGAATATGCCAGCCCAAGCACGTGGGTTGAGGCTGATCTTGGCCAAACTGAAAGTTTGCTGACCACTGTTTTGGCCGTCTGCTATCAGCAAGCACTGAAACTGACGCGCCAATTACAGCTTGAACGGGAAGGCTTACGGGCAATCTGTCAACGCATAGCAGTTTCTACGCCAACAAGTGAGCGTCAATTTGGCCAATTGGTTTGGCTACGCAGCTGTGCGCTTGAAGCTGGCTTGTTGCAAATCAATAATCAACAATTGCAACTGGCGGGAAATCCATTGCATTGGCTTGAAGCCAGCCCCAAACAACGGCTTGAGCAGCTATTCAATGGCTGGCTTGGCAGCGATTTTGATGAATTTAGCCTCAGCGAGTTGCACCTTCAAGCCCAATTCGATCTGCAAAACGCTCGCCAACAGCTTTGGCAATGCTTACAAACTGCGCCAAGCGATCAATGGTTAGGCTTTGATGATTTGCTGGCACAGATGCAGGCAAGCTATCCAGAACTTTTGCGCAGCGATTTTGAGCAACCGAACATTGAAAATCAGCATGGCGAGCCACTAAACGGTTGGCAACATTGGCACGAAGTCGAAGGCGCATGGATTAAAGCCGCATGCCAAGGGCCCTTGTTCTGGTTGGGCTTGCTTGACCTCGATCAAATAAAGCATCCGCAGGCCTTGCGGCTGACTCAATGGGCAAGTCATTTGCTGCATGCTGGGCATGAGCCAAGCCAATTTGCTGGCCAACTTCAGCTTGCCAGCGATGGCTTAATTCGGGTTCCGCCAACGGTCGAGCCATTGCCACGCTTTCAAATTCAACGGATTACCGAGTGGCAATCGACTGATACTCATGGCACAATGGTTGTTCGATTAACCGCCCATTCGTATAGCCAAGCCTTGCAACGTGGCATTCAGGCCAGCCAAATGCAGGCATTTTTGCAGCGCTGGTGCGATCGGCATGTGCCGCACGATTTGCAAACGCTGTTTGAGCAATGGCAAAGCGACCGCAGCCAATTATTAGCCCGCCCAGCCTTGTTACTTGAGGCCAGCGAACCAAGTTTGCTCAGCGAAATTGCCAAGCTGCCACATTTGCCGCCCTATGCTGAACTTAATGAGCAACTCTGGGAGTTTGAATTAGCCGATGCGGCGGCGATGACGCATCGGTTGCACGAGGCTGGCTATGCACTCAATCAAGTCAGCGAGCTTGATCAACGGATTAGTGACCACGATCTTAAACAGCTGCTCACGGCAATGATGACGGTGCAGCGCTTGGCCCCAAGTTTGGTCAGCGAAGCCTTGATTGAGCGCGTGCTCCACGCATTGCCCAACAGCGAACGCCAACAACTAAAAACCAACGTTAAACAATGGCTACAGATCATTAACCGAAGCTAGAAGGAGCCAGCATGCGCGACCGCTTATATACCACCGAGGCGTTGATTATTCGCCGCTCCGATGTTGGCGAGGCCGATCGGATTTTGACGATCTACACGCCGCAATATGGCAAGCTCAGCGTCACCGCGCGCGGCGTGCGCAAAATGACCAGCAAGCTGGCTGGCCATTTGGAGCTATTTATTCATACCCGCTTGCAATTAGCCAAGGGCCGCTCGTTCGATGTTGTGACCGAAAGTCGGGTTGTGCAGCCGTTTCGCAGCCTGCGCGAAGACCTTTCGCGCATCAGCCAAGGCTATTATGTGGCCGAATTGCTTGACCAAATGACCGCCGACGAGAGCGATAATCCGGCGCTGTTTCGACTCACATGCGAAACCTTGGCAGCCCTCGATGTGTTGGATGAAGTTGTGCGCCGCGATGTCATTTTGCGGTATTATGAATTACACACACTGATTCTTTCGGGCTACCGCCCACACCTATTTCACTGTGCCAACTGTGAGCGCGAGCTTAGCCCAGAGGCCGATCGCTATAGCCCAATCACTGGGGGTGTTTTATGTCAACAATGTTCCAGCAGCGAGCCACGAACATTGCCGATCAATCTCAATACCTTCAAATTCTTACGCTACTTGGCGCGCATGCCTTTAGAGACCGTCGCCAGCCTTGCGCCAGCACCAGCAACCGTGCATGAAGCGCGGGCGGTATTAAAAGCCTCATTGAGCCAAGTTTTAGAGCGTGAGCTAAAATCGACCCAATTTCTCAATTTAGTGCGTGGTTGACAAGCCTATAGCTTACCACTACACTAGCCGCGATTCCCCCTAAAGGAGCACAACCAATGAGCTATGTTGAGCAACTCTTAGCTGAAAACGAAGATATTAAATATGAAGCCCATCAACATCCGTTCGTTTTCTTGGGACGCATTGGCTTTGAAGTCGTTGTGATGGCAATTATGGTTGCCGCGATTTTTTTTATTACTAGGCTTGAGAGCGACAAATGGCAAGCGATTCAACCATATGTGCAAGTGATTTTAATTGCAATTATTTTGCTCATTTTGGCGAGTGCTGTCATTGATTTCCTGCGTTGGCGCAATGAGAAGTTTTTATTAACCGATCGGCGGGTGATTCATCTCCGAGGCATTATTAATAAAGCGAGCCTCGACTCATCGCTCGATAAAATTAACGACGTTCAAATGCGCCAAACATTTATGGGTCGGATGTTTAATTATGGTGATCTCGAAGTTCAAACGGCCAATGAAAACAGCGATAACTTCTTTGCGTTTATTCGTGCGCCACTTGAATTTAAACGCGCCATGTTGAATGCAAAAGAAGAACACGACCGCGAACCAGCAATGTATATGCAATCGGTCAATGCCTATAAAAATTTTGTGCCACCCTATCAACGCCCGAACGATAATGATGTTGAAGAATTGTTGCTACGCTTAAACGATCTGCGGCAGAAAAATTTAATTACTGATGCAGATTTTGAAGCCAAAAAACGCGAAATTCTCAGTCGGATATAATGCCTGCGGCCATAGCAATGTGGCTATTGTTGCAAAGGATTTCAATTCATGACCACCAATCGCACCCAAGCAATCCATGGCGCGGTCGCCGCCATTCGTCGTTATACTGATCGTGTGCCCCAAGTGGGAATTATCCTTGGCTCTGGCTTGAGCCAATTGGTTGACCATATTCAAAACCCCGTTGTCGTCTCCTACAGCAATATTCCAGGCTTTGCGCCTTCGGCAGTGCCCGGACATCGCGGCGAACTGGTGTTGGGCGAGCTTGGCGGGGTTTCAGTGCTGGCCATGCGCGGGCGCTTTCACTTCTATGAAGGCTATGGCATGGATGAAGTGACCTTGCCAGTGCATGTGATGCGCGCCTTGGGAGCAGATACGCTGATTGTGACCAACGCTGCTGGTGGCTTGAATGCCAATTGGCAGGTTGGCGATTTAATGCGGATTGCCGATCATATCTTTTTGCCAGGCATGGCAGGCTTTCACCCCTTGCGCGGCCACAACGACGATACGCTTGGCCCACGCTTCCCAGCAATGCTCAATGCCTATGATGCAGAATTAGGCACGATGGCCAAAGCTGCCGCCGAACGCGCTGGGGCAACTTTGCGCGAAGGCGTATATGCCATGTTGGCAGGGCCTTCGTTTGAAACTGGCGCTGAAATGAACTATCTGCGCGGAATTGGCGTTGATGCAGTTGGGATGTCGACCGCGCCGGAAGCAATTGTGGCCCGCTATCGTGGCATGCGCGTTTTGGGCATTTCGCTAATCACCAACATTGCTCACCCCGACGCGCCACCAGCCAACCACGAGGAAGTGCTGGAAGCAGGCGAAACCGCCAAGCCCATGTTTAGCGCATTAATTAGCGATGTGCTGAGCCAAATTGCGGCCTATGGCAAATAGTCTACGTGGCCTTGGCTTAGTGCTGTTTGGCCTCGTGCTGGGCGTGATCATTGGGGTGTGGTGGGTTGCACCACGCCTCAATGGAACGGTGATTCGCTTTGAGAGCGCTACCAACCCAACTGCCAGCCCGAGTGAGCTACCAACTCTCGCCAGCATTACACCCGCTTCAACCGCAACCGCAACCAGCTCAGAAACCACAACCCCAAGCGTCGCAGCCAGTGCCACCAGCCAAGCCAGCCCAACTACCTCGCCCACCATCCAAGTGACCGCTAGCCTGACCAGCTCTGGTGATCTCAAACTCGATGTCTTGCTGGCAGTTAATCGCGAACGCCAAAAAACCGATTGTGTGGCCTTGGTGTTTGAGCCACGCTTGCAAAGCATCGCCCAAGCCCATGCCGACGACATGGCCCAGCATCAAAAGATCGATCACGTCAGCAGCGATGGCCGCACCTACAGCGAGCGGCTTGAGCAAGCAGGCTATCAATTTATTCGGCGCGGCGAAAATATTTCTGCTTGGTTTGCAACGCCAGCAGAAGTAGTAGCCCAATGGATGGATGAGCCAGTTGATGGCCCGCATCGCGCTAATATTACCAATTGTGCCTATCGCCATGTTGGTATTGGCCTTGCCTACGCCGAAGATCGCCCGTATTGGGTGCTTGACATGGCCGAACCAAAACCGTAAGCTATTTTTATGTTAAGTGTATTTGAGCATATTATTCAGCCAATGCTCTGGGGCGTTGGCAGCTATGCAGCGTTGCGGCTGTTAATTCGGCTTGGGCGGCGGGTTGGGCTGATCAGCGGCTTGAATATGCTTGGTCAATTTTTGGCGCTTAGTGCTGCTGGCCTCGTTGGTTTATGGTCGGATCAACAGCTCGAACACTGGCCACTGCTCACCAAAATTCTGCAAACAGTCGTTACTGTTTCAATTATTGCTGTAATTTTGCATATAGGCGACCAACTGCTGGTGCGGCGTTTGGCTGCCAATGGTCGGCCCAATGCTATTCCGCGCTTGATGCGCGACATTGCGCGGGGCTTTGTGCTGCTCATGACCCTGCTGATTTGTATTGGTCACTTCTTCCAAGTGCAAATTGGCACCGTGCTACTCAGCTCAACCGTTTTTACTGCCGTGGTTGGGCTGGCGCTGCAAGATTTGCTCAAAAATGTAATTGCGGGCATCGCACTGCAAATGGAACGGCCTTTTATGCCTGGCGATTGGATTTTTATCGATGCCCAAACTGGCTATGGCCGCGTTTTGGAAATGAGCTGGCGGGCGATTCGGGTCAAGCCGCGTGATGGTCAAGTGGTCGTCATCCCCAACACAATTATTGCCCAACAACAAATTATCAATATGAGCGCAACTGGTTTGCCAGTAGCTATGCGGGTTGCGGTTACCGTCGATTGTATGCACCCGCCGATGATGGTGCGCGAACTGTTGAAAGAAGCAGTGCTTTCGAGCCGTGGGGTTGTTGCCCAACCAGAGCCGTTTGTATTTGTGCGCAACTACACCGCCTTTTCGACGACCTACGAAGTCAAATGTTGGATCAGCAACTACGACGATTTTCCCCAGTTGCAAGGCGATGCGTTAAGCAGAATTTGGTATGTTTTTCAGCGCCAAGGCATTCACTTTGCCTCGAATGAGATGGTGCTGACCCGCCCAGAACAGGCCAGTCGCCAACGGCGGCTTGATTACACGCCTGAACAAATTTTCGAGCGCCTGCGCCGCATCAAGCTGCTCGATGGCATGCACGAACAAGAATTACGCTTTTTAGCCGAGCATGTGGAAATTCGCTTATTTGAGCGAGGCGAAATTTTGGCCCATCAAGGTCGCCATGAACATATTTTGTATGCGATTACGCGCGGCAAAGTGCGCGTCGAGGTTGCCCATGATGATCAGCCGCCACTTGTCGTTTCGCATTTAGGGGCTGGTGATGTGTTTGGCGAACGTGGCATGTTAATGGATGAGCCACGTTCGGCCAGCGTAATTGCTGAAGAAGATACGCGCACGATTGTGATTGAACGCCACGATTTAGCGCCGTTGTATGCCAAAAATCCATCGTTGGCCGAACGTTTGGGCGTGATGGTTGCAGAGCGCCAACAAGCGACCCACAATTATCTTGAGCAACAGCGCTCGGTTAACCAAAGCGCTACCCCCTCGCCTGCCGCCCGCTCAATCACCGAACGCATTCGCGATGTCCTGATCGATTTGAGCAAATAGTCAAGTAGGCAGAATCCCCCTATTCAATCAATGGTGATAGTACTTTTATGTGATTCAAAAGCTAAATATCCCCCCATCTTTACTCATTATCACCCTACGAAAAATCCCAACAATTACTTATACTCATTTATAACACATAGATAGTCCTAAAATCATATTTTGATTCCTATCGATCGCTGGAGGATTTAATGCAAAAGCATTGGATTATGCCATGGCTTCTAGTATTTATCGTGATCATCAGCATGACAAGCCCTAATGCGAAGGCCCAAATTACCTCAACCGGAGAAAGCCAATTAACGCTTGATTTAAGCCAAGTACCAACAGCATATCATGCAGCATTTTGGAAAATGCTGCATTGGTTTGAGCAGCAGCCTCGGCAAAATTCCAAGCAAATAGCCTATGGAATTAGTTCATTTGAAGAGCATGGAGATTGGGCATTTGCTTCATTCGCTGCATTTGACCAAGAGGCAAAATATTATCGCGGAGAAAGCTATAGTGTTATTCTGAAATATGATGGTTCTTGGCTAGCAGTTATGAATTTGATGCCAGAATTCGCCGAAATAGTCCATGCATTACCTGCAAATTTGATTAGTGATCAATCTCGTCAGATTTTATTACATCTTAATAAATCAATCCCGAATGCCCCACAAGCTACATTAAAATTTCCTTGGAATAATGGCCAAAATTGGATGCTAACCCAAGGTTGGCATTACGAAGTAATGTATCTATCCCAAGCTGTCGATTTTGCACCCGCTACCAACTCAGCCGATAAGCAAATTTTAAGCGCTCACGCAGGGACAGTTACACAGATCTGCAATGGACCATTATCGCATGGTGTTAGGCTCCAGGCTTCTGATGGAACCCAAACAGGCTACATTCACATTCAAGCTGGAACACTTAATGTCCAACTCAATCAATCAATTCCACAAGGTTATCTGCTTGGATCAACGGTAGAAGGGAATGGTAGCGATAACTGTGGGACTTGGTATGGAGCGCATATTCATCTTGAGCTGCAAAGTCAATCGGTAACGCTTGATGGTTGGACAGCAAATAGTAGTAATATATGGACATCGGGAAGCGGTGCTATCAAAGGTATTAATGACTGGTTTGGTTCAACCAACCAACAAGGTGTTATCCGTGGTTATATTGATGAGCCAGCTCCAAATAGTAGTGTAAAAGATACGATTCAAGTGCGAGGCTGGGCCAAAATTGATAGTGCAAGTATTCGTGAAATTCAAATTTATGCGCGATTAAATACTGCGAATCATACATTTGAGCACATTGCCAACGCAACCTATGGCGATTATCGCAGCGATCCTGGGATTGAAGGCCCATATGGTTGGCACTGGAATTGGGATACCCGCAAGTATGGCAATGGTGCTAGCGAGATTCGAGTAAAAGCGATTACGAATAGCGGCCAAGAGCAATGGCTACCATCATCGGCAAACCAAAATTCCACCACAACGATTAATCTAACGCTTCAAAATCCAGTGCATCCTTGTTTTAAACCCTTATATCGCTACTTTCATCCCGCCAGTTTACGCCATACCTATACCAGCAATTGGGCTGAATTGGGGTTTGGTGATGTGCATTGGAATTACGAGCACATTGAGGGCTATATCACCCAAACAGCTGGATGTCATATGCCAAATGCCTCAGCCCTTTATCGCGTAGCCCATACCAGTATTATTCCCAAACATTTGCTCGTTGATACTTATGAACGAAATGTATTAATTGCCAGTGGCAATTATCACGATGAAGGAATTCTTGGCTATTTTGCCCAACAAAGTCAAAGCCAATATGCAACGCGCCAACTGTATCGGCTCTATCATTCAGGTCGTAATGATCATTTTTATACGACCAGCGGAACTGAAGTTAATGCTGCGATTGCATCTGGTTATCAACAAGAAACATTTCATGGCTACCTTTTTGATTTAGTTAATACTGCGCCTAATAAACCAACGACGAGTAGCCCAGGCCAAAATACCGTCGTGCATAATCCAAGCGTTCAGTTAACCTGGAATGACCCTGGCGATCCGGATAATTATCCAGCCAACTATCGTGATTATCAGGTTGAAATTAAGGCTGCTGTGGGCGGGTGGGTCCAAACTCGGCCTTGGAATCATGATGCCACATGGACACTCACACTACCACAATCAGGAGTTTATTATTGGAAAGTTATGGCTGGCGATGGAATGACAGGCAGCATTTGGTCTGATTTTATGACCTTTACCTTAAATCAATTACCAAATTCGCCAACCCTTATTTCACCTGTCAATAATAGCCAACAGGCAAGCACGACCCTCAACTTGCGCTGGCAAGACACCGGTGATCCTGATAACTATCCACGAGCTACTAGAAATTATTGGCCAGCACTTTGGAAAAGCGACCAAAGTTGGAGTCTTTATCCAGGTTGGCAAGATGCTGCTAGTTGGAGTGTGACGGTACCAGAACCAGGCCAATACTGTTGGAGAATGTATTCAGGCGATGGATTAACCCCTAGTCTTCCATCTGAAACCCGCTGTATTTTAGTTAATAATGGTCAGTTTAAGCTTTTTGTCCCATTAGCACGCCGCTAAATCCATAACAATGCTTAATGTTGGCAAAATCAGGAAGCTAACGCAAACGTGCCTGCCAAATCTTCAATAATTGAGAACTTGGCAGGCACATTACTATTGAAAATGGCCAACTAAGGCGGCGTAGGTATCATCCATGGCTTCGGGAATCAGCTTCACGCCACCGATTAATGGCATAAAGTTGGTATCGCCATTCCAGCGTGGCACAATATGCATATGCAAATGTTCGTCGATGCCTGCGCCTGCTGGTCGGCCCAAATTCATGCCCAAATTGTAGCCATGCGGATTCATCACTGTGCTCAAAATTGTGGCTGAGCGCTGCGTCAAATGCATAATTTCGGCAGCAGTTGCCGCTGGCAGGTTGGCAAAATCATTGGTATGGGCGTAGGGCACAATCATCAAATGGCCTGGATTATAGGGATATAAATTCATCAGCACATAGCTAAATTGGCCCCGATAGAGCACATGATTTGCAGGATCGTTTGATTCTTCGTGCTTGACGCACAAAACACAGCCTGAATCCTTGGGCGTTTCGCCTTTGACAAACTGCCCGCGCCATGGTGTCCATTTGATCTCCATTGCAACCTCCAAAAGCAAAGAACTGCTGCCATTGTAGCCGAGAATTGCTGCTTAAACACCAACCGATCGTCGTTATGACGATCGGTTGGCTATGCTTGAATCAACGAGCTATTGGGTTTTGACCATCGGGATAAAGGCTTTATGGTCGAGAACCAGCACTCGTACCGTGATTGGATTACGGGCTTGAGCACTGCCCCAATACCAGCCAACGCCAGGAACGAAGACTTCGCCTGTCGCGCCAGCATTAATTTCGATTGTGCCAGGCGCAACGGCGCGTAAGCCAATCTTGTAACACTGGGTTGGATGTTGATTGTATTTACACGGCATCGTCAACGGCGGGTCGAATTGTACAGTTCCGGTTGGGCTAAGCGTGATGCCAGTATAGGGCGCGCCAATATTGACATACTGAATCGTCAGACTGAAGGCATCGCCAACATTAACCAAGTTGGGTGCACTCAGAATTAATTCTGAAACAATCGGCGTAACCGTCGGGCTGCCACTCACTGGTGTGTTCGTTGGCGTACCAATACATGGACTAGCATTAAGTGCCAAATTGGTTGGACATGGTGTCGCTTCTAGATCTGGCGTGCCGGTTGGCGTTCCAGTTGGCGTAGGCGTACACGGCGCTTGCGTCACTTGGGGTGCTTGTTGCATTGGCAACGTTGTTGGCGTATAGCACGGATACGATGGAAACGTTGGCGTTGCCGTGCGTGTGCTAGTTGGCGTTGGGGTTGGCGTACATGGCGCTTGCGTCACTTGGGGTGCTTGTTGCATTGGCAACGTTGTTGGCGTATAGCACGGATAACTTGGAAACGTTGGTGTTGCCGTGCGTGTTCCGGTTGGCGTTGGCGTGCTGGTTGGTGTAACGCATGGATTGCTTGGCGTTTGGGTCAATTGCGGCGCTTGGCGTTGCCCAAGATTTGGTGTTGGTGTGCTGGTTGGCGTAATACATGGATTACTTGGCGTAAAGGTTGGCGTTGCGTTCGGATCGCTAATTGTGACCACGAGCGGCGCGCGAGCCGAACCCCAGCCCCAATACCAGCCATGATTATACGATTCGCCGGTTGCTGTCGCATTGATGATTAACGTTCCAACATTCGTAGCGCGAATGGTAATGCTGCTACAGCCAGTTGGATGCTCGTTATACTTACAGGGCATTGTCAAGGCTGGATCAAACTGAGCCAACGAGGAATTGTTGAATCCAATGCTGGCGTAGGGCATGCCAAGATTGATATACTGGATTGATAGTGTAAAGACTTGGCCAACCACCACTTGGCTTGGACCACTCAAAATCAGTTCAGGTTGCACAAAACAGGGATCTGCGGTTGCAGTGATCGTTGGCGTGCCACTTGGTGGCAGTGTCGGGGTCAAATTGGGAACCCGCGCTTGGCTATTCTCACCCCGTGGAAAACAGCTAGGAGTAGCTGTCGCCGTAGGAGTAACCGTCATTGACGGTACTATAGTACTACCTGATGGGGTTTGAGTTAATAAGACCTTGGCGCTTGTTAATGCAGGTTGTTTGGCTACAGCAAAGCCAAATAATATTGCACACAAACTCATTAACAGGGCCAGCCGCCTGTTGTTCATAGGGGTCCTCCTCTATTCGGATAGTAGGTCTAGGCTTTTAGTATTGCCGATGAGAACTACACCCGCTATAGGACAAATGGCCCAAAAATCAAGCTATCTAGCAATATAGATATTAAAAACGTATTAAAAACACCCGAAATGTGTCTTGTTAAATGCCAATCGATCGCCATAACGACGATCGATTGGCCATGCGTGAATCAACGAACTATTGGGTTTTGACCATCGGAACAAAGAGTTTATGGTCGAGAACCAGCACTCGTACTGTGATCGGATTGCGGGCGTGAGCGCTGCCCCATGCCCAGCCACCGCCAGCAACGGGTACTTCACCTGTCGCCCCAGCATCAATCTCGATTGTGCCTGGTGCAACGGCGCGTAAACCAATCGTGCGGCAGTGGGTTGGATGCTGATTGTATTTACACGGCATGATCATTGGTGGGTCAAATTGCACGGTTCCGGTTGGGCTAAGTGTGATGCCGGTATAGGGCACGCCAATATTGACATACTGGATCGTTAGGCTGAAGGCATCGCCAACATTAACCAAGTCGGGAGCACTCAGAATCAGTTCTTTAACAATCGGCGTAACGGTGGGACTAGCACTCACTGGCGTTGGCACAGGCGTACATGGTGGTTGAGTTATTTGGGGTACGCGGCCTTGTTGATTATAGCCTGGAGTGCTATCGCAAACACGGCCATCTACCGTTGGGGTTGGCGTGAACGTCGGCGTTGGCGTAAAGGTTGGCGTTGCAACACATGGCGTTGGGGTTTGGGTCAACTGTGGGGCTTGGCGGCCAGCAGGTGTTGGTGTTGCAGTATAGACTGTTGGTACTGCCGTAGTTACGACACACGTTGCGGTTGGTATTGGCGTAGCATTTGGATCGACAATATTAATTGTCAAGGGAGTTTTGGCACTTGCCCCACTCCAAAACCAACCATTATTAAACGATTCGCCTCTTGCTTGCGCCTCGATTACCAAAACACCAGCACTGGTAGCACGCAGGGTAATGCTCTGACAGCGGGTTGGATGCTGATCGTATTTACATGGCATGGCTAATGGTGGATCAAAGCGCGCTAAATAATCATCGTTTAACCGAATCGTTGTATGTTGCATGCCAATATTTTCATAGGCAATCGATAAGGTAAACAATTCCCCAACTTGAACTTGGCTAGGCCCACTCAGAACCAGAGCCGGATGCACATAACAAGGATGGTAATTTGGGGTTGGGACGGTTGTTCTGGTTGGACTTACGTTCGGCGCAGCATCCTCAGTTTCACGATTAAGCGGATAGTAGGTTGGGCATGGTGTAGCCGTCAAACTGGGAGTAGCCGTTTCAGATGGTACTATAGTACTACCTGCTGGAGTTTGAGTTAATAGGACTTTAGCGCTTGTTAATACAGGTTGTTTGGCCACAGCAAAGCCAAATAATACTGCACACAAACTCATTAACAGGGCCAGCCGCCTGTTGTTCATAGGGGTCCTCCTCAATTGGCTAGTAGGTCTAGATTTGTAGTATTGCAGACAAGAACTAGACCTGCTATAGGACAAATGGCCCATAAATTGATCTATCTAACCAGCTATATATCAAAATTCCCTTAAAGAACCCAACCTGAAATCCTAAGCTGGAGAGCATCAAAGCGCCAATTGGCTATGATACAATAGACTCTGTGATGAATCGAACAGATGCGGCGCTACAACTGAGCTGGCAAGCCCTTGCCAAAACCTACAGCACCCGCCCGGTCTACGACCAGTTGGCGGGCGAATTGCATCGGGGCGAAATTTTGGCGGTGCGTGGCCCAAATGGCGCTGGCAAATCGACCTTTTTGCGCTTGTTATGTGGCCTCGAACGCCCAACTGCTGGCACAATTGCCTATCAATGGCAAGGCCAAACCTACAGCCCAAACACAATGCGGCCATGGATTGGCTTTGTTGGGCCGGATGTGGCCTTGTATCGCGAATTAAGTGCGCTTGAACATTTGCAATTTCTCGCTAAAGCCCGTGGTTTAGCCGCCGAGCAAGCCTATTGGCATGAGCTATTGGCCCAAGTTGGTTTGGCTGGGCGCGAGCATGAGCGGGTAGCGCATTTTTCATCGGGCATGGCGCTACGCTTGAAATATGCAATTGCCCTGTTAGCCAAACCACCAGTGTTGCTGCTCGATGAGCCAACTGCCATGTTCGATGAGCATGGTCGCCAATTTGTGGCCCAACTGGTCGAACAACAGCGCCAGCATGGCCTAACCATTTTGGCAACCAACGATGAGCGCGATGCAACTTGGGCCGATCTTGTTTTGACTGTAGGAGCCGCTGCCCGTGGCTAAACCAGCATTTTGGCAGGCTGCATGGGCCGTTGCCTATAAAGATTTACAAATCGAGCTACGCACTCGTTATGCCTTGAATGCAATGGCATTATTTGCAGTCACAACGGCGGTGATGGTCAGCTTTCGCTTAGGGCCGTTGGGCCTAAGTCGCGACCCGCGCTCGGCAGCAACTTTGGCAGTGCTCTTATGGATTGCGATCTTTTTTGCGGCGATGAATGGCTTATCACGGACGTTTGTACGTGAAGAAGAAGCTCACACGGCAACTTTATTGCGCTTGAATGTGCCAGCATTGGCAGTCTATTTGGGCAAATTAGTGGTCAATTTATTGATTTTGGCCTTGCTCGAAACGCTGGTCACGTTGCTCTTTATTGGCTTATTGAATGTCACGATTGCCAAAGTTGGCTTGTTTCTAGCCACACTCAGTTTGGGCGGCTTGGCCCTCGCTGGGGCAACGACGATTTTGGCAACCTTGGTAGCCAAAGCTGATGGCAAAGGATCATTGTTTACGATTCTGGCCTTTCCGTTGGTGCTGCCATTATTGATTATTGCGGTTGAAACAACCGAATTAGCGCTCAGTGGTGGCACATGGGCCTCTGCTGGTAGCGGCTTACAATTGCTTGCGGCCTATACCATTGCTGAACATGTGGCCGCACTTTGGCTTTTTGAACGAGTTTGGGAAGCATAAACGCTCTCATGGTGGGAACAATTAAGCATGCTTGCGACAACCTTTAAGTGGTTTACTGGAATTTGGCTGGGACTGGTCGCCGTGGCCATGTTTTTGTGGGTGCCGGCTCACGAGGGCTTGGGCAACGTTGGACGAATTGTGATTATGCACGTGCCAACGGGCTGGCTGACCAGCGTCGCCTTTTTGTTTTCGGCAATTTATAGCTGGCGCTACTTACGCCATGGCCGCGCCCGTGACGATGCCTTGGCCTTAGCTGCGGCAGAATTGGGCTTGATTTTCAGCGTTTTAGCAACCGTTACTGGGGCGATTTTTGCCAAAGTTGTGTGGGGAACCTACTGGAATTGGGACCCACGCGAAACCGCAATTGCCGCATTAATGCTGATTTACGCTGCCTATTTTGCCTTGCGAACCTCGATTGAAGATCGCCAACGCCAACGCTACCTTGGTTCGATCTATGCCCTGCTGGCTTTTGTAGCCGTTCCATTTTTGATCTTTGTGATTCCACGGGTCACTGATGATACCTTGCACCCGAATTGTGCGATTTTGAATACGCCCAACTGCCAAGGCATTGAATTGACCGAAAATGGGCGGATTATCGGCACGGTTGAGGATTTCAAAGTTGAATTGTTGGGCATCGAGCAACAAGCCGATCTGACGGTTGCCACGGTCAGCATTTTATCGAATGGCACAAATTACACCTTAAAACCGTCTTTTAATCGGGCCAGCAACAAGCCCGAAACGATTGAGCGCTTGCCAGAAACCTTGCGCGACGTGCAAATCAAGCGCTTAATGGGCGAGCCAGGCAATCAAACGGTCGAAATTGCAATCGCCAACACTGGCAATATTGGCCTGTTGACTGAGCAACGCACGTTGTTAACCTTCTTTGCCAGCCTCTTTGGCTTTACGCTGCTGTTTTTCTGGCTCTGGTGGTTGCGTGCTGATGTGCTCGACATCAATGAACAATTAGTACAACAAGGAATTACGATATGAACGGATTAGCCGACCCAGGCATGGCCATGTATGTGGCGGCGGCGGTAACTTTAGTGGTTTGGCTAGGCATTTTTGCCTATTTGCTGAAAATTGACCGCCAAGCCAAAGCCCTGCGCCAAGCCTTGCAAGAACGCCAAGCCAACCCAAGCACCGAAGCAACCAACGCGCCAATTCGGCCAGAACGGGTCAACCCCGAACGAAAGGAAACCAGCAATGTCTGAAGTAACAACTCCCCGTTTTCGGCTTAAACCGTTGCATATGGTCGGAATCGCGCTCTTGGTCTTGGCTGGCTGGTTGGGCTTTACCTCAATGGGCGATTCGCTTACGCCCTATGTCAACGTGAGCGAAGCCAAAGCCAGCGGACGCAACGTCCAAGTGATGGGCTACCCGCAAAACCAAGGCACAGTTGAAGCTGGCGCATTCCGCTTTACCATGCGTGATGAAATGGGCCAACCGATTGAAGTGCTCTATCGCCAGCCCAAGCCAGGCAACTTTGATCAAGCGATTAGTGTGGTGGCGATTGGCGCATTCGATGAGAGCCAAGGCATTTTTGTGGCCGACGATTTGTTGGTCAAATGCCCATCGAAATATCAAGAAGATACCCAAGCAGCCAAGTAGGTCGGATGGCTTGCGCCTATTTGGTTCAAGCCAGCAAACCAAACCCTGAGGATTGTCGATGAATTTGTTTATGTTTGGCACATTGTTGCTGGTTGTGGCCTTAGTTGCCACCTTTACCGCAACAACATCCTATATTTTGCTGATTGCAGGCCAGCGCACCGCCTTGAGGTGGGGGCGTTGGGGCGTACGCATCGCCGCCGTTGCGATCGTTGTGGCAGCGCTGTTGCTTTTGGCCTTGTTCTATTTTGGGCGCTATGAGTTTGATTATGTCTACAACTACTCATCGAACGATTTAGAACTGCGCTACAAACTTTCGGCGCTGTGGGCTGGGCAACAAGGCTCATTTATGATTTGGGCCTTGGTTGGCTTATTGGCAGCGCCCTTGCTGCTGCGGCGTTCGCGCGAGTTTGAGCCGTTTGTGCTGATGCCCTTGATGGCGGTGCAGGTGGCAATTATCAGCTTTATGCTGATCAACAATCCATTTGCCTTGCGCTTCGATGTTGCCAAACAAATCATCTATGCAGAAGATGGGCGCGGCTTGAATGAGCTGCTGCATAACCCATGGATGGTCATTCACCCGCCAATTTTGTTCTTGGGCTATGGCTTGTTGGCAATTCCCTTTGCCTATGCCATCGCTGGGCTGTGGCGGCGCGATTACGATGCCTGGGTCAAAGCTGCCTTGCCATGGACAATCACAGCTTGGGTTGTACTGACCACGGCATTAACCCTTGGCGGCTATTGGGCCTACGAAACCCTTGGTTGGGGTGGTTATTGGGCTTGGGACCCAGTAGAAAACTCATCGCTCTTGCCATGGCTGACCGTAACGGCCTTGCTACACGGCATGCTGGTGCAACGCGCCCATGGTGGCTTGCGCCGCGCCAACATCAGCCTTGCAATTGCCACCTATGGCTTGGTGATGTATGCCTCGTTCCTGACCCGTTCGGGGATTTTGGGCGATTTCTCAGTCCACTCATTTACCGAGGATGGCCTTGGCACGACCATGGCGGTGGTGTTGATTCTTGGCTTAGTAGCTTCGCTCGCCATTTTCATCAAGCGCTGGCGCGACATTCCAATCAACAAGCTTTCAGAAAATCTCTTTTCGCGTGATAGTTTCTTTGTGCTTGGCATGTTTTGTTTGGTGATTGTCACGCTGATTGTGGGCATTGGCACCTCGATGCCGCTGTTTTCACAAACGCCTGTTTTGCGCGATGGCCTACGCACGACCTTTGCCAAAGCCTTCGATATTGCCGCTAGCCAAGATGGCCGCTTTAGCCTACAACCAAGCTTCTTCCGCACCGTCACGCCGCCGTTTGGCTTGGTCGTGATTGGCTTGATGACCTTAGCTCCGTTGCTCGGCTGGCGCGGTGGCAACACGCGCAAGTTTATCTATGCCCTGCGGATGCCAGCAATTCTGGCTGTGGTTGCGACGGTGGTTGGTTTGCTGCTCGGCGTGCGCAAACCGCTTTCGCTGGCCTATCTTGGGTTTGGCAGTTTAGGCTTGGGTGTCAATCTGTTGATGATCGTGCGCACGGTGCGTGGCGGCTGGATGCGCATCGGCGGCTATGCGGCGCATATTGGCGCAGCGCTGTTGGTGATTGGCTTTGTCGGCTCGTCGGCTTACAGCTCGCCCGACATCAACATGACCATTCCCTTGAACACCACCCAAACCGCCTTTGGCCACAAAATTACTTTCGAAGGCTATGCCACCCGCACCAACAACCAAGGAGCCGAAAAAGGCGTAATCGATTTGGCGGTGCAACGCGAGAATGGCACAGTCCAAGATGCAGCGCCACAACTATATCTCAACCCGCGCGATGGCCAATGGATCAGCAATCCGGCGATTATTCGCGAATGGTGGGGCGATTTGTATATCTCGCCAGGGAAATATTTGGCCGAGAGCAACCCCAATTTGCTAACCTTGGCCCAAGGCCAAAAAGGCAGTGTTGGCCCCTATAGCTTTGTGTTTCAAAACTTCGATTATAGCCTGCCCGAAGGCCATACTGGGGCTGAAACTAGCACCGATGAGATTACGATCAAAGCGCGTTTGACCTTCTACGACGAAGCTGGCAACGCCACGACAATCGAGCCAGGCTTACGGGCAATTGCCGAGGTTGGCAACCAACCAGAGCCATATACCTTGGCCGATGGCAATCAAGTGTTGATTTCAGCGCTGAGCTTGGAAAATCGCCAAGTACAATTGCAAATTGTTGGCCTCGATTTGCCAATCTTGCCAGAACGGGCTGATATTTTTGTTAGCACCAAACCGGCGGTTGGCTTGGTGTGGGTTGGCACAGTCGTGATGACGCTTGGTGGCTCGTTGGCTGCTACGCGCCGCTTTATCGAACACGCCACCAAAAAGCGCGCCCAAGCCAGCGTGCCTGAGGCCGCAACCCAAACCGCTTAATTGTAGTAAACGCTGCGGATGTAGGCGCTGCTTGCATCCGCAGCGAGTGAGTTTAAGAGCATGTCGGAACAACCCGATGAATTAGATTATCGTCCGCTGCCACCGCGGCGCGGCAATGCACCGATTAAACCAATTGATGTTGAGCGCGCTGTGCGCTGGCGCTGGCTGAATGGCTGGCTGGTCTTGGTTGTCACAACCGCGCTGGTGCTTGCCGGAACTGGCGGCCTGATTTGGATTAATACCCGCCCGCCAGCAGAGAGAACCCCGCAAGAAATGCCGCTGTTTGCCTCGGCAATTCTGAGCGAAATTAGCGATCCTAATGTGCGCGACCAACTCTTGGCGCTTGATGCTAGCACATCGCAGGCCCAAAGCGTGATCAACCAAAACCCGCGTGATCCGAATGGCTGGATTATGCTTGGCCATGCCCATTATGATTTTATTCAGATGATTTATGAGCATGCGCCCAACGGCCAAGCCTACGTGCAAAACCTCAGCCGTTGGATTCAAGCCAGCGATGCCTATTCACAAGCCTTGGCCTTGGATAACTTCCAGCCCTTGATTCGTTCGGATCGGGCGGTGGCGTTGGCGCGCTATGGCATTGGCTTTGGCAATCCATTTTATAGCGAACAAGCGCTTGCTGAGGCTGAAACTGCGTTGGCCCAAGATGATCAGACCTTGCTGGTGTTGCTGAATGTCGGGCGCGTGTATGCCCTGCTGCCAGAGCCACGCATGGACGATGCCAAGCGTTTATGGCGCAAAGTGATTGAACTTAGCCCCAATAGCATCCAGGCCCAACTAGCCCAGAGCCTGCTTGATGGAGCCAAGCCTTAGGAGCAAACATTATGACCAGCGAACCAGAAACAACCGTCAAGCAAGGCCTTTCGCGCAAAGAATGGCTTTGGCTTGGCGCAGGAATTGTTGTCGCAATTATCGTTATTGCGACGGTGGCAATCTTAACGAGTGGCAATAGTAATAAACCGCAAACCGTGGTTGGGATTGACCGCCCAGTGCCCGCTATGGTGCTCAAAACGGTTGATGGCGGCAGCTTTAACCCGACCGAATACCGTGGCAAGCCCTTAATTATTAATTTCTGGGCCTCGTGGTGCGAGCCATGCAAGGAAGAAATGCCAGCCTTAGTGCGCACAGCCGAGCGCTATGGTGATAAAATCGCCGTCGTGGGCATCAACCTGACCGACCAAGATAAGGATCAGGAAATTCGGCGCTTTATTCAGCGCTACGCCGTAACCTACCCGATTGCGCTCGATAATGAGCGCGTTGCCCAACAAGCATTTGGAATTTTTAATATTCCAGTGACTTTTTTTATTGATTCTGAAGGGATTATTCGGTATACTCGGATTAATGCGATTACCGAGACTGAGATGGATCATGTATTATCAGAATTATTGCCCTAAAAAATCGGGTTAGTGTTTTTTTGGAGAGGATCTCTCACGTATGGAACAACCATTAATTTTAGTTGTAGATGATGAACCCGATGTAGCCCAGTTGCTGTCGTTGCAACTCACCATGGAAAAATATCGGGTTCAAATTGCCTACGACGGGCCAACTGCCATCGAGTATGTCCGCTCGCTCACACCCGATTTAATCATTTTGGATGTGATGTTACCAGCCATGGACGGCTATGAAACCTGTCGGCGGATTCGTGAGTTCAGCAATGTGCCAATTCTGATGCTTACTGCCAACATTCAAGACCAACAAATCGTTTCGGGCTTGGATAGCGGTGCCGATGATTATATGACTAAGCCGTATAGCCCAAGCCAATTGCTGGCCCGCGTGCGTGCCTTGTTGCGGCGGATTCCACCGCAACGGCCAATTATCACCGCTGGCGAAGGCTTGATGGTGCTCGATCGCCAACGCCGCGAGTTGAAAGTCAAAGATAAAGTGATTGATCTCACGCCAACCGAATATCAGTTGTTGATTTTGCTGGCTGATAGCGTTGGTCAAGTTGTGCCCCACGAAAAATTGCTTGGCTCGATTTGGGGCAGTGGCAAAGAATCAGATCACGATTCGCTGAAAGTGTATATCTGGCATTTACGGCGCAAATTAGAAGACAACCCTCGTCAGCCGAAAATTCTGCTGACCGAATGGGGTGTTGGCTACCGCCTCGCCGAATAAACCAGGTTTGCTTGTAGCTTGAGGAATAAGCGGCACGATCAATGTCGATCGCGCCGCTTTGACATTTTAGCGGCTTCTGCTCAACCGAACGCAGCAAGCAGGCGTGCGCCTCAAGACTGATAGCCAAAACTTAAAGCAATGGTATGATGAATAAAACCTTGAGGAGCATCCGCTAATGTCTGTCTTAATTGCAAATGATCTCGGCAAATGGTTTGGAGCCGATCAAATATTTGAAGCTATTTCGTTCCAAGTGGCCCGTGGCGATAAAATTGCCTTAGTTGGGGTTAACGGAGCTGGTAAATCGACGTTGATGAAAATTATTGCTGGCATCGATAGCGCCAGCGAAGGTGCGCTACATCGCTCACGCGGCTTGCGCGTTACCTATCAAGCCCAAGAAGCAACCTTTGCCCCCGATTCGACCTTGGAGCGCGAAGCGCATGCCGCTTTTGCCGCGCTCAGCGCCATCGAAGATGAAATGCGCCAACTCGAAGTGACCATCGCCAATCCCGATGATCCGCAGTGGGAGCAGGCAATGGAGCGCTATGGCGAGTTGCAACATCGCTATGAGCACGCTGGCGGCTACGAAAAAGAACATCGCATTACCCGTACTATTCAAGGGCTTGGCTTTACTGATGCCCAGTGGACGCAGCCAATCGCGCAGTTTAGCGGTGGTCAACGCACCCGCGCTGCACTCGCCGTGGCGCTGCTCGGCGATCCCGATATTCTCTTGCTTGACGAACCAACCAACCACCTTGATATGGCGGCCTTGGAATGGCTCGAAGGCTTTTTGCGCGAATGGGATGGCACATTAATCGTTATTTCCCACGACCGCTACTTCCTCGACCGCGTTTCAAACCGCACATGGGAAATGGAATGGGGCCGCTTGCAAGATTACGCAGCCTCATATTCAAAATATCAAACAATTAAAGCTGAACGCATGGAACGTTTAGCCAAAGAATTTGAAGCCCAGCAGCAGATGATCGCCAAAACCGAAGAGTTTATTCGGCGCTTCAAGGCTGGCGTGCGCGCTCGCGAAGCCAAAGGCCGCGAACGCCGCCTCAACCGCTTCAAAGAAGGCTGGAATAGCATTCACGGCCATGTGAAGGCAATTGAAGGCCCGCAACGGCGCAAAGAACTGAAATTTGCTTTGCAGACCAATCTTCGTTCTGGCGATGTGGTGCTGGCGTTAGAGCAACTTGGGGTTGGCTACACTGAAAATGGCCAAAACACGACCTTGCTGCAATTTGATGAATTGTATGTGATGCGTGGCGAACGGGTGGCCTTGCTTGGGCCAAATGGTAGCGGCAAATCGACCTTGCTCAAAACCGTGGTTGATCAACTTAAGCCGCTCGCTGGCAGCTTTGAAGTTGGGGCCAATGTGCAGCTTGGCTACTATGCCCAAGGCCACGAAGGACTTGATTTCAATAATACGATTTTAGATGAAGTGTTGCGCCATAACCCGCAAATGGGCGAAACTCGCGCCCGCACAATGCTCGGCAACTTTTTGTTTACCAGCGACGATGTGTTTAAGCAAATTCGCGATCTTTCTGGGGGCGAGCGTTCGCGCGTCGCGTTATCGCAGTTGATGCTCAACGGCGGCAACTTTTTGATGCTCGACGAACCAACCAACCACTTGGATATTCAGGCCCGCGAAGCACTTGAGGGTGTACTTAATGATTTTAATGGTACATTACTCTTTGTCTCACACGACCGCTATTTTATTGATGCGGTGGCGGATACCTTGTGGCTGGTTAATGATGATGGCAGTATTACCCGCTTCCCGGGCAATTATTCGGCCTTAGCCGCGCAACGTGAAAACGAACGCCGTGCCGCTGAAGCAGCCGCCATCGAAGCCAAACGTGCCGCCGAGCGCCAAACCAAGGCCAACAAAGCCAATCCCACGCCAGTGCCAGCCAGCGCCAAACGCCAACTCCAAAACCTTGAGCGCGAAATTGCCACGTTGGAGCAACGCAAAGCTGCGCTTGATGCAGAAATTATGCAGGCCTCAACCAAGCAAGATACACGCAAAATTGGCGAACTTGGCAGCCAATACGCTGCGCTCGAAAACCAACTCAGCGATTTTTATGCCCGCTGGGAGCAATTGGCCGAAGAAGTCGGAGCGTAACGAAATTATGAATTATGAATTATGAGGGATGAACGTAACCGCTAAGAGCGCGAAGGACGCTAAAAAGTTCAGATTTTGGCATTCAACATTGTTAATAGCAGTCTTAGTGCTCTTCGTGTCCTTCGTGGTTAAAAACTTCATCCTTCATAATTCATAATTCATCCTTGTATAAGGGCTTGTATGTATCGAATTGGCTTAACTGGCAATATTGCATGTGGCAAAAGCACGGTTGTGGCGATGCTGCAAGAATTCGGCGCAGCGGTTTGTGATGCTGATGCGGTGGTGCATCAGGTGCAAGCGCCTGACGGCAGCGCCTATCTGCCAATCGTTGAAGCCTTTGGCCTAGCGATTGTGCAAAACCAAACGTTGGGCCAGCCAATTAATCGCCAAGCCCTTGGCCAAATCGTTTTTGCCGATCAAGCCCAATTGCGGCGTTTGGAAGCCTTGGTGCATCCAGCAGTGCGCCAATATATTCTGGCTTGGCTGGAAACCCAACAACAATTGCAAACCAAGGTCGTCGTGATCGATGCAATTAAATTGATCGAAAGTGGCTATCCGGCCATGTGTGATGCAGTTTGGGTGGTGAGCGCCGACCCAGCCAGCCAACTGGCTCGTTTGATCGAACACCGTGGAATGAGTGAAGCCGAAGCCTTGCTCCGGATTAATGCTCAAAATAGTCAGGCCGATAAAATCGCCCATGCTGATGTTGTAATTGATAATAGCGGTTCGCTCGCGGATACCCGCCGCCAAGTTGAACAAGCATTTTTGGCGATTCAACGCCATGATTAACCATAGTAAGGAGCCAGTTATGCGTGTTCTTGATGCACCAACCAATCAAGCACGACCAACCCCACAACCCCGATTAACCCCAGCCATGAGCTTTGGCTTGGCAACGCTTGGCGTATTTATTGGGGTTGGCTGGCTCTGGATTGCTCCACACTGGCTGGCATTATTGATTACGCTTGGTTCATTGGGCCTGTTGCTGGGCCAAGCGTGGACGAGCATTCAACGCACCGAACGCGAACGCACGGTGCTGGCTCAAGCGCATAGCGCCCTCGATAGCGAATATAACAGCATCCAAACTGATTATGCCACGCTCGAACGGGCCTACGAAGATTTGCAACAATCGCATCAACGCTTACAACGCCGCATCGACGAACGTACAGCTGAGCGCGATCAATCGACCAATCAATTGCAAACCTTGCTCGATGATACTCGTTCGTATGTGGCCCAACTAACGGCCTTGAACGAAGTTTCAGTTGCCTTGAACGCCACGCTTGATCGCGATGAAGTGCTGGCTTGTATTCTGCGCCAACTTGAACGGGTGGTTACCTTTGATAGCGCTTCGGTACAACAACTTGAAGATGATGAGTTGCAAGTGATTGCCGCCCGTGGCATGAACAATGAAGTCTATGATTTGCGGATTTCAGTGCCCGAAAATGAACTAGCGCGGCGGGTGGTTGGCTCGCCTGGGCCAGTGGTGTTGGGCGATGTGCGCAAAGATCCATCGTTTGTGATGCAGCCCGGGCCAATTCGTTCATGGATTGGGGTTGCGTTGCGCGTTGGCGAACGCACGGTTGGAATCTTGACGATCGATAGCCATCGCGAAAACGCCTACACCGCCGATGATGGCCACTTAGTTGCCAATTTTGCCAATCAAGCAGCCTTGGCCTTGCATAATTCGCATTTATTTGCGGCAGCAGAACGACGGGCCACCGAAATGGCTTTGCTTTTGGAAATGACGCGCACGGTTGGCTCGACCTTGCACTTGCCCGAAGTGTTGCTACGCGCCGCCGCCGCGATTGGCGAAGCCTTGCATGCTGAAGATGTGTTGGTATTGTTGCTTGATGAACAGGGCGAGCGCTTGACTCCCCAAGCTGGCGCAATGGGCGACCACAATTATCTGCGCATGCGCTGGGCCAACCCAACCTCGCTGAGCAACGAGCCAACCTTGGCCAAAGTAATCAAGCAAGGCTGCGCGAGAGTCATTCATGCGGTTTCGCCTACGATTCCATACCAAACCTTGTTGGCCTTGCCACTGAGCATCAAGGATCAAGTTTTAGGGGTTGTCTTAGTGGCAACGCCTGATCGCGATGCCCCGTTTGGGCCGCAGCAATTGGTTTTGGCCGAAGGCTTGGCGACCTCAGCGGCAATCGCGATTGAGCAAGCCCGCTTGTATGATCAAGCTCGGCGGGCGGCCCAAGCAGAAGAGCGCTCACGTTTGGCGCGTGAATTGCACGATTCTGTTACCCAAACCCTGTTTAGCATGACCTTGACGGCGGAAGCAGCGCGCGCCCAAGTCGAGCGCAACCCAGTGAGGGCTGCCACCCAAATCGATCGCTTGAAGGCTGCAGCGCATCAATCGCTTGGCGAAATGCGCGAGTTGCTGCTGCAATTGCGGCCAACGCCGTTGCAAGAACATGGCATTATCAAATCGCTGCATGAACATATTGCCAGCTTGAATGCCCAAGATGTGGCCATTAATTTGGAGTGTGAGGGCGAAGATTCGGTGCTCAGCCCAGCCCACGCCGCGGGCTTGTATCGAATTGCTCAAGAAGCGATTTCAAATGCGCTGCGTCATGCCCAAGCAACCAATGTGCGGGTCAGCTTCAGCTTTGCCAGCAAATCGACAACCTTGATGGTAAAAGATAATGGTTGTGGCTTTGACCCAGATTTATTGGAGCGCAGCGGGCGGCATTTGGGGCTAACCAGTATGTCGGAGCGCGCCGGAGAACTTGGTGGCACGCTCGATGTCGCTAGTGTGGTTGGCGAAGGAACATGCCTAACCGTGCATTTGCATGGCTAAGTGCCAATATTCTGCTGAAACTTTAACCTGGGTAGGGGTTTATTCCCTCACCCCAACCCCTCTCCCACGCTGTGGGCGAGGGGCTTTAAATCCATGGTTTTGCGACGATTCGTGGCTAAAACGAAAACGCCCCCTCGCCCGCGTTTTCGTGGGAGAGGGGGTTGGGGGGTGAGGGGACGTTCCACACCTAAATTATTCAGATTAGGCAGGTTTGCCACCCAACAATTTAAGCCCGATAATGCCTGCAACGATCATCACCAAACATGCCAAGCGCAAAGGCTGGGCCGATTCACCAAACAGCCAAATGCCCAAGATTGCCGTGCCAGCAGTGCCAATACCCGTCCAAATTGCATAGGCTGTGCCTAAGGGCAAATCGCGCAAGGCCATTGCCAACAAGGCCATACTACCAATCAACATCACACCAGTCGCAATGCTTGGGCCAAGTTTGGTCAGCCCTTCACTATATTTCAAGCCAAGCGCCCAACCAATTTCCAACATGCCTGCCACGACTAAATAAAACCAAGCCATTGTAAAACTCCTAAACATGGGTATTAATCAAGTTCATGCAGCGTCGCATAGCCTGAATTAATCATTACATCAGTGGTATGTAATGATCCTAACAAATTTGGGAACAAAATGCTGACGAAAAACGTCATTGTGCCAAACCCCAAAGAGTGTGTTTCGTCAGTCCACATTGGAGGAATACGTTATGACAATGGACGAGCTTGATCATGCCATTTTAGAAGTCTTGCAAACCGATGCCCGACTCCCCAATCGGGCGATTGCCAGCAAAGTTGGCAGCAGCGAGCCAACCGTGCGCCGCCGCATTGAGCGCTTGGTCGAAGACGGTTTGATTAAGATTGTGGCAGTTGCTTCGCCCTATGCTTTAGGCTATCAAGTGGTGGCAATCATCGGCATGCAAATCGATCGTGCTTATCAACGCCAGATTGAGCAAGCCTTATGCAATTTGCCAAATGTGCATTTTGTGGGCCTGACCTTGGGCAGCTATGATGTTGTATTAGAAGCATGGTTGCGCTCCACCGATGAGTTATTAGACCTGTTGGCTGACCATATTGCACCCTTGCCAGGAGTCCAACGGGTTGAGCCATGGCAGGTTTTGAAGCTCAGCAAATACAATTACGATTGGGGTAACCAGCCATCAATTAGCAATTCTCACCATTGACGCAAGCTTAACTGACGCGTACAATGGCCTAATACTGAATTACTAAGCAATTGGGAGAATAGAACTATGCCAGGTCAACGTTGGCGGATTGTACCGTCACTGGTCTTGGGATTGGCACTGTTTGGGCTTGCCCCAGCAGTACCAACAGCTCCAGTTAGCGCTGCCGTGCAGGCCCAACAAACAACCGCATGGGAGCCATATCGCTATTTTCCGGCAACTGGCCACAACATCTCGTTTGATGTAAAACGCTTCTACGAGCGCCAAGGCGATCTTGAAGTGTTTGGCTTGCCATTAACCGAAGTGATTTGGGAGAATGGGTTTCAGGTGCAATATTTCGAGCGCGCCCGCTTGGAAATACACCCTGAAAATAAGGATACCGATTATTATATTTTGGCCACCCGTTTAGGCGCGGTTGCCGCCGAAGGTCGCGAAGCTGAAGAGCCATTTGTGTGGCGCACCGGCCCAAGCTACGAAGGCGCAACGTTCTATCCTGAGTCGGGGCACTCATTAGGCGGCGGCTTCCGCGATTACTGGACCAACCATGGTGGCTTGTACACCTTTGGCTACCCAATTAGCGAAGAGTTTTCCGAAGTTAACGCCGAAGATGGCCAAACCTATACGGTGCAATATTTTGAACGTGCCCGCATGGAATGGCATCCAGAGCACGCTGGCACCAAGTGGGAAATTCAACAAGGGTTGTTGGGCAAGCAATACATCACCCGCATGGGCATTGATCAAAATTTGCTGAAGCCAGCCCGCGAAGTGCAAAAACTTGGCGGGGCAACGACCTACTATCGCGGCTCGAACGCCGAACGGATTAATAACATCAAACGCTCGGCTGATCGCTTCAAAGGCATTACGGTCAAAGCTGGCCAAGTATTCTCGTTCAACCAAAATGTTGGCGATGTTTCTGAAGAAGCTGGCTTTACCGATGGCTACGCTATTGTCAATGGAAAGCTCGAAAAAGTGGTTGGTGGCGGTTTATGTCAAGTCTCAACCACCATGTATCGGGCGGTCTTCAACAGCGGCTTGCCAATTGTCGAGCGCTATGGCCATAGCTACATCGTCTACTACTACGAAAATATTTTGGGCTTCGATGCAACCGTATTCGTGCCAGAGGTTGATTTCCGCTGGAAGAACGATTTAGGCACCGATATTTTCATGTGGACGGATACCGATACCAGCGCAGGGCGGGTAACCTTCACGTTGTGGGGCTACGGCGATGGCCGGCGCGCCAGCATGGAAGGCCCAACCTACTCCAACGAGCAACAACCAGGCAAACCGGTTTGGCAATACGACAAAACCATGCGCCGTGGAGCAGTTGAGCAACTTGTCCATGGTCGGGCAGGCATGGATGTGACGATGTATCGCGTGGTGACCAATGCCAATGGCGCAACCAACCGCGAACGCTTCTTTACCCGCTACTACCCGTGGGAAGATTTCTATTTGTATGGGCCGGGAGTCAAGCCACCAGCAGGCGTGACAATTGCACCACCCCGCTATCCATAGGCATAATCCACGTTAAGCAAACAAACCAACGAGCGTCCTGAGGGCGCTCGTTGGCATATGCAGAGGAGAGAACGATGGCAGATCAGTCAGAAAACACCCAATTAAATGCTGCAAAGATCCACCAACAGCTGGATAATCAAACGCTAAAGTATCAGGTTCCAAGCCAAAACGTGAAGCAGCCCACACGCTGGTGGCGCTGGTTTGGCTATAACGTACTGGCCTTCATGGTCGCTTTTGCAGTGTTCTATGGCTTCGTGATTTGCATACTCATGGTCGCCATGTATGAGCCCGTTAACCTTGATTGGATCAATAAACCAAAGCTGAATCCAATGCTTTCAATTGGGATACCAGGGGCAATCATTGGCTTGAGTGCAATGGTCTGCGCTATCGCCCAACGCGATGGATTGGACAAACGTGTTTCATTCTGGCCATGGCTATTAAAAACTGGTTTAATTGTAACCCTCATGAGTTGGGCAAGCTTAGCGATCTTTATCTTTATGCTTCAACCACAATCATTATTTCAAAAAAACACCAGTTTAATCAGCATGCTATATTTCATTGCCTGCATTGGGCTGATTGCATTGGCAACCGCAATGGCCCAACTGTCCGAAGTTAAAAAAATCGCCCACCGACCTAATGATTGGGTAAAAATCACAGTGTTAACCTGGACAGGCATTGCATGCATACTCGGTGGCAGCATCTATCTAACCTCGTAGGCATGCGTCATTGCATTAGTGCTACAATTCCTAGGCCTTTTATTCCAAATTCAAGCCTGCGCAACGCGCTGATTGATTTTCAGGAGATGTGTTTATGTCAGATCGGATTCCCCCAACCACACCGATACATCCAGCCAACCTAGACCAACCAATTCCAACTCAAGCCCTTCAGCCCCAAGTAACGCGGGCCTTTGATGGGTCAAGCCAAGAATTGCCAGCGAATCCAGCACCTTATGGTTATGGTCAGCAACAAGGCTACCAACCACAGGGCTATCAACAACAAGCGCCGTATGGCCAACAAAACTATGGCCAACCGCAAGCGCCCTATGGCCAACCACAGGGCTATCAACAACAAGGTTATGGCCAGCCGCAAGCGCCCTATGGCTATCAACAGCCAGTCGTCTACGGCAATCCTGGATATATGGGGCCACCACAATTTATTGCAGATATTAATGCACCCGACCGCGGGACGCGCTGGGTTGGCATGAACATGCTCGGCTTTTTTATCTCATCGATGATCTTTGTGAGCCTTTTTGTTATCCTAGTTATGATCATTGCCGCCGATTACATCGATTCAAATCCAAATTTTCAAAACTTTAATGATTTAGACAATAGAGGTTTGATTGGCTACGTGCTTTATGGTTTATCGGGCGCGATTACTGCCGCAGTTGTGGCCTTAATTCAACGTGGGGCTTTGCATAGTAAAGTTTCGTTGTGGCCATGGGTTGGCAAAACAGCGCTCGCGGTTGGCATTTTACTGCCGCTCAGCACCTTTCTCAGTGTAGAGCTACTTCAGATATTGCCAATTAGCGAAGGCAATTTTTTGATTTATATGCTCATGGTAACCTTTATTTTTGCTGTGACCGCGTTTGGTACCGCCTTTGTGCAATATTTTGAAGTCCAAGAGGTTGCCAATCGGCCAATGCAATGGCTGATCACGACTGGGCTAACATGGACAATCCTTGGTGGGTTAGTGGTTGGTGGCATGGTTGGCTTCTTTGCGATGGCACTTGCAGGCGAAATCTAACCAGCCGCCAAATCTCGAACGCGATCGCTGCTGGGTTTCCTCGGCTACAGAGAGCGGAAACCCAGCGCACCGGATTAATCAGTAAACCTATAAGGAGAGAAGAGAGGTTTTTATGCTCGAACCATCGATGAATCCTCAGCAGCTAGCACATACCGATTCGGCCCAAGGGTATCGTGTGCCAACTGCGCCGCTAACCAACCTCAATCAGCCAAATCGTTGGAAACGCTGGGTCGCAGTTAATGGCGTAGCTTGCTTTGGCGCAATCATACTCTTTCCAATTATTGTGATCATTGCTGCTTTCATCCAAAACATGCATCCGTTGATATTTGACCAGCTAGACAGCGACAATAACTTATTTTTTATGCTCGGTTTGGGAATCATGGCAACATTAACTGCTATTCCCGTCGCCATGATTCAACATACAGCCTTTGGTACTGCGATCCCACGCAGGCCTTGGGTCGTCAAATCGGCCTTGACAGCTGGGCTGCTGCTACCAACAAGTATCTTTTTGGCCCAGTTTAGCCTCCAAAGCCTCAACCAGCATTACGGTTTCACGCTGATTATTTTCTTATTGATCGTTTTTAGCATAACCTCGTTTGGTACAGCATTAATTCAAGGGCTTGAAATTCAAGCTGTTGTCGAATATCCGCGCGATTGGGTTTGGATCAGCGGTTTAACCTGGAGCAGCATGAGCTTCCTACTTGGCAGCCTGCTCCTTGCCTTGGTGTTGCTACTATGATGGAGCAAGACACGCTGACCAATTCAGATGACCAAGCAGCGCGAGCAAATTCGCCCCAAGGCTATCAGGTTCCAAGCACGCGCTTGCCTGAGCGGAATCAAGCAAGCCGCAGAAACCGCTGGATTGGGATTAATTGTTTTGCCTTTATCGTAAGTTGTCTGCTCTTGCCACTGTTTGCAATCGCTGTACTGTTTGGATTGGATGGATTGAATATTGATCTAGCCAAACCTCGAAATCAACTAGCCCAAGGCCTGATGTTGCTAGCCAGCGTTGGGCTGCCAATCTTCATCACGATTTATCTGGCAAGTATGCTGCAATGGGTCGTCACTCGGGGAATCAAGTGGCCAAGCTGGAGCATCAAAAGCGCAACCGTTGGCACAAGCGCCTTGATCGCTAGCACACTGGCCCTGTTTCTATTTCCAATTAATAGTGCGTTGTTTATTTTGCTGGCTTTTGGATTTACTTCCTGCCTAATTAGCGTAGTGCAATGGCTTGAACTGCGTAAGACCATTGATCAAGCATGGCAATGGATCGTCGTGACGACGCTGACATGGACTATTTTAGGAACCCTCGTGATTGGCTTTGGGATTGGGCAATTGTTAGCGCCATTGAGTGATTGGTAAGGAGTTGAGCAAATGAGTGAAGAACCGCAAGTGCCACTTAACCAAACAACACCGACCTATCACGTGCCATCGGCCCAGCGTGCAGCCCATAAGCAACCACGCCACTGGCTCGCTTGGCTGGGCATAAATTGCTTAGCATTTTTCATCAGCAGCATCATCTATCCGGCGCTCAACCTTGCGCTCATCTTCAGTATTGGATCGACCAATGTGCAACTGCCACTGATCAACGGCCAGCGCGCACTACAACCCAACCTATGGGTCATCCTCATAATTCCTGTGTTTATCACGATCTTGATTGCCAGTTTGCTGCAAAGTCTGGCTATTAATCATCGTTTCAAGCGGCTATTTTGGACCCTGAATAGTGCAACGCTGGGAACATTGAGCTTTGTTGGGATTACGTATTTCATTCTGACCAAGCACGAGCAAACAACCCTCGCCGGCTATATCTGGGCTATTTTCTTTATTTTTGGGTGTACTTCAAGCGCAATTAGTTGGCTTCAATGGCGCGGAATCCGCCAGTTGGTTGATAATGCTTGGCAATGGGCATTAATCACCACGCTTAGCTGGACAACTCTAGGCAGCTTGATTTGGGGGGCTGGCTTGGGCTTTTGGCTCCGCAATTTAATGCGCCACTAGCCGAAGGAGTAACCGATGAGCGAAGAAACGCAATCGCCACTTAATCAAACCACACCGACATATCACGTGCCATCGGTTCAGCTAGCAGCGCAGGATGATTCGAATAACGTGGATGGATGGATTGCGATTCATTGTTTCGCGTTTGGGCTGAGCTGCTTAATCTTTGCCATATTGGTGGTTGGCTGTATTTTCATTTTTGGCGCTTTCGACAGCAGTGCATCGCCCACCCAAGCACCAATATCCGAGGGTTTTAGCCTCATTTTTGTGGTCGGAGTGCCTGCATTCGTAAGCATCTATGCTGCAAGTTTGCTGCAATGGTCGGTCGTTGGCGATGGCATTAATCGATCAACGTGGCTCACCAACAGCGCAACCGTTGGCACAGTTGGCGTGCTTGCTTGGATTTATTATAAACTGCCAATCACATTTCCCTCGCTTGGCGACTATACATTCTTTGTATTTCAGAGCTTTGCGCTTATCTCTAGCATTATTAGTTGGGTGCAATGGCTTGAACTGCGCAAAACAACCAATCGCGCATGGTTGTGGATACTCATAAGCATCGGCATCTGGACAGGCATCGGCACACTGGTGCTTGGGGGTGGCATTATTTATGCGCTAAAAGCTATCAGCGGGAAATAGCCAAAAGGGGAATCAGATGAGCGAAGAACCAAGCCCAATTGAGCCAGCGCAACCAATTATCAACATCGATAGCCAAGAACCAATCATCACAATCAGCGACCCCTATGAATATGGTCGCCATCCATATCCCTATCATCAACGCCCAAATCCCAACAACTATCCGCAACTCGGTTATTTTGTGCCAGCAATCCCTAATGCCCGAGGCCGGCAAATTAAACGCTGGGGCTGTGGGATTGGCTATTTCATTTTAGCAATTATGGCCAGTTGTATCATCGTGCCGATCCTCTGTATTTTAATCGGCATCCTAAGAACATTATTCGAAGGCTAGCTGCAGGGAGCAGCACATGCCTGAACAACTACAAGCATCAGTTCAGCATCGCCAATTGCCAGCATCAGCAGGCAGCAGCCCAACAATTGGCTATAGCGTGCCAGCAAGCATTGTCAGCAAGATCAATGCGCCGCAGCGGTGGCGACGTTGGGTTGGATACAACGTTTTAGCGTTTAGCATAGGTTGCGTGAGTATGCTCTTAGGCACGTTTGTAATGGCGCTTATTTCACATACAGTACGCAACGGATTACAGCAATTTGTCGAGAAGCTCTCGTTTAATGTGGCAGGAGTGCAAGCGATTGCGATATTGCTCGGTTTCCCGCTCTTTCTGAGCATCGGCGTTGCCAGTATCATTCAACGGGCTGCCTTGTATCAGCAAGTAGCGGTTAAATCATGGGTTGCAGAGAGTGCAGTAAGTGGGCTTGGCGCAGCATTTTTGGTAGTATCCGTGATTATCATATCGATTATGCAACGCTCAGACCCACCTCCATCGATAAATTATCTATGGATCGTTTTTACCATGTTCCTGATAATTTCAACTGGCATTAGTTACTTTCAATGGAGGCAACTACGCACCATCCTCATTCATGCGTGGCACTGGCCACTAATCGCAATCGCAACTTGGACTGGCTTGGGTACGCTCATTGTCGGGCTTGGAATGGGCATACTTATCAATAACCTTCGCTAATTAGCGAATGCCCAACATCGCCAAGCCCATGGGCAAATCGCGGGCGGTGCGAATATTCTTGAGATGAATCCCAGCCCGAATCAGGCCTTCGATCAAACTTGGGCGCAAGCCAATTAGCATACTTTTGGCCCCGATCAGTTCAATTGCTTTGACAATCGTGCTAATCGCTTGAATTGCATCGGGATCGAAGGTCAGCAGGCCGCTGCCATCAAGCAACACATGCTCACAACCACGCTCACGCAAGGTTTCAAGAATTGTCTGGGTCAGCTGTTCCCAACGTAAGAGATCAAGCACGCCAATTAATGGCACGATCAACACATCATCGGAAAGCGGAATGCGCGGAATATCAAGCTCGCTGACTTCAAGCTCTAGCTCAGCCAGAACTTGGGCGTTATCGAGGGCCAAGGCCACCGAGCTAGCAACCGTGGTCAACAAGGCTTCTTCAAACTCGCCATACAAGGCCGCTTGGTAACTTTGAATATTCAAAACCCCAATAAAAGCATCGCCAATCAGCAAGGGCACGCTCATCCAAGCCCGCGAGCGTTTTTCTGCTTGGCCAAAGCTGCGGGTATTTTCGACGCTAAATCGTTTGCTCAAATCTTCATGCAAATCATCAAAACGGATCAATTGGCGGTTGGCAATAATCCAAGCCACCACTTTGGAGCGCCGATAATCCCAGGTATACGGCTCGGTTTTCTCAATGTCCCCATCAATCGAGTAGATTGTTTGCATGGTATCGGTTTTGGGCTGATAGTGCTCGATAAAGCCAGCATCGAATTGCAAGACGTTATGCAATTGCTGAAAAATGGTGCGACATACATCAGCCAAATCACGTGGCAGCAAAATTGCCCGAATCAATTCGTGAATCGCCACAATTGTTTGGGCAACTGGCTGATGATGACGGCTCCCTTCATACACACTCATACACACCTCACTCAAATTTGGCGCTTGAGATAGCGCAAACTTTGCTGCACATCGCGCACAACCACCACGTTATGTTGGCTGAGAATTGGGCTAAGCACTGCGCTATTTTCAGCTTGCACCCCGCTAATGATGCAGGTTGCACCCAACAAGCGCAAAGCGCCGATTAATTTGTTGAACAAGCCCGTTGCTTGCGGGTCGAATGAGCGCATGCCAGTTAAATCGAGCACGACATAGCGAATACGCTGGCGTTCGACATGGCCCAAAAGAATCGTTTGTAGAATGATGAGCCGCTGCTGATCAACACGCCCAATTACGGGCACAATCCATAAATGTTGATCAACCGGAATCGTCGGGGCACTCAAGGCCAACCGCAAAACTTCCAATTCTTCGATACGCTGAATCTGATTAATCGTGGTGGCAAGCATTAAACTGAGGGTTTGCAAAAGCTGCAATTCACGCTCGCCATAGGCCGCCAATTCGTGATGTTGAATCGTGACCAAGCCCAAAACTTGGCTGCCAAGGATAATTGGCAAGCCCAGCCAGCTACAACTGGCATGATGAAAGTCAGCGCCCAAGGCATGCTCAAGGTTGATGTCGCTATGGCTAGCGTTATAAATATCGTCAAACAGCAGCGGCTTTTTATGGCGCAAAATCCAGGCGCTCGGTGTATGCGGCTTAATCGTGACTGGCTCATCAGCAAAACTGCCGCGCCGATGGGCAATCACATACACATGGCGCAAGGCTTGTTGCTGATCAAAAAAGCTGATCGTGCCATGATCAATTGGCACAACCTGCTCAAGCAAATAATAAAACGCTTCGTAAATCACAAAGCGATCGCGGGTGCGATGAATAACTTGGCCAAACTCTTGAATACATTCCAACTCAGCGCGTGCCCGTACCAACGCCTCAGTCGTCGGCATAGCTCAAATCCTTCAGCTCCACGGTTCAGCTAATCGTATGCCCAGCCGCCGTCAAGACTGCCACAGCTTCGCCAAATTCGTGCTCGCGAAGCAAAAGATAATCGGTATCGTAGGTTGATAACACAAAAATACTGATCTGGGCTTGAGCTAGCGGCGCTGCTAAACTGGCCAAAATCCCGACTTGACTAAAATCTAAGCTGCCTGCAACCCGCAAGCCACGCCAATTGCGCTCGGCATGCACGGCTGCGGGCAAAAACTGGCTTTCACAAACTATTGAAAGTTCGTCGCTGGTGCGGCTTATGCTTACAAACGGGCTTTGCATGGCCCATTCAGGCCATGATTCGCCAACATCCAAACGGGCGACTGCCAGCACTTCTGGGTAGCTGATTAATGATAATTGATGCATGTTACTCACGGACTCGTTGAGCAGCAAAGAGCGCTCCCAACACCACAAAAAATCCATTTGGCAAGGTCAGGCCAAGGTAACGCCGCGAAATTGATTCGCCAAGATAGAGCGTCCATTGGCTTGGCGCAAGTTCGTTGCTCACGCCCAACGTCCAAAGCAACGCGACGATTGCAGCCAGCACGACACCTGCGCCTGCAATCCACATCAGTTGCGGATTGCGCCGCTCGTTGGAGAGGCGGCCAACGACTTCGCCGCTCACCAGGCTAATTGCAAACACAAACCAAAAACTCCAATCACCCCAGCCGCCAACCAAGCGAAATTGGCCCCAAGCAATCCCACCAAGAATCGCCACCCCAAGCATCGCAGCAACCGTTTTGAGATATTGTTGCTTGGTAACTTGGCTGAGCAAGGTTGGCACATAATAGCCAGTGCGGCCAGCGACCGCGCCAGTGCAATCGGGGCAGCGCCAACCAACGGGCGTACGCACCGCGCAACGCCCACAAATGGGGTTCAAACATTTCGAGCAGCGTAAGAGCGTCGCCTCTTTGGGGTGATTAACACAAAATAACTCTTCTTCTACAGTTGTTTGCATAGATTTAGCCTCGTTTGATGCGTTGAGCTTCGCGCCAAGCCGCCCAACCAAAAAGCACCACAGCGGTAAAGATTCGCCGCCAACGCTGTGGATGCCGAATTAATCGCCATAACCATTCTAGCCCAAATTTACGCATCCATTGCGGCGCGCGCGGACGCAAACCAGCCAGATCATCAAACGTGCCGCCAACTCCAATCCCCAATTTAATGCCCAGTGGCGCGCCATAGCGCCGAATCCAGAGATCTTGGGCTGGCGCACCATAGGCCACCAACACAATCTCTGGCTGGCTACGCCGAATTTGTTCGGCAATCGCCGCTTGATCTGGTTCGCGTGGCGAGCCAGCCCACGTGCCAACAATCTGACACTTGGGATAGCGTGCTTGGAGCACCGCCGCTGCTTTGGCGGCAACGCCGTCGGCAGCACCGAGCAAAAAGATTTTCCAGCCACGCTCGGCACTTTCAGCAGCCAAGCGCTCAGTCAAATCGATGCCAGTTACTTTGGCGCGCAGCTGTTTGCCTTGCCAACGGGCCGCATGCAGCAGGCCCGTGCCATCGGGAACCGACAGGCTGGTTGCTGCCAAGGTAGCGCGAAAGGCCACATTGCTTTGAGCCGCCATCACAAACTCCGGGTTAACCGTGGCAATTTGATGCACGCCGCCAGCAGCCAGCATTGCCGCAATCAAGTCGATCGTTTCATCCATGGTTACGTCATCGACGCGCACCCCAAGAATGTCGACCGAAGCCAAATCGGCTGGACGTTGAAAACTAGGCATAGCTATTGTTTTTCCTCACGTTGGCGGCCATGGCGTTCGCGCAAGGTAAACCACACGTCTTCTGGCGAAACCCCTTGATTGAGCAAGAGCACAAACAAGTGATAGATCAAATCGCTTGCTTCGTTGCGCAGTTCATCTGGATTGCCATTTTTGGCCGCAATAATGACCTCGGCTGCTTCCTCGCCGATTTTCTTGCCAATTTTATCAACGCCTTTTTCCAGCAAATAGGTGGTGTATGAGCCAATCGGGCGGGTTTGCTCGCGCTCGCGCAAAAATTCAAACAATTGGCTGACGAAGGCCAACGGCACTGCGCTACCTTCGCGTTTGGTGCCATCAAGGGTGGTATGGAAGCACGAGCGTTCGCCAGTGTGGCAGGTTGGGCCGCTTGGCTCGGCCAAAATCAACAAGGCATCGTTATCGCAATCGGTACGGGCCGCGATAAATTTCAACATATTGCCGCTGGTTTCGCCCTTGGTCCATAATTCTTGACGCGAACGGCTCCAAAAGGTCACGAAGCCGCTGGTTTGGGTTTTGGCCAGCGCTTCGGCGTTCATATAGCCAACCATCAAGACCTCGCCGCTGCGGGCGTGCTGCACCACCGCCGCAATCAGGCCTTGGCTATCGTAGGTTAGTTCGACCATAACATCACTTTCTTTCAGCTAAAAAGAGGCCAGCGGGGCCGCAAACCGACCAGCGCTGGCCCGTCGTTGATTTTAGTGCTTGAAGTGGCGCGTCGCAGTGAAGATCATTGCAATGCCTGCGGCGTTGGCAGCAGCAATTACTTCATCATCACCTTGCGAGCCACCAGGCTGCACAATCGCGCTCACGCCAGCCTCAATCGCCGCCTGAATGCCATCGGCTTTGGGGAAGAAGGCATCGGAAGCCAGCACGCTGCCCTTGGCCCGCTCGCCAGCTTTGCGAATCGCGGTCAACACCGAATCAACCCGCGATGGCTGACCAGCGCCCATGCCAACCAATTCTTCGTCTTGGACTAACACAATTGCATTCGATTTGACGCTGGCGCAAGCCTTCCAAGCAAATTGCAAGGCGGACAGTTGGTCGGCGCTAGGCGCTGTTTCGGTTACAACTCGCCAAGCATCCCAATCGTCATTGCCAACGCGATCAACATGCTGAGCCAAAATACCGCCGCCAATGCTGCGATATTCCCAATCGTTGCTGGCCGAACGGCTGGTATCGACGCTCAACAAGCGCAAATTGGGCTTTTCGGCCAAAATTGCCAAAGCTTCAGGGCTGAAGGCTGGGGCAATAATCACTTCGTAAAAATATTTTTTCAGCACATTCGCCAAAGCCTGATCAACCGGACGATTGACCCCGACAATGCCGCCAAAAGCCGAAAGCGGATCGCCCGCTCGTGCCGCTTTGTGCGCCGCCACCAAATCCTCTGCCGAAGCAAGGCCACATGGATTGGTGTGCTTGATGATCGCCACGGTTGGCTGATCGAAATTTTGAATCACTTGCAAGGTTGCATCTGCATCGAGCAAATTGTTGTAGGAAAGCTCTTTGCCTTGATGTTGCAGCGCTTGGGCCAAGGTGTTGGCGGCAGCATTCGGCGCGCGATAAAACGCCGCTGCTTGATGCGGATTTTCGCCATAGCGCAGCGATTGAGCCAATTCCCACGCCAAGGGCAATTGCTGCGGGAAGGTTTCAGTGGTCAAGTAGGCCGCAATCGCGCTATCGTAGGCCGCCGTGTGAGCAAAAGCCTTGGCAGCCAATTGGCGACGCAGTTCGGGGGTAATTTGCTGGTTGCGCAAGGCCTCTAAGACGCGTGGATAATCAGCAGGATCGATCACGATCAGCACATGAGCATGGTTTTTGGCCGAAGCGCGCACCATCGTTGGGCCACCAATGTCAATTTGCTCGATCGCTTCATCGAAAGTGACATCGGGCTTGGCAATGGTTTGGGCAAACGGATAGAGGTTGACGACCACCAAATCGATCAAGCCAATGTGATGCTCGCCTAATTGGGCAACGTGGGATGGTTTATCGCGGCGCGCCAAAATTCCAGCGTGCACGCCAGGATGCAATGTTTTGACCCGACCTTCCAAAATTTCGGGAAAGCCAGTCAAATCGCTAACGCTGCGCACTGGCACACCAGCACTCACCAAGGCCGATTTCGTGCCGCCAGTTGAAAATAATTCGATGCCCAAATCGCTCAAGCCCTGAGCAAAATCCGCCAACCCCGACTTGTCTGAAACACTGACAATAGCTCGCATGAACCAAAGCTCCATTCGCGGTGTACATAGGGCGAAAAACCCTTTGCCCAGGCGAGCGGCATCTGCGCAAATCGGCTCCCCCGTGGTTGCCCACGTTTGTGTGTCGCCAGTCACCGATTCAAGCGCCATTATAGCCGCGCCCCGCTTGGAGTGCAAAGAATAGAGAGCAAAGAACCAGAACCGAAGGATGAAGGATGAATTATGAGGGAAGAAGGTTATGGGCTTTTGGCGATAGGCTATGGGCAAAGAAAACATCATCACCATAATCTGTAGAATCTGTGGCGAAAAACGTTCTTCGCGATCTTCGTGTCCTTCGCGGTTTCCGTCCTGCGGCGTTAGGCTATCGGAACAATTTGAAGCTAATCAAACAATTCCGATAGCCAATAGTCAGCAGCCTAGAGCCAAACTGCGGGGTTTATTTGCTGAGCAAGGCCTCAATCGCCGCTTGATCGTATTTCAGAATTGGGCGGCGAGCAGCGGTTGCTTCATCGAGGCGACGCACTGGCGCGGTGGTTGGCGCGGCATGCAATAGCTCGGGGCTTTCGACCGCCTCAAGCGCAATTTGCTTCATGGCATCAATAAAGGCATCCAAGTTGCGCTTCGATTCGGTTTCAGTTGGCTCGATCATAATCGATTCAGCCACGCTGATTGGGAAATAGACTGTTGGTGGGTGAAAACCAAAGTCGATTAAGCGCTTGGCAATATCCAAGGTATGCACGCTTGGCGCGCCCTTGATTTTGCCTTGAAACACAACTTCGTGCATACAAGTGCGATCATACGCTACAGGATAGATTTTATCCAAGTTGACACGCAGATAGTTGGCGTTCAACACGGCGTGCTCACTGACCGAGCGCAAGCCAGCAGCGCTAAGCATGCGAATGTAGGTGTAGGCACGCACGAACATGCCGAAGTTGCCCTTGAAGGCTTTCAGGCGGCCAATGCTCTTGGCTGGCGTGTGGCGAGTATATTGGCCATCTTTGAGCGCCACGATTGGGCCTGGTAGATAATCGGCCAAAAACTCTTTACAACCAACAGCACCACAGCCAGGTCCGCCACCGCCGTGAGGCGTGGTGAAGGTTTTGTGTAAGTTATAGTGCATAAAGTCGAAGCCAACATCGCCTGGCTTGACGATGCCCAAAATCGCGTTGAAATTCGCGCCGTCGCCATACATCAAGCCGCCAGCTTCATGCACAATTTTGGCAACTTCGTGCACATGTTCATCAAACAAGCCCAAGGTATTGGGGTTGGTCAGCATCAAGCCAGCGGTGCGTGGCCCAACTTTGGCCCGCAGATCAGCCAAATCAACATTGCCCCGGCTGTCGGTAGCAATTTCGACCACTTTGAAGCCGACCATTGCCGCCGTCGCTGGATTCGTGCCGTGCGCCGAATTGGGGCACAACACTTCGTCGCGCTGATCGTCGCCACGGTCAAGGTGATAGGCACGGAACACCAAAATGCCGGCAAATTCGCCTTGCGCACCAGCTGCTGGCTGCAAACAAACTTGATCGAAGCCCGAAATTTCGGCCAAAATATCTTGCAATTCATAGGTCAATTGCAAGGCACCTTGGACGGTTTCTTCTGCTTGCAAGGGGTGGATGAAGGCAAAACCTGGCAAGCGGGCAGCATCTTCGTGAATTTTGGGATTGTACTTCATCGTACACGAGCCAAGCGGATACATGCCCGTGTCGATGCAGAAGTTGCGCTGTGAGATGCGAGTAAAGTGGCGTACCACCTCGGTTTCGCTAATCTCGGGCAAACCTGCTAAATCGTCGTCGCGCAGCAAATGGGCTGGCAACTCGGTTTCGGGCACGCCAGCGTCGGGCAGGGCTGCGCCAATTTTACCGGGGCTGCTCAATTCAAAAATTGGTGGTTCGTAGGTATGCATTGGCTTAGCCTCCCAACACTGCGACGAGCTGATCGATATCGTTTTTCGTATTTTGCTCGGTGACACAGATCAGCATTGCATTATCCAAGTGTGGATAATCCTTGCTCACATCGTAGCCGCCGATAATGCCTTGGGCGTGTAAGGCTTGGGTAATTTCCGCCACAGGCCGAGGGCAGCGCACCACAAATTCGTGGAAGAATGGCCCTTGCTCAAGCACTTCGTAGCCATCAAGTTGGCCAATTGCTTTGGCGGCGTAATGAGCGCGTTGGTAGCACAGCTCAGCAACTTTGCGCAAGCCTGTTTTGCCCATCAACGAGGTGTAAATCGTGGCGGCGAGCGCCATCAAGCCTTGGTTGGTACAAATATTCGAGGTCGCTTTTTCGCGCCGAATATGCTGCTCGCGGGTTTGCAGAGTCAATACATAGCCCAATTGGCCGTTGAGGTCGGTGGTTACGCCAACCAAACGCCCAGCCATGCGCCGCAAAAGCTTTTCGGTGCAGCTAAATACGCCAACGTATGGCCCGCCAAAGCTGAGCGGAATGCCCAACGGCTGGCCTTCCATCACCGCAATATCAGCGCCAACCATGCCTGGAGTTTGGAACAAGCCCAAAGCAATTGGGTTGGTAACCATCAACAAGAGTGCACCAGCAGCGTGAATTTGCTCGGCGACAGGCTTCAAATCGTGTAGCACGCCCAAGAAATCAGGCGATTGCACAATAAACACGGCGGTTTCGTTATCGACTAAGGCCGCAGCATCAGCCACGCTCGCAGCTGGATTTTCGTCGCCAGTGATCGTTACATCCAAACCTTGGGTATAGCTGCGCAACACGCCGCGATATTGCGGATGCACCGACGGAGCCACCACAATTTTGCGCCGATTGCGAGTTGCATTAATCGCCATAATTGCGCCTTCAGCCATGGCCGTTGCTCCATCGTAGTGCGAAGCGTTGGCGGCATCCATTTGCAACAAGCCACACATCAGCGATTGATATTCAAAAATCGCTTGCAAGGTGCCTTGCGAAATTTCGGGCTGGTAAGGCGTGTAGGCAGTGTAGAACTCCGAGCGACGCAACAACGAATCGACTGCGGCTGGAATAAAGTGGTTGTAGGCTCCCGCGCCCAAGAAACAGCTATAGTTCAGCACATCGCTGTTTTTGCTGCTCAAGCGGCGTAATTCGCGGGCCATTTCACCTTCGGCAAGCGCGGCGGGCAGATCGAGCGTTGGAAACCGAAGATCAGCGGGCACATCGACAAAGAGATCGGCGACATCGGCAACGCCAATCGCCTTCAGCATCTCAGCGCGTTCGCTTTCGGTAATCGAAATGTAGTGACTCATATAACCTCTGACAAGGATGAAGGATGAAGGATGAAGGATGAAACCTAAACCTTTAACCTTGCAATCCATGGTTTACGAATTTATATTTTGGCTTGGGTTTCCCCTTACCTTAGAAAGGGGAGCGGGGCTAGCTTTCAAGGGTCGGTATTAAGATCCCCTCACCCCAACCCCTCTCCCGTGGCGCGGGCGAGGGGCTTTAATACCGTGGTTCTCCCCAATTTCTTGGTAAAAAACGGTCGGCTCCCCCTCGCCCACGTTTCAGTGGGAGAGGGGGCTGGGGGGTGAGGGAACGCAAATTCCTGACCCCTGACCCCGACTTCTACTTATCCGCTTCTTCTTTGATAAATTGTTCGTAATCGGCGGCGCTCAGCAAATCGCTTGGCTTGGTGGTAAATTCAAATTTGGCCAACCAGCCATCACCATACGGATCTTCGTTGACCAATTCTGGCGCGTCGATCACAGCGTTGTTGATTTCAGCCACGCTGCCGCTAAGCGGTGCGTAAATTTCTGAAACCGCCTTGACCGATTCAACAGTGCCAAACGATTCGCCAGTTTCAAACGTCTTGCCAACATCGGGCAATTCCACAAATACCACATCACCAAGTTGGCTTTGGGCAAAATGGCTGATGCCAACGGTTGCTGTGTTGCCATCGATCCGCACCCATTCGTGTTCTTTGGTATACAGCAAGTCACTTGGTACATTGGACATGTGGTGGTCCTCCTTCAATAACGCCAAAACAGCACAATCAGCATAGATTGTTGGGCGCTACTATCAACCAAAGCGGCTATTTATGCAAGAGCAAGCTATTTTTTGTAGCGTGCTTTGTAGAATGGCGTTTTGACGATACTGGCGCGCACTGGCTTATCGCGAATCAGCACATCGACTTCAGCGCCAACTTTCACCGTGCCTGCCTTGACCAAGGCATAGGCCAGATTTTTGCCCAAGCTTGGGCTGGGCATGCCTGTCGTCACCACGCCCAATTCGCTGCCATCAAGCGCCAAAACTGGGTAGCCTTGGCGGGCAATCCCGCGTCCGGTCATTTCTAGGCCAATCAAGGTGCGAGCAGCGCCATTGGCCTTAATATCTTGTAAGGCTTCCGAGCCGATAAATGGGCCTTTATCGAGCTTTACCACCCAACCCAATTTAGCTTCATACGGGTTAATATCGCGATCGATTTCATGGCCATACAGCGCCAAACCTGGCTCAAAACGCAGACTATCGCGCGCGCCCAAGCCAATTGGCGTAGCGCCAGCTTCCAACAAGCGATCCCAGATCCGTTCAATTTCGCTAGCAGGCAAAAACAACTCGAAGCCATCTTCGCCAGTGTAGCCAGTGCGCGAAATATAGCCAGCAGCTCCATCAACCGTAGCCTTGGTGATGCCATGGAAGGCCAAATTGACCACATCTGCATCGGTTAAGCCAGCCAACAAGCTTTCGGCTTTTGGCCCTTGCAGCGCGATCATCGCTAATTCTTGCGAGCGATCAGTCAGTACCACATCGTAGCCAGCAGTATGTTGATTGAGCCAAGCCCAATCTTTTTCGGCGTTGCCAGCGTTGGCCACGACCATCCATTCGTCGGGACCAAGGTGGTAGGTAAAAATATCATCAACAATCCCGCCATCTTCGTAGCACATAATTCCATAATCGGATTGGCCGATGGCAGTTTTGCTAATATCAAAGGTATCGATTAGTTGGATGAAGCGTTCGCTATCGGGGCCAGTGACCCAAAAGCGCGCCATATGGCTAATATCAAACAGCCCAGCGCCTTCGCGGGTTGCCTTATGTTCAGCAATAATTCCGGCGTATTGGACTGGCATATCCCAGCCGCCAAACTCGACCATTCTGGCTCCAAGGGCGCGATGGCGAGCGTTGAGTGGTGTTTGTTTCATCAAAAAACCTCATAAATCACTTAGCGTCGTTGTAACCATGCAGGGTTGCTATAGCGTTCGTGGCGCAAACGCTCAGCACTAGCCTGCTCTTGATCAGTCAGTTGGTCTGGTTGCAATGTTATGTTGAAGGCACTCGCGAAGCCTGCAACAATCGCTTGGTGGGCCTCGTCAAAGCTAATGGGCCGTTGAGCTGCTTCGTCGAGCGCAATTAAGCGTTCGGCCAACGCCGTAGCATCAAGCTCAGCTGGCAGATGTAAAACCTTGCTTAATTGCTGGTGATCGGCGTGGAGCAGCACCGTGCCATGTTGCAACATTGCGCCACGAGTGCGGGTTTGGGCGCTGCCAACCAATTTACGCCCAGCCACAGTCAGCTCAAAATCGCTTGGGGTATCGAAGCAGGCGGCAGATTTTGGTGCATCACTTGCGCCGCTAGCCCAATCAACGCTACTGACCAATTGGCGCAAACCAACCAATAAGCCATGGCTGATTGTACGATAGGTGCTTAAAACACGACCCCCAAGCAACGGGTTGCTGTTGGGGGCAGTAATGGAATAAGTTAATTCAGCATCGTGTAAAATCGCGCGTCCGCCGGTAGGTCGGCGCACAATCTCGATTTGGGCTTGCTCGCAGGCAGCTACATTAACATCGCTATAGGGCTGAAATGCGCCGATTGAGAGGCAGGCAGGCTGCCAACGGTAGATGCGCAGGGTAGGGTAGGCTGATTGATTGGCATGCAGCGCCAACGCATGATCAATTGCCATATTGGTTGCGCCATCGGCGGCGGCTGAAACAATATAACGCCACATGAGCACATCGCTTAAATAAAAAAAGAGATCGCGACATAAAAAATGCCTGATCTCTGTCCATTGACCTGAGAGATTCCTTGCGTTGCAAGTTACTCCATCGGTGCAAGTAAATGCTTGCTCTCCAGAGCGCTGTCGAGACACGGTGTTGGAGCCTGAAAGATTCATCAACGGGTTGGCTACCCGTAATTTGCTTCGTCGGCGATCCCATTGGGATACTCTTCCGCGTCCTTCATTCAGCGATATAGGGTTGTAGCAGTAGTATACGCCGCTGTGAGTATTTGGTCAATTGACATACTTATTGGTTTGAGGCCTGATTTACGTCGAATTGCACATCGCTTGGTTCGCTAAAGTTGCGCAAGCCGATGATCACTGGAGCTATAGCACAGCAGAGCAACATAAATGCCCAGAACACGACAGTCAACATACCAAGGCGCTCCTCAAATAAAAAGTTCAAGTATCAAGTGAGTTTATGCTTAGTTTCACACAGCGTTGTGCAATGCAAGTGATATGCCATCAATCACGATTTTAGAAGTCAATTTTTCGCTAGGCGCAGTTTCAAGTATGCTGCTTGCTACGGCCCAGCACAATAGCTGTTTCAGCATGGCCAACCCATGACCTTTGCCGAGCAAGTTGATCACCACCAGTTTTAGCTGCGGCCTAGTACGATGACGGCTGCTAGATTATATGCTGCTTTGACAAATCTGCAAATTAGAGTGGTCGTTGCTTAGCTGACAGTTAGCTGATAATTACCTGATAACTCAATAATTCGCCTAACCTGAAAGCGTTCAAGGGTTGCAGGCGTATCCAATGTAAGCTGAGCCCGTTGATAAGCAAGTTGACGTTGTTGCTCAAAGGTCGTAATGCCGCTCGCGTTGGGCAACACCACACCCTGATTGCGCCCGCGCACGACGCGCAAACCAGCAATGTTTGGGTCATGGGCATCAATATTTTTCAGCAAGGCTAGATGCTCAACCACATCCACAACGTAGCTCAACTGCTCAAGCTCATCAATCATGACTGGGCTAAAACGGGGGTCGTTCACAGCAGCGGCAATCGCGGTATAAATCACTTCTTTGGCCAGCGACGATTGTTTGGGGCGCACATGGCCAACGCAACCGCGCAGTTTGCCAGCCTTGATCAAGCTCACATAGATCCCGTATGGCTCGCGCTGCTCAACGGGCAACGGATCAGGCACCGCCACAATTTCTGCTTCGCGAATAAAGCAATTCACCGCTTGCCGAGCCAAAAGAATTAACGGATCGTGGACGCTGACTGCTGCTTGTTTGGGCATCGGCAAGCTCCTAAGCTCGTTTAGTCATTTAATTTATTGCGTTTGAAGAGCGATGAGCGAATATAGACTTCGCTGCCACAGTTTTCGCAATGGCTTTCGTCAACTCCAACCACCCGCGGCTGGCCATCAAAACGCTCGATCACTGCCCATTCGCATTTGGGGCAGCGCGTGGTTTCGGTTGGTTGCGCGCCATAGACAAACGGCAAGTCCAAGCCTTGCGCCACTTTACGCACCGAGGTTGCAGCGTTGGTATCGGCATCGCGACTGGGAATAATCCGCCAAGGAATCATGCCATTGAATTTGCGCTTAATCCAGCGCGCAATGCCCTCGATTTCAGCAGTGCTATCATTCACACCAGTAACAATTGGCGTGGTTATTTCAAGATGACAACCCCAGCGTTTGACCGCATGTTCAGCTCCAGCAAAAATCCCTTGCCATTGCTCAACCCCGGTTAATGCTTTGTAGCTAGTATCGCTCAGACCATAAACCGTCAACATCAGGCCATCAATATAGGGCGCAAGCTGATCGATCGCTGGTTTCGACCAAAAACCATTGGTCACCATGCCGGTCATACGGCTGGTCGAGCGTGCCAAGCGGGCAGTTTCCAACACATGCTCAAAATTCATGGTTGGCTCGTTATAGGCCCAAACCACGCCTCTGGTCATGCGTTCTTGTGAAAAGCCCACCACCCGTTCAGGATCGATCGAGCGTTGTTTGGCGGGATCGTCGGGAATATGCGCGTGATAGGCGACATCGTGGTGGGCAGGAAACGACGTGCCCCAGCCGCCAATCGCAAACACGCTCGCGCCAGGAAAAAAATGGCGAAAGCCATAATCCTCAACTGGGCCAATTGTTGCTGCTGAAACTAAACCATGGTTATGGGCAATAATTGCCTGATCTTGGCGCTGGCGCACACCACAACGACCCCATTCACCATCAGCGAGTAGACAGCGCCATTGACATACCTCGCAGCGCAATCCTTGCGCCGAGCGTGACACGAGTGTTGTTTCGTGCATGAAAGATTTCCTCGTTGCCCTACGTGTCGCGTCTTCTACACAGCCGTGATGACGCTCGATTTGCTTCTGCAACTATAGTACCACGCGCTGATAGGAATTCGGTTGATTTAACCGCATTTAGAGCAGCAATTTTAGCGATCATCGCTGGCATTCGTGCGAGCGATGATCGTTGGCTTAGCAAACTGATAGGTCGAGGCGTTGGATGGCATTATGATGATAGCCTTTGACATTCCACGCTGGCTGATCAGGCTGTTGCTGACCAAGCGTATCGGTCGCACGCACCCAGCATTCATAGTCGCCAGCAGCCAGTTCTAGCTCAGCTTGCCAGCGGCTCCAGCAGCCAAGTTTTGGCTCGTCAATCAAGCTAGCAGTTTGCCAATGCTGACCTTGATCAAACGAAATTTCGACCCGCTCAATCAGCGCTTGACCGCCAGTAATTGCATACCCCGCAAGGGTGATGGCACCAGCAGCCAAGGCTTGTTCGGGCGCTGGTTGGCAAACCACCGCATTGACTGGCAATTCGTGCAACATCGGGGCTTCGTGCCATGCTTCAGGCTCATTGCTTTGGGCCAAACGATAGGCGCGACGTTGAAAATAGTTATGCGATGGCTCGGCACTGAATTCAAGCGAACGCAACCATTTGATGCTGCGCGCGCCTACAATCCCTGGAATAACCAAGCGCAACGGGCCGCCATGCAGCGCTGGCAAGGCTTCGCCGTTCATGGTATAGGCCAATAAGGCATGCTCAATCATCGGCTCGTCAAGCGGAATCGAGCCACCAAAGCCAAAGCTTTGGCCATGGCGCTCCACCTGATCGTAGCTCACACCCAGCAAATGCTTGGCCGCAGGCTGAATGGCGCAGCGCTCAAGCAAAGCCCGCAACGGCGCTCCGCCCCATGTCGCCGTGCTTAGGCCATTCGCCCCCCACGGCAATTCGCCATAAATCGCTTTGTAGGCGTGCATTTCTTGGCGGCGATTACCAGCGCACTGCAAGGTTGCAACTTGCTCAACATAGGGCAATTGCTGTTTAATTTCGCCAACGCTAATACTCCATGGCTCGTCAATTAAGCCATGAATTGTAATGCTCGTTGTTTCAGGATCAAGCGTTGGAACCGTGCCATGAGTGCGCACAAAAAATTGGCTATTTGGCTGAATATAGGCATCGACTAGCTCATCCAAGGGCGTTCCAGCGTTCAACGGCTCGGCCTGCACCACCTGCATTGTGGCACTTTTGGCAGCAGCAAACACAGACTGACTATCTCGCATCGAAATCACTCCTTTCTAGGGGATGTTGATGGCAACATCCATGAACAACACTGTTCTTTGCAATTAACTAAGGCTAGATTTTCTCTGCAACGGAGGGATGAAATCGATGCAGCGCTTGCGAGTATAGCATAAATCAGCTTCCCTCACCCCGATCCTTCTGAAAGCGGGCGAGGGGCGTTAACACCGTGGTTCTTGCATAATTCATTGGTGAGACCGGCGCTCCCCCTCGCCCGCGTTGAGTGGGAGAGGGGGTTGGCTTTCAAGGGTCGGTTGTGAAGATCCCCTCACCCCAACCCCTCTCCCGTGGCGCGGGCGAGGAGCTTTAACGCAATGGTTCTTGCATAGACCGGTGCTCCCCCTCGCCCGCGTTGAGTGGGAGAGGGGGCTGGGGGGTGAGGGAACTTTCTCGCCCGCGTTGAGTGGGAGAGGGGCTGGGGGGTGAGGGAAGCTTTTCTTTTAGGCGGTTTGGGATTGAGGAAGCTCGGCGCTGACTTTCAACGGCAAGTAGACAGTAAAATGACTGCCAATGCCAGGGTTACTGCTGAAGGTAATATCGCCGCCAAGCAACAATGCCAAACGCTTACTAATTGCTAAGCTCAAGCCAGTGCTTGGGTGATTGCTAAAACTTTTGCTGGCGCGTAACGGCTCCTGAAATAAGAGCGCCTGTTGTTCGGGAGTCATGCCAATGCCCGTATCGAGCACGTGAAAGGCCAAAAATGGCTGTTCGTTGCGCATTTCTTCCATCACTTCGATCCGCACCGAGCCATCGTGGGTAAATTTAGCAGCATTGCCGACCACGTTGACGAGAATTTGGCGCACCAAGCGATTATCGCTCCAGAAAACACATTGGCGGGTGGCAATTTGCACATGGAACGAATTGTGGTTGCGCACCATCAGCGGCCCGACAATCACATTCAATTGATCAATCAGCGGCCCCAAACATACTTCTTCCGAATGCACAGCAAGTTGACCATGCTCAATCTTGGCCAAATCGATCATATCGTCGATTAAGGCCAACAGCTGGGCGCTAGTTTCTTGAATGTGATGCGCAGTTGGCTCTAATTCAGCAACTCCAGCCTCAAGCAATTGCTCAGCCAATAATTGACTATCGGTCATAATTGTCTGAATTGGCTTGTGCAATTGCTGGCTCATTTTGGCAAGCAACGGTGTTTTGCTCGGCACTTGTGGATCGTTGGTGAGGTTTGATTGAAATACATCGTGGGGCAAGGTTGTGAGCTGTTGCACTTGGCGAAACAGCTCAAATTGATGGCTAAGCTGGCGCGCAATTAATTGCAAACTCTCAAGTTGTTGGGCGCTAAGCTGGCGCTCTTGATGATCGATCACCGCAATACAGCCAAGCGCAAAGCCTTGCTGGGTAATAATCGGCATGCCAGCATAAAACTGAAAGCCTTGCTGAACCAGCGGATGATGGCCGAACTTATGCGCCAAACTGGACCGATCATAGACAACGAGATCGCGCTCAATAATTGTTTGGGCACAACATGAATATTTACGTGGAATGGTTTTGAGCTGGCTGCCAAACGCCGCCTTAACATACTGATATTTATGGTCGATCAACGAGATAATTGCAATTGGCGTAGCACAAAACAATGCAGCCAAACGCACTAATTCATCAAACTCGTGGATATAGGGGCGCGCCAGCAAACCATAACTTTGCAGGGCAGCAAGCCGTTGGGCTTCATTGGTAGGATATTGAGTACGCATGGCGGCTCCTCGCTAAAATCAAGATCGCTGGGCAATAAGGGATACTACGATCTTGACATAGCGTTAAGCCAGTGTCGAGGGGGCTGTTTGGGTGACTTCGCTGATAGTACGGTCTATAAGCTGAGAATGGACATTTGTCGCATGCAGTGCAGCAACGAGCACCGCTAGTGAAGCTTCAGGTTGGCATTGATCACCACAGGTAAAACAATCCCAGAAGGCCGCTCCATGTTCAGGATAGGTGTGCAACGAGGCATGGCTTTCGCCTAACACCGCCACGATGGTAACACCTTGGGGCGTGAATTGATGGGCCACAATTTCGAGCACTGTGGCATTAGTCGCAGCTGCTGCGCGCATCACAATCGTTTGCAGCAAAGCGCGATCGTTGAGGATTGCTGCTGAGCAGCCACCTAAATTTGCAAGTAGGTGTCGCCCAGCAGCGGGATAGGTTGGATCTTGGATGAAATTGCTCATGAATTGTATTGCCAGCGCGGTGCGCCTTCAACTCCGTCAGCATTCCAGGCATTAAACCAATCATCCATCAATGCGCTCAGACAGGCCCGAAAAACTGCTTCTGCTTGCAGAATATGGCTTTGGCCACGGGCTGCAAACCAAGCCAGTTGAACGAACGCGCCTAAATCATTGACATCGGTCGGCGTTAGACCATCGGTATTTTCGTTCGACCACCAATCGCGAATCACCCGATCAAGCACGACTTCGACGGCAATCTTGCGAAAATTGGCTGGAGTGTTGGGCGGTAGTTGGTTCACTGCATCGTTGGCAAAGCGCACATGTTGGGTCAGCAAAATCACAGTTGACGGTGGAAGCCGGCCATAACCAGAAGCCTTGAGCACCTCGTTTTTGCGTGATGCAGCATAGATGCCAGCCCCGATTGCTGTGCCTGCGCCAGCCAAGCCAATTGCTTTGGCAAAGCTTGAATTACTGAACATCAGTGCGCCAAGCGCTCCCATTATCAACCAGGTGATGATATAGGAAACAATCGACATATCTGCATCGAAAAAGGCAATCGCGATGACATTAACGATGAAATGCGCCAAAAACCAGCCACCAATTGCTAAAAAGCTAGCAAAGCCACTCATCCAGCGCTTGATGATAAAATAGGCTGCAATACCAACAATAACCATCATAATCACAAGAAATACTGGCATGCCACCAGTAAGCACGCGACTAGAGCGGCCAAAAATGATATTGCCTAGCAACAACGATAGAAAACTGGCAATAGCCCCACCCAAGCCAAGACTAAGCGTATAGATGCCGAAGCGTTGCCAAAATGGTTGGGTTTGTGTATCCATGTTAGGTTGCCACTGCCATAATTACAATTGCGGCCAAGGCAATTGTTACCGCAGCCATTTGAATTGCTGCCGCAACATTGCCACGTTTAATCTCTTCCCGATAATCAATCGGATCAAGCAAATCGTAAAGGCGCGCACCACCGTAAAAAATCAAAACACTGACGAGTGTCCAACCAATTGAGGCGGCAATTCGGCCCAACAGGGGCAAAATGGTTTCAGAGGACATGCATGCTCCTTAACTATCAAGAGGGCTTTATCCAGCATGAGTGCTTAGTATTTACCTGGTGGGCCTGGATCGCCTGGTGCATTCCAATTGGCGAGCCAATCTTCCATCAATCCGGTCAAGACCGCCCGAAAAACCGGTGCGCCCTGATTTTCAAGATCGTTGCCAGCAAGGGTTGCCGCCAGCTGTACAAACGAACGTAAATCGGCCACGTCATCAGGCAATAGCCCAGAGACGTTTTCATTTTCGCGCCAGTCGCGCAACACAATCCCCAAAATGATTTCGGTTGCTGCGGCCCGCGTGCCATGGCCAGCGTGGTTGGGCAACGCAGTGACAACTTGACCAGCAACGGTTTGGGCTAAGCCCGCAACCAATTGGGCGGTGTCTGGCGGAATCCGGCCAAAACGTGGCGGTTGAGTCATTAAGCCTCCTCGGAAGCACTAAAAGGCATCCTCACACCAATTAGCTATGCCAATTCGCGCACTGCTCGAATAATAACATCAGCTAATTGTTCGGTGAAATAATAATCATATGCACCAATCAAGGCGATTGCTTGGCCACCAAAGGCCCGTTTGAAGCGCGAAAAGCCAGCAAACGGATGATGGGGATCGCCAGTTGGTTCAAATCCATAAAAATCGTAACAGCGACAGCCCAAATGCTTGGCATGTTGAATCGCAGCCCATTGCAAGGCATAGCCCGCCATTTGCTCACGCAGTTGGTTGCTAATGCCACCATATTGATAAACCGCTCGCTGCCCATAGGTAACCAACAACATAGTTCCCAAGGTTTGGCCAGCATATTCGGCAAATAACAAATGGGCATGGCCTAGCGGGGCAAGCGTCGCCAACAGATCGTTGAAATGATCAATCGGCTCAACATAGAAATCGTCGCGCTCGCCAGCCTCGTCCATCAAGCGATAAAACAAAGGAATATCAGCCACATCATGCGAGATGCGAACTGTCACACCACGCCGCGCCGCCAAGCGAATGTTGTAGCGGCCTTTTGGTTTCATCGCTGCCAGCAAGCTTTGCTCGTCAGGCTGCAAATCCAAATAGAGCGTTTCGCGAGCCAGAATATCAACTGGCGCACGCCGCCAATCACGCAGCAAATTGGGTGCTGGGCGTTCCAGCCGTGGCTCAATCCGCAAACCAATTGCCCCATATTCAGCAGCATGCTGTTCGGCAGCTTCGCGCAATAAGCGCAAGCCTTGACGCGCCAATACTTGATCGTGCCATGGCAAAATTGGTCCATCAGCAGCAATTAAATTGCTGCCAACGCCGCTTTGGGCAGGAATCGTGCACAGCATGCCGCCAATTAATTGCTCAGCATCAAACAAGCCAAAATGCACAACCTGCAAGTCGCGTTGCTGTTTGAATTGGCTCCAAGCAAGGCTTTGCATCACACCACCAGCAGGGTTGGCTTGCACTAAAGCCTCCCACTGCTGGCCCAGCTCGCTGGCAATCGTTAATTGGGGCAGAATCGCAACCTGCATTATTTCAAGCTCTGCAAAAACTTCTTGGCTGCATTGTCTTGTTTTGGCAATGAGCTAAGTTGATCGTTCAAGACCTGAATCAACTGCTCAGTCCGCGCAATATCATCGTTGGTGCGGCGCAATGCTTCGTCAACCCGAATTTCGGTTGTGCCATACTCGACAATATCGCTTGGCCCATAGCTACGTTGAATCGAGGTATACTCGTTTTTATCCGACGTTAGCGAGCTGAGATCGATCCTGACGCTGGCCAAATCGGCCTCGATCCGCTTTTTGATTGCTGCATAATCAGTTGTTTGCTTGCTCAAAAACGGAATCAAGACTTTGGTGCGAAACTCATCGGGATACGGCTCGCTCAGCGGTTGGGTTAAGGCGCTATCGCTGAACCAACCAGTTTTGTTGAGATAGGCCTTGCTGCCATCGGGCTGCTCTAAGACTGCAAACGTGCCTTCAGCATTCATCCAAACGCTGGAGAATAATTGAAAGCCACCAGACGTTGGGGCAACCCGAATCGCAGGCTGATTAGCAGGAATCGAACCCAAGCTTTTGATTGCTTGATCAAGCGTGCCACGGGTTTGCACAATGTTGTTTAATTCGGCTTCATCATCGTTGCGCCATGGCACAAAACCCGCCCAACTGACCCAATCGATCCAATCTTGTTTGGCTTTGACGCTGCCATCAAGCCCGCGGCGCTGGCGATCAAGCTCGCGATGAGTGCGCCAAACCAAGGCTTCGTCGCGTTGTAAAAACACAATCGGCAAGCCATCTTCTGCATCAACCACGGTCATAACTTGGTCGGCAAGCAACAGATACGATTGATCGGTCAGGCTGATCACAACTTCGCCATTGGCCAAAATATCGGTTTCTGGGGTCAGGCGATAAAGCGCATCGCCTTCGTTGGGATCTTCGCTTGGGCGTTGATTGCGATTGTAGTTGCGATACGAACTGCCACCGTAATATGAGCCATAGTAGCGATAGCGCCGGGTTGGATAGGCCGAGCCATATTCGTCAATTACGCTGCCGCGCCCATAGGTGCCGCTCGAAAAGCCGCGCCCTTCAACGGTTGAAGGCGGCGCTTGCACCACATCATAGGGCGAGCTGGTGCGCACCATCGATTGGCTGGAGGTTGCACCCGAACCAGGAGAAGGATCACCTTTAGCGTAGGTTGTATCGGGGTGCAGCAAGTTGGCCAAAATAATCACCAGCGCAATCACCGAAACGATGCGTAAGCCCCGGCTGAGCAACAATTGCGGGTTTTCCCATGTGCGCTGAAGGTGGCGGCGTAGCAAGCGCAATTCGGCCACCAATTTGCGTGGCAACTCGCGGCTGCGGCGCAACAAGGCCTCAACCAAGCGCCGCAGATCGAGCGAATTCAGAAAGCGCAATGGGTTGGCAATAAATTCACTGACCATACTGCGGGTTTGTTCGGCGCGCAAGGCTGGCATCACCTGCACAACTTGCTCAAAGACTTGGCTTTCATCAAGCCCTTGATCGGCCTGCAACGCTTGCTGAACTGCGTTTGGCATCAGGGTTGCGCTGGTATGCGGCTTGGGCAGCGGCGCTGGATCATGCACAAAATCAAGTGAAGTCCAATCGGTGCCACTGGCTTCATCCCAGGTTGGCGCGAATAAGCTATGCAACAGCGCATCGCTGGCCAGTTTGGTTGGTTGGGCAGTGGTGCGTTTTTCGGCCAGCGCGGAAGGGAAGGCAAAGGCTCGTTTAAGCTGCTCGCTATCGTGCAAAAACTCGCGTGGCTCAGCCAACGACAAATGATCAAACTCACGCGGACGGAACGCTTTACGGCTGCCAACGAAAAAGCCCCAATCATCGCCATAGCCAGCCTCAGTAAACGAAGGCAACGAAAAGCGATAGGGCTTGGGATTCAAATTGGCAGTCCGAATACTGTTGTAAATCATCCAATAGGCGACTGGCGTTTGCGATGGCGAAGCTGCATTGACTGCGATAACACCCTGAGGATGCAAAATATAGGCCAATTGCTGATACCAATCGATGCTCTGCAAACGAGCACCAACCTGATCGCGTGGCACAGTAAAATCACAAATGATTAAATCGTATTCATCAGCTGCTTGTGCTGCCTGATCAACAAATTGAACCGCATCGCAGATATGGATTTTGAGGCGAGGGTTGGTCATGGCATGCTGATTCAGCTCAGGCCATTCATTTTGAGCCAAATCAAGGATGGTCGGGTCATAATCGACCAAATCGATCTGCTTAATGGCTGAGGATTTAAGCAATTCGCGGGCAACAAAGCCATCGCCACCACCACAAATCAACGCTCGGAGTTGGCGTTTGGGGCGGCGTGCTTGGGCTAATGCGAGCGCAGGCAAGGCCAAAAGCTCGTGGTACACCCCTTCATCACGGCTATCAAACTGCAAATCGCCGTCAATATAGACGGCAAGGGATTGATCGGAGCGTTGATCAAGGACAATGGTCATGGTTGTTCTCCATACAACGGGTTTGCTGGGGTTGGTACGTGGAATGCTCACTATAGGTTACAGAGTTCTAGGCAGCATGTCAATATACAACGCCGCTATTGGCCAGAACTATAGGCATATAGGAGTCTAGGAAATGCTCGTAAGCATTGGTTTCGAGGCTTTGGGGAAACAAATGCAAAAGCTGGTGCCAACGCCTAGCTGGCTTTCAACCGCCACCGAGCCACCCATGGCTTCGCTTAATTCTTTAACCAAGGCTAGGCCTAAACCAGCACCTTGATGCTGTTCGTTGGCCTGATCGTTGGCGCGATAAAAGCGCTGCCAAATTGAATCAAGCTCGGCGGGGTCGATGCCAGCACCAGTATCACGCACATAGATCTCAATCTGGTCGCCATGATTCAGGGCTTGCACCACCACCAAGCCCCCAGGCGGGGTATAGCGCAAGGCATTATGCAGCAAATTACGCAAAATTTGCTCAAAGCGTTGGGGATCAATCAGTGCTTGATCAAGCTCGGCGGCACACTCTGCCAGCACATCAACCCGCGATTGCCGCCACGCCAAAGGCTGCACGGTTTGGACAATCCGATTAATTAAAGGAGCAAGATCATGGGCTTCGCGGTTGAGGGTCAAACGGCTAACTTCGCTGGCCGAAAGCAAAAACAAATCTTCAATCAATTGCTGTAAGCGCAGAGTTTCGCGCTCCATCACCAGCAAATCGCGCTGAATCTGGGGCGTTAATCCTTGTTCTGCGTGTAAGCTCGATTCAAGGTAGCCGCGCATGGTCGCCACGGGGGTGCGCAATTCATGCGAAACGCTGGCAACCAAGGCCCGCCGGTCATCGAGCAAGCCAGCAACGCGATCGCGCTCGGTTTTCAGGGCATTAACGGTTGTATCGAGTTGTTCGGCCATGGCATTGAAATTGGCTTGCAGCTGGGCAATCTCATCATTGCCATGCACCACAATTCGCGAGCTATAATCGCCATTGCGCAGTGCAGTTGTCGCCATTGCCAAGGCCTCAATCCGCCGCATAACCCGCCGAATCAGCATATACGAAAGAATCATCGCCACTGGCAAAAAGATAAACAGGCCGACAATCATCAGCGCACCATAGATCGAACCTAGCAACGAATATTGCACGACATTTTCAATCAAGAATGTGGTTGAATTATCGGAGTTCGCCAACTCATTGCCACGCATATAAATCGAAAGCCCGGCCACGGTAACCCCAAAAATCACCATCAAGACAAAAACAATGGTTAATTGATCATGGGTCAACGTCCACAGCAACGAACGTTTACGCAAGCGATTCCACCAACGCCAAAACCACATTAAGCAACGGGTTCCAATAAATGTTACATTGTGGATGCTAAAAAAGAGCAGCATATCGGGAAACGCTATATAAAATTCATCCTGCCATGCACTCATGGGACGTGAAAGTTCATACCACGAAACAAAACTCCCAAGCAGGGTCAAGCTGATCAGCGCAAGCACAAATGCAGCAAGCTCGAGCAGTAATTTGCGCCAAAATCCACCTTCGGTGAAAGCCAAACTCAAGCCAAACACCACAGCGCTAATGCCAATAATAAAAAAGCCGCCATTCATCAAGACATATACATCAACGGGTAGCCACTCAACAAGCAACAATAGGCTACCTAAGAAGATGCTGTTGAAGAGCAGCATGTACAGCCAAGCCCGCCACAGCCCTGCATGTGCATACCAACGCAACCAATACTTCATCGTGGTGCTTCCGCTTGTAAACGATAACCAAGGCCCCAAACCGTTTCAATCGCATCGCCAAAATCAGCCAGCTTTTTGCGCAAACGCAGCATCGCATTATCGACCGAACGGTCGCCGCCAACATAGCTTTGGCCCCAAATTGTATCGAGCAAATAGTTGCGGCTAAATGCGCGGCCTGGGTTGCGCAACAATAAATCGAGAATCGCAAACTCAGTTGGCGTAAGATCCAACTCCTGCTGGCGTAAAGCAACGGTATGCAAATGCGGATCAAGCACCAATTCGCCATAGCGCAAAACTTCGGTTGCTGGTTGCACATCGGCATGCAACAGCTGCTGAATCCGCTGGTCGCGGCGCAACAACGCTCGCACGCGGGCAATCAGCTCGCGCATGCCAAATGGCTTGGTCAAATAATCATCAGCACCAAGCTCCAAACCCACCACCAAATCGGTTTCTTCGCTGCGTGCCGTTAACATCAGCACAGGCGTAGATTTGGTTTGGCGAATCGTGCGCAAGACCTCTAGGCCATCAAGCTGCGGCAACATCCAATCTAAAATAACCAAATCTGGTTGATGTTGCTGGTGTAAATTGAGGCCTGTGCGGCCATCGGCAGCATGCCAAACCCGATAGCCCAAATTATTGAGTTCGCGCACCAACACATCTGCCAAATCGACAGCATCTTCGATTACCAAAATTGTCGGCACATGCTCAGCCATCGCCAAATCCTTCTGCTATGTGAGGTTTCAATGAGTGACGATTTAACCGCCATTGGGCAACAAATTCTTGCCAGCCAACCCTTCAGCCAACTGCTCAAAGCCCAGATTCGTGAGTTTCGCCAAGGCTATGCCGAATTAATGCTTCCGATTAGCCCTGAGCTAATCCAACAATTTGGCTTTGTTCATGGCGGCGTGCTTAGCTATGCCGCCGATAACGCCCTGACCTTTGCTGGTGGCTCGGTGCTTGGCATGCAGGTCGTAACTGCTGAATATAAAATTAATTATGTCAAACCAGCTCAAGGCCACGAATTAATTGCCAAGGCCAGTGTTTTGAGCAGCGGCAGTTGCCAAGCAGTCTGCCACTGTTTGGTCTATTGTCGAGACGATCAGGCCGAACACTTAGTTGCAATCGCCCAAGGCACAATTATCACGCTCAGCAGCAAACGCTAGCCCATACTATACCGAGAATTAGGCAGCCCCGTCAATTCAAGCATTGACAAACAATAGCACATTTGGTCTAATATTCTTCGTGATCAATAGGATTGAGCACTTTTTGCGAAGGGAACTGTGATGATGAGCCAAAATACGCCACAGCGGTTATACCTGATGCAGGTTGGCGATATGCCGGAATATCAGATTCCAATCGTCTGTTACTTGGTACAAACCAGCGCTGGCCAGAATATCCTGATCGACACTGGGTTGCCTGAGCTTATCCCAGCAGAAGCAGCAGATTTTGCGAATGGGCAAGATGTAATTGCGCAATTGGCGAGCATTGGCCTCCAGCCAGCTGATATTGATACGATCATTTCAACTCATTATGATATTGACCATGCTGGCAGGCATGCGCACTTCCCCAAGGCCCAATACATTGTGCAACGAGCGCATCACCTCGATGCCCAAAACAATCCACGCTTTGCGGCCAATCGCGGGCAATGGGAGCAAGCAAACGAACGGATTCGCTTAGTTGATGGCGATACCGAGCTGCTGCCCGGATTAGAACTGATTGAAACCAGCGGCCATGTGCCTGGCCATCAATCGGTGCTGGTGCGACTGCCACAAACTGGAGCAGTGCTCTTGCCAATTGATGCTGTGCCATTCAGCGCCGACTTTATTAATGATAAAGCTGATGCAGACAATCCCGATGCAGCAGCGATTCAAGCCAGTACGATCAAGCTGCTTGATCTGGTTGAGCAGGAGCAAATTGAGCTCGTAATTTTTGGCCACGATAATCAGCAATGGCAAAGCCTTAAAACACTGCCAGATTTTTATGCCTAAATCGCCCCGAATCTGCATAGCCCAAACCACGCAACCTCAAATCTGCTAATTCAACAAGTGCCCGCATCCATTTTTTCTACGCTGATGGAGGCGGGTAGCTCTTCCCCAACACTCATTTAAACTCAGCACAGATTTTCTATTCTCAAATCAGCATAACCAACAAAGTTTTAGTGGCTTGAAAAAGCCAAATTATCGCTCATCAACATAAAAACATGATATAGATAGCAACATGCAAAATACCTAAATTTGCTATAATAGCACCATTAATTTCAGGCTGTAACAGCATGAACCCGAGGGTAAGAGTCCTTGAAAAAGGAAAACCATGACCGAACAAGTAAATGGATCAACCGCCAACGATAGTTTTATCGAGGTCGCCGAAATAATCCGCATTCGGCATAAGCGCGCTTTCGAGGATGCAATGCGCGATGGGAAAAAGCCGAAAACGAATAGCTCGCCATTTTCTCAACAAGCAATTTGGAGTGAGTTTCCAGTTTATAAGCGGCTGCTCGAAAAACGGGCCAAAATTACGGTTCCCGAGGCAATTGTACGTGGGATCGCTGTCCTTTTAAAATGTAATATCAGCGAGCGGAATATGTTATTAGGGGCTGCTGGCTATAAATTAGATCCTGAAGTGCTGACTGGCATTGCCCTTCAACAACACCTTGATCGCTACCGAAACATTGTCCATAAGCTTACTATTCCAGCATTTATTCTTAATCATGTTTGGGATATTTTAGAAGTCAATCAAGTTATGGATCGCTTGTTTCAACAGTATATGGATAGCTTTAGCAGTATTCCCAAAGCTGATCGCAACATTCTTAATTTAATGTTTGATCCGCATTATGGGTTTAAACAATTATTCAGTCTTGATCTTGTGCAATGGCAATTAATGACACAGAGTTATATTTATAATTTCAGGCATGCAACCAAGGGTTTTGAGCTTGAGGAATGGTATCAAGCAAAAATCAATTATCTCAATCAATTTAGTGATTTTAAGCTCATTTGGCAGCAGGTTGAGGCTAATTTATATAAAGAATACGATCCATCATTAACCTATTTTACCAGCCAATTTTTTGGCTTTCGCTCAATTTATCTCAGTGAATCAGAAAAATTTGCCTATCCACGAATTAATGCCTACATTAGCGACGATCTCAATGCTCAAGTAGTGCTCTTTTCGGCAACAGCCCAATAAAGCAATGCCAGCACGCTTAAGCATAAACGTGCTGGCACTTTATTTAGCAACCCAAGGCATCGGCCAAGGCGGCCAAGCTTGGCACAACTAAATCGGGCTGGGCTTCGGCAACAGGCGTTGCACCAAAGCCAGGCTTGGCATGGCGGCGATTGACCCAAACCGTATTGAGGCCAAGCTGATTGGCGGGCACAATATCGTGGAACAAGCTTTGCGCTACATGCAAAATCGCGCTTTGCGGCAAGGCTAAGCGTTCAAAGGCGCGCTGAAAATTATTCAACGCAGGTTTGTACGATTGCACTTGTTGGGCGGTGATAATCCAATCGAATTTCAGGCCCAAGCGTTGCTCCGAAGCTGCAAACAAATCATCATCAACATTCGAGATGATCGCTAATTTATAGCGTTGCTGCAAGCGTTGCAAGGCTGCTGGCGAATCGGCAAAGGCTGGCCATTGCTTGACCGACAAGCCAAATTCGCGACATTCTTCGCTAGTTGGCGTAAAACCCAAACGCTGGCCAAGTTGCTCGAGCACGGTTGCAACCACGGTTTTATAGGCTAAATACGGCCCTGCTTCGAGCGCACTTTCAAGCTCGCCATATAGTTGCAAAGATGCTTCTTGTTCGATATTAACGCCATAGCGAGCAAAAATTGGCGCAAGCGCCGCCCACAACCCTGTTTCCCAATCGATCAAGGTGCCATAACAATCAAAGGTTAGCACCTGAAATTGAGCTGGATTCAACATCAAAATTCTCCAAATATAAAAAACCCGCGCTTATCAACACCGATAAGCGCGGGCCATTGATTTACAATTAATGCAAATGCAAGGTTACAACAACTTTGCCAAATTGCAGTTGATCGCCGTGGTTAACTGGGGCTGGCGCATGGGGAGCCAATTTTTGGCCGTTAACTTTTGAATAGTTGGTGCTATTCAAATCTTCCAGCGTCCAATTGCCGCCAGTGTTGTGCAAACGCGCGTGCTGCCGACTCACGCCGCCACCTTCGCCGCCGTGGTTGGTCAAATCGACCTCAGGGTAGATGCCGCTAATTGGGTCTTCACGACCAATCACATACACTTGCTTATCAGTTGGCAGATTGAGCACCACTTGGCTGCCAGCGACCACTAAATGCGGCGTAACTGGCGCTGCTGGCGCAACTGGTGTTGGAGCCGACCATGCTGGCGCTGGTTCTGGCGTAGCTGGCGTTGGCGCTGCCCATGCTGGCGTTGCTTCAACCGCTGGAGCAGGCACGGCCACCGGTTCGGCTGGAGCAACTGGCGCTGGCGCTGGTTCACTAGGAGCAGCCGCTGCAACCGTTGGCGCATCGTAGGTGTTGACTGGAGCCGATGGAATTGGCGGAGCAACAGGCGCAGCAGGCGCGACAGGAGCGCCGCCGCGCAAGGCGGCCAATTCAGCTTCGGCTTCGGCCAAGGCATGCTTGCTTTCTTCCAAGCCAGCTGCGATGTGGGTGGGCAAGGCGCGGCCAGCATAGCGCGCTGACATTTGCTCGAACATCGCCAAGTTATCTTGGTGTTCGGCAATTGCCGTTTCTAAGCGCTCGACTTCAGCTGGGTCGGGCAAGGCCGCAGCTTGGGCAGCCTCGGCAGCGGCTTCAGCAGCAGCTTTGGCGGCAGCTTGGGCTTGATCAAAGGCGACAAGTGCGGCTTGAGCTTCGGCCAAACTGGTCTTGGTTTCTTCAATTCCAGCGGCAATGTGGGCAGGCAAGGCACGGCCAGCATAGCGCGCTGACATTTGCTCAAACATCACCAAATTATCTTCTTGTTCGATAATCGCTGCTTCGAGCGCCGTTCGTTCGGCGGATACGGCCTCAGCGTCAACTGCCGGAGCAGTTTCGACGGCTGGTTGTTCGCTGGCAGCCACCGCTGGCTCATCTTCGTACATTGGTTCTTCAGGTGCGATCAGCACTGGCGCAGCCTCAGCCACCGGAGACTCGAATGGTTCTTCGGCAACAACAGGCGCAGCTTCTGCGACAGGAGCAGCAACCGGCTCTTCGGTTGCAGCCACAACTGGCTCGGACTCGTTGCTTGGCGCTGAAAATGGTTGTTGTTCTTCAATTGGCACAGTTGGCAACTCCTCATCGGGCGCAACATTGGTTAATTCGGCTAAACTTGGCTCGGCAGCTTGTACTGCTGGCACGCCATCTGGTGGCGTAACCGCTTCGCTCGCGCTTGGCGCAGGCGTTGCAACTGGCGCAACATCGACCCCAACGGCCACCGCTGGAGCCTCAAGCGAAGCCCCACATTGATCGCAGTAGCGATCGCCTGGTTGATTAATATAGCCACATTCACGACAGTTGAGTGAACTTGCCGCTGGCTCCGCTTGGGCTGGTGGAGCAGGAGGAGCTTGATCGGCTGGTACAAACATTGTTGGGGCATCATAGCTTTGATCATTATGCAAATTGGGAACTGCCCCAACTTGGGTCGCTTCTTGACTCATTGCAGGATCAAGCCGGGCACCACAATATTCACAAAAACGGTTGCTGCCATCATTCGTATGTCCACAGCTTGGACACTTCATACTTCCTCCTTCGACAAGGGAGCACACAAGAATGCAAAAATAAGAACTTTAATATTTATCTGAGATACTACCTATAATTCCCATCACCACACACGCTAAGACCATCGCCACGGTTGCAAATATTAGGCCGCGAACTGCCTGCGAACGACCTTTGCGCGAATCACGGGTTGCTTTTAAACTCACCGCAACAATACTCACAATTAATGAGACAAAGCCAGCAAATCCGCCAAAACCTGCCATTAACAAGGCGGTGTCATAGCCCATATCTTCATAGAAAAAGCCGCTGATCACCATAATTAGGCTTAAAAAGCCCATAACTTGCGCGGTTTGAGCAACGCCAGTGGTTTTGGCTTGCGGCACGCTTGCAGCCTGCAAATGATGCGTTGCTGGATGCATGGGCGGCGCTGGCGGAATAAACGGTTGCGCATAGATTGGCGGCGCTGGCGGAGTATAGGGCTGTGCATAGGGTTGCGCCACTGGCGGCCCATAGGGCTGCGAACCAGTTTGACCATACGGCTGCGAACCACTCTGACCATATGGTTGCGAACCACTTTGACCATACGGCTGTGAGCCAGTTTGGCCATACGGCTGCGAACCAGTTTGGCCATAAGGCTGCGACACGGGCCGCGCTTGAGCTGATTGCGCATAGCCAACATTAGGCAAGGCCGAGGTGCTTGGGCGTTGGGCCACATACACATCAGCACTCTGTTGCGAAGCATTCGATAGCGCGCGGCGCAACGCAACCATTGAGGCAAAACGAGTTTGCGGATCATGGCTCATCGCCGTCATCAATACCGAACTGATCGCCTCAGGCACTGCTGGATTGATCGTATGCGCCAGCGGTACATTGAAGGGCTGGGCAATTGGGTCGTGACCTGTCATCAATTGATGCAACAACACGCCCAAGGCATAGACATCGGAGCGGGCATCAGTTTGGCCCGTGCCATATTGTTCGGGTGCAGAATAGCCCATCGTGCCAAACGCTTGGGTATCTTGCGATTGCCCAGGCTTAAACAAACGGGCAATCCCGAAGTCAATCAATTTCACTTGACCTTCGGGAGTACGCATAATATTGGCAGGCTTCAGATCGCGAAAGACAATCGGTGGGGTGCGGCTATGCAAATAATGCAGCACCTCGGTCAGTGGCTCGGCAAACGCCACCACATCAGCAACTGGCCATGGCGGCGGGCTATTGCGCAGAATGCTGGCCAAGGTTTCGCCAGGCACAAATTCCATCACCAAATACTCACGCCCGTGATCGCTAAAGTGATCGGTCACACGCGGCAGATTGGGATGGTTCAAACGTGCCAGCAATTTTGCTTCTTCATGAAACGATTTGCGGGCGCGCTCGCGCTCATCTTCAGTTTTGAGCAGGGCCGTGCTCATCTCTTTGATCGCGCAATCAATATCAAGGCGCTGATCGTAAGCCAAATACACAGCCCCCATGCCGCCTTGGCCAAGCCGTTGTTTGAGCAAATAGCGATAGCCCAAAATCAACTCAGGGGGCAAGGCACCTGTTTTTGAGTTTTCTTCAGATAACAAATCGCTCATGGAGAAAATCCTTCGTATCAGCAACTCAGCGCGATTATAGCACGATGTTGCGCTCAAAAGCGCCCAGAATCGTGACAAAACGATCAGAATGTGATCGCTGGCGTAAGGCCGTCACAGCATACGACGCATTCTATCTTTAATTAGTTTCAGCCTCAGGCCGCTAATGCTGCTGGTTGGTACGCTCTTCGGCGGATAACAGCACCACCGTTACATTATCGCGTGCTCCGCGGCTATTGGCAATAGCAATCAAGCTGCCACAACATGCTTGCGGTGATGACGCTTCAAAAACTGCATCACGCAATTCTTCATCAGAAAGCTCGTTAATCAAGCCATCTGAGCAAAGCAACAGCCAATCGCCAGCTTCCAGCGGTTGCTCGGTCATATCCGATTCGACTGTGGCCTCAACCCCAACCGAGCGATAGAGCACATGGCGACGCGGATGGGTGCGCGCTTCCTCAGGCGTTAGCTCGCCAATATCAACCAAGCGCGCCACCATCGTGTGATCGACGGTAATTTGGGCAATTTGTTGGGTCTTTTCGCTGACTCCTTTGCGGTTAATCAGGTAGACCCGCGAATCACCAACGCTGCCAATCCAGGCTTTTTCGCCAACAACCAACGCTACCACGACCGTCGTGCCCATGCCACGGAGTGATGATTTAACTTCTGCTTCGCGAAAGATTGTGCTGTTGGCCGCAGCAATTGCCGCCCGCACCACATCGCGCCAGCCATCAAAACTGCGATCGACATTACGGCTATAATCGCGTAAATGATTGACAATCGTTTGGCTGGCTAAGGCGCTGGCCCGTTCGCCACCTTGGGCACCGCCCATGCCATCGGCTACCAAACAGCAGATCACCGGCGTGCCATCACGCAAACGAAATTGCTCGACCAAGGCAGAATCTTGGTTGACTGAACGACGTGTACCAACATCGGAAAGCAGGCCAACAGTATAGCGAAGTGTTTGCGACATAGGCTGGACCTTTTCTGCATTGGCCACCAACGGATTACCGCAGGCAATGCAATAGCGTGCATTGACCCGATTGCCCTTGCCGCAGCGCGAGCAGCCAAGCGGAAAGCGGCGGGCTGGCGTTAATGTGGTGGTAATGCGAATTGTTTCGCGGCCTTGAGCCAACTGATGGCTAACGCTCCCAAGGGCTTTGCGCAACTCTTCAATACTTGTGATGGCTTCTTCTCTGGTTGCCTCACCAGTTTGCAGGCGCATCTGCCACCATTCAACGCCAGCATGCACCATCTGTTCCAACGCTCGCAGGCTAATCTTCTCACCTTCAAGCTGGATTCGGCGTGGTGCTGGTAAAACAACTTCTTCATAATCCATCGGCTCGGCGGCCACGGCTGGTTCTGGCGCTGCGAGCGGCGTTGCGACTGAACGCAGCGGAAACCCGCAATGACGACAGAAACGCGCCGTTTCATCAACCAGACGATGACAGCGTGGGCATGGAGCGCCAGTAGGCGTTGCAAGGCTCATTCGAGCAACCTCCCATTCGGCAGGAACGGTTGTGGTCTGGAGCAGTGTGCTATAATGCGCGTGTTTGAGTCTGCTCACATGCTGCGATTATAGCACAGCCTTCATCCATGCCACTAGATAGCGTTAATCGTGCTGCATGAAGCTTGGCATTTAAGGGGGAATGATGACACGCTGTATTCACTGCGGTGCTGCCATTCAGCCTAATACAAAGTTTTGCCCAAGTTGTGGGAAAGCCCAACAGGCCGCACCAAACCAAGCCAGCCCAGCCTTCGGCGGTGGGGCTACCACCATCTTGCATTCCTCAATGGCCTTTTTAGAGGTGCAAGAAACTGGGCAGGCTCCCCGCCAGATTCCATTAGCCAACCAGCCAATAACCTTTGGTCGCAAGCCCGATAACGATATTATTGCGTCATCGCGGTTTGTTTCATCGCATCACGCGCGCATTGAGCCAGAAGGTCAACGCCACGTTATTGTCGATCTTGGCAGCACCAACGGGCTGCTCTTCCAAAGCCAACGTGTGCCACGCCATAGTTTCAACGATGGCGATTCGGTGCGGATTGGCGACCCCGTAACCGGTAACTTTGTTACCTTGACCTATCGCAATCAGCAGGTTGCCACGCCACCAGCAGAGGTTGGCCATGTCAGCCGCTTTGATTTGAGCAACAAGCCAGCAGTCACAATTGGCCGCGAAGGCTCGGCGCTCAATTTGCCCAATCCCCAGGTTTCGCGCAATCATGCCGAAATTCGCGCCATCCAAGGTGGTCACGAGGTGCGCGACCTTGGCAGCACCAACGGCACCTTTGTCAATGGTAATCGAATCACTGCAACCCGCTTGAATCGCGGCGATGTGATTCAAGTCGGGCCATTTAAATTGGTCTACGATGGCATGTCGCTTGATCAATTCGATCAACGCGGGGCCTTGCGGATCGATGCCCATTCGTTGGTGCGCTTGGTCGGCGGCAATCGGGTCATCCTTAATAACGTGTCGCTGGTGATCGAGCCACGCGAGTTTATTGCGCTGGTTGGTGGCTCAGGCGCAGGCAAATCGACCTTGATGGGCGCGCTTTCGGGCTACAATCGGGCCAACAAAGGCGCGGTTTTGGTCAATGGCGACGATTATTATGCCAACTTCGATGCCTATCGCGCTATTTTGGGCTATGTGCCGCAAGACGATATTTTGCATAGCAGCTTGCCGGTTGATGTGGCCTTGCGCTATACCGCTAAGTTGCGGCTGCCCGCCGACACTGCCAGCAGCGAAATCGAAACCCGCATCGATCGGGTTCTCAAAGATGTTGAGATGAGCGCTCATCGTGGCAAGCAAGTTAATCAGCTTTCTGGTGGTCAGCGCAAACGGGTTTCAATTAGCTCCGAGCTGTTGGCCGACCCCAGCTTGTTCTTTCTCGATGAACCAACTTCGGGGCTTGACCCGGGCCTCGAAAAGAAGATGATGTACACGTTACGTCAATTGGCCGATTCAGGGCGCACAATTGTCTTGGTGACGCACGCTACCGCCAACATCACCCAATGCGATCATGTGGTGTTTATGGCCGATGGACGCATGGTTTGGTTTGGACCACCCAGCGAAGCCTTGCATTTCTTTAATGTTACCTCGGGCGATTTTGCCGATATTTACACCAAACTTGAGGGCGATGCCGACCCGAACCATCCGTTAATTACAACTGAGCTGAAGCAAGAATTTGAGACTTGGCGGCAACATAATAACCAAGTACGCCAAGCGCCACGGCTCTCCGAGCTATGGGAAATTCGTTTCCGCAACTCAGAGGCCTATCGCAAATATATTTGGGAACGGCTGCAACGTGCGCCCCAAGTGCCAGTGATGACTCCGCCGCAAGCGCCAATTCCACAAGCGGCAATCCCAGGTGCATACCCAAATCAAGCCAGCACCTCAATTCCAACATCGGCGGCTCCAGCGGGCAGACCAAAACCGCCGCCAGTTTCGGCAATGCGCCAATTTGGCATTTTGACCAAACGCTATTTGCGCTTGATCGCTGCCGATCGGCGAAATTTGGCAATTCTGCTGTTGCAAGCGCCAATTATTAGCTTAATTTTGCTGTTGGTTGCCAAAGCCGATGCATTGCATGACCCACGTTATGCCGATGCACGCATGATTCCATTCTTGTTAGGCGCGGTTGCGGTGTGGTTTGGCATTTTGAACTCAGCGCGGGAAATTACCAAAGAAGGCGCGATCTATCGGCGTGAACGCTTGGCAAACCTCAAAATTGTGCCCTATTTGGCTTCAAAAGTTGTTGTGCTTTCCGGCTTATGTCTCATCCAAAGTGTGATCTTGATGGTGATATTAAACTTCAAGGTCGATTTCGACATTGGGGTTACGCATGCGCCGTTTGGGGTTTGGGGCGGCTTTTTAATCACGACTTTCCTTACCTCGCTAACAGGTTTGGGCGTTGGCTTGTTAATTTCGGCCTCGGTTAGCTCATCGGATAAAGCCATGAGCATCATTCCATTTGCGCTAATTCCGCAAATTGTGTTTGCGCTGGCCTTGTTGCCCTTGCCTTCGGCCTTGGCTCCGCTTTCGTTCTTCGTGGGCAGTCGCTGGGCGATGCAAGCCTATGGCTCAATTGGCGGCTTAACCGAGCCATACGACACGGGCAAGTGTGTTGGCCCGCCGCTGCCGCAAAACTGCGAAGTCTTTCCGACGGTCAATTATTCCTATAACGCTGGCTTTATTTTCTTGACTTGGTTTATTTTGATTGCCTATACGCTGGCATGTTTTGCCTTGACGGCGTGGTTGCTCAAGCGCCGCGATAAGGAAGCCTAGTTGTGAGCCAAAATGAGCCAATGCAATGGAATGCAGCAGCGTTGCAAAGCTTGCAAGTCGAGGGCGTAAATGAGCGTTGGAATGCAGTGCAGGAGCAGTTGCATCCAATTCTCGTGGCCATCACCGAGCAGCTTGCCAATGTTGCTGCGCGCCAATTTCCCAACACTTGGGGCTTGTATGAAGTCAGCGCCAAATCGGTCAGGGCGGTCAATCGGGGCCGCCAACGTGATCCAATCGAAGATTATCATGTGGTGATCGATCGGCCACCGCGTGGCTGCCATATTTACCTTGGGGTCAGCGGCAGCGAAGAACGGATTTTGGTTGGCATTCAACTGTGGAATAAGCGCAAACGCGAGTTGGCAGCGGTGTGGGATCGCGGGCGGGTGCTGTGGGAGCCACTAATTAGCAGTTTGCCCGATGTACGCTACACTCGGGGTGAGCATGCCGAGCAACAGCTTTGGCTTGATGATTATCTGGCCAATCGCACCAGCAATTATCTGTGGGCGGGCTGGAGCTACCCATGGCAGCAAGCGCTGGATGATAGCCAGCAGTTTAATCAACAATTGATTAACCATATTTTGGCCTTGCTCCCGCTCAACGAAGCAATTATGGAAATCGCCGAAGAAGAGTGGGAATTGCCGCCGAGCCATGTGCGTGAAGCGCGTCCAAGCTACGCCACGGGCTTCAACAGCCCAAGCATCGAGGAAATTAGTGCCAACATTCGCCAACGTGGCTTTATCTATCCCGAGGCTGTGTTGCGCTCGTACCACATTGCGCTGCAAACCAAACCATTGGTGATTTTGCCCGGTATTTCGGGCACCGGCAAAACCCGTTTGACGCGGGTCTACGCTGATGCAGTGCATCAAATTGCGCCGCACAGCGATAATCCCTATTATTTGGCGGTGGCAGTGCAGCCCGATTGGCATAACGCCCGCGATTTATTGGGCTATTTCAATGCGCTGACCCAAACTTTTCAGCCAACGCCAACCTTGCGTTTATTATTGCGCGCTGCCGCCGATCCGGCCTATCCCTATTTTTTATGCCTCGATGAGCTGAATTTGGCGCGGCCCGAATATTATTTAGCGCCCATTTTGAGTGCGCTCGAAACCGCCGAACATCTGATTGATTTGGGGATTCCGCAGGAAGTAGCCCAAACCGTTGATGGCGAGAGCGTGCGCAACCCGCTACGTTTGCCGTTGAATGTGCATATCATTGGCACGGTTAATGTTGATGAAAGCACCTTTAGTCTGAGCGATAAACTGCTCGATCGGGCGAATGTGATCGAACTCACAGAGGTGGATTTGCTGGCTTGGCGTAGTAGTTATCGTCGCCCGTTTGATGCCACTGCATGGCAAATATTACTCGAATTGCAACCAATTTTGGCAGGGCTTGGCCATCCATTTGGCTATCGGGCGGTCGAAGAAATTGGGCGCTATTTGGAAGGAGCCGAGGGCATTATGCCGCTCAACACGGCGCTTGATTTGCAAATTAAGCAAAAATTATTGCCAAAATTGCGCGGCGACGATAGCCAACGCTTTCGTAATGGCTTGCAGAGTTTAGCCCAAGCGCTCACAGCCTATCCGCAATCGCAGGCCAAAATTCAATCCATGCTCGAACGGCTTGATCGCGAGGGCTTTGCTGATTTTTATTAGAAGCTGGGGATCGGGGAGAAGAACATAGAGCATAGAGCATAGAACATAGAGGCTATTGGCTATCTGTACTGGTATTATTGGATTGGCAATGAGGGGTATGCCCTCACCCCCAACCCCTCTCCCACTGAACGCGGGCGAGGGGAGCACCGGTTTCGTGGTGCCCCCTCGCCTCGCGGGCGGGCTAGGGGGTGAGGGCATGCTATGGTTGAACTTAGCCCATAGCATATGCCCAACTCGCCTTCGTGCTCTTCGTGTGCTTCGTGGATCAAATTAACTTATAGCTAATAAGGCATTATGACAAAACGTTTAGGCATTCTTGGTGGCGGGCAATTAGCTCGAATGTTGGTGCAAGCGGCGATTCCCTTGGGAATTGAAACCGTTATTTTAGCCAATCGCAAAGATGAGCCAGCAGCGCTGGTGAGCAAAGCGGTGGTTGGCGATTGGAATGATCGGGCACTACTTGATCAATTTGCCCAAGCAGTTGACGTGGTGGTGCTCGAAAACGAGTTTATTGGCTCGGAAAAGCTGGCCTATCTCGCCAGCAAAGGGGTGCAACTGGTGCCTGATCAAGCAACCCTGGGCTTGATTGAGGATAAGGCGCAGCAGAAATTGACCTTGGCAGCAGCAGGCTTGCCCGTGCCAGGCTTGGGCTTAATCGAATCGCTAAGCGATGTTGAAGCCTTCGGGGCCGAGCACGGCTTTCCATTAATGCTCAAAACACGGCGCAATGGCTACGATGGCCGAGGCACTGCCAAAATTCGTAGCGCCGATGAGATTGCCAGCGCCTGCGCAGCCTTGGGTTTTCCTGAAAATCCGGTTTTTGTCGAAGCTTGGGTTCCCTTCGAGGCCGAGCTAGCAACCCTGATTATTCGCTCGGTCAACGGCGAGCAATGCGTCTATCCAGTGATTGAAACCTATCAGCCAAGCGGAGTTTGTCGCGTGGTACGTGCGCCAGCGCCCTTCTCAGCAGCAATTCAGCAGCAAGCCCGAGAGGTGGCCCAAGCAACCGCAGCCGCACTCGGCGGCTTAGGCATTTTGGCAGTTGAGATGTTTCTGACCAGCAAGGGCCAGATTTTGGTCAACGAGCTTGCGCCACGTCCGCACAACACAGGCCACTACTCGATTGAAGGCTGCTATTGCTCGCAGTTCGAAAATACCATTCGAGCGGCACTGGGCTGGCCATTGGGCGATCCACAGTTGCGCCAACAAAGCGCGGTGATGGTCAATGTGCTTGCACCAACCAGCAGAGCATTGGAAAGTAGCCTGATTCAAACCGCACTCCAACCGCAAGTGCATGTGCATTGGTACGATAAACGTAGCGCCAAGCCAGGCCGTAAAATTGGCCATATCACCGCTGTGGGAGCTGATCTCAGCGAAGTTGAGGCGCGCGCCCAAGCCGCCGTCGATCACTTGGAACAGGTGCTGGCCGAACCAGCTTAATTTGAACAAATTCACGTTGTCAGGCGCAAATCGGGTGCTGCAAAGGCGCGGCATCCTCGATCAAGGCTTGGCATTTTTATTTCATGCGAAAGGACAATTATGAGCGCCGTTGTTGGGATTGTGATGGGCAGCGATTCGGATTTGGCCACGATGCAAGCAGCAGCTAACATATGCCAAGAGTTTGCGATTGAGTATGAAATGCGGGTGGTTTCGGCGCATCGCACGCCTGCCCTGATGGCCGAATATGGCCAAACTGCCCACGAACGTGGCCTCAAAGTAATTATTGCTGGCGCTGGCGGCGCGGCACACTTGCCAGGCATGCTGGCTGCCTATACCCCGTTGCCAGTGATTGGCGTGCCAGTGCCGATTGGTCATTTGCAGGGTGTTGATGCCTTGATGTCGATTGTGCAAATGCCTGGTGGCGTGCCAGTTGCCACCGTCGCGATTGGCCAAGCCAAAAACGCTGGTTTGCTAGCAATGCAAATTTTGGCCACCGCCGATGCCGCCTTGCAAACCAAATTGATTGAGTACAAACAGACCATGGCCGATGAGTCGCAGGCCAAAAACGAGCGGCTTCGGTCAAGAATAAGCGAATAAATATTTCTAACCACGAAGAACACGAAGACAGATTTATGGCCTTGTTCAGGTTCTTGCTGGATTTTAACGTACAAGGAATGAGGCTATGGGCTTTTGGCTCTAGGAAATTAATAATCTGGGCTAATCTGTGACAATCTGTGGCTAAAATGTCCTTCGTGGCAAAAAATTTAACGCAGAGGCGCAGAGAATGTATGGCGATAAGCTATGGGCTTTTGGCTATCGGATAATTGTTTGTGGAATTCGTGGCTTCATAGCCAATAGCTGTAATAGTTCATTAGATTGGCAACCAATGGCATGCCCTCACCCCCAACCCCTCTCCCACTGAACGCGGGCGAGGGGAGCGCTGGTTTTTACCGACGTATTGCGGGAGAACCACGGCGTTAAAGCCCCTCTCCCGCTCCGTGGGAGAGGGGTTGGGGTGAGGGGATCAGGCGGTGGTTAACCTCATGTACCAATAGCCAATAGCCAATAATATGTGTAATCTGTGGCTACAATAATTATTATTCGTGTAATTCGTGGAATTCGTGGCCAAAAAACAGCCTTCGCGATCTTCGCGGTTCCGATCCTTCGTGCGCTTCGTGGATCATAGTGTTAACGCAGCGGCGCAGAGGGCTACAAAAAAGGGATCGGGCACAAAACCAGATCCCTAATAACCATTCCCCAACCCCTAATTCCTACAAATCGGCGACATGTTCGTGAGCGTGATACGACGAGCGCACCATCGGGCCTGATTCGACGTGGCGGAAACCACGGGCCAAGCCTTGCTCGCGGAACCACGTAAAGGTTTCTGGTGGCACATAGCGATCAATCGCCCAGTGATCGCCCGATGGCGAGAGATATTGGCCAATCGTCATGACATCAACATCCGAGCGCCGCAAGGCATCCATCACAGTCAGCACTTCTTCATCGGTCTCGCCAGCGCCAACCATCAAGCCACTTTTGGTGACGATAGTTGGCTGAAGCTCGCGGGCCAAGCGCAACAATTCGAGGCTTTGATAGAAATTGGCTCGTGGTCGGAACTTGCGGAACAAGCGTGGCACAGTTTCGATGTTGTGGTTCAGCACATCGGGCTTGGCATCAAGCACAATCCGCAAGGCATCCCAGTTGCCATCAAAATCGGGAATCAGCACTTCGACCTTGCAATCGGGCAATTGCTGGCGAATCAAATTGATCGATTCGGCAAAAATATGCGCGCCGCCATCAGCTTGATCATCGCGATTAACTGAGGTCAGCACAACATGCTTGAGTTTGAGGTGGGCAACCGCAGCGGCAATCCGCTGAGGCTCTTGTTCGTCGATTGGTTTGGGCTTGCCTTTGCCAATCGCGCAATAGCGACAACCGCGGGTACAGGTATCGCCGAGTAATAAAAAGGTTGCTGTGCGATGATTCCAACATTCGCCAATATTGGGGCAATGGGCTTCTTCGCAGACCGTATGCAAATCGAGTTCGCGCATAAGGCTATGCACATCCTCGTAGTTTTCCCCTATCGGAGCGCGAGCCTTAAGCCAAGCAGGGCGGCGAGGAGCCGCTGGCGCAGCTTTGGGCGCTTCAAAGAGTGTAATTGTATCCATGAAAACCCCTTGGATAACGCAACGAGCAGCATTTGCTCTTGCTCATATTGTAACGTGCTTTTGCTGCTTGTCATGCACCCAATGTTTAAGCCTCGCTTGGCCCACCGATCTAAAACCAAGCCCTGAAATCATGTTAAAAGCGCTATGCAAATTTGGGCATAATTACTAAAATTTAAGCTTGACATTTCAATTACGATGCGCTATATTTAGTGAAATTCTACTAAAATTTTAGATAAAGTTTATAGAATTTTCCAGCAACAGTTGGGTCATGCCCCAAACTCACTTCCCGCTGAGCCGAATCATCACCTGAATTGATTTGCTGAAACGATCTAAATTTTTCAATAAAGTCGCTTGCGAACCAAAGCGGCATTTTATGGCATCATGAGAGCCTATTCAAAGGTGACTAGGAGAACATGTATGACGCAGCGGATCACGATGGAAGACATTGCGCGGCAAAGCGGTGTCTCGTTGGCAACAGTTTCATTAGTATTACGCGACAAACCTGGGATTAACGACGATACCCGTCGCCGCGTGTTGGATATTGCGCGTGATCTTGGCTATCGCAAACGCTTGAACCATGAGAAGTTGGTTTCGCAATCGTTGCATAATGCTGGGGTGATCGTTAAGGCTTCGCTTGGCGATGATAGCCCGCTGACCAACCCATTTTATGCGCCGATTGTCGCAGGCATCGAGGCTGCTTGCCGCAAAATGCATATCAATTTGATGTACGCCACCGTGCCAGTTGATATGGAAAATCATCCCCAAGAAATGCCCCGCTTGCTCTCCGAAGATCATCTTGATGGGGTCTTGTTGGTTGGCGCATTTGCCGATGCAACGATTACCAAGCTCTTGCAACGTGAGGGTATTCCAGCAGTGTTGGTCGATGCCTACTCCCATGAACATGTCTACGATTCGGTTGTTTCGGATAACTTTCGTGCTGCCTACGAAGCTGTCAGCTATTTGATTAGCCATGGGCATCGGCATATTGGCGTGATTGGCACTACCAAAGAGGCCTACCCAAGCATTGCCGAACGTCGCAAGGGCTATATTCAAGCCTTAACCGATCATGGCATCCATGATCAGTATTTTGGTGATTGCTTACTCACCATGCATGAAGGTAGCGATACGTCGAGCATTCTGTTGCAACGCCATCCGCAAATCACCGCGCTTTTTTGTGCCAACGATATGATGGCGATTGGCGCGGCCCAAGCTGCCCGAGCTTTGCACCGCCAAATTCCCCAAGATTTATCAATTATTGGTTTCGATAATATTGATCTGGCGCAGCATCTGGCCCCAGCGCTGACCACAATGCATGTCGATAAAGTCAGCATGGGCCGCTTTGCGGTGCAACTGTTAGCCAACCGAGCCGAGTATCCGGAACAGGCTCCAGCAACAGTTTCGCTGCGACCGCGCCTGATTGAACGCCAATCAGTTCAACGCTTGCAACCACCAAAATAGGTTGCTTTGGAGGAGTATCAGCTATGGAAGCAGCGACGCTTCAATCCACCACTATGCTTGGAAGTGCGCTCCCATCAATTCCATGGGAAGACCGCCCAGTCGGTAATTCAGATGTTGTCTGGCGCTACAGCGGCAATCCAGTTATTCCCCGTGATGCCATTCCAACCTCAAACAGTATTTTCAACAGTGCTGTTGTGCCCTTCAAGGATGGCTTTGCTGGTGTGTTTCGCTGCGATGATAAACGCCGCGTGATGAACATTCACCGTGGCTTTAGCAAAGATGCAATAAATTGGGAAATTGATCCTGAGCCATTGCAATTTTCCGGCGATCCCGAAGTAACTGCATTTGAATATCGCTATGATCCACGGGTCTGTTGGATTGAAGATCGCTATTATGTCACCTGGTGTAATGGCTATCATGGCCCAACCATCGGCGTGGCCTATACCTACGATTTTGAAACATTTCATCAATTAGAAAATGCGTTCTTGCCGTTCAATCGCAATGGCGTGCTCTTCCCGCGCAAGATCAATGGCAAATATGCTATGGTCAGCCGCCCTAGCGATAATGGCCACACACCGTTTGGCGATATTTACTATAGCGAAAGCCCCGATATGGAACACTGGGGCAAACATCGCTTTGTGATGGGCACCAAAGGCGGTTGGCAAAGCACCAAGATTGGCGCTGGCCCAACCCCAATCGAAACCAGCGAAGGCTGGTTGCTGTTCTATCACGGCGTATTGACCTCGTGCAATGGCTTCGTCTATAGCTTTGGGGCCGCTTTGCTCGATTTGGAGCAGCCATGGAAAGTGCGCTATCGCACAGCTCCTTATCTGCTTGCACCCCAAACCTTGTACGAATGCGTTGGCGATGTGCCAAATGTGGCCTTCCCTTGTGCAGCCTTGACTGATGCACCCACAGGCCGGATTGCAATTTACTATGGCTGCGCTGATACAGTCACTGGAATTGCCTTTGCCCAAGTTGACGAAGTGTTGAGCTTCCTCAAAGCCAATTCAGAACTCTAGCAGGTGGTTGGGCTAGGCCAATAGGTCTAGGGCGGCGTTCCATTGGGGGTAGGTAATGCCAACACCGTTACCTACCCTGCAATAGGAAGATTGTGCTTGCCCAAGCATAGCGCTGGACTTGCGATAACATATATACTTAGCATGTTTGGCCAGGGTTGTCGATGCACAGCTTGCAACATCCAAACAGCCTGCATCGATGCATGTATTGACCAAGGGAGGTCAGCGTTATGCACAAGAAGCACCCACAATCACGCCACCCGTTTCGGAGTTTTGGATTCAGCTTGATCGTGCTGCTGATCTTGGCTGCATGTGGTCAAGCAGCGACCCCACCAACCCAAGTCAACCCAACCAGTTTACCCACCGATACCCCGCCGACTGCTGTTCCAGCCCTTGCTAACTCAGCCGATAAAGCCTTGGTCATTTGGTCAACCGGCTCCGATGTTGAGGCGCTTTCGATTCAAGCAGCAGCAGATGTCTTTGTGCAGAAAAATCCTGGGGTCTTGATTAAAGTGCAAGCTCTGCCTTGGAGCGATGCTCACACCCAAATTCTTGAGGCCATCGCCGCCGATCGCGGCCCCGATTTGATGGCTGGTGGCATGTCGTGGGGCATCGAGTTTGGCAAACTTGGCGGCATGATCGATTTGCAAAAACAATATCCTGCGGTGGTGACTGAAGTTAAGCAGAAGATGTTGCCCCAACTCCAAGATTCGTTATTCTTGGATACAGGCGAGGTCTATGCCTTACAACTCGACGTTGCGCTGATGGGCATGTTCTATCGCACCGATTTGCTGCGCGATTTGGTTGGCTTGGAGCAAGCACCCCAAAACTGGACAGAACTCACCAAAGTGCTTGAAAAATCCAAAACAATCAATAAAAAAGGCTTTGCCATTGGCTGGGATAATGCAGGCTGGATCAGCTACTTTACCTTTTTATATTCAGCTGGCGGCAGTTTGTATAGCGACGATTGCAGCAAAGCAACGATCAATTCGGCTGCTGGCTTGCAAGCCCTGACCTACTTCCGCGATCTGTACACCAAATATCAGATTCCCACCGATACCAGCTTGGATATTGAGGGCGGTCTCGAAAGCGGCGATTATTTGGTGAGTTACGCTGGCACATGGACGGTAGCAGCGCTCGAATTCAATCGCCCTGCCTTGGCAGGCAAATGGGCAGTCGCGCCATTGCCCAAAAGTCCCAAGGGCCAAAGCGTTTCGTTCCTGGGCGGGCGGGTCATCGGCGTAATGGAAGCCTCGCAGAACAAAGACCTTGCCGCCGAGTTTATTCGCTTTTTGTATACCGACGAAGCGGTTGCCGCGCAATCGACCTATGCTCAAAGCGCCAATAACTATTATGTGCCACCAAGCTTGCCCTTGCTGAGCGCCGCCAAATTGCCAACCAACATCGAGGCAGGCTTTCGCGGCTTGTTGGAGCAATCGGCAGGCCCACCCAAGTGCGTCGGCTGGGAAGAAAGCACCAGCGATGTGCAAAAGCTCTTGCAAGAAGTCGTCTACAACAATGCTGATCCCCAAGATGCTTTAGATCAAGCAGCGGAGATCATGAATCGCAATTTGCAACCATAAGCCAATTGCGCCGCTTTGAGATTTGAAGTCGTTCAGGAGGAATTATGCATCGGATGTTCAAGCGCTCGCAGGTTTGGCTGGTTCTCCTGTTGCTGATTGCCGCGTGTAGTCAAGCCAGCGATTCTGGTGGCGACCAAACCCTAAGCTTGCGCACCTTAACTGGCAATGCTGCGGTCTTTGGCACCATTGAGTTGGTCGTCGATACAGGCATCAAAGTCACCAATCCCTATGATCCTGACCAAATCGATCTGATGGTGAGTTTTATCTCATCAACTGGCCAAATTTATCGCGTGCCAGCCTTTTGGTATCAAGATTTTGATCAAATTACCTTGCAGCCGAAGGGCAACCCTGAGTGGCGCGTGCGCTTTACGCCCAGCGAGCCAGGCGCTTGGCAAGTTAAGGCCGAACTAACCAAACCAGCGCTGAGCAGCGATGTGATGACAATCGAAGTTTCGTCGAATAAACAATCGGCGGGCTTTGTGCGGATCAATAGCAGCAATCCACGCTATTTCGCCCGCCAAGATGGCTCGTTCTTTATGCCAATCGGCCTGAATTTGGGCTGGCCAACCCAGCAGGGTGCAGGCATTTTGCGCGAGTACGAACACTGGTTTGATCAACTCAGCAAAAACGGTGGCAATATTGCGCGGATTTGGATGGCCTCGTGGTCGTTTGGCATCGAATGGCAAGACACGGGCTTGGGCGATTACTCCAAGCGCATGCAACAAGCATGGATGCTCGACCAAATTTTCAAATTGGCTGAACAACGCAACATAACAATTATGTTAACCTTAATCAATCATGGCGCATTCAGCACGAGCACCGATTCGGAATGGGCCAAGAATCCCTACAACGCGGCCAACGGCGGGCCAATTGCCGAGCCACAGTTGTTTGCCACCGACCTACAAGCCCGTGAATTGTTCAAGCATCGGGTACGCTACATCGCAGCGCGGTGGGCGCATTCACCAAGTTTGTTTGCTTGGGAATGGTGGAACGAGGCCAACTGGACCCCAATCAATGATGCCTTGATGCAGCCGTGGGTCAGCGAAATGACGCGCCATTTGGCCCAGTTTGATCCCTATCAACATTTAGTTTCGACCAGTTACGCCAGCAACACGACAACCTCGATGTGGACTCAGCCAGAGATCAATTTCACCCAACACCACGATTACACAGGCCGCGATTTAGGCCAAGCCTTCCCATTAGTGATGCGTGAATTGAACGCTGCTGCGCCACAAAAACCAGCCTTGGTGAGCGAGCTTGGCTATGCAGCAACAGGCCGCGACGAGGTGATCAACCGCGATCTTTGGCAATTTCATCAAGGCTTGTGGGCCGCGCCATTCAGTGGCTTCGCTGGCAGCGGCATGTATTGGTGGTGGGATACCTTGGTCGATCCCGATAACTTGTGGAGTGAATATGACAAGTTGGCGAAATTTTTCAAAGACCAAGATTTGACCAGCTTTAGCCCAGTCAGCGCCCAAGTTTCGCCGTTGAAGGCGCGCGCGCTGGCCTTGCAAACCAAATCGCAAGCGCTGGTGTGGGTGCGTAGCAACGAATACGAGCCAGAAGCATTAACCAACGCCTACGAAGAAGCGCTGAAAAAACGCGAATTCAACGATACGTGGGAATATGTACCGCCGACCTATGCCGATTTGACGCTCAAATTGAGCGGGCTTGAAGCAGGAACCTACCAAGCAACTTGGTATGATCCGCAAACTGGCACATGGTCGGATTCGACAACGGTTACCCTTGAAGCAGAGGCCGCAACGATTGCTGTGCCAAGCTTCAACTACGATTTAGCCTTAAAACTCGTCAAGCAATAACGCCTATTGCTTGACAATGTTTGGCCATGTAGGTCTTGGGTAGCCGCTATCACACAATTAGCAACGATTTGCCTGCGTGATAGGGGCGCTCAGCGGCCTATGTGGCTTTTTATTGGCAAAAATACCTGCCAAGGATGGTTTCATGCCTCATTACGGCTTCAATTTACAATGGATGTATCATTATGTTCAGGGCAAGTTGCCAGCAGAACCAGATCACAACGCCTTGAACTGGATCGCCAAGCAGGGCTTTAATTTTATTCGGATTCCAACCAATTATTGGTTTTGGACGCGCGATTGGCAATATACCAACCCCGATGAGACGATCATCGAGTATATTGACCGTTACATCGCCGCTTGTCGCGAATATGGCCTGCATGTGAGCCTAAACTTGCATCGAGCGCCCGGATATTGTATCAATGGGAACGATCTCGAACGGCATAATTTATGGCAAGATGCTGAAGCCCAGGATGGCTTCGTGTGGCTCTGGGAATATTTCGCCCAACGCTACAAAGGCATTACTGCTGGCGAATTAAGCTTCGATTTGCTCAACGAACCGCCAAATATCGACCAATATGGCTTGACGCGACTCAACCATGCGGCGATCATGCGACGGACAGTTGCTGCAATTCGTGCAGTTGACCCGCAACGGGCAATTGTAATCGATGGGCTGGGTGGTGGCCACTTGGCAATGCCCGAACTAGCTGACTTGGGCGTAACCCACAGCGGGCGCGGCTATCAACCAATGGCGGTGAGCCACTACCAAGCTAGTTGGTGGGATGGGCACGAAGGTTTAGCGGCACCAACATATCCATTAGAGTGGCACAATCATTATTGGGATCGGGCAGGCTTAGTCGAGTTTTACCGTTCATGGCGCGACGTACAAGCGCGGAACGTCGCCATCCATATCGGTGAATTCGGCTGCTATAACCGCACACCCAACGATGTGGCGCTGCGCTGGTTCCGCGATATTCTCAGCGTTTATCAAGAATTTGGTTGGGGCTTCGGTCTATGGGAGTTCGAAGGCGCATTTGGAATTATCAATCATGGCCGACCACATGCCCGCTACGACGTTGTTGATGGCTACTCCGTTGACCGTGATTTACTCGATTTGCTCCTCGCTGCCCGTCTGCCCGAAGCGCCAGAAGGAATAGAATAATGGCGAATCTCGTAGATGGCGGCTTTGATCATGGCGTGCGCGAAATTTGGCAAGCTCAGTTTCGCGACGAAGTGTTGGGCAATATTTTGCCATTTTGGGCAAACCACACGCTTGATCACGAGCATGGTGGCTTTTATGGCGGCTTAACCAACGATCTGACAATCCATAATGAGTTTCCTCGCTCAGCCGTATTATGTGGCCGGATTCTTTGGACGTTTGCATGTGCATATCGTACGCTTGGCGACCCACGCGATTTGGCGGTGGCTGAGTATGCCTATGCCTATCTTAAACAGGCGTTTTGGGATAAAACCTACGGCGGATTGTATTGGTCGATTGATGCCAACGGCCAGCCTTTGGCCGAGCATAAACAAACCTATGCCCAGTCGTTTGCTATCTACGGTTTGGCAGAATACGTGCGCGCCACTGGCGATCAGAGCGCCTTGGCAATGGCCCAGGAAATTTTCCACTTGCTCGAAAATCATGCCTTTGACCCAGCCTATGGTGGCTATATCGAGGGTTGTGATCGGGTTTGGCAGCCACTTGGCGATAGCCGCCTGAGCAAGCTTGAGCCAGAAGCCCGCAAAACCATGAACACCATGCTGCATATGATGGAAGCCTATGCCAACCTGCTGCGGGTCTGGGATGTGGCCGATGTGCGTCAGCAATTAGCCAGTTTAATCGAAGCCTGCTGTGAACACATTATCGATCCCGTGCAAGGCCGCTTTCACCTGTTTTTCGATGATCAATGGAACCACAGCGAACATGGTATTTCGTATGGCCACGACATTGAAGGCAGTTGGTTGTTGATGGAAGCAGCCCATGTGCTGGGCGATGCTTGCCTGATTGCCAAAGCCGAAACCTTGGCAATTGGCATGGCCGAAGCAGTCTATCGCAATGGTCGTCACGCCGATGGCAGCATTATTCACGAGCGTGCAGCCGATGGCTCAATCAACTTCGAACGCCATTGGTGGCCGCAAGCAGAAGCCGTCGTTGGCTTCTACAACGCCTATCAGGCTACCGGCAACCAAGAGTTTGCCCAAGCCGCCTACGACAGTTGGAATTTTATTCAACGCTATTTTATCGACCACGATCATGGCGATTGGTTCAAGATTTTAGATGCCCAAAACCAACCATTGGGAGCGATTCCAAAAGTTGGCCCGTGGGAATGCCCCTATCACCATGCGCGGGTTTGTTTTGAAATGATCGAACGTTTAGCTGAACACAATGTGAGTGTTCAGATGCGAGGATAAGATGCAATTTGACATGCCCTTAGAGCAGCTGCGCGAATATCGCCCAGAACGCACCGAGCCAGCAGATTTTGACCAGTTTTGGCAAGATACCTTAGCTGATGCCCGTCAATATCCCTTGAATGCAACCTTCGAGCCGTACGATATGGGCTTGCCCTTAATCGAAGCCTACGATGTGACCTTCAACGGCTATGGCGGCCAGCCAATCAAAGGCTGGTTCTTGTTGCCACGCAACACCACCCAGCCACTGCCGTGTATTGTCGAATATATTGGCTATGGCGGAGGCCGTGGCTTGGCGATCGATTGGCTGTTGTGGCCAAGCGCTGGCTATGCCGTGTTTGCGATGGATAATCGTGGCCAAGGCTCAAGCTGGCGCACTGGCGACACGCCCGACACCGAAATTGAGGGTGGCAATCCGCAAATTCCAGGCTTTATGACCCGCGGCGTACTCAGCCCGCAAACCTATTTTTACCGCCGCTTGTTCACCGACGCAGTGCGGGCAATCGAAGCTGCTCGTTCGCATCCCTTGGTCGATGCCAGCAAAGTGGCCTTGGCTGGTGGCAGCCAAGGTGGCGGCATCGCGATTGCGGCAGCAGGCTTACAACCAGATGTGGCTGCCGTTTTGCCCGATGTGCCATTTTTGTGCCACTATCGCCGCGCCACCACTATGGTCGATAGCTATCCCTACGCCGAAATTGCCCAATATTGCGCTCGCCATCGCACCAAAATCGAGCAAGTATTCAACACCTTGGATTATTTCGATGGTATCCAATTTGCAGCCCGCGCCACCAGCCCAAGCTTGTTCTCGGTTGGCTTGATGGATGATGTTTGCCCACCATCGACCGTCTTTGCAGCCTACAACCATTATGCTGGGCCAAAAGACATTACGGTTTGGCAGTTCAATCGGCACGAAGGCGGCGAAAACTTCCAAACCCTTGAAAAACTCAAATTCCTAGCCAAGCTTTGGGGCAACGAGGAACGCACTGCATGAGCGTCATCGAGCTCTATCCGTTGCTGACCCAAGCGCGTTATGTCGAGCCAATTTGGGGTGGTCCCCAATTGGCTCGCTGGCTGCATTTGCCCAACCCAGAACACAGCAAGCTCGGCGAAGTTTGGCAGGTCTACGATCAAAATCTGATCGTCAATGGCTCGTTGGCTGGTCAGACCGTAGCCGAGGTCACCAGTCAATTTGGCCCAGCCTTGGTTGGCACAACCACCAACGAACGCTATGGCCATGATTTTCCGTTGTTGTTGAAATTCATTGCTGCTGCCCAACCGCTCTCAGTGCAAGTCCATCCCGACGATGCCTACGCCCACACCCACGAGGCCGCAACGGGATTTCACGGCAAAACTGAGGCTTGGTACATTCTCGAAGCAGAAAGCGGAGCCGAGGTCGTCCATGGCTTTCGCGAGGCAACCACGCGCCAAGCCTGTGAAGCAGCGCTCGCCGCTGGCACGCTACCAGAGCTTTTGCGCCAAGTGCCAGTCAGCGCTGGCGATTTGGTCTTTGTGCCAGCCAAAACGATTCATGCAATCAACCCAGGCGTGGTGTTGTTCGAGATTCAGCAGAAATCCGACCTAACCTATCGGGTCTACGATTATGATCGGCGCGATGCGACCACAGGTTTGCCCCGCCAACTGCATCTTGAACAAGCCTTCGAGGTCTTGGATTTTGCAGCAACCGAGCCAGCCTTGGTTGAGCCAATGCAGATCAATCCAAATGTACGCTTGCTGGTACGCTGTCCATTCTTCAGCTTGGAGCATTGGCAGCTCAACAGCATTCAATCGTTGAGCACTTCGGTAACCAGTTTTGATTGTTGGACGGTGATCAACGGCAGTTGTAGCCTTGGTTGGAGCACAGGCAGCCTTGAATTAAGCCATGGCATGTCGGTGATCGTGCCCGCCCAATTAGGTCAATATCAACTTTATCCCGAGCCAAGCGCCGAATTGTTACGGGCGTATGTGTAGCCGAGGATTCAGGGATCAGGATTCAGGGGCCAGTTTACGGGCTAGAAATATGATAGTTGATCTCTAACCCCTACTTGTACTGGTTCATTGGCTTGGCAACTGTGTCCCCTCACCCTCCAGCCCCCTCTCCCACGAAAACGCGGGCGAGGGGGAGCCGCCGTTTTTACCAACGCAGTGCGGCAGAACCACGCGATTAAAGCCCCTCGCCCGCCACGTGGGCGAGGGGTTGGGGTGAGGGGATCAGGCGGTGGTTAACCTGATGTACCAGTACACCTACTATATAGCTTGCCCTCACTATTTGGGGCAAAGAAAGAATTATTCATGCAAAAGCTCGCATTACAGCAAGCATGGCAGGCCAAACAACGTGACCCTCAACACACCGTGCTCGCTGATGCGACCAGCAGCGAGGGCTGGATTGCCGCGCCAGTTCCCGGCACGATTTACGAAGCATTACTTGCCGCCAACCAAATTCCCGATCCATTCGATGGGATGAATGAGCTTGATGTACAGTGGGTTGGCGATGTCGATTGGCTCTATCGCTGCAATTTTGAGCTGAGCGCTGAACAAGCCAAGCAACCAGCAGCCTTGCACTTCGCAGGCTTGGATACCATCGCCACAGTTTGGCTCAACGGCCAGGAATTGCTCAGCAGCGACAATATGTTTGTACCCCAACGTGCCGTTGTCAGCAACCAATTGCAGGCTGGCAGCAACCAATTGCTGATTGAATTTCGCTCGGCATTGAAGCATGGCCATGCGTTGCAAGCAGAAATGGGCCAGCTCGGCGTGTGGAATGGCGATCCCAGCCGTTTATACCTACGCAAAGCCCAATATCACTATGGCTGGGATTGGGGTCCGGCGTTGTTAACTGCTGGCCCATGGCTGCCAGTCACGCTTGAATTGGGCGCGACGCGTTTGAGCGATCTGGAATGCCCAATCACGGTTGCTGACGATTGCTCAACTGCTGATTTTGTTGTAACTGCAACCGTTGCGGATGCGGCAGCAGATACAGCGGTTTTGATTCAATTGTGGAATCCAGCAGGCGAGCTAATTGCTGAACAGCATCAAGCAGTCAGTGCTGGCAGCGTTCAACACACCATTCGCGTCGATCAGCCAAGCCTCTGGTGGCCACATGGTTATGGCGCGCAAAATCGCTATCGCTTGACGGTGAGCGTATTTGCTGGCCAAACGCAGCTTGATCAGCGCGAATTGCAGCTTGGCGTGCGCCGCGTGCGCTTGGTGCAAGAGCCATTGCGCGACGAAGCAGGCGAAACATTTCTGTTTGAAATCAATAATGTGCCCATGTTTTGTGGCGGCGCAAATTGGATTCCAGCCGATCTGCTAACCAATCGGATCAGCAACGAAACCTATCGCCGCTTGCTCCAAGCCTCGGTGGATAGCCATATGATCATGATTCGGATTTGGGGCGGCGGTATTTACGAGGTTGATCATTTTTATGATCTCTGCGATGAGCTAGGCTTGCTGGTTTGGCAAGATTTTATGTTTGCCTGCGGCATGTATCCAGCCCATCCGGCATTTCTGGCAAGCGTCGAGGCTGAAGCAATCGCCCAAGTCCAGCGCTTGCGCCATCATCCCTCGATTGTGCTGTGGTGTGGCAACAACGAAGATTATCAAATTGCCCAAACCTTCAATGCCTACGATCACAGTTTTCAGGGCGATTTTACCCAAACCAGCTTTCCAGCGCGCGAAATCTACGAGCGCTTGCTGCCTAAGGTATGCGCCCAATACGACCCCACGACGTTGTATTGGCCAGGCAGCCCCTACGGCGGAGCCGATGTCTATGATAAAACCAGAGGCGACCGCCACACTTGGGATGTTTGGCATAGCGCGATGGCTCCCTACCAAGACTATCCCAAGTACGAAGGCCGCTTTGTCAGCGAGTTTGGCATGGAATCAAGCGCCGCCTTGCAAACCTTGTTGAGCGTGTTGCCCGCAGATCAGCGCTATCCCCAAAGCCGCGTCGTCGAGCACCACAACAAATCCGAAGGTGGCGCACGCCGCTTGGCGGTTTATCTCAACGATACCTTGCGCTTTGAAAACACGCTTGAATCGTATGTTTATGCAACTCAGTTTATGCAAGCAGAAGCTTTGGCTGCGGCCTATCGCGGCTGGCGGCGGCGCTGGGCTGGCCCAGGTCGGTATGCAGTTGCAGGAGCGTTGGTCTGGCAACTCAACGATTGTTGGCCGGTGATTAGCTGGGCCATTATCGATTCGGCGTTGCGCAATAAACCCGCTATCTATAGCATTGGCCGCGAGCTAGCGCCGATTAGCGCAGGCCTACAGCGCAGCAAGGCCCAAATTGAGGCGTGGGTGGTCAATGGCACGCTCAAATCAAGCAATGCAAGCATCAGCATTACAGGCTACGATTTGCAAGGCAGATTGCTATTTGAGCAAAACTACACGCACGAATTAGCCGCCAATCAAACCAACCCAATCACAAGCTTCGAAATAGCGCTAACTGATCAAACCGTGGTTGGCATGCAAGTGCTGGTTGATGGTGCAGTGGTAGCACGGGCCAGCTCGTGGCCTGAGCCATTCAAATATCTGCCAGCCTATGAACCGCAGATTAGTATCACCCGCTTAGCCGACGATTGGCTTGAAATCAGTAGCCAACGGCCAGCCAAAGGGGTTTGGTTGCAAGCGGGCGATGCGGTTCACTGGAGCGATAATCTACTTGATCTATTGCCCAACCAACCACAGCGAATCCAAGCTCGCGGCGTTGGCCAGCAGCCAATCGAGCTTAAGTGGCTGCATTGGGATCAGAACGAGAGCATAGAACATACGATTTGAGGATCGGAGGTTAGGGATTGGGGATTGGCTCGCGTTTGATCCACGAAGGACACGAAGGGGGATTTGGCTACAGGCTAACGGCTATCGGAACACGTTTTAGAATTTCAAACTAAACTCCGATAGCCCAAAGTCAATAGCCAATAGCCATCGTTCCTCTGCACCTTCGCGTTAAAAACTTAACCCCTGATCCCTGACCCCTAACCCCTGACACCTCGTTCTTACTGCTGAAAGCGCGTAATCAAAAAGCCATGTTCTTTGAGAAATTGCAAGTTGAATTTTGCAACCATGCGGTGTTCTGGTTGGCTAGGAGCGGCAAAATGGCTAATAAAATAGCGCTCGCCATAATAAAACTCAATCTCGGTTGGGGTAATGCTAAACGGCGGTGTTGCCATCGTCGGCGCATATTCCAAGGTAATAATCATTTGCTGACCGCCAACTGGCAAGATTTGATCGATCGTGGCGCGATAGTTGTTGCGCATCTCGTGGGGCAAGGCTACCAGCGCTGCCCGATCATAAACCAAATCAATTTTGCCAACATCAGCAGTAGTTAAACTCAAGACATCGCGATTGAGAATGGTGATATTGCCCGAAACATAGGTGGTTGGGTTTGGTTGCACGTAATCAAGCTCTTGCTCGGCAAAAAATTGCTCAATTGCCGTAGTCACCAGTTCAACCCCAATCACTTCGGCAGCATATTGGCTAAACCAGCGCAAATCGTTGGTTTTGCCACATAACGGCACGAGTACGCGCTTGCCATGCAAAAATTCGGGTGTCGCAAAATGCTCAAGATAGGGGTGAATATCGCGCCGATGAAAGCTAGTTGCGCTTCCACCTTGTTGCCAAGAGTTGATCCAAAACGTTGCTTCCATTGCAGGCTCCTTATTCTCACACGATTTTGCAACCGATGCCCCAGACAGATTGCTGGCAAAAAAGGGCGCATGGCAGCCGCAACACAAAGGTGATTGTAGCACGTGCTTCTCACACTTACGAGATCGATTAAATCCTCATAATAAATTAACATTCGGTTAATATAAGATTGCTTAAAGCTGGTTAGACTAACGCCTATCATTTGGCCTAGGTTTATTTTTTTAGCTCTTTTAAGGAGTCTGTATGTCGCTTTCGCGTCGCCAGTTATTGTTGGGCGCTGCGGTAGGGGCCACAGGTGCAGTCGTTCATGAGGATGTTGATGCAGCACCGCTACAACCCTCAGCAACTGAAGCCATGGCAAAGCCACCATTCGAGGTCATTGCGCTCTCGCGCATGGCCTACGGCGCACGATCAGGCGATTATGCCCGCGTGCGTACGATGGGCCTCACCGCCTATGTCGATGAACAACTCAACCCCAATTTCGCCGCCGATACCGATTGCAACACCCGTATCGCCAACGCAAAACTGCGGATCGTCTATGCAGCAGGCACGGGCTTTCCAGCAGTCGATGAAATGCGCGGCTTGGTCACGCTGAACAAAACCCAGCCCGAGTTGTGGGAGCTACGAGTACATCCTTCTAATACTGAACGCATTCGTCCGGTTGATGAAGTCGTGGCTGCCAATTGGATTCGCGCCATCTACAGCAAATGGCAATTGTTCGAAATTATGACCGATTTTTGGCACAATCACTTTAATGTTTGGGCCTATAGCGATACCCGCATCTCGGCGCTTTGGCCGCACTACGATAAAACCGTGATTCGCGCCAATTGTTTTGGCAACTTTCGCAAGTTCTTGGAAGCGGTTGCAACCAGCCCAGCCATGCTCTACTACCTCGATAATTCGACCAGTCGCGACGGCCCAGCCAACGAGAATTTTGCTCGCGAACTGTTTGAATTGCACACCTTTGGCTCGCAAAACTATCTCAATAATATTTATGACAATTGGCAAGAAGTGCCGCGCGACAACCAAGGCCGCCCAATTGGCTATATTGACCAAGATGTATACGAGGCAGCGCGGGCCTTCACCGGCTGGACAGTTGCCGACGGCGTTGGCGGTATTCCCAATACTGGCGTGTTTCATTATGTTGACACATGGAATGATAACGCCCAAAAAATTGTGCTGGCCAACTTCTTAAATGCCAATGCCGGCCCGCAAGTCCATGGCAAAGCAGTTTTGGATCTCGTTGCCAAACATCCGGCCACGATTCGCAATATTTGCACCAAACTCTGCCGCCGTTTGGTCAGCGATAATCCACCAAAATCATTGGTCGATAAAGCTGTCGCCGTATGGACAACCAACTACGATGCTCCCGACCAAATTAAGAAAACCATTCGGGCAATTTTGCTAGCCCCAGAATTTTTAGCAACCTGGGGTGGCAAAATTCGCCGCCCAAACGAGGTTGTGGCCGCCTATTTGCGCTCAACTGGCGCAGAAGTCAAGCCAACTGCTGAATTATTTAGCTGGATTACGATCTGTGGTTATCGGATGTTCAACTGGGCAACCCCAACCGGCCACCCCGACGAAAGTGGTTATTGGAGCAGCAGTAACGCCTTGTTGAACACATGGAACCTCTTATTCCACTTGCAGCAAGCCTACTTCCCGCCGGCAACCTTCGATTTGCAGGGCCAAATGCCAAGCAATGTTACCACCGTGCGCCAGATTGTTGATTACTGGGTTATGCGCATGTTGGGCTATCAGCCTTCGGCCTTGGTCAAAACCAAATTGCTCAACCTGATGGGCCAAGCTGGCAATCTCGATGCCGTGCCCGTTGGCAGTGCAAACGATGTGAAATTACGCCTGAGCAGCCTTGTGCACATGATTGGCATGCTCCCTGAATTTTATACCCGCTAGGAGGCTGCAATGGAAATAACTCGTCGTCAATTTGTGGTTGGCTGTAGCACTGCGATTGCAGCCATGGCTGGTGGTCGGTTGGGTGGTTTGGCGTTTGCCGAGCCAGGCGATATTCAACGCGATATTATGGTCGTGGTGTTTTTGCGCGGTGGCTGTGATGGTTTAGGCATTGTTTCGCCGCTTGATGATGCCAATTTTCAAGCAGCCCGCAACACGATTACTTTTCTAAGCACTGGCACTGGCGCTGGCCTAGAGCTAGGCCAAATGGGCAGTGTGCCGTTTTGGCTGCACCCCAAGGCTGCTGCCTTCAAAGAATTATTCGATAGCCAAGATTTGGCTTTTATTCACGCCAGCGGTTTGACCAACGGCACGCGCAGCCACTTCGATGCCATGGATTTTATGGAACGTGGCACACCCGACAATAAATCGACCAGCACTGGGTGGCTAACCCGCCACATGGCTGCGACCAGCCCCGATGGGGTTGTACCAATTATGTCGACCGGTTCGGCGTTACCAGCGTCGTTGCTTGGCAGCCCCAATGCAGTGACGATTTCGAATGTACAGCGCTACGCAATGCAAGGTTATGGCACCTATGGCGCGCAGCAACAAGCAGCATTAAACGAAATTTATACCAAAACTGGCAGTATGATCGATGCCCAAGCAACCCGCTTGCTGAGCTCAATTGCTGCGGTCAAGGCCCGCAACCCAGCCAACCCGTATGTGCCAATTACAACCTATCCCGCTGGCGGACTATCGGATTCGCTCAAAGCTATTGCCCAGATGATCAAGCTCGACGTTGGTTTGCAAGTGGCAACCCTCGATTTTGGTGGCTGGGACACTCACGAATCGCAAGTGCCAATTTTGGGCAACCAACTTGATGTTTTGACCCGTTCGCTGCATGCCTTCTACAACGATTTGGTCGATTACCACAGCAAATTGACCATCGTGGTGATGAGCGAATTTGGCCGCCGTTTGAAGGCCAATCGCAGCGCTGGCACCGACCATGGCCACGGCAATTTGGCCATGGTCTTGGGTGGCAACGTCAATGGCGGGCGAATTTTCGGGCGCTGGCCAGGCTTAGCCAACGTCGATCTCGACCATGGCGTTGACCTAGCAATCACCACCGATTACCGCACGATTTTGAGCGAGATTGTGGTGCGTCGCTTGCGCAACAATCGCTTGGGCTTGGTCTTCCCACAAATTAGCCAATATCAACCACTTGGCTTAGTGCGCGGCACGGATATGGCGATCGATTGGTCATCGGGCTTCCGTTCGTACTTGCCAATGGCACGCCGCTAGCTGATTCGTTACGTTTCACAAGCTCAATAATTCGTTGCTTTAGCAGCCATCCAAGCTTTGGGTGGCTGCTAATCCATGCTAGGTTCATCCACTTGATTGTGTCGATTGTTCGCAAACCAGCATTTGCTTTACAATTACGACAGGATTTAGTAGGGCAGATACTGGGTTTTATGTGCGCGTTATAAGGTTGCGTTAGGCTGTAAGGCTTGGGCTAACCTGCGCTGATTGTGCCAGCTGCTATGGACGAGATAGCCTATGATTTTGCAAGAGTTTGCTCGCTACCACTCACATTATTTTTTTGATCCTGATGACGCGATCTTAGCCCCGTTGAAAATTTCCAATCCTCGTGCGATTGACGGCCTGATTTCGATGGGGCCGGGCAGTGCTGTGGTGTTTTATCGCACCCCGCGTGGGCTTTTTTTGCGCTTGAATCGGCGCGAATTACAAATTAGCGATGCAACCAGCGCCGATGTCATTCGCGGCGAAACCAATACCCTGATTGTCTATGAACATGTCTATGAGCGTTTGCGCTGGAACTACACGCCGCCAGCTTGGATTGCGCCATTAATTCCTAACGATAATGCCAGCCTTGACGAGGAGCATTTTGATTTTGGGGTTTTTATCTACAATGTATTGAGCAACAAGCAACGCAAACGGCTGGTTTTCGCGCGCAAATAGGCCTTCTTCGCAGGTTCTTCACGGGTTCGGGCTACAATACCAGCATCACCAGTGGAGGCTTGTATGAGCGCAAAAATTTTAATTGTTGAAGACGAGCGCAAAATTGCCATCGGCCTACAAAATTATTTAGAAGGCGTAGGCTATAGCACGCTCACCGCCAGCGATGGCCAAATTGGGCTTGATATGGCCCGTCGTGAGCAGCCCGATTTGATTTTGCTTGATTTGATGTTGCCAGTTGTTGATGGCTTTACGGTTTGTCGCACGCTGCGCGCCGAATCGAGCGTCCCGATTATTATGCTCACTGCGCGGGTCGAAGAAGTTGACTCGTTGGCTGGCTTGGAGTTGGGCGCTGACGATTATATAACCAAGCCATTTTCGCCGCGCCAAGTTGTGGCCCGCATCAAAGCAGTGCTCCGCCGCGTTAACGGCGAGCTAGAGCCACCAATGATCCTGCGCAAACAAGGGATTGAAATTGATTTGCAGCGTCGAACGGTGGTAATTGAGCAAACGCCAATTACCAGCCTCACTCCAACCGAATTTGATTTATTGGTGACGTTGGTGCGCTCAGCTGGCCGCCCCTTGAGCCGCAGCCAATTGCTTGATGCAGTGCAAGGCGAAGAAGGCGAGGCCTACGATCGCACCGTTGATGCCCATATTAAAAATGTGCGGCGTAAAATCGAACCCAATCCCAGCGTGCCGCGCTACATTGTGACCGTCTTTGGCATTGGCTATAAATTTGCGGAATAAGCTATGAAACTGCAACGAAAATTATTATTGACCCACATCGCAGTTGCGCTCGTTGCAATTTTGCTGATCACGGCGGTGGCGAATTTCACCGTCAATCGTTATTTTAATGATCTTGCTACAAAACAGGCTAAACAAGCAGCCCAAGAGTTTGCCCCCGCTCTAGCCGATTGCTACGAGATTATTGGCAGCTGGAATTTTAATGGTCAGCGCTGTATGAAACTTGGCCCGCGACCCTTCATGCTGCCGCAAATGCGCCATGTGATTGTCGTCGATACCACAGGCGAGGTGGTGTTTGATAGTCGTGGCCGTGGCCCAAAGGCCAACAAGCAGCCAGCCAACGTGACCCAACGCGATATTGAGCGCGGCGAGCCGATTAGCGCCGAAAATGGCACGGTGATTGGCACGGTGATTGTGCGGCCAAACGAAGGTCAATTCGGTGCAGATGAAGATTATTTTTTGAGCATGGTGCGGCGTAATATCTGGCTGGCTGGAGCAATTACCGCGCTTTTGGCCTTAGCGATTGGCTTTCGCTTAGCGCGCACCTTGGCAGCTCCCTTGCGCGGCTTAACCAATGCTGTGCATCAATTGGCCCAAGGCGAGCGCTCGGTGCAAGTCGACGAGTCGGGCAACGATGAAATTGCCGAATTAAGCCAAGCCTTTAATTCGATGAGCAACGAGCTACAGCGCTCTGAACAGGTGCGCCGCCAAATGGTGGCCGACATCGCCCACGAACTGCGTACACCCTTGAGCGTACTACAAATTGAGCTTGAGAGCATCGAGGATGGCGTGAGCAAGCCTACGCCTGCGGTGATTAGCTCATTGGGCGAGGAAGTGCAACAGCTTAATCATCTGATTGAAGATTTGCGCACCCTTTCGTTGGCCGATGCAGGCCAATTGAGCCTCAATCCCGTTGAACTAGAACCGCACGAGGTGGTCAATCGGGCGGTTAATCGCATGCAATTAGCCGCACGCGAAAAACAATTAGAGCTGGCAAATGAGAGCGCCGAACAGCTTGATTACGTCCAAGCAGATCCATCACGCTTACAGCAAGTTTTAGTCAATCTCTTGCAAAATGCGGTTCGCTACACCCCGCAAGGTGGTAAAATTCGCGTGACTGCTCGCCAAAGTGCTGGTGAAGTTATTTTGGGGATTCACGACACTGGGGCAGGCTTTGACCCAAGCGAGGCGGCGACCATTTTCGAGCGCTTCTACCGCACCGATAAAGCTCGCGCCCGCGAGACTGGCGGCACAGGTTTGGGCTTAGCAATCGTCAAAGGCCTCGTGACCGCGATGGGTGGTAGGGTTTGGGCAACCAGTGTGCCGAACCAAGGTTCAAGTTTCTATGTTGCTTTACGAGCAATCAGCACCAAGGAGGGTGTATGACCGATTTGCCTGATGTAAGCGCCATGAACGAGTTTCAACGGGGTACGCTTGCTGACACACTCGGCATCAGTTTTACCGAAGTCAGTTTGGATCGGGTTGTGGCGACGATGCCAGTTGAGCGCAAAGTCCATCAGCCATTTGGTTTGCTCCATGGCGGCGCATCGGTGGTTTTGGCCGAATCGCTGGCCTCGGTCGCTGGCTGGGCCAATGTAATGCACAACAACCAACTGGTGGTTGGAGTCGAAATCAACGCTAACCACCTGCGTTCAGTGCGCAGCGGCGTAGTCACTGGTGTGGCCACACCCTTGCATCGCGGGCGACGCACCCAAGTCTGGGAAGTTCGCATCAACGATGACCAAGATCGTTTGATCTGTGTCTCGCGCTGTACCGTAGCAGTCGTCGACCCTGAGTAATAGAAGATCCCCTCACCCCAACCCCTCTCCCACGCGGCGGGCGAGGGGCTTTAATTTTGTGGTTCTTGCGCAATTCGTTGGTAAAAACGGCTGTTCCCCCTCGCCCGCGTTTTCGTGGGAGAGGGGGCTGGGGGGTGAGGGAACGCTCTACCGCCGACCAATCGCTCAAACCCTACCCTTGAAATGAGGGGGCTTGGGGGGTGAGGGAACCTCAATCAACCATTAAACTCAGCCAAAAGTGCTGGTAACTCGGCAATACTCGCCAGTGTCCAGGTTGGTTGGGGCGAATCGGCAGTTAATTGTTGATCGTGGCCCTTACCAGTACGCAACCAAACACTGGCCATGCCGCTATTGGCCGCCCCCACAATATCGGTGGTTAAGTCGTCGCCGACCACCACAACTTCCTCAGCTGAGAGTTGCAACGCATGCAGCGCCTGTTCAAAAAAGGCTTTGGTTGGCTTGCCAAGAATCGTCGGCTTGGTTTGGCTGGCATATTCTAGCAACGCCGCAAACGCTCCGGTATCAAGATTCAGGCCCGTGTTGCTAAGATAATTGCGGCCTGGCTGACTCACCAGGAATTCTGCGCCATGCAACAGCTGCCGAAACGCCAGATTGAGACTGTTATAGCCATCGACTTCGCCACAATGCGCTAAAACAACATGGCTAATTGGCTGATCTGGCTGCGGCGGATATTGCTGCTCAAACCACGTTTTGACAGCTTGGGGAGCCAGAATATACAAATTTGGCTTGTGATTGCTCAAATATTCAGCAATTGCTTGCAAGGGATTCATAATTTCATGGGCTTGAATGGGGATGTGGCGGGCTTGCAGTTTGGCAGCCAAGGTTGCGGGCAATTGTGAATCGGTGTTGGTCAGAAAAAGCAATTGATAGCCAGTAGCCCGTAATTGCTCGATTGCCGCCACCGCTCCCTCGATAATCGTGCCAGCGCTATAAATCGTGCCATCAAGATCAATCAAACATCCACGGATTGGCATTGCGCATTCCTTCAATTCAAATACAGCTGGCAGCAATTGTACCAGTTTACGCTTTGGGTTTTTATGATTTCGATTCCCAATATTCACCAACCAAATCCCAACGTATTGGTCGAAGTTTGATTGCAATTTAGGCGCGGCTAATTCGTGGTAGGATACAGCCTGATAATGCTGTTGCTCGTGGGGAGAGCCGTGTATGCAAATGGATATGAATGATTTTGTGATGCGCTTGGTGGCGATTGTTTTAGGCGTAACGGTGCATGAATTTTCGCATGCATTTGTGGCGTTTCGTTTGGGCGACCCAACCGCAGCCCAAGAAGGCCGAGTTACGCTCAATCCGGTGGTGCACTTCGACCCGCTGGGCGCATTTATGATGCTGTTTGTGATGCTAGGCTATGCGCCAATGGCGTGGGGCAAGCCAGTGCCAATCAACGTATTTCGCATTCGCTGGGGGCGACGGGGCTTTGCGCTTTCGTCGTTGGCAGGCCCAACCAGCAACTTATTGTTGGCCTCAATCTTTGCAATTCCGTTGTACATCGATGGCGGCGCGTGGATTTCTCCCCAACTTTACAACTTTCTCTACTACGTGATTATGACCAATATTGGCTTAGCGGCCTTTAATATGCTGCCCTTGCCACCGCTCGATGGCTTTAACACCTTTGCTGGCTTGTTGCCGCAAGGTTGGGCCACGCAGATGGAGCGTTTGCGCCGCCCAGCCAATATTGTGCTCATGATTTTGATCATCTTGCCATGGATGCTGAGTCGGCTCAATCTGACGCGGCTTAATCTTGACCCACGGATTTTGGATGCGATGATTGCGCCGATTTTTCAATTATTTCAACGGATCGTGTTACCGATGTCTGGTTGTTGCCATGCAGTTGGCCATAGCCACGAGCATGCTGAAGCCTAGGAGTTTTCATGAGTGCGATCACGCGCTTAGGCCAACTCTGGGCGGCCTTACGGGCCAAGGTAACACCTGCTGAACGCGCCTTGGTGCGCCAAGTTCTGGCCAGCAACGAGTATCCATTATTTGAACGCATGCCGCTCTATGATCAACGCCATTGCCTTGATGTCTATGCAACCTTGGTTGCTGCAGGCGAGCAGGATGCCGAATTGCTGCATCTGGCCTTGTATCACGACACTGGTAAGGTAGATCGTCAAGGTCAGCCAGTATCGTTGCTGTGGTATGGAATTGCGGTGGTCTGGAAGCAGCTTGCTCCTCAATTTTATGCTTGGGCCGCCCAAAAGCCACGTTGGTGGTGTCGTTCAATCTATCGCTATGCCCATCATGGACCGTTGGGAGCCGATTTGGCAGCAGCGGCTGGCTGTTCGCCAACCATTGTCGCCACGATTCGCCATTATCACGATGATGCGCCGACTGGCTTGGCTGCACGCCTACGCTGGGCCGACGATCAACATTAATCGAGGGCCAAACTGGTGATTGAATATTGGCTACAGGCGTTGGGGTTGGGTTTAGCTGCTGGTTTATTACCTGGCCCAATGTTGGGCTTAGTGATTCGCGAAACCTTGGAACATGGCCGCCGCGCAGGCTATTTGGTGGCCTGCGCCCCCGTACTGACCGATGCACCAATTATTTTGATTGCGCTGTTTGTGTCGAATGCCTTGCCAGCAAGCATTAATCGTTGGCTTGGGCTTGCTGGTGGGCTATTCCTCATCTGGATGGGCATTGACGCATGGCGGGCTAAGCCACCAGCTGAAGCCAGCGGTGCGGCTTGGGGCAGTTTAGGCCGCGCACTGATTACCAATTGGCTGAATCCCCATCCATGGCTCTTTTGGTTACCAATTGGTGGCCCACTGCTGATCACAATTCAACGCCAATATGGCTGGCTAGCGACTGTCAGTTTTTTGTTGATTTTTTATCTTTTGTTGCTGGGCAGCAAAATTCTGCTGTGTGAAATTGTGGCTCGTTCGCGGCGGTTTTTGCAAGGATCAGTCTATCGTTGGGTGATGCGCGGCTGTAGTGGATTATTAATCGGCTTGGGAATAGTACTTATAGCTGAATATCTAGGCTGATGAGTAATTGGCGAGGGTAGGCGTTATCCCCCATTCAGGTGGCAAGCGCGCTTGACCTTGGTACACTCTTTGCTTTAGAACAAACTGCTATAATCAAACCAACCCAAAGCTGTTAACCATAGATGAGTAGTGTTATGAACGCATTAGCGTGTACAAATTGCCAAATGTTGCTTGCGCCAGGCGCACGATTTTGCTCGCATTGTGGGACGCTTGCCCCAACTCCGGTAATTGCTAGCCTTCCACGGGAAGCAAGCGGCACCCTGCGACGCGGGACCATTCTTCAAGAGCGCTATAAAATTATGACCTTTATTGGGGCTGGTGGCTTCAGTCGGGTCTATGGCGCAATTGATCTGCGGCTTAAAGTGCCGTGCGCGATCAAAGAAAATAACGAATTTGATCAATCGGCGCATGTGCAATTTTTGGCCGAGGCCCAATTGCTGGCCCGCTTGCGCCACCCGAGCATGACCAAAGTCACCGATTATTTTACTGATCCCAGCGGGGCGCAGTTTTTGGTGATGGAATTTGTGCCCGGTAAAGATCTCGAAAAGCTAATGGATGAAGCAGAAACGATGCTTGCATGGCGCACGGTGGCTGAGTGGGGCAAAATTGTGTGTGATGTGCTGACCTATTTGCACACCCAAGACCCACCAATTATTCACCGCGACATCAAGCCAGCCAATTTGCGCTTAACTCCCAATGGCGATTTGATGGTGATTGATTTGGGCATTGCCAAAGAATATCGCGATGGCACAGCCACCAATCGCGCAGCCCAAGCCTATTCCGGCGGCTACTCGCCGATTGAACAGTATTTGGGTCAAGGAACCGATCCCCGTTCTGATTTGTATGCCTTAGGTGCGACACTCTATCATCTATTGGTTGGCAAAATGCCGCCAGAAGCGCCAAATCGCTTGCGCGGCATTTCGATGCAAACCGTCGAACAAGCTCGGCCTGATATTCCAGTCTTGATGGCTCGCGCCGTCGATCGCGCCATGGCGATTGAGCCAGAGCATCGCCCGCCGAGTGCTGCCGCCTTACATATGGTATTCGAGCGCGTGCTTGAGCAAGATCAGGCGGTCAGCATTAGCCAACCAGCCGTGGTTGCCCAATTTGCCAGTGCGCGTAACTTGCAAGCTGCTGCACATGCCGTAGCCGAAGCAACCGCAGAACCAGCAGTAATTAGCCAGCCACGGATTGGCACGCAACCTCGTTCAAGTACCAACGCTGGCAAACCAAGCCGCCCATTGCAAGTTCCAAGCGAATTGCGGGCCGAACGCCTGCCGCATGGCATGATCTGGGAGGGCGATAATCGCGAAATGGTGCGGGTGATGGCTGGCGTAATGCCGATGGGTAGCGAAGGCAATGATCCTGATGAGGTGCCAGTCCATCGGCTTGATCTCAAAACCTTTTTGATCGACCGCTTTCCAGTGACCTGTGCCGATTATGCGCGTTTTACCCAAGAAACTGGCACAACACCGCCGCGCTATTGGGGCGGGCCATTGCCACCACATATCATCGAAGATCATCCGGTGGTTGAAGTAACGCATGACGAAGCTAAAGCTTATGCACAGTGGGCTGGCAAGCGCCTGCCAACCGAAGCCGAATGGGAAAAAGCTGCAACCTGGGATGCAACAACCGGCCACAAGCGGGTCTACCCGTGGGGCGATCAGTGGGACGAAAATCGGGCCAATGCCCGTGATGGCGGTGCAGGTGGCACAGTGCCAATCGGAGCCTACTCACCTCAAGGCGACAGCCCATGTGGCGCAGCAGAAATGGCTGGCAATATTTGGGAGTGGACAGATACGGCCTATAAGCGCTATCCTTATGACCCAGGCGATGGCCGCGATTTCCCCACCAGTGCAGGCTTGCGAGTCACCCGTGGCGGGTCATGGTCGTGTTCGCCAGATGCCTTACGCGGCGCGAATCGTAATATAGCTGCTGCCAATGATGCCGATTTCGAGGTTGGTTTTCGTTGTGCCGCTGATGTACGCGAGGATTGGTAATGACCCAAACTGCCTTAGTGTTGCTGGATGTTCAGGTTAATATGTTCGCACCAGAGGCAACTGTCCATGCAAGTGAACGAGTGTTGGCCGCAATCGAAACATTAATTAATGCAGCGCGCACTAGTAACGCGGCTGTTGTCTATGTGCAACATAATGGCGGCCCCGACGATCCTGATGCGCCAGGCAGTCCGGGCTGGCAGTTGCACGAGGTTTGCACCTTGCAAGCTGGCGATTTGGTGTTGCAAAAAGAAACCCCAAACGCCTTTTTGCACACCGATTTGGCCGAAATGCTGCGCCAGCGCGAGATCAAACAGCTGGTATTGGCTGGCTTTCAAACCGAATTATGCATCGATACCACCTGTCGCGCTGCATGGTCGCGCGGCTTTCGAGTAAGCCTTGCAGCCGATGCCCACAGCACCTTCGATGGCGAAACCCTCAAAGCAGCCCAAATTATTGCCCACCATAATAGTGTGTTGCGCAACTTTGCCCGCGTCTATTCAAGCTACAATATTAAGTTTTAACTAACAACGCCGCTCGTTGGCATTAACCAGCGAACGGCGTTTTGCAAGCATAGGGTTCAGGAATCAGGGTCTAGGATTCAGTTTTAACCACGAATGATTATTGTTCGCCACAGATTAGCCCAGATGTATTTGATTCTGTTCTACTAGCCAAAAGACCAATAGCCATGGTTCCTGTACTCCCTTGCGTTCAAAATATTGAACCACGAAGGACACGAAGAACACGGAAGGACGTTTTTAGCCACAGATTGGCACAGATTCGTGAGATTATGTTTGTGCTCGACTATAGCCGAGAGCCAACAGCCCATAGCCATCGTTCCTCTTCACCGCTGCGTTAAATTCTGCCTTTTGATTTTTGACTTCTGACTTTTGACTTATTCCTCATCTTTCGCTCCCGACTCGATATACTCAAGGCTTTGGTGGCGGAAATAGGTGTTATACAGTTCGGCATAGTGGCCATCTTGGTCGAGCAGGCCTTCGTGCGTGCCAGTCTCAATAATTTCGCCTTTGCGCAGCACAATAATCCGGTCGGCGTGGCGCACGGTCGAAAGTCGGTGGGCAATCACAATCGCCGAACGATTCTGCAAAATCACGTCAAGCCCTTCTTGAATCAAAGCTTCGGTCAGCGGATCGATGCTGGCAGTCGCTTCATCGAGAATCACAATTGCTGGATTTTGCAATAGCACCCGCGCGAGCGCCACCAACTGGCGTTGCCCAAGCGAGAGATTGCCGCCGCGCTCGCCAACATCGGTATCCAGACCGCTGGGCAAGCTCCCAAGCCAATCGCCGCCACCAACGAGACGCGCCACGGTTTGTACTTCGTCATCAGAGGCATCGGGCTTGCCATAGCGAATGTTCTCACGCACATTGCCATCAAACAAAAACGGCGTTTGGGTCACAATCCCCAATTGGCTGCGATAATCACCAAGATCGAGATCGCGAATATCTACGTCATCGATTTCGATGCTGCCACCCTGAAACTCATAGAAACGGGCGATCAACTTGGCAATACTCGATTTACCCGAACCAGTATGCCCAACCAAGGCAATCGTCTCACCTGGCTGAATTTCGAGCGAGAAATTGCGCAGCACTGGCTCTTCGGGGGTATAGCTGAAATTTACATTTTTGAAATTGATGCGGCCCCGAACTGGGGTAATTTTGAGATGATTGTTTTGCACTACATTCGATTCAGCATCGATCAAGGCAAATACACGCTCGCCAGCAGCCAAGCCCAATTGAAATTGGCTCCAGAACGAAGCAATGCTGGTCAAAGGAAACCAAAACATGGTCAGACCTTGGACAAACAAGAACCAATCGCCAACTGATAAACTGCCTGCATCAACCGTCACCGCGCCCCAGTAAACCAGCAAAGCGGTGCCAATCCCAGCCAAACCATTCATCAAGGGGAAAATGCTGCTAAATACAAAGCGGGTTTTTTGGTTGACGCTGCGCGATTTCTCGTTGACTTCGTGAAATTCGCGATAAATGACTGGCTCTTGGCGAAAAGTTTTGGCTACGCCAATCCCGCTGACCGTTTCTTGAATGTGGCTACTGACGGTCGCCGTCATGCGCCGCGATTGCGTGATGGTCGTGCGGGCAATTTTACGAAAAGCCAAGGCAAAGAAAAAGATAATCGGCGCAAAACCAAGCATGGTGAAGGTCAATGTCACATTGATCGTAAATAAATAGCCAATCAACAAACTAACCAGCAACAAACGGCTGAGCAAATCAAGCGTCAGCGTCATCACCTGCGAAAAAGCTTGGGTATCGGAGTTAACCCGACTGACGACTTTGCCCGATTGAAAGGTATCGTAGAACGACATATCGCGCTCAAGCACAGCATCGCAAGCATCTTCGCGCAAGGCTAGAACCACATCGCCAACCGCACGGCTGGAAAGTTGCTGGCGCACTGCATTAAATACCCAAGCCAAAGTCGCAATCAGCGTTAAGCCAATTGCCAAGTAGATAAACGTGCTCATGCTGCGATTTTCTTGCAGCTGATCGAGGCTGATTGAAACAAAAATCGGCAATGCTGTATCGAGCACTGCATTCAAAAAAATCGCTCCCGCCGCAATTGCCATGGCGCGGCGTTGAGGCGTGAAATAGTGCATGATGCGGCGCAAAAGTTGACCATCGCTATACGTACGGTCATAGGCCTCTGCATCAAGCCCATCCATAATAAAACCCATAAATTCACCCCAGGTAGCTCAGATTTGCTGGTTAAGACCTTGTTAGTATCGGCGATTTTCGCTAGGCTCACTACCGCCCAAAGTCGGATATAAGCCGCTGATCTTATAAGGATGAATTATGAGGGATGAAACCAGAAGTCAAAAGTGATCAGGGGCTAGGTAGGGATCAGGGGTTGGGATTTAACGCAGCGGCGCAGAGGCAGTATGGCTATGGGCTATTGGCGTTCGGCAAGCACGAAGATAATCAAACAAATCTGTGGAATCTGTAGCAAAAAAATTATTCGGGCAATTCGGGCAATTCGTGGCTAAAAAATTAATCTTCACGCTCTTCGCGGTTTCAATCCTGCGTGGATCACGATACTAGTCAATGCCAATTAGTTCGTGTTATAGTGATGAAAGGTTTGCTGAACCTTTTTAAGGATTTGCGGAGGTGTTATGACTGTCCAACAGATGCTCTGGAAGAGTGGCCCAACCGATGCGCCATTACCGCCTCTTGCCGATGGCTCATTTTTGGTCGGCAGCATGCAGGCAATGCTCAGCGATCCAACCGATTTTATGGTTAAGCAGTATCAAAAATTTGGCCCAATTTTTCGAATTAAGGCCTTAAATAATAAATTCACTGTGATTGCTGGCCCTGAGGCTTGCTTATTTCTGGCCCGCGAAGCTACAAAACACTTTAGCTCGTGGGATACATGGCACTCGCTCGATGCTGAAATGGGCGCATCACAATCATTAATTAGTGTTGATGGTGAGCAACATTCACGCCTGCGGGCCTTGGAAAAACGTGGCTACAGCCGCCAAACCATCGAAACTCAGTTTCCCGCAGTGCTCAATGTCATCAACGGCTTTTTGGATCAATGGCCGGTTGGCACATCGCAGGTAACTGTCCCCCAACTCCAGCGCTTGATTACCGACGAATTAGGCATGTTGATCGCAGGCCAAGGCCCAGGCGAGTATATTGACGATGTGCGGACGTTCGTGCGCATTGCTTTGATGACCCACATTACCCGCCAACGGCCAGGCTTTCTGCGCCTGCTGCCGCAATATCGCCGCGCCCGCGACCGGAGCCTTGAATTAAGTCAGAACGTACTCGATGCCCACCGCAGTGGCAAACGCGATCCCAATCGTCCACCAAGCTTGATCGACGATATTATTGCCGCAACCAACGATCCAACCCTGATGCCCGAAGGCGATTTGGTGATGACGGCCTTGGGGCCATATATCGCCGGCTTGGACACTGTGGCCAATACGATGTCGTTCTTGATGTATGTGTTGACCACCAAGCCCGAACTCTACGAACAAGTCGAGGCCGAGGCCGATGCGCTGTTTGCCAATGGCGTGCCACAGCCAGCAGATTTGCGCAAAATGGATGTGTTACATCGGGTCGTGCTCGAAAACTTCCGCATGTATCCGATTGCGCCAGCAGTGCCGCGCACGGTCAAAGCGCCATTTGAATTTGGCGGCTATCGGGTCGATACGGGGACGCGGATGCTGGTTGGCACATCGATTGGCCACTTCTTGCCACATTTGCACCCTGAGCCAGAAAAATTCGATATTGATCGCTATCTCGCGCCCCGCAACGAGCATCGAATTCCCGGGGCCTTTGCACCATTCAGCACTGGCTCGCACACCTGCTTGGGCGCTGGCTTGGCCGAAGTACAAATTATGTTGACCACCGCTGCCTTGCTACACTACGCCAAGTTCGAAGCCGACCCAATTGATTACAAGCTCAAAAAGGTTTTTGCCCCAACGCCTGCGCCCGACAACAGCTTCAAATTGCGCTTCGTTAAACGCCGCAACCGCTAAGTTAATCAAAAGCAACGTAATTAATCGGCATGGATGCGATCCATGCCGATTTTTATCGTGACGCTGCTTGCTTGTGGTACCATACGCTGCGAAGCCACAACCAACAGGAGCACTTATGACAACCAGCGCTTGGCAAACGCCCGAATGGGTCAAACATGCCGTTTTTTACCAGATTTTCCCTGAGCGCTTTGCCAATGGCGATCACAGCAATGATCCAGCCAATGTGCAACCGTGGGGAACCAGCCCAACCCTCTATAATTACATGGGCGGCGATTTGCAAGGAATTATCGATCAGCTTGATTATTTGGTTGATCTTGGCATTAATGCCTTGTATCTTAACCCAATTTTTCAAGCCACAACCTCACATAAATATAATACTTTCGATTATTTCAAGATTGATCCGCATTTTGGCACGCTCGAAACATTTAAAACGTTATTGAACGAAGCCCATCAACGTGGAATAAAAGTTATTCTCGATGCAGTGTTTAATCATTGTGGACGTGGTTTTTTCGCCTTCCACGATCTGATTGAAAATGGTGTGCATTCACCATATACCAACTGGTTTCATGTCTCGCGCTTTCCAATTCATCCGTACGAATCGCGCTATCCTGCCAATTATCGTACATGGTGGGATTTCCGCGAGCTGCCAAAATTCAACACCGATAATCCCGCGGTGCGCAAATATTTGCTCGATGTAGCGCGCTATTGGATTGAATTGGGCATCGATGGTTGGCGCTTGGATGTGCCAAACGAAATTGATGATCATAATTTTTGGCGTGAGTTTCGCACAATCGTCAAAGCTATTAATCCCGAAGCCTATATTGTGGGCGAAATTTGGACTGATGGCTCAGCATGGCTGCAAGGCGATCAATTTGATGCAGTGATGAATTATCTCTTTCGTGATTTATGTACCGATTTCTTTGCCAGCTATAGCATGCGTGCTGGAGATTTTGCTGCTGGAATCGATCATTTAATTGTGCGTTATCAACCACAAGTAACGTATGTGCAATTTAATTTGCTTGGTTCGCACGATACTGCGCGCTTTTTGAGCGTTGCAGAGGGCGCAGGCAAATGGGCATTGGAACGAATGAAATTAGCGGTGCTCTTCAAATTAATTTTCCCAGGTGCGCCCTGTATTTATTATGGTGATGAAATTGGCTTGCATGGCGGCAAAGATCCCGATTGCCGCCGCTGTTTCCCATGGGATCAACCCCAAACTTGGCAAACTGAGCTACAAACTTGGACGAAGCAGTGGGTCAAGTTTCGCCATGAATACACCGCCTTGCGCACTGGCCGTTATGCAACCCTGTTCGCCGATAACGATATGAATATTTTTGCCTGCGCGCGTTGGGATGAACAAAGCCAATTTGTGATTGTGCTGAACAACAATCAAACGCCATGGGCGCTCGATTTGCCGCTGCATGGCCAATTGCCAAGCGTAACTCAGTACCGCGATGTGAGCACTGGCGAGCTATATAGCGTTGCTGAGGGCAAAATTCGCGAGGTAGCGCTAGCTCCATGGAAGCATTTGGTGTTGCAAGCTGTTTAATCTGGGTTGGGCTGCATGCATTTGTGCAGCCCAACCTTGCTCATTCTGCTCAACGAGCAACATCATCGGCGCGCAGCCAAGCCAAAATTTTCCATGTGGCGCGGCAATCGGCCTCTAAATAGCGGCTCAGCAGTTGCATTTCGGCGCTGGCCCGTGCCTCAGCTTGGCGATAAGCGTACCAACCAACCAACTGCGCCTGCGCACCATCAGCCAAATCGGTTGGCCAGGCTGGGTCATATTGGGCATCAAGCGCAGCCAAGGCCTTGGCAATGCTCTTAAGCGAATAATCCCACGCGCCAGGCACAGCACACGCATTATTAACCAGCACATTTTTCAAATCGAACCATGGTAAATTGAGCAAAATATGATCGTTGGGCAATTGATGACGCGCAGCAGCGTGGCGACATTCCACCGGCTCTGCATTATGCCAATGGTAAAGCACTGCTTGGTCGAGTTGATTGTTGGTTTGGGCCTGTAAAATTGCAATAAATTCGGCCAAAAGCGCTTGTTCAGCAGCATGATCTTCGCGCTCAGCAATACATTCGCGATAGTGCCACTGCCCATCAGCCAGCCAACCAATCCCAATCATAAAGATCATGGGCGTGCCTTTGAGTTGCGGCCATTGCTGCTCGAAATCAACATTGAGATTGCTAAAAAACTCAAAATCAACAAAAAATTCCCATTGTTTGGCGGCGGGAGCAATGTTTGGCGCACGCAACGCAACGCCTGTGTGATTGGCCTGCATAATCGCCTTCATTGGATCGGGAAATTTCATAATGCCCTTGGGAATGCTCTGGCTGGCGGCATTCATCAGGCCCAACAGGGTGGTAATGCCAGCGTTAACTAATTTTTGTTGCGCGGTTGGCCCAATATTCCACAGCCGCAACATCTCGCCGCCTGGTTGGCGTTGGCGAATTTGGGCGCGGGCTTTGCTCCAGCGTTCATCGCTCACATTGGGGTTCAGCTGCACAATTGGGTCGTTCCACGGCACATATTGGCCACCAATCCGCACAATTTCAAAATAGCGCTCGCAATTTTGGCGAATATCTGCATCAAGCGGCTGGCCAAGCTGCACTTCAATTGGAATCGGAATTGGATTATGTAAACTATCGCGGGTGATTAAGAAGGCATGCTGGGGCATAATACCCTGAATCTGGCCCAACATATAGCTGTACATGCGGGTTTGAGCACTGTAGCAACTCAAATCGGCAGCCTTCTCGCGCTTATCGAGATTGCTGGAGAACTTCAAATCGAGCACTAAATAATGCTCAGTTTCGCCAACCAAATGCGCTTGTTCGGGGTAGCGCTCGCGAAACCACGAACTCAGCACAATCAAATCGGGCGTGCCAAAAATTCGCTCGGGGGGCCACCACAAGGCTGGTTGGGCAATCACAGGCACGCCAGCTTGAATCAGATCAAGCGTTTGCAACACCCGCTGAGCTTCGCGACCCTCGTAGGGCTGATCACACACCTGCACTGCTTCGGGCGCGTTGCGTTTAAGCCAAGCTTGCTCAAATTGCTGGCCTTTTTCGGCCAAAAAATCCAAAAAGGCATAGCTGAGGGTTTCGGGGGCAAAACCATGGGCCGAGCCATGATGCTCAAGCCAAATCGCTGCGGGATCATTCAAGTAAAGCGCCCGAATCTTGGTTGGCGGCAACCAATCGTCGCCAACGCTGGCTTGGGTTTCTAACAATACCCGCAGATCATTCGATACGTTGAGCATACAACATCCCTCTGGTACGGCTGGCAAATACTGTAAGCATACCATAAGAAAAGGATGAAGGATGAATTATGAGGGATGAACGTAACATCAAAAGGCAGAAGTCAAAAATCAAAAAAGGGGAAAGAGCATAGAACATAGGGAGAAATTATGAAGGATGAATTATGAGGGATGAACGTAACATCAAAAGGCAGAAGTCAAAAATCAAAAGTCAATAGCCAATAGCTGTACTGGTTCATTGGATTGGCAACCATGTCCCCTCACCCCCAGCCCCCTCTCCCACGCAGCGGGCGAGGGGGAACACCCGTTTTCACCGCGCAGTGCGGCGGAACCATGCAATTAAAGCCTCTCGCCCGCTGCGTGGGAGAGGGGTTGGGGTGAGGAGATCAGGCAGTGGTTAACGTGATGTACCAGTACAAATAGCCAATAGCCAATAGCTACAGCTCCCTTCGCGATCTTCGCGTCCTTCGCGGTTCCGATCCTTCGTGTCCTTCGTGCTCTTCGTGGATCAAAACTGCTATGCTCTATGCTCTATGTTCTATGCTCTTATGGTTGCTGATACAAACGTCGATAGGCTCCATAGTTGGCGTAGACAATCTCAACATAGTGGCGAGTTTCAGCATAATCGATAATTTCAATAAAGCGGTCGGGATCGGCTACAATGCGGCCATCGGCCCAACGCTCTGCATTGCCGGGGCCGCCGTTGTAGGCAGCAAACGCGCCGGGCAAACTGCCATTCATATATTCAATTTGGGCATCGATGTAATACGCGCCAAAGCGAATTGAGGTCACTGGATTATACAAATCATCAACACTAAAGCCTTGAATACCTAAATTTTGGGCAATGCCTTCGCCAGTCGTTGGCATTACTTGGGCTAAGCCACGCGCCCCAACCCACGAAGTCGCATTCGGGTTAAAAATGCTCTCTTGGCGCATCAAGGCATACAGTACCCGTGGATCAAGCCCAAATTCTTGGCTCTTGGTGATCATGGCGCTTGGATAGGGCGTTGGATAGAGCAATTGGCGAATGGCCACGCTTGGTTCACCAGCCTCAATCGGCGCAAGTTGCACCAACCGCTGAGCTGTGGTTACCGCCGCATAGGGCTTATCGCTACGCATCGCTGCCAAGGCTACCCGATAGATGCTAAATGGATTATCCAAAGCTGCATCGCGGGCCGCAATCCACTCTGCTTGGGCTTCGCTATGCAAATCGGTCCAACTTAATTCTTTGGCACGCAAGCTATATGGCTCGGTATCCAAGGTATCGCTGGTTGGCGCGGTCGACCAAGTGGCGATCCATTGCCAGCCTGCTTGCTCGGCCTCGGGGCTAATCGGCGAGCCAATCGGCAATTGGTCGCCATCGTTAATATTGAGTGCATCGGCAACCCGCGCCGCATAATACGAATTGGGATCTGCAGCTTGGGCCGAGCGCAACAATTGCTCGCCTTTTTCGCGATTGCCACGACTAATTTCCAAACGACCAAGCCAATAATAGCCTTCGGCACGTGGTGGGCCAATGTTGCTATCGCCCAGTAATTGCCAGACAGCCGCCGCCTGCTCAACTTGGCCAGTATCCCACGCATAGCGACCAGCCGCATGCAAGGCTTCTTGGCCTTCGCGGCTCCATGGGTAGCGCTGGCCAAGCATAATTTGGGCATTAGCCGTCGCCGCAGGATCGCCGCTCCACGAGGTAATTTCGACCACGCGGCGCAAAGCTTCGGGCGCTAACGGATCATCAGGATAGCTTTCGACAAAGGCCAAATATGCTAAACGCGAGCCTTCGCGATCGCCTGCTTGGCCTTGGGTCTGAATCGCATCGAGCCGCGCTTGGCGGCCAATCGGCAAGCTAGCAAAGCGTTCGGCGATGCTATTGAAGCCTGCTTGTGCGCCAGCAAAATCGTTGAGTTGGCGCAAAGCCAAAGCCCGTTTGCGCTCGATTTCAGCGCCTTCCTCGCCACTCAAGCCATTGGCAAGCACTTGGTCGAACAAACTCACCGAATCAAGATACTCGCCGTGGCTGTAGGCAATGCCTGCGGCAGCCAGCACAGGCGTTGATTCACCCAACGCTGCCAGTTCATCAAGCGCTATTGGTGCTTCGCTCATGGTTGGGTGCTGGTTGATGATTTCGCGTAGCCATGTTTTGGCTTGTTCCGTATTGCCCAAGTTTTGTGCTCTACGGGATGCATCAAGCAAAGTTGTGGCACGAAAACTCGGCGTGCGGGCAAAGCTCAAAATTACTTCGAGCTGGGCAAGGGCTTGGGCTGGCTGACCAGCTTGATCATAAAATTCGAGTGCTTTGTTGAGGCTCGCAACCCGTTCAGGCCCGGCCATATCGTAGCGACCGCTGGCAGCATAGGCCGCAATTGCTTGGTCGGTTTGGTTAGTTGCTTGGAGCTGGGCGGCGCGGCGCTGGGCTGCGTAGCCACTTAACAAACCTTTGAGGTCCTCATATTGTTGATAAGCTTGGATGGCTACCGTATGATCGCCTTGGATTTCGGCAACGCGACCCAGCAAAAACAAGGCCCGCAAATGCCATTGATCATGAATTTGCTCGTTGATGAACGAGCTTAATTGCGACCATGCTGCTGGCCAATCGTGGCGCAAAAAGGCACTATAGCCAATGCCAAACTTAGCAACCCGCGCTTCGGGCGCATCGGGATATTGCAACAACACCTGTTGATAATCGCTCAAGGCCTGATCAACTTGATCGGCCTGTTGATGTTGCTCTGCTTGTTGCAACAATTGGCCAGGAGACGGCAGCGGCGTAGGCGTTGGTTGGCCGACAACATCGCGGCTACAACTCGCTAACAGCAGCACTATTAGTGCCACTTGAGGAAATTTTTTAAGCATAAGAATCTCATCGCGCTTCATAGCAGCCATTGTAGCATAGCGAGCTTGCAAACTTCGTGCCAACTAGCTAAGAACTTGGTGAGATTTTGCAGTATTTCACTTAACAATCAGTAAATCAATCTTCAAGCCTAAGCGAGATGCACCCGAAGGAGTAGGCCAATTGTAATTATGTATGGTTCAATAGCCCAGTTGATATGTTACTTGTAGAATAAGGAGAATTGTGCATGGAGCTTCTGCTTGTCGAAACACCAACTCTGCGCTACCTGATTGGGCCGCAACAGCAACCAGTTTTGCAAGAACTGAGTGAAATTAACCAGCTTTTAGAATATTGCTTTGGCGAAAATTGCGAGAATTTAGTATTGTATCCTGAAAATTTAACCCCAGGCTTTTTTGATTTAAGTAGCCGTGAGGCTGGCGAAATTCAAACCAAGCTGCGCCAATATAGCATTCACGCAGCAATTATCGTGGATTTAACCAGCCATGCTCATAGCCAATATTTTGCTGAAATGGCCTATGAAGAGAACAAACGTGGTTTTTGCTATTTCTGCGCCACTGTTGCAGAAGCTGAAGCTTGGTTTGCCCGCCACTAGCCTACCAAATGCTGGGCCAAGGCCTGCAAAAACTCGTGGGCGCTGGCATGGTCGGGTAAGCCTGAAACCTGACCATCGCCAAGCTCAATAATCAGCCAAGCGCCAGTTTTGGTTAGCGCTAAATCCAAGGTCCAAAAACGGCTTTGGACTTGCTGAGCAAGCTCGGCGTAGCGTGCCCAATCAGGGGTTGGCTGGCTTGGCTGATGATCCCAATAGGGCGTGGCCCACAACAACCTACCATCCAGCCAAAAGCTGCGATATTCGTAGGCCAAGGCGAGACCACTTTGCTGGTGGGTTTGCCAAATTTCTAGCGCATGCCAAGCCCGCAGCACCACGCCGCCAACCAAATCGGCTCCTTGGCGCTCGAGAAAGGTCTGAATCACCGTGGCGCTCTGGGCTTGGTCGCTGGCATTAGGAATAAAACAAGCTTCATGCCATTCGTGTTTGCGCGATTTCACGTAATCTTTGATGATCAGCGCTTGCTGACCAAAGGAGCGTGCAGCCTGTTGGGCAATGCTGGCTGAATCCAAGCCCTGCGCTTGGGGAAACACAAGGCTGGCGGGTGTTTGAGAGCCAAGTAACGGCAACACATTGGGCAAATGATGGCAATATGCATAGCTGGCAGGGTCATTAATTAATTGATAATTTCGCGCCGCCAAGCCATTGCTTAAATTCTGATACTGCTCAAGGCTCAGCATCCAGCCGCGATAGACGGCCACAGTTGGGCTAGCGGCAACAGGCACACGGCGCAAGGCCTGCTTAATCGTGCCATCGAATAAGGCCTCAAGATCGATCACGGCCCAAGCCAGCCCAAGTTGCTCGGCAGCAGCCGCTTCCGCAGCATAGACCGGCTCAACGTGGGGCATATTAAATGGTTCAGCAGGAAAAAGTATAAGCATAATGCAACATTATACATGCTCCTCAAAGAACCCAAAGAGTCAGAAATCGCGAAGATCGCGAAGTATGTTTTTAGCTACAGATTGCACAGATTAGTTTGATTCTGGTTCCGATAGCCTATAGCTGTATTAGTTCATTGGATTGACAACCATGTTCCCTCACCCCCCAACCCCCTCTCCCACTGAACGCGGGCGAGGGGGAGTCGTCGTTTTGACGAAGAATCGGTGCAACACCATGGAATGAAAGCCCCTCGTCCGCCACGTGGGAGCGGGGTTGGGGTGAGGGGATCAAGCCGTGGTTAACCTAATGAACCAGTACACCTAGCCGCTGTCCCTAATCTCTCAACCCGTTTTTGCCTTCTGCTTTTTGACTTTTGCCTTCTGCCTTCTGGTATTCATCCCTCATCCCTCATCCTTCATCCTTTTATCGGCTACTCAAAATGGGCTGAATCGAGTATGATAGGGGCTAGAACGCAAAGTCAATTTAGCCGCGTCAGATTGCCGCAAAACGCGGGTGAGCCTACTTTGTCCTTTTTGACACAATCATCAATAGGGATATAATTCTTTATGCCGATTGTGTCCGTGCCGGAGGAGCAGCTTATGCTACGGCCATTTTTGCCGATTTTCATTATCTTTGTTGTAGGGGTGGTCATTCCAATTGCAGCCTTGGTGCTGTCAGCCATTCTTGGCCCCAAAAAGGCAACAAAGCGCAAACTCATCCCTTACGAATCGGGGATGACCCCGCTAGGCGAAGCAATGCAACGGATGCCAGTCCGTTTCTATGTGGTTGCCATGCTGTTCATCTTGTTCGATATTGAAATTATCTTTTTAATGCCCTATGCACTCTATTTCCGTCAAATGGGCCTATTTGGGCTAGCCGAAATGGGCGCGTTTATGGGCATTCTGCTAGTTGGCTTTATCTACATCTGGCGGAAGGGAGCGCTCCGATGGGATTAGAAGAAAAAGCTGGCGACTTGGGGATTGTTACCACAACTCTCGAAGGGGTCGTCAACTGGGGTCGCACCAAGGCCATGTGGCCAATGTTGTTTGGTTTGGCATGCTGCGCAATCGAAATGATGGCGGGCCAAGCCTCAAATTACGACATGTCACGCTTTGGGCTTGAATTGATGCGCGCCTCACCGCGGCAAGCAGATTTGATGATTGTCGCTGGGCGGGTGAGCCGTAAAATGGCCCCAGTCTTGCGCCGCCTCTACGACCAAATGCCAGAACCCAAGTGGGTTGTGGCCATGGGCGATTGTGCCTCGTGCGGTGGGGTCTACAACAACTATGCGATCGTGCAGGGTGTTGATGAAATTGTGCCAGTCGATGTCTATGTTGCTGGCTGCCCACCCCGCCCAGAAGCCTTGATCGATGGAATTTTGCAATTGCACGAAAAGATCAAGCGCGACAAAATTACCGATCATGCCGATGGCAAGCCAGTTCGGATCGAACAAGCAGAACGTGGCGCACTTAAGCCACTTGGCTAAATGTCGCCAATTGAGCGTGGGGCAAGCGGCCTTGATCACCGGCGATCAAGCGCCTTGCCCTACGCCGTATTTGGGGCAATCATTACGCTGTCTTCTCAATGGAGCAGCGTTTCGCCGTGGCTACGTCACTCTTCATTGAGGAAGCTATGATAGATAGAGCAACCTTGGAGCAGCGCGTCTCTGCCCAATTCCCTACCGTTCGCATTGGCGATGAAGCAGGCGATCTGTGCTTCACAGTCGAACGTGAGCTGTTGCCAGCAGTCGCTGGTTGGCTGCGCGATGAGCCAGACCTTAGCTTTACCTTTTTAAATCAACTCTGCGGGGTCGATTACCTTGGGCGTGAGCCACGCTTCGAGGTCGTTGTGCATTTAACCTCGTTCCAAAATAAAATGCGGGTCACCTTGCATATCGAAGTACCCGAAGCTGACCCAACCATCCCAACTTTGGCTCTGCTATTTCCAACCGCCAACTTCCAAGAGCGCGAAACCTACGATATGTTTGGCATCATCTTCACTGGGCATCCTGGCCTCGAACGCATTTTGATGCCCGAAGATTGGTTAGGCCATCCACAGCGCAAAGATCATCCCTTGGGCTATGAGGAAGTGGCCTTCACCCATAACGAAGATTGGATTTACGCCAATAAGCCCTTCGCGAAGGAGTAATGCGCTATGGTGATGCACGCACATGCGTACCCCGATATTCAAATTCCAACCCCCTCGCAGATTGCGGCGGTGGCCTTAGATAACGAGCCTGATGAAAACGGCGAGCAATCCATGATTTTGAGCATGGGGCCACAACACCCTTCAACTCACGGGGTGTTGCGCCTAGCTGTTGAATTGAATGGCGAAAACGTGGTGCAACTTGCGCCCGACGTGGGCTTTTTGCACACTGGCATCGAAAAAACGATCGAAACCAAAACCTACACCAAATCGATTGTGCTGACCGACCGCATGGATTACCTTGCGCCAATGTCGAACAATATGGTGTATGTGGCGGCGATCGAAAAGTTGATGAAGCAAGATGTGCCAGAACGCGCTCAAACCTTGCGCGTCTTGTTGCTGGAAATTACCCGCATCAACTCGCACTTGGTTTGGTTGGGCACGCACGCGCTCGACTTGGCTGCGATGAGTGTCTTCTTCTATGCAATGCGCGAACGCGAATACATTCTCGATATTTTCGAGATGCTGACTGGCGCACGCATGATGACTAGCTACTTCCGGGTTGGTGGCTTGGCGTGGGATATTCCCGCCGACTTCATTCCAACCGTCGAAGACTTCTTGACCCACTTTTTGCCTAAGGTCGACGAATACGAAGATTTGTTGACCAACAACTTGCTGTGGAAGCAACGCACCCTCGGCGTAGGCGTGGTCAATGCAGCTGATGCGATTGCCCTCGGCTTGTCGGGCGCAAACCTGCGCGCCAGTGGAGTCGATTGGGATTTGCGCAAAACCATGCCCTACAGCGGCTACGAAACCTACCAATTTGATGTGCCTGTTGGCCACAATGGCGATATTTACGACCGTTATCGTTGCCGCGTGCAAGAAATGCGCGAAAGCGTCAAGATTGCCCGCCAAGCAATCGAGCGGCTGAAACAAATGCATGGCCAGCCCTACATCACCGATAACCGGAAAGTTGCGCCACCCCCGAAGAGCGAAATTACCTACAGCATGGAATCGCTCATTCACCACTTTAAGCTGTGGACGGAAGGCTTCCGGCCACCGCGTGGTTCCGCCTATATGGCAATCGAATCACCACGGGGTGAAATTGGCTGTTATGTGGTGAGCGATGGCACTCCCCAACCATGGCGTGTCCACTTCCGCGCACCTTCATTTATTAATTTGCAAGCCTTGCCCCACATCGCCAAAGGCAAATTGATGGCCGACTTGGTGGCATTGATTGCGAGCATCGATCCGGTGCTTGGGGAAGTGGATCGTTAAGTAAGGAGCCTCTGGTGCTGTACGAACAACACAAGGCTGAAATTGATGGAATTTTGGCCCGTTACCCTGTCGATCGCAAACGCTCGGCCTTGTTGCCGTTGTTATATTTGGCCCAAGATGTCTATGGTCGCTTGAACCGCGATTCGATTCGCGAAGTGGCCGAGATTCTCGATTTGCCCTATACCGATGTTTTTGAGGTCGTAGGTTTTTATACACTCTTTTATAACGAAGACGTTGGCAAGATTGTGCTCGATGTCTGCGACGACGTGCCATGCTGCTTCTGTGGCGCAGAAGAGCTGGTCGCCGACTTAGAAAATCGGCTTGGGATCAAAGCTGGCGAAACGACCAAGGATAAGCTCTTTACGCTGCGCCGCGTGAAATGTATTGCCGCTTGCGATCAAGCCCCCGTGCTGCAAGCCAACTTAGAGTTTCACAACCGCGTCTTGCCCGATAAAGTCGAAGCGATGCTCACCAAGCTGCGCAACGATGTCGAAGCTGGCAAGCCCGTGAGCATCTCTGGCCGCCTTGCAGAACGCTAGTCTAAGGATGAAGGATGAGGGATGAAGGATGAAACGGCTTCGGTTATGTTCATACTTCATACTTCATACTTCATAATTCGTGAGGGTGCTTATGCCTAAGACAGAAATCAAAGAACATATTGTGATGCGCAATCGCGATATTGAAAATATTCGCGATCTCGATGTGTATCTGGCAAATGGCGGGTATGCAATGGCCAAGCAAGCCTTGACCAGCATGACTCCCGCCGCAATTATCGACGAAGTAAAAAAATCGGGCTTGCGCGGTCGTGGCGGCGCTGGCTTCCCCACCGGGGTTAAATGGAGCTTCGTTCCCAAGGAATTAAACCCCAAATATTTGGTGGTTAACGCCGATGAGAGCGAGCCAGGCACGTTTAACAACCACGAAATTATTGACGAAAACCCGCATCAATTACTCGAAGGGATTGTCATCAGTGCCTTTGCAATTGGCGCAAACGTCGCTTATATCTACATTCGCGGCGAGTTTGCCTATGGCGCACGCTTCCTTGAGCAAAAAATTGCCGAAGCACGCGAACGTGGCTTAATTGGCAAGAATTTGTTTGGCTCAGGCTACGATGTGGAAATTTATGTCCATCGCGGCGCTGGAGCCTACATTTGTGGCGAAGAAACCGCCTTGCTCGAATCGCTCGAAGGCAAGATCGGCCAGCCACGCTTGAAGCCACCATTCCCAGCAGTCGCTGGTTTGTATGCCAAACCAACCGTGGTCAACAACGTCGAAACCTTGACCAACGTGCCACGGATTATCGAAAAAGGCGCTGATTGGTTCCGCTCGTTCGGTACCGAAAAATCGCCTGGCACTAAGGCTGTTTCAATTAGTGGCCACGTCAAAAAACCTGGCAACTATGAAATTCCTTTGGGGATCACGATTCGCGAGTTCATTTTCGATTGGGCTGGCGGCATGCGCGACCCAAATCTACCCTTGAAGTTCATCATTCCAGGCGGCGCTTCATCCAACTGGCTCACCGAGGAACACCTCGATTTGCCAATGACATGGGATGATATGGCCGCTGCTGGTACGATGCTTGGCTCAGGCGCGATGGTCGTACTCGATACCTCGGTTCCGGTTGTACGGGCTGCCTTGAAGGTCGACGAATTCTTCAAACACGAATCGTGTGGCAAGTGTTCGCCATGCCGCGAAGGCACGCACTTCTTGGTCAAGGTTTGGGAGCGGATCGACGAAGGCCACGGACGAGTTGGCGATATTGAGTTGCTGGCTGATGTTGGCAAGCAAATGCTTGGCAAGTGTTTCTGCCCACTGGGCGATTCGTCAGTCTCAGCGGTCAATAGCGCGATCAAGTTCTTCCGGCCTGAGCTTGATGCAGCGATCGATGCACAGCACTAAGATTTATTGATCGTTTCAGTTGCGATAGCCATAACGCACATTTTTAGCCACAGATTGACACAGATGACACAGATGACCATCGACTGGCATTGTGCGATTCAAAAAGGTGTCAACATGCCTAAATTTATACACGGTGATTTGACCTATACGCTTATTGGTGCTGCGATGGAAGTTCATCAGCAACTTGGGCCAGGTTTGTTAGAATCGGTATATCAAAAGGCTTTAGCATATGAATTACAACAACAGCATATTCTTTTTGTTGAGCAGCAACACTTGCCTGTTTGGTATAAAGAAATCGTTGTTGGCGATTTTATCGCAGATTTTGTGGTTGAGCAGTGCCTCATTGTTGAGATTAAAGCAATTGATAAATTGCATCCCAACCATGTTGCTCAAACACTCAATTATTTATCAATTATCCGATTAAGTATTGCGTTGCTGTTGAATTTTGGCAGTACATCATTACAATATAAGCGTTTGGTTCGCTAAATAATCTAATCTGCGCTAATCTGTGCTAATCTGTGGCTAAAAAGTTCGTGGCTAAAAATAATTGAAACGTACTTTATACAAGAAAGGGCAGCCTCATGCCTGATATGGTTACGTTGACGATTGATGGGCAGACGGTCTCGGTGCCAAAAGGCACCTTGGTCGTCGAAGCTGCCCGTCAGGTCGAAAATCTGATTCCGGTGTTCTGCTATCACCCCAAAATGGCTCCCGTCGGCATGTGCCGGATGTGTGTGGTCAAGGTGGGCACGCCCAAGATGGACCCAGCCACCCGCAAGCCAGTCGTTGATGCTGATGGCAAATCGGTGATTGCGATGATGCCGCGTTTGCAAACCGCCTGTACCACGCCAGTCAGCGAAGGTATGGTGGTGGTTACTCAAGATTCCGAAGTTGAGCACGCGCAACGTGGCGTTTTGGAAGCCTTGCTCACCAGCCACCCACTCGATTGCCCAGTTTGCGATAAGGGCGGCGAATGCCCATTGCAAAACTTGACCATGGGTTGGGGGCCGGGCAAAACTCGCTTCGACTACAACGATAAAGTGCACTTTGAAAAACCAGTGCCACTTGGCGATTTGATTTATCTCGACCGCGAACGCTGTATTTTGTGCGCACGTTGTGTGCGTTTCCAAGATGAAATTGCTGGCGATCCGGTGCTGGGCTTCTACAATCGGGGCCGTGCTTGGCACATCATCTCGCAATCCGACCCAGAATTTGATAGCAAGTTCTCAGGCAACACCACCGACATCTGCCCGGTGGGCGCGTTGACCTCAGCCGACTTCCGCTTCAAAGCTCGGGTTTGGGAATTGCAGCCAATTCCAACGGTCTGTAATCACTGCTCAGTTGGCTGTAACATGACCTTCGATACCCGCTCGAACGACATCAAACGGGTCATGCCACGCGAAAACGATGCAGTCAATGAAATTTGGCTGTGTGACCGTGGTCGCTTTGGCCATCACTTCAATACCAGCAAGCAACGCCTGACCACGCCATTGGTGCGCAAGGCTGGCAAACTGCAAGAAACAACTTGGGAAGAAGCCTTGAGCATCGTTGCCCAACAACTTGATGGCATTCGCAGCACCACTGGCGGCAAAGCCATCGGTGGTTTGGCAGGCACATCGTTGGCCAACGAAGATCTCTACGCATTCCAACGCTTCTTCCGCGAAACGCTTGGTTCGGCAAACATTGATCATCGCTCAGGCTCGGCCTTGGACTTGCCACTTGATGACGTTGGTGCCCAATATGGCATTCGCAGCGGTACCGATCTTTCGACCCTTGGCAAAGGCACGGTTGTGCTGGTATTTGGCGCAGATCCCGAAGAAGAAGCACCAGTTCACTTGCTACGGATTCGTGGCATCAACACCCGTGGCGGCAGCGTGATTACGCTCAATGGCCGCCCAACCAAGCTCGATAGCATCGCCAAGCACGCCTTGCGCTACAAATATGGCAGCGAAAGCGCTATTTTGGCCGCCTTGCTCAAGCCATTGCTCGACAGCACCCCAGCAGATGGCAAACGCGCGACCTTGCGCGGATTCAACGATTTGGTGGCCGCGCTCAAGGGCTTCAATCTCGATGAACAAACAGCTGGCATTAGCAGCGATAAGCTCAACGCGGTTGCCGAACTGATCAACAGCGCCGAAAACTTGGTGATCTTCTATGGTCGCGATGCCTTGACTGCTGGCGCAAGCGTGCCTGCTGGCTTGGCCAACCTCTTGGTGATGAGCCGCAAAGCTGGCGCTGCCAATAGCGGCTTGATTAGCTTGCTCAAAGGTGCGAATGCCCGTGGCGCGCTTGATTTGGGCGTGCGGCCAGACCGTGGGCCAAATTATGTAGCCTTGAGCAATGCAGGGCTTGATGCCAAGCAAATGCTGAGCGCCGCCCGCGAAGGCAAACTCAAAGCCCTGTATGTGGCAGGGGTTGATCCTGTTGGCGATAATCCTGCTGCCGCCGAAAGCTTGAAGAAACTTGGTTTCTTGGTTGTGCAAGAGCTGTTCTTGACCGAAACCGCCAAATTGGCCGATGTGGTCTTGCCAGTCTTGAGCGTTGCCGAGCGCGAAGGAACCTACACCAACGCCGAACGCCGTGTTCAGCGCTTCCGCCAAGCAATTCGCCCAACGATCAATGCTCGGCCCGACTGGCAAATTTTGCAAGCCTTGGCCAACCAATTGGTTTCTGAAGCAGTGCTGAGCGCCGCTGGTGGCGATAAGAGCCGCAAGCAAACCCGCCGCGAAGAAGATAAAGCGCGGGTACGCAGCGAATGGACGTATGCTTCGCCAGCAGAAATTTTGATGGATATTCAAGCCAATGTTGCTGGTTATAAAGGCGTGAGCTATGCCAGCTTGCAAGGCCCAACTGGTCAATGGGGCCGCCAAGCCAACGAAAACTACTATTTCGATGGCACTTCCTACCAAAATACTGGTGGCTTGGGTGTGCAATTGCCAGCAGCGGTCGAAACCAGCTCAATCCAAACCTTGCAGCCATTCAGTGTTAGCGCCCCAGCCAGCATTGCTGACCACCCATGGACCTTGGTTGGCGCAACCTTCTTGTATGATGATGGCGCGTTGCTGACTGACACCGACTTGCTGAATAACCGCAAAGCCAAGGCTGTGGTCGCGCTCAACCCAGTTGATGCCGATAAACTTGGGGTCAAAAATGGCGAGCGTGTGACCGTTAGCTCTGGTCGTGGCAGCCTCAGTTTGCCAGTTCACCGTACCAAACTTGCGCCCGAAGGCGTGGTCGTCGTACCTGTTGGGGTTAATAATGTGGGCTTGGTCAGCGTCGTCGAAGGTGGCGCAACGCCAGTAGCCATTCGTCGGGAGGCCTAGGCCATGCAAGATCGCTCACTATGGGTGATGATTATCCACGCTGTGGTATTAGCATTTGCTGCATTAACCAGCTTTGCTTATCTCACGCTGATGGAACGCAAGGTATTGGCGCGCTTGCAACATCGGGTCGGCCCTAATCAGGCTGGCCCCAATGGCTATTTGCAACCGCTGGCTGATGCTGTCAAGTTGATGTTCAAAGAAGATATTATGCCATCGACCGCCGATAAATGGGTCTTTACGATTGCGCCCATTTTGGCGACGATTCCGGCAATTGTAATCTTCGCGGTGATTCCGCTCGGCCCTGATTTGGTCGTGTTTGGCGAGCGCATTCCGTTGGCATTCGCCAGCTTGAACATTGGCTTGCTCTATTTCTTGGCGGTTACCTCAATCGGCGTGTATGGGATTACCCTCGCTGGTTGGGCCTCGAATAACAAGTATTCAATGCTTGGCGGCGTGCGTTCAGCAGCGCAAATGATCAGCTATGAATTGGCCTTTGGGCTTTCGGTGCTAGTTCCAGTAATGCTAACGGCCTCGCGCTCAGCAGATGGCTTTGGCTCGCTCGATTTGGTGCAGATGGTCAATGCCCAGGCTGGCACGTGGTTCGGCTTTATTCCCAAGTGGTTTGTCTTTACGCCAACCGGCTTTGTGGCCTTCTTCTTGTTCTTGATTGCGGCCACCGCTGAAGTGACGCGCGCACCCTTCGACTTGGTTGAAGCAGAACAAGAGTTGGTCGGTGGCTACGCTACCGAATATAGCTCGATGAAGTTTGCGCTGTTCTTCATGGCCGAATATATGAAGCTGATCGCCATGAGCGGCTTTGCAGCAACCATGTTCCTTGGTGGCTGGCGCTTCCCATACCTCGAAGACATTGCAGGCAATTGGGGTGCATTGGTTGGCTTTGTGGTCATCGCTGCCAAAATCTTCTTTTTCTTGTTCTTGTCGATTTGGGTTCGCGCAAGCTTGCCACGGATTCGCTACGATAAACTGATGGATTTTGGTTGGAAGCGCTTGTTGCCAGTTTCCTTGGCAACCGTTGTGGCTACCGCCGTGATTGTCGTCTTGACCAACCCACTCTAAACCAAAGCTTTGGTTGCAAGCACTGGTGGAGTAATTCCACCAGTGTTTTTTTGTCCCTGCAAGATTTTAGCCCACTCAAGGCTCATTCTTGCTAGCTTTTTCGATTTAGGAGAATGGCGATGCTTTTACGTCAAACTGAGCGGCTGCAACTGCATGTGCTTGAAGAATACGATGCGCCGCGTGTACTTGAGTTTTATCAGGCCAATGCCGAATTTCGCCGCGATTGGTCACCGACGATGGATGCCAGTTTTCTGACGCTTGAAGGCCAGCGCGAACGCTTGCGCAGCGATCGCATTGGGCGGGATCGCGAACAGGGCTTAGCCCTCTGGCTGACCGAAATCGATCAGCCAGCAATTATTGGCATGGCGGCCTTGCGCAACATTGTACGTGGTGCCTTTTGGTCGTGCCATCTTGGCTACGAAATTCATCAAGCCTACGCCAATCGCGGCTATATCAGCGAAGCCTTGCAGGCAGTGATTGAATATGCGTTTGTCGATTTGCGCCTGCATCGGATCGAAGCCAACATTATGCCGCGCAATCAACGCTCGATTCGGGTGGTCGAAAAGCTAGGCTTTGAGCACGAAGGCCTGGCGCGTAAATATCTCAAAATTAATGGCATCTGGGAAGATCATATTCATTATGTCTATTTAAACACAGCTGTTGAATAGGGATAAAGTCAAAAGTCAAAAGTCAGAAATCAGAATAGGCTATTGGCTATCGAAATAGTTCACATCATTCAGGCAATTAGTTTTTAACGCAGAGGCGCAGAGGAAACATGGCTACTGGCTGAAGGCTATGTGTAGTGGTACATCAGGTTAACCACTGCCTGATCCCCTCACCCCAACCCCTCTCCCATCCGATGGGCGAGGGGCTTTAATCGCATGGTTCTCCCGTACTGCGTGGTGAAAATGGATGCTCCCCCTCGCCCGCGTTTTCGTGGGAGAGGGGGCTGGGGGGTGAGGGGACACGGTTGCCAAGCCAATGAACCAGTACAGCTATAGGCTATAGATTTCAATGTTTCCAATCATATTCCGATAGCCCAAAGCCTAGAGCCAACAGCTAATAACCATTTTTTAGCCACGAATTACCCGAATTACACAAATCATATTCCGATAGCCAAAAGACTTCAGCCATTTCCCTTCGTGCTCTTCGCGGCTAAGTTTCATCCCTCATCCCTCATAATTCATCCTTACTCAGTTCTTTGCTCTATGTTCTCAACTTCATCCCTCATCCTTCATAATTCATCCTTGGGCAGCTTGTTCGAGCACTTTGGCGTAAAACGCACCCCAATTGGGCTGACGGCCATCGACATCGAAGAAACCATATTCTTCCATCAACGTCCACGAGGCCCACGTCTTGCCAGCCTTTTGCGCCACATTGGGGTCGCTGGCCAAGGCCACAATTCCGCGTCCAAGATAATAAGGTGTTTCGGATTCGCTATAATGCGGCTCTTTGGCAATCGCATCGCGCCAATTTTCCTCAGCCACGCCAAAGTGGTCGAGCATTTGCTCGGAGCGCAAAAAGCCTGGCGTTACTGCTAAGGCCGTTACGCCATGGTCTTTCAAATCTTCGTGCATGCCAACGGCGATGCGCATCACGCTGGTTTTAATCAAATCGTAGATGCTATGGCCGCGATAGTTGAGCGTATCGCCATCGGTTACTTCGATAATCAAGCCTTGGCCACGAGCAATCAGCAATGGCGCTGCGTAAAATGAGGTAATTAAGTGGGTGTCAATTGAATTGTGCAAGAGGTTCAGATTTTTGTGAATATCGCCTTCCCAGAACTTTTGGCCCCAGATCACTGCCGTCTCGCCGCCCCAAATATCGTTGACCACAATATCAAGCTGGCCTGCTTGTTCAGCGTCAATTCGTTGAATGAGTGCTTGCACTTGGGCCGAATCGCTATGATCAACTTGGATGGCAATGCCCTGACCGCCAGCAGCCGTCACCATCTCAGCAGTATCGTCGATCGTTTCGGCGCGATCAATTGGTGAGCGTTGAGTACGCGTGGTGCGGCCTGTACAATAGACGGTTGCGCCAGCCTCGCCCAAGCTGACCGCGATTCCCCGCCCACAACCACGGGTTGCCCCAGCCACCAACGCCACTTTGCCTGCCAAAGTTTTGGTTGTCATCCGCGAGATCCTCCTAAAACAACAATCGCACGAACATCGAGTGTAGTACACAACGTACATTCACTCAACGGTCATGCGACCGATGTTTGAGCCTGATCAGATGAACAGGTGGCGAGTTTCGACAAAACGGCGAGCGCTAAACAGCGTCGCTGGCGTGCCAGCCAATTCGGCCAGCAGCTCATCGGCGGCAACCAAGCCTAAGCCAAGCCCATGGCCGCTAAAGCCCACCGCAAAGCCAATTCGCTCGTCGCGGCGCAAACGCCCCACTAAAGGCCGATGATCGGGCGCAAAGCCCATCGTGCCCGCCCAACGCCGCTCAATCGGCGCATTGATCGCCTCAGGAAAGTGGCGCTGCAAAAAGCCATCAAGCAAGGCTTGAATCATCGGCGTGGTGCAATCAGCAAAAGTCTGTTCTTCGGCAATGGCGCGATTGCGAAACCCGCCAATGACTAAATTACCAGCAGGCGTTTGCTGAAAATAGGTAAAGCCATAATCGCAATAACAGGCTTGGGCCAAAATTGGCTCGATGGGCGCAGTTGCCAACAATTGGCCACGAGCTGGAATGACCAACGAGCTAAATTCTGGCAATAGCAAGCCTGTCCAGGCGTTGGTTGCCACCAAAACCTGTTGGGCCAGCCAATTGCCAGTGCGGGCACGCACCAACACACCGTCGGCAGTTGATTCGAGCGCATAGACTTCGCTGGCTTCATACAACGCTGCGCCGCTTTCGCGTAACAGTGCTTCGGTCAACAGCGCTGCCTGAATCGCGCCATCATCGGGATTGTGCAACGCGCCCCAGAACCCCCGCTTGGTTGGATCTTCTGCGTGCCACTCGGTGGCAAAGCCATCCTCGTGCATCATGCGTGCTGCATTGGCTAGCTCGGCATGTTCTTGCTCGCTATAGGCAAAAATCAACGAGCCACAGCGGCGTACTGGCGAGCCAAGTTTGGTCGCCCATTCAATCATCAGTTCGCGATTGCGAATTGTGGTGCGCCACAAGGCTTGCGCCAAATCGCGGCCATACTCAGCGCAGGCCGCCTGATACGAATTGGCAATTCCAGTCAGCAAGAGGCCGCCGTTGCGCCCTGAAGCGCCGCCAGCAACGTGACGGGCATCGAGCACAACCTCGGCCTTGCTTTGTAAGGCTAAGTACGAGCCAATTAAGCCCGCGCCAATCACCAAGGTCTTGACAAGCGTGGGCTGGGCTGTTGGCTCAGGAGTTTGCCACAGCCCAACACTCATACCTTGCCCAGCACTTCCTTGATAATTTGCTCCAAGCGATCAAGCGAGAACGGCTTAGTCAGGAAGTAATCCACGCCAGCGGTGCGGGCGGTGCGCTCGACTTCTGGGGTAGCATAAGCAGTAATAATAATCACCTTCGTATCGGCATAATCTTGCTTGACCACTTGGGTAAGTTGGGTGCCGGTCATGCCAGGCATGTTATGGTCGGTGATCAACAAAGGGCATGAGCGTTCGGTCAGCACCCCTAGCGCATCTTGAGCACTATTGACCGTGACGATATCGTAACCGCCGGTCAAATCGCGCATAATCCGATGCAAAATGATCAAGATATCAGGTTCGTCCTCAACCAAAATAATAGCAGGGTTGCGAACAGCATTTGTCATTGTCGCCTCCACAAAGGTACCTCTAAGCGAGCGTCATTAACCCATTTCGGGTGCAAACGTGTAGCCATAAAAACAGATGCAGTATAACGGATAGCGGCATCTTAGGCAATGCACGCTAGCAGTACTTAGCCTGCACTCTGAGGCCGCACAAGGGTAGCAATGAGGTTGGGTAGATCACTACTAAATTTCGAGTTAGCCACCACCCGATCACAACCAGCGGCCCGGGCGGCTTTTTGGCGCTCAACATCAACGTGTGAACCAAAGGCCAGCACTGGCAATTGCGGGTCAAGCGCTTTGGCGGCCTGCACCAAGGCGCTTGTCGCTTCGCTCTCGCTGCGCAAATCAACAATCAACAAGCCCAGATCGGCGGCTAAAGCTTGTTGGGCAGCGGCTAAACTATCGGCCACAATTGCTTGATAGCCGAGTTGTTGCAGCACGTCGCGCACGCGAATCCCAAACATTAAATCTGGCACATAGGCCACAATTGTTTGCATAGCTAAAAATCCTTATTCTAGCGAGCTTTTTTGCAAGGTGCGTTTGGCAATATAGTTTGCCACCAACGCCGCCCCGATGGTTGCCACACATTGGGTAATCAGCATCGCCAAGCTATAATTATTTTGCTCCAATGGGGTATCGAACAACATCAGCAAGCCCCAACCACCAACCAATGCCCCAGCAGGGGTTGGGTTTTCCAGCGATAAACGGCCTGCAACCCCACCACCAATCATGGTCATCAATGCGGGCAAGATCAACGCCACAACAATGTGTAGCGGATTGGTCAATTGAATATCGTTGGGTGTATCAATACTGAGGGCTGCATAACCGAGTGGCACGATTAACATCGTCAGAAAATAATCGACCATCCAACCAGCAGCACTAGCCCAAATCATGCGAAACGTCCGCATGGCATTCAATCCTCACAGCATAAAATCCAGTAGCTATCAAACGTCGCTACGATTTAATAGGTTGCACTAAGTATACGCTTAAATGCCAACAGGGACGAGCCAAACGCTCATCCCTGTTGATGTTAAGCAGCAGAACGAATTAGTCTTCTTGTGAATCGCGCAAGGTGCGGCGAATTGCATCGCGGCGAGCACGTGATTCACGGTTTTCAAATCCGTCTTCTTCTTGTTCTTCAGGCTTTTCGTAGCGGCGGCGAGCTGAGCGACGATCGTCGTGGCCCGAACCAAACTTCGACAACAAGTCGTCGAGGGTTGCGTTACCACCAAAATCTTCTTCTTCCGTGACACCAACGCTATAAATTTCTGGTTCGCGGGCTGGGCGATCGCGGCGTTCGTTGCGGCGGCCACCACCAGCGTTGCCGCCAGCGTTACCACCAGCGTTGCCACCACCACGACGGTCTTCACGCGCAGCTGGGTTAGTCCAGTCGCGATCCAAGCGTGATGAGCCACTGGTTGAGATTGGGGTGGTTGGGGCTTCTTCAACCCGCATGGTCAAGCTGATCCGTTTTGAATCGGGATCGACTTCCAAGACGCGAACCTTGACTGGATCGCCAACTTTAACCACATCGTCAACTTTGCCAACCCGACCTTCGGAAAGCTCTGAGATGTGGACCAAACCATCGCGGCCAACGCCAAGGTCAACGAATGCGCCGAAAGGAGCAATCCCGCTGACTTTGCCATCAAGCACGGTGCCTGGGGCGATCACATCCAAGTTTACTTCGCGGCGGCGTGGGGTTTTTGGCCGTTCTTGGAAATCTTCCTTGGCGCGGCGCAAGCTCAAGCTAATGCGTTGAGCGCCAGTGTCCACTTCCAACACGCGGAAGGTGTAGCTTTGGCCAACGGTGACTGCATCTTCGGCTTTTTCCACACGGCTTTCTGAAAGCTCTGAAATGTGGACCAAACCGTCTTTGCCAACACCGATGTCAACGAACACGCCGAATGGCGCGATGCCATTAACCGTGCCATCAACCAAATCGCCTGGCTTCAATTCGCCCAATTTGTCGTTGTTGACTTCTGGGCGCTTGGGAGCGCGGCGGCGGCCTTCTGAACGAGGCGAGCGCATTGTCAAGCTAATGCGGCGAGCATCAGGATCAACACTCTTGACCCGAACTTTGACCATATCACCAATTTGCACAACATCGGTTGGCGATTCGATGCGTTGGTCGCTCATTTCTGAGATGTGAACCAAACCATCGCGGCCAACGCCGATATCAACAAACACGCCATACAGAGCGGTGCTGGTGACGCGGCCTTCAAGTTCCATGCCAGCGTGCAAATCGGCCAAACGACGTGGCGTGGTGCCATCTTCGTCGCCGCTTGGTTCAAAGGTTGCGCCAGCTTCGTCGGTGGTTTCTTGCGTCGTTGCTTCAGTAGCTACTTCGCTCGTTTCGTCGCCACCACCTAAGCCAACCCGCTCTTTGACATCAGCCAAGACTTCGCTTGCTTTTTCGCGCGCTTCAGCCAATGCTTCGCCAAGATCTTCCTTCACTTCAGCCAGTTCTTCCTTCACTTCGGCGACTACTTCGCGAGCCTTGTCGGCCAGCTTTTGCAATACGCCTTCTTTTTCTTCCTCTCCACCGTTAGTCGCGCTGACATTTTGCGCTTCGTCCGTCATTCGAGCAGCCTCCATAGCAGATCATTGCGTTTCCAACCCAATACCGCATTCGCGATCTAGGGATTGCCATGTTGGGTGGCATACCAATTCCTAGACCGTGCCATCAAATCCAACTCATGGTGCTTCAGCTCAATGCTTGTGGGGAAACGCTACATTCACAAGCATCAGAGCAAAGACCAAAATGTATCGGCGAGCTACACAGATTTAGATTTTAATCTGTGATAATTCTTGGTGTGAGCGTACCAGTTCGGCAAGGCCAACACTCAGTTCTTCCAGCTGATAATACGAGCCATTCAAGCGATCAGCCAATTCTTTGGCCAAGCCGCGATAGAAATTTGGCAATTCGGTATCAATCACCACCGTCGGAATCTGTTGGCTGGCGATAAATTCGGCCAGTTGGTAGGCTTCTTGTTGTGGTGGCTGGCCAGTCATCGAGACATTGGCATGGCCATCAGTCAACAACACCATCAAGGGTAAAATTTCGCGATCACGCAATTTGGCGCGGGCAAGCAATTCAAAGCCTGCCATCATGCCACGGCTCAACGGAGTTTTGCCCCCGGTTGGCATGGTGCGCAACCGTTGTTGCGCCATTTCCACGCTGTTGGTCAACGGCAAAAGCACCGTCGCCCGATCGCGGGCAAAACTCACCAATCCAACCAAATCGCGCCGTTGATAGGCATCGCGCAGTAGCGAGAGTACCGCAGCTTTGGTTGCTTGCATCCGCGTTTCCGCTGCCATCGACCAGCTTGCATCAACCACAAAACAGACTGCGTTACGCGTCCGCCGCACGCGGACTTTTTCGCGTAAATCGCTACGATGTAACACCACCGCCCGTTTGATATGCGGCTGGCGGCGTTGACGCTGAAATGGTGCTGCCACCCGCAACGTCGCATCAAAGGCCACATCGGTTAATTGGCCGCGTGGCACGCGACTGGTAATATAGCGACCTTGCTTGCGCTCAGTTCGCGTGCGCGTGCGACGACCACCGGCCTTGCGGCGCATCGAGTCAGCTTGGCTTTCCAAACGCTTGGGGCGATATTCTTGGGCAATGTTGAAAACTTTGCCATCGCCTTTTTCTGCTTGGCTACTACTTTGGGGTGGCGAGCCTTTCGGAGCCCCAGTCGGTGGTTCTTCATCGCCCGCTTCTTCGCTATCGCTGGACGCTTCCTCCGACGGGGCTAAGCTTTTTTTAGCTCGTCGCGCCCCGCAGTTTCTTCATTGCCGCGTTGGCGCTCTTGGGCTGCTTTGTTCAGCACATCGCTAAGCTGCTGCTCATCTAGCCGAACTTCGGCAAATGGTTGGCGACGCATGCGGTGCGGTAACGCCAATTGGGCTGCAACCCGAATATCTTCGAGCGAAATCGTGGTGCGGCCTTCAAGCGCAGCGTGGGTACGCGCAGTTTCCAGAATTGCTAAGTCTGCGCGGTGACCATCAACGCCCAATTCGAGCGAGAGCATCGCCACCGCTGCCATATCTTGCTCCGAAATTTGCACTTGGGGCAAGAGTTTTTTGGCAGCAGCAATTTCTTCAGTCAAATTGTGCTCGTTGCTGCTCCAGCGTTGCACAAATTGCTCAGGGTCTGCATCATATTCCATCCGGCGTTGAATCACATCAACCCGTTCGCGCACATTTTTCAGGCCACCAATTTCCACTACCAAGCCAAAGCGATCCAGCAATTGAGGCCGCAGTTCGCCTTCTTCTGGGTTCATGGTGCCAACCAAAATGAAACGGGCTGGGTGCGAAACTGAAATGCCTTCGCGTTCGACTGTGTTAATACCCATTGCCGCAGCATCAAGCAAAATATCAACCAAGTGATCATCCAAAAGATTCACTTCATCGACATAGAGCAAACCACGATTAACTTGGGCCAACAGGCCTGGCTCAAAGCGGCGTTGGCCTTCGACCAAGGCATGTTCAAGGTCAAGCGAGCCAACCAAGCGATCTTCCGAGGCGCTAACAGGCAATTCAACCAAGCGGGTTGGGCGTTGAGCCAATAGCAAATCTTCGCCAGCTTGCAAACGACTACGACATGAACTACACATCCGATCAAGCTGATCTGGTGGGCAGCTATAAGGGCAATCCGCCACAACGGTGATTAATGGCAGCAAATGTGCCAAGGCCCGAACAGCCGTCGATTTGGCAGTGCCTTTTTCGCCACGAATCAACACGCCGCCAATTCGCGGATTCACTGCATTCAGCACCAGTGCTTGTTTCAAGCGAGGCTGACCAACAAGCGCGCTAAATGGGTAGGTTGGTCGAATATATGGTTGCATAGTCGTCTTTCGTTACCACAAGCGGTTACACAAAAATAAGCCCGCATCACAGGGCTGCCAATTGGAGGATTCCAAATAGTGAGGGAATGTGTTTACGCTTTTGAGGCAGAGGATGAATCCCGTCAATGTTCACGATCCCAACGCATGTCCCTACTGTCTGGCCCTTCCAGACACCGCACGCGCCATTATCGCACACACCTGTGCCTGAGTCAACTGCTTGAAGGCTATTTTTAGGGCCAATTTGGCGCTTTTTTTAACCAATTTTGGCCCTTGCAGTTTATGTAATCAGCGCACAAAGTGCTTACGCAAATAATTCAAGACCTGCCGATCGATATGCGTAGCGCTTACCAAGCGTTCTTCGAGGTTTTCAACTCCGCCATAGGCTTGTAACGCAGCGTGCGTCGCAGCATCATAATCGCCAGAAATTTCGCCCTGATAATAGCCAAATTGCTGCAACATGGTCTGGATTTCGCGTGCCAGCTCCGCATCAATTGGCAATAAATCATCGGGCTTGGGCGGCGTAAGGTAAAAACGATGCAAACCAAGCAAGCGCCCAAGTTCAGGCACTGGGTTTTGATGATCGTCAACGCGCAGATCAATATAGCGATCGAGCACCCCGCCATATGCGCCACCCTTGCGCGCCACATACAACGCCGCCGATTGTCGCCCACGCTGATCGCCGCCAGCTTGATCGCCAGCTAACAGCGCCGCCAATAAGCGTTCAGCCAATTCGCCCTGGGTTTGCTCGAAGGCAGTTGCCATCACCTCAACCACATCAGCTCCAGTTAAGATGTTACCTTGGGCAGCATAGCCTGCACCAGTTCGGCCACCAGCCCAGCCATGACATGCCTTGCCAGTCCAGGTTGCAGCATTGCCCTGCGCATCAACCACGCCAACTTGGCGTTGCTCACGGCCCTCATCAGCAGCCAATAATTGATCAAGCGTGGCTTGCGCCGAATGGCCTTGAGCCAACAACGCCAAGCCATGCGGGCCAAAGCTCATGTTGGCATACGATTGAGTCGCAATCGCGCCAGCCTCGGCCTGCGCCCAACTTACCACCGAGCCAACCGCCAAAAATTTAGAAGCGACCGCCACCCCCAGATCGCCAGTGGTTGGGTCGTAGCCAACAATTGAAAATGTCATTGCAGCCTGCCTCAAAACTATCGATAGCGCAACCAGCCAATCACGATTAAAATGATGCAGCTATTCTACCAAAATCACACGTGCGTCGTTTGGCGCACAGTATAAGGATGTTATTAATATGAATGCTTGGTTGTTGCCAGTGCCCTTCGATAGCGAACGCGACGATTGGGGGGCTACGTTGTTGGCCGAATGGGGAGCGAGTGTCGTTACACAGGGCCAACATGCGTTGGTGATCGGCGCTGGCACTGGCCGCATTGGCTTAGCGCTTGCGCGGGCAGGCGCACATGTGAGCTTTGCCGATGATTCGATTGTGGCCTTGGCCGCCGCCCGCCAAAGCTTTGCCCAAGCCAAATTACCAGCCCAATTCTTTAGCACCACCGATTTAAAGCCCAGCAAACCATTCGATCTGGTGTTGATTAACATTTTGTGGTGGAGCGATAACCAGCGTGGCGCAGAATTGATTAATTTGGCAGCCCAACACACCAACGCTGGCGGCATTGTGGCCATCGGCGGCGGCAAGCAAGCTGGTCTAAGCGGAGCCACAACCCTTTTAGAAAGTATTGTCGGGCCAAGCGTCAAAACCTTGTATAAAAAAGGTCATCATGTGGTGATGGCGTTTCGCAACCTAAATTGGCAAGCGCAACCAAGCCAAGCAAGCCAACACACACTTACGCATGGCGACAATGAACTCACCATTGAAGCAACAGCAGGCGTGTTTGCCCAAGGCCAGCTTGACCCTGCCAGCGCTATGTTGCTCGATGCAATCCACGTTCAGCCCAATCAACGGGTGCTTGATCTTGGCTGTGGCGCAGGCATTTTGGGCATGGTGCTGCAACGGCGCGAAGCGACGCTTGATTTAACCTATATCGATAGTACCATGGTAGCAATCGAAGCAACCAAACGCAATTTGCAAACCAATCAGTTAACTGGCCGGGTGCTGGCATCTGATGGCATTCAAGCAGTTAGTGGAGAGCAATTTGATTTGATTGTGTCGAATCCACCATTTCACGTTGGGCGGGTTCAAAGCCCGCAATTGGCCGAAAATCTCTTGAAACAAGCAGCCCAAGTGCTTGCCCCAAACGGCCAATTGGTGATTGTGGCCAATCGTTTTTTACGCTATGAGCCATTGCTCGAAGCTGCTTTGGGCAACGTGCGTGAGCTAGCTGGCGATCAACGTTACAAAGTGTTGCTTGCTGAGCGCAAAATCGGCTAATTTAATTGCAACTCTGGCGCATGAGCCACGTAGTAGATGCTGTGAGTGCTACTACCTCACAGGAGGCTGTTATGAGTAGAACATTAGGCGAGCTCGCTATTGCTATCGTTGTCCTCGTCTTATGCTACCGTTTAGGGCTTGAATTAGCTCCCATGATTATGGATTGGTGGCGCGGGTTACGCTCCGCTGGCCAAGATGATATTGAAAGGAATGACCATGAGCAACGCTAGCAAGCGCCCATCGGGCCGTCGCATTGGCACAATTGCCATTGCGATCGTTGTCGCCGTGATTGGCTTGGTGCTGTTAACGGCATCATGGAAGACGATTCCACCAGGCTATGTTGGGATTGCTTTCAACAAAGCCAATAATAATGTTACAACCACAATCGAACCAGGCTGGACCTTGATTAATCCGTTTACCACGGCGATTCAAGAATATCCATTCACTCTGCAAACCTATATTATGGTGCAAAGTGGCGATGAAGGTCGCACTGGTGGCGATGATTCAGTCAAAGTACAATCGAGCGAAGCCCAGCAACTTAACCTCGACATTGCAGTGCAATATCGGGTCAAAAAAGAAGAAGCTGCGGCACTCTACACCGATTGGGGCGGTCAAGATCTTGATGTGATTGAACTTCAAGTTGTACGCCAACAAAGCCGTTCGATTTTGACCACGATTGCTGGTCTCTACACCTGGGAAAGCATCAGTGGCGACAAACGGGCTGAATTGGCTGATAAAGTCAAAGAACAGCTGATTATTGAATTTGAACGTCGGCACTTGATTTTGGAAGATTTTGTGATTCGCGAAGTGCACTTGCCCGATAATTTGAAGCAAGCCTTGGAAAACAAAATCACCGCCCAACAAGCTGCTGAACGCCAAAAATATGAGCTTGAACAAGCCCAAATCAAGGCCGAGCAAGATAAAGTTGAGGCTCAAGGCCGCGCCGAAGCTCAACGCGCTACCGCCAAAGGTGATGCAGACTCGATTTTGATTCGCGCTGAAGCCCAAGCAGATGCTAACCGCCTGCTGGCTGAAAGCGTCACCGATGCCTTGATTCGCTATCAAATGGCCTTGCGCTGGGATGGCAAGTTGCCAGTGTTTAGCGGCGAGGGCGCAACACCGTTGGTCGATGTGAGTGAATTGGTCAATCCAACTCAAACAATTACTCCATAACCTTAAACAAAAAACGCTGGCGCTGCTGAAATCAAAGTAGCGCCAGCGTTCTTTTTAGTTAAAGTTAATTAGTCAGCGTGTCGTTCTTCTTGCCATGGGTCAGCATTGTTGTGGTAGCCGTAGCGTTCCCAAAAGCCCAAGCGGTCGGCGCTCATAAATTCGATGCCGCGCAGCCATTTGGCGCTCTTCCAAAAATATTTTTTGGGCACAAACAAGCGCAAGGGAAAGCCATGGTCGGGCGCTAGCTCCTCGCCTTCGTACAAATAGGCCAGCAACACATCGTCATCGTACATAATTTCCAAGGGCATATTGGCGGTATAGCCGCCCTCGGAGTGGGCCAGCACATATTTAGCGCTTGGCTTGAGCGCAGGAATATGCTGGATAAAGTCACGGAAGCGCACGCCTGTCCAGGTGGTGGCTAATTTGCTCCAGCGGGTCACGCAGTGAATATCGATATTTTCGATTGTGACGGTTGGTAAAGCACGAAATTCGCTATATGAAAAGGTTTTTGGGGCCTCAAGCTCGCCAAAAACCCGTAAATCCCAGCTTTGTTCAAGCTCTTTGTAAACCGGAGTCTCGCCGTAGTGCAAGACTGGAAATTTTTGGGTTATATACTGGCCTGGTGGCACGCGTTCTTCCATTCCTTCTGGGATGTCGTACTTATTCGAGAACATTGGCTAGCTCCTTCTTGCACAATACTGCTATTGTAGCACTGCTTATGCCAGCAACCAAGCCATAATTCATTTGTTCCCTCACCCCAACCCCCTCGCCCACTCGACGCGGGCGAGGGGCTTTAACGCTGTTGTTCTTGCGCAACGCGTCGGTAAAAACAGGTGCTCCCCCTCGCCCGCGTTCAGTGGGCGAGGGGGTTGGGGGGTGAGGGAACGCTCCACTGCCGACCAATCGCTCAAAACCTACCCTTGTAAGGAGAGGGGGTTGGGAGGTGAGAGGATGTTTGACCACCACGCTTTTTTAAGAACTTACCCTTGAAAGGAGAAGGGGTTGGGGGTGAGGGAATCTCGAAAATCGCTTCACAAGCTTTGTCAAAAAGCCTAAGATTTGGTAAGATAGGCCAGTCACATGTGAGGCGTGATGTGTATGCAACCCCAAGAACAGGCATTTGAAGATTCACCTGCACGCTTAATGATTGAGTGGCTTCCCCGTTTGGCTACTGCCACCACCATCGATGGGTTGCACACGACGTTAAGCGCCGCCCTCAAGCAATTTCGCCACAATCCGCACTATCATCTGGTTTGGCTTGATTTAGCCGAAACTCAGCCTGAAATTCCCTTGGATTTAATGCTTTCAAGCAGCCAACAAGAGCAGCTTGAGCAAGGCATTATTCTCACCATCACAACCGCCGATAAGCTGCGCTGGACGATGCTGCCCCTCTTGCACATTACCTTGCGTGGCTGGCTGGCCTTGCCCGAAGCTCAACCAAGCGATCAACAGCTGTTGGCGTTGGCGTTCCAAACTGCCGCCAGCATGTGCACCATCACCAATAATCAGCAATTGGTCGCCGAACTGCGCGAATTGACCCAGTTTAACTTGATTAGCCAACGCCTGAATAGCTCGCTTGAACTTGGGCCGTTGATCGAGGCAGTCAATCGTGGCATTCAACAGATGTTTGGGCCGCAAAATCTATTTGTGACCTTGTATGATACCGATTCGCAGTTGTTTCAAGTGGCGGCGCATTTCTACGCCGATGGCCACAGCACTACTCCAAATTCGCAATGGACGGTGGCGCATGGCTTAACTGGGGTAATTATTCGGCGCAACGAGCCAATTATCACCGATCGCTATCTCGAAACCTGTGCCCACTATCACGTTACGCCATTGTTTATTGATGATGATACGCCGCCGCTGTTTTGGGCTGGCGTGCCATTGCGCTTTGGTGAGCGGGTTTTGGGTACCTTGGTGATTTATACCCGCGAACCAGAGGTGCGCTACAACGCCGATACCTTGCGCAAATTGGAGATGTTGGCGCATCGCGCTGCCGATAATTTTGAGCAAGCCCGCCTCTACGAACGCACAACCCGCCAAGCTCGCCAACTTGAATTGCTGAATGAGCTTGGCCGCACGATCACCTCAACCCTCGATTTTGAGGCCGTACCATCGTTGATTATGGGTCGGGTGCAAGAGCTGTTGAATGTTGAAGAAGGTTCGTTGCTCTTGCTCGACGAAGCCACTAACGAACTGGTGTTTCGTTATAGCCTGAGTCCAGTTGGTCAACAATTGCTTGGCAATCGTATTCCTTCAAATGTCGGCATCGCAGGCCTCGTATTGCGCACTGGCGAATCATTAATTGCCAATCGCGCAGGCGATCATCCAGCGTTTTATACGGGTATTGATATGCTGGTGGGCCATGAAACCCGCGATTTGCTGTGTGTGCCCTTGTTGGGGGCGGGCGGAGTCAAGGGCGTAATTGAAATTCTCAATCATCGCAGTGGCTTGCCATTTACCGCCGCCGACCGCGCCTTGCTCGAAGCCGTGGCCGACCAAGCAGTGATCGCGATTGAAAACGCCAACCTCTATACTCAAACCGATCAAGCTTTGACCCGCCGCATTAGCGAGCTTGACCAGCGCAATAAGCAGTTTCAAGAGATTGTGCAAATTGGCAATGCGCTCAAGGCAGCATCGAATCTTGGCGCAGTCTTGCCAGCTTTGGCTGAAGCTGTGCAAAGCGCAACCGGCTTTAATCAAGTAACGATTAGCCTTGTACAAACCACGCCCGGCCACAAAGCAATTATCAAACGCGTTGCCAGCGCTGGCATCGATAGCCAAATTTTTGCTGCCCAAGCCAGCATTACGATTGAACCTGCGCGGGTCGAAGCCTTGCTCAAACCCCAATATCGGCGCGGCGAATCAACCTACTACATCGATCATCGGCGCAATGGCGATGCCCGTTTGTGGCCCGACCCACCAAATGCGGTCGAAGTGCCCGAGTTGCGCACTGGGATGTGGCATCCCAACGATAGCTTATTTGCGGTTTTACGCAGCACCAATGGCGATCTCTTGGGCTTGTTGACGGTCTTTGCACCCAAAAATGGCTTGCAACCAACCACCGATCAAATTCAGATGCTGGAGATTTTTGCTACTCAATTGGCGGTTGCGCTCGAAAACAATCGGCTTTACGACCGCCAGCGCCAAACGGTCGAAGGCCTGACCGCCTTGAGCGCACTTGGCATGGCGATTAACAGCACCTTCAGCGATGCCCAAGCAATTTGGCAATTTACGGTAGGCGGTATGGTCGATTGGACGGGAGCGCTTGGCGCAGGCGTGTTGCTCAGCGATCCCAACGATCCTACAACCTTGCAACCAATTGTTGGCTTGGGGATTGAGCACACACCTGATGAGGCAATCATTCAATTTGCCCATAAAGTGCTCGAACGCGACAAGCCCTTGTTGCTTGGCGATAGCGCGCAATTGCCCAGCGTGCTGCGCGAGTTGGGCGGCCACGCCTTGGTGATGTTGCCCTTGCTAGCAACCCACAAAACCTTGGGCGTGATTTATTTGTGGTATCCAGAAACTTTGCCCAACCGCGAAGCCCAAGATTTGCTTTCGCTGTTCGTTGGCCAAGCAGCAGTGGCAGTCGAAACCCGCCGTTTGGCCGAGGAAGTCAGCAATGGCCGCGACCGTTTAGCCTCGATTTTGGCCTCGACTGAAGAAGGCATTATTTTGCTGAGCTCCGAGCTGCGGGTCGTCGAAGTTAATGCTGCGGCTCAAACCATGATCGGCAGCAGCGAAGTCGCCGAATTGCTGGGCGAGCCAGTCGATTTGCTGCTTACGCATTGGTGCGCGCAATGGAACAAATCTGAGGAAGCGTGGAGCGAATTGACCTTGGCGATTTACAAGGTGAGTCGCGGGCGCTTGGCTGAAGGTCGCGGCCAATTAGAGCTGGGAGGCTTGCGCAGCCAATGGCTTGAATGGACGACGCTGCCAGTGCAAAGCGCTGCCAATCAAAGCCCGCACCCCATTATTATTGTGCTACGTGATATTACGACCGAGATCGAGGCCGAAAACCTGCGCCACGACCTGACCTATATGATGATTCACGACTTGCGCGGGCCACTAAGCTCGGTTATGACCTCGCTGGATATGCTGGCCAAAAAGATGGTTGGCGATCTCAGCGAAGGCCAAGATAAAATTGTCAAAATTGCGCTCCGCAGCAGCGCGCGCCTGCTGGATATGGTCAATTTGCTAATGGATATTAGCAAGTTGGAAGCAGGCCAAATGCCGATTACGCCAATCACAGTGGCGGTTGATGATGTGATTCGTTCTGTGATGCAAAATTATGAGCCATTGCTCAACGAGCGCAAAGTGCATGTGGCGCTGAATATTGCCGAAAACACCCCCAAAGCTTCGGTTGATGTGCAAACGCTGGAGCGGGTTGTGCAAAACCTGCTGGATAATGCGATTAAGTTCAGCCCAGCTGCATCAACCATCACCATTGATGTGCATAAAGCCCAAGCAGGCCAATTGCCCAACGATCATCCTCATGGTCAATGGATTTTGCTGGGTGTGCGCGACGCTGGGCCTGGCATTCCAGCCCAATACCGCGAACGGGTTTTTGAAAAATTTGCCCAAGTTAAGCAAACTGGCATCAAAGGCACAGGGCTTGGTTTGACCTACTGCCGTTTGGCGGTCGAAACCCACGGCGGGCGAATTTGGGTCGCGAATGATGATGGCCCAGGCGCGCTCTTCCTGCTGACCATTCCTATTGCGTGAGTTTCCCTCACCCCCCAACCCCCTCTCCCACTGAACGCGGGCGAGGGGGAGCATCCGTGGTTCACCAAGGAATTGCCGCAGAACCACAGGGTTATAGCCCCTCGCCCGCCGCGTGGGCGAGGGGTTGGGGTGAGAGGATCAAGCAGTGATTGACCTGATAAACCAGTATATCTAGTCCATATTTGCTAAAACAGAAAACCCCGCTCGTAGCAACGAGCGGGGCATTTTTGGATCTGCGATGGGCAGGATCAATTAGGCAGCGGCTGGTTTGGCGTTATCTTTGCCACGACCAAACCAGTTGCGCCATTCGCGATTTTCCCACACCACCAACAATTGGGCAGCGTTGAAGATCGATGAATAGGTACCGCTGATCAAGCCAAGCAACAGAATCAAGACAAACGAGCGAATGCTTTCGCCACCAAACAGCAACAAGGCTGTCAAGGTAAAGAACGAGGTAAATTGGGTGTTGATCGAACGAGTCAAGGTTTGGACAATCGAGCGATTGACCACCCGTTCGTAATCGTCGCTTGAGCGGCGCAAGTTTTCGCGCACGCGGTCGAACACCACAATTGTATCGTGAACCGAGAAGCTAATCACGGTCAGAACAGCGGTCATAAACAGCGCATCAACTTCGAGGCCAATTAACCAGCCCAAAATTGAAGCCATGCCGATCACGACCAACACGTCGTGCAACATTGCGATGATCGCGCAAACGCCGTAGCGAATTGGGTTGGGTGTGCCACGGAAGGCGGCCCACAAGTAGCCCATAATCGCCAATGAGGCAATAAAGATTGCCACAATCGCGTTGCGAATCGAACGGCCGCGCACCGTTTCACCAACGGTTTGCAAGGTTTCGATGCGGGTATCAGCGCCGAACTTGCTGATCAAGCCAGTTTCAACTGCTTTACGTTCAGCTGAATCGCTCTGCACCAACTTCGAACGCACAAAGGCAATCACAAATTGTTGATTGTTGGTCGTGCCTTGTGACAACTGGGTGCGTGCACCCTCGATACCGCTCGCGGTGAAAACGTCATTAATCTCGTTTTCCAAGCCATCACGGGTTTGGCTAATACTTGGAATGTGAATTTCCCAGCGCGCGCCGCCAGAGAAGTCAACCCCAAGGTTCATGCCAAATACCAGAATGCTAATCAAGCCTGGAATAATGGTTAGGATCGAAATCGCAAACCACAAATAGCGCCGACGCACTAAATCTAACATAGCCCAATCCTTTATCGATGATATAGCTGAAAATCAGCTATTAAGCTTGCTCTGACGACAAGGCTGCAACTTCGGCAGCATCTTCTTCGGGGTTAACCCCGAACCAACGTGCATTCGAAACCCCAAGATCAATAGTCAAGCGCAACAACATGCGCGAAACCGTGATTGCCGTAAACAAGCTGATGATAATCCCCAAGGCCAAGGTTAATGCAAAGCCTTGAATGATACTCACACCCAGCCCGTTACCCAAGACATACAAGATAAAGCTTGTAATCAAGGTCGAGGCGTTGGAGTCGCGGATTGATGGCCATGCGTGGTTGAAGCCATCTTCAACTGCCCGTTCCAATGAGCGGCCACGGTGCAGTTCTTCTTTGATCCGTGCGAAAATCAACACGTTTGCGTCAACAGCCAAGCTAATCGACAAAATGAAACCGGCGATCCCTGGCAAGGTCAAGGTGACCGGAACCAAGTTATAGACCGCAAATGAGAGCACAGTGTAGATAAGGAGCGCAATGTTGGCGATTAAGCCAGGCAAACGATAGTACATCAGCATAAACAACATAACCGCGATCAAGCCAACCGCACCAGCAACTTTACTGGCTTCGATTGAATCATTGCCAAGGGTTGCGCTAATGCTGCGGTTACTATCTTCGATCAAGGTTACGGGCAATGCGCCATATTTGAGTTGGTTTTGCAGCGCTTGGGCTTGCGAATTTTGCTCAGCAACGGTTGTGCCCGTCGAACCCATGGTAATGATCCCTTCGCCAGGCAAAGAACCATTGACTTGAGGACTCGAAATAACCCGGTTATCAACCACAATCGACATTGGCCGACCAACATTTTGGCTGGTAAAGCTAGAGATTTGGTTGGCCGAGTCTGAGCCGGTTTGGAAGCGGAAGAACACCGCTGGACGGCCAGCTTGATCAGTTGTCAAGGCAACTTGGCTGGTGTCGAGATCCGTCCCACGAGCAATCGTGGTGTATGGCTGTTCACAAGGCCGCTCAGTCTGAGTCACTGGGGTCGTTGGAGCCAAATTGCTGGTTGGCGACAACGGATTGGTGTTGCTCAAGCTATCGGTGGTGGTTACGCCACTGGTGCCAGTTACGGTGCTTGGCAACTGAACCGTGATTGGATAGCGCGGCGTAGCCGTGGTACATACTTCGGTCCCTTCGGGCAAATATTGACCTTGAGGATCAATAAATTCGAGGTTACCAGCACCTTTGAGTGCTTCCGAAGCTGCCGCAGGATCTTTGACCCCTGGCAACTCGACGACAATGCTATCGCCGTTCACAACTTGAACAACTGATTCGCTCACGCCAAGCCCGTTGACGCGACGTTCAATCACGCCAGCGGCATTTTCGAGTTTGGCGGTCAAATCAGACTCGTTGGGGTCGGCGGGACGTAAAAAGATTTGCGAGCCGCCTTGTAGGTCGAGACCTAGGTGGGTTGAAACATCGCGACCGGTCAGGCTTTGAAACGACTTGGGAAAGAAAACAATCCAAGATGCCAAAGCAACTACCACAATCGTCACGACGAGGGCACTAATTACTTGCTTACGCACGACGAACGCTGCCTCCGTGTTTGGTGAGGGATGGGCGTGGCGAGGAATACAGCCCACCCAGAGATACCTAAAGAAACTCCCATCGCAACAGCGCATTATAGGTGCGATACCCAGTCGCGTCAAACGCCCTACCACATTATGACGAGTTAAATCAATCTCGTCTGCACCCAAAGAGCGCAGACGAGATTAAGCCCAAAATACGTTCGGCTAGCTGGAATGGTTGATTGCGTTAACCACGGCTTGATCCTCTCACCCCCTAGCCCCTTACACGAGTAGGTTTTGAGCGATTGGTCGGCGGTGGAGCGTTCCCTCACCCCCCATCCCCCTCTCCCACTAAACGCGGGCGAGGGGGAGCCGACCCTTGTTTCCCAACGAATTGTCCAAGCGTCACACCATGAAAAGCCCCTCGCCCACCGCAGTGGGAGAGGGGTTGGGGTGAGGGGATCTTAACAACCTACCCTTGAAAGCTAGCACCCTCGCCCATTCGATGACCGAGGGGGAACCACGCAACCCGTGCTCCCCTCGCCCGCGTTCAGTGGGCGAGGGGTTGGGGGTGAGGGCATGTACGCGTTGCCAATCCCATGAACCGTTACACTTAGCGTTGGGTAACGCTGACATTATCCACGGCAGCTTCTACCAAGCTTGCGCTGCCTGCATCGGAAGCCTCGAACACAAGCCGGACTGATTGGCCAGCATAGCTATTTAAGCTTACGTTGGCGATCGTCCAAGCTGCATCAACATCGCTGGCGCTGGCTAATTTTTCAAAGACTTTGACCGTGCCAGAGCTGGTTACAACCAAGACGCGGAAGTAATCGGCGCTGCTGGCATTTGAGCCATGAGCCAAGTAGTAGCTGAAGCTCAGGCTCAAATTACCAGAGCTTGGCAGCGTAAAGGCTGGCGAACGCACCGACGAAGCGCCACCATCAAGGTCGTAGGCTCCTGCAGAGCTACCAGCCAAACGGCCAGTTACCAAGTCGTTGCTGCCATTGACGGTTGTGCCAAGTTGTTTGGCTCCGCTGCTATCGGTTGCTTCTGGGTCGCCACGTTCCCATGCGCCAGTTGTTGCCGTATCGGTGCTATTTGGGTTAATTGTCCAACCTTTGTTGGTTTCAAAATCGTCGCTGAACACAGTAACCACTGGGCTTGGCGTTGCGGTTGGGCCAGGTGTTGCGGTTGGGCCAGGCGTTGGAGTTGGCGTGCCGCCACCGCAATATTGGGCTTCTTTGCCAATCGCACGATAGGGACAATCGGTTTGTTCCAACAGATACAAGACCGATTCGCGGTTGCGGCTGGTTTCACGGGTAATCACTTCATCAGGTGGGTAAAAACCTGGGCTGGCGCTGGTTGGATACATTTCAAAGGTATAAGCAAAAATGCGATGCACACCATAGGCCCAATCTTCATACGTGCCATCGGCAACATACAAATCGCTTGCTTGCTGGGGCGTGTAGCCATTGCTCGAAGCCATCGTGCGGCCAAGCGCAGCCATGGCATCATAATCATCGCGCACCATATCGCTAGGATACGAATCGTAGGTGTAGCCATAGGGCCACAGCACCAACTCGCTATAGGTGTGGAACGAAATCGAGGTTTTGATTTGTTGCTTGCCACCAACCACCCGACTCGCCACAAAGTTGCGAATAGCTTGGGTTTCTGGCGCAGAGAAGGCACTGGCCCCGCGATAGGTATCGCTCGAGGTTGAACCACTGGAGCCGCCACAGCAGCCCCATTTGTAGCTATAGTTGCGGTTGAGGTCGATGCCTACATATGAAGAGCCGCTGTTTGGTTGGCGATTTTTGCGCCAGCTACGATAGCTGCCACTTGCCACGTCGTATTCGCTGCCATCAGGATTCAAGCTGAAAACGATATAAATTTCGCGATTATTAACGATGTTGGTAATGCGATTGTCGAGGCCATAGTTATCGACCAACAAGTGCAACAGATACAAGGTCATTTCGACAGTCAGGTGCTCGCGGGCGTGGTGTTGGCCAATAAACAAGGCTTCTGGCTCGTTCTCGTCGGTGCCAACATTATCGCTAATTTTTACCGCAATCAAATCGCGATTTTCATACGAGCGGCCAATGCTAAAGCGGCTCACGATGTTTGGCTTGCTGGCAACTACCGCTGCAACGTTGGCGGTCATCTCAGCATAGTTGTGGTAGGCCGCATCAGCCCCTGGAAAATCCGTCAATTCAGGCAGTTCGACCAACTTAAAGCCCAAACGCTCAATCGCGGCAGCTTCTTCGGCGTTCGCCGTAATATCCAACACCTTGCCATGAACTGCATCAATGGAAGCACCGGTTGCGGCAATCGCATTGCGATCTTCGCGCGTGGTAACGCCTTCAAGATGATAGGCCCGCGCTTGATCAAGCGGCTCCGTTTGCTGAACTGGCTGCCGCGTTTGGCCTAAAGCACTGAGCGGAGCCATAAGACCTACCGTTAAAGCGAGTGAACCAACCAACCGAACGATGCGTGACGGCTTCATGAACCCTCCTAGACAGATAGGGATTGAACCAACCACACGAACAACCTTGTTCGCTCGATAGTGTCTGAACGCCACTAATTCGACACAGGTGTTGTTGTCACTAGGGAGTGGTGTCGCTTGATGGTTTGGGGTGGATAGGAGATATATTAAATGATCTTAATAAAAATGTCAAAAAAGTATTAACAAAAATTATCAATCTAAACGCAAGCCGCTGAGCAGTTGTTCAAGCACAGCGATTGTTGCATCGAGGGCTGGTTGAGGTTCGGCTGCTTGGGCAATCCACAACACGGCCTCGTTCATTGCTCCCGAGAGTAAATGGGTGGCAGCAGATACCGAAGCAGGCGCAATTATGCCGCTATCAGCTAAGTGCTGAATGGACGACTCAAGCAGGCGCATTGAGTTTTCTGCATCAAGCTTGCGCCAGGCTTCCCAGCCAAGAATTGCCGGGCCGTCGAGCAAGCCAATCCGTTGAATATCGCGCTCAAGGCTGGCACTTAAAAATGCGCGACAGCCAACCAACAGCTGCTGCCATGGATCGCTAATTGACGCGGTAGCGCTGATAATTCGTTGAGCCAAATCACGTTGAATTTCGGCCACCACTGCGCGAAACAAGCCCTCTTTGGAATCGAAATAGTGATAGAGTGCGCCTCTGGTTACGCCAGCCAACTGCACAATTTGCTCGGTTGCGGCATGAGCATAGCCATGTTCGGCAAATTGCGCCCGCGCCACCGCAATCAATTTTGCAATCGTGGCTGCTCGTTGTTCCTGCTTGGTCGGCATTAGCAAGCTCCTGCTTTTGACAAACATACAGCATGTATGTATAGTGTTTATAAAGAAACATACAGCTTGTATGTTTTCTACAAAGTATAGTGGATTAGGAGTGAGTATGCAACTTAGCAGTATGTATCCAGTGATTGCGACCAATCGAATTGCCGAAACCGCAGCGTTTTATATTCAGCACTTTGGCTTTACGTCAACCTTTGAGTCGGATTGGTATGTGAGTTTGCGCCACGCTACTGCTCAGCACTACGAGCTTGCAGTGCTCGACTATAGCCATGCCAGTGTGCCCGTGGCTGGTCAACGCCCAACAACTGGCTTACTGCTTAATTTCGAGGTTGAGAATGTTGATGAGCTGTATGCACGATTGATTACCAGTGCAAGACTGCCAGTGCTGCTTGATCTGCGCAGCGAGGAATGGGGCCAACGCCATTTTATTACTGCTGACCCCAATGGAGTGCTGATTGATGTGATTACGAATATTCCAGCCTCTGAGGCTTATGCAGCCCAATATACTGGCGAGCATGAATAATAAGTCCCTCACCCCCCAGCCTTTCAAGGGTAGGTTTTGAGCGATTGGTCGGTGGTGGAGCGTTCCCTCACCCCCCCAGCCCCCTCGCCCACTGAACGCGGGCGAGGGGGAGCCGCCGTTTTTCGCCAAGGAGTTGCGGGAGAACCAGCGCATTAAAGCCCCTCGCTAACGGAACATGGGCGAGAGGCTTTTGCATCCTTCATCCTTATGTTCTATGCTCTCTGTTCTTATTTTGATTTTTGCCTTCTGACTTTTGCCTTCATCCCTCATAATTCATAATTCATCCTTAACTATGGTTTACATGGCAGAAACTCGATGCCGCCATAGATTTGGGTTTGGGCCGATTGACCATCGCTGCCTTGGGCCAAAATGTAATATTCAAAGCCACCATAGCGTTGTCCCGACATCTCACGCGCCCCGCGAATTGTGCGGTTCCAGTTACCGCGACCATCAGGCTGCATCACTGTCGATTGCCAGCGGCTGGGGCCAGCGTGATAGTACAAGCTAACATCACCAGCAGGGAAATTCTCGACCGAAACGCTAATTGAGACGCTATCAGGATAGGTACAATCAGCAACGTTGGTAAACTCATTGGTCGAGGCTGATGGTTCGCCAAACACTGGCGGCAAAATTGGTACTGGCGTGTCGGTCGCTGTTGGTGGCGCTGGCGTATCAGTTGCCGTTGGTGGCGCTGGCGTATCAGTTGCCGTTGGTGGCGCTGGCGTATCAGTCGCCATTGGTGGAATGGGAGTATCGGTCGGCGGGATGACAGGCACATCCGTTGGCCGAACAGGCGTATTTGAAGGACGCACGCGCGTTGGCGATGGCCGAGCTGTGGCGCTGGAAATTGGCCGGGTTGGAGTAGCCGTCAAGGTTGGCGAACTGGTTGGCGTTGCCGTGGGCGTAATTGTGGCCGTTGGCAGGCTGGTAGCACTGGGCAAGGCCGCGACACTAACAGCATTGCCTTGGCCAACCGCAACTTCAGCAATTGCGACATCGCTCCATTGGCCTTGGCTACTTTGGGCGCGAACCGCCAAACGATAGGCCGAGGCCTCACTTGCTTGCCAGTTGAAGGTTGCATAGCCAAATTGCGAGCCACGCATTGTTGGTTGTTGGCTGCCCACAACTGCACCGTTAACGCTTAATTCAATCGTGCTCAAGCCCAATGGATGATAGCCATGAGCCAACACCTGAATTGCGCCAAGCTCCAACGAACTTCCCGCTAAGGGCGCGTCAATCCAAACTTGGGGCACAATTTGGGCTGGACTTGGCGCAGGCGCTTGTTGCTGGCACGCGGCCAAGATGCCAATGAGCAATAGTCCAAGCAATCGTTTCATGGTTGCACCGTTAGTTTCAGTGAAAAATCGCTCAGCTCGCTGCTACAACGCTGGTTCAGATTGGCAAGTTGGCGCTCAGCTTGCAGCATAAAGCTTAATTTCGGGGCGCTTGCTTGGCCAAGTTGATCAAGCAACGCCTGATCAAGCGTGAGCTTAATTTCGCCATTCGCTGGTAAGCTTTGCCAAGCAATGGTTTGGGTTGCACTGCCAAGCTGTAGGCTTGCGTTGGCGTTGCATGGTTCAGCTTGGCTTGGTTCACGCTCACTGGTTCGATTAAAGGTTAATTCTAAGCTCGTCACTGTTTGATCAAGCCGTGGCAAAACAAAGCTCACAGCGCCATCAAACCAGCTGGCAGTGTAGCGGCGGCAGCTCGTTTCAGCGACACTATAGCGTTGCAGCAACAACAAACTGCTGGCATACGGATAGGGTTGGGTGGTTTGTTGGCTGTGATTGATTGGCAACGCAGGGCAGTCAGCACCAACCGTTTCTTGAGCCAAGCCAGCGCCAAATTGAAATTGGCTTGGCAGCAGTTGATAGCTTCCAGCCGCCAATTTGATTGCTGGCAAACAAACCACTTCGCTATCCAGCGAAATTGCCAAACCACGATAGGCGCGCACGCTCAAACATTCATCGGTTGCGCTTGGCGTGGTGCGCGGGGCCAAAAACAGCAAGCGCTGAGCAGCAGCAACTCTGGTTAATTCGAGTGGCGTTCCAGCCAAACGATCGCTTACTTGAAAGCCTTCAAGATTGGCGTTGGCGCTACAATCTTGGCCCTCAGCAGTTGGAAAACAGGCTTGCTCGTTCCAATCCCAAATTAATACCGTCGCTCCTGCCGCCAAATTGGTGCTACAGGCAGTACGCCAAAAATCATCATCCTGCGGTGCAGCTTGCAGACATTCATCAAGCGTGGTGGTTAGGCGTAGGTTGGTTGGCGGAGCAATTGAACTCAAGGTTGGCACTTGCTGAGCGGTGGTTGCTGTTTGCAATTGGCCTTGCAGGCTGAATAAATCAGCATCAAGCGCGATGGCTTGGGTTTGGCCCAAATTTAACGTGGTGCTGGTAGCGCCCAATAATTGCGGTTGAGTACCGTTCCAGCCCCAACATTCTAAATTCCAGTTTTGGCTGGTGCTAATTGCGCTCAATGGCAAGGCACTAGCTAAATCGTAGCCGCCAGCAAGCGGCGCTAAAAAGCCTTGATTGGGCACACGTTGCCATGGGCCATTGGCTAGCGAACTATAGCAATAAACATCGTTGACCGCAGTTTTTGGGGTAAGAATGAGGCTCGCAAATTGCGGCACTTGCAAACTTGAGCAAGCAGAATCAGCATTATTCAAAGCCACGACTGGGCTGGTTGCAGCACCAGCTGGATTAAAAGCCACCACATAATACAGCGTCTGGCCAAATGCTGCTGGCTCTTGCCAACGCTGAGGGCCAGAGCCATTGGCGGCAACCGTCGCTACCAGATTAAATTGGCTTTGGTCGGGGCCGGCGCGATAGATAAAAAAGCCATCAGCATCAGCAGATTTGGGCGTAAAGACCAATTCGGTTGTGCAATTGCTGCTGCCCACCAGCGCCTCAGGGGCTAACGGCAAGCTAGCAGTGCCAAAACGTCGCTGCAAATCAAACCAGATTGTATTGGGATCGTAGGGCGTGGCAAGCGGCAGGCTGGCAAAATCTGCTGGCAAGCTGGATTGATTCGGGCTAAGGCTGGTCGTATTGCTAATTGGCGTGAACTCGCCAGCAAGCTGAACCGTAATCAACTGATCACGCCCCAAAGGCTGATTGACTGACAAATCGCCAAGCTGTGGGTTGAGCTTCAAGAGGGTTTGGGGTTCGATGCCAAAGGCTTTGCCAAGGCTTTCGATGCTTTCGCCCGCCGCTTGTTGCACTTGAAAGGTAACGACTGGTTCGTAGGGCAACACCGCATTCAGGCGCACAATTGCCGAGGTTGAAGGAATTTTGGTTGCATCATTGGTGCGCGCTACCAAACTATGGTCGCCTAAACTGCGCGATTGCCACGCAAAAAGGCCTTCGTATAAGGTCACATTATTGGCAGCTTGCAGATCCCAAGGCTGGCCATCGGCCCATAATTCAACATTCTCGATTGGCTCGCTACCCCACGAACGCGAATGCACGGTGAGCACTTCGCCAACCGGAATCAGGCTCGCATTAAACGGATACTGAAGTTGGGTAAAGAGCGTTGGCGAGCTTGGCGCTAATTGATCAACGACTGGTCGCACCGCCAGCGCATAAGCGGTTAAGCCCAGCATCATCGCCAAACTAACGAGCGCAATAATTAAAATTCCAGCACGTCGACTCATCATTCATACCTCCCGTTGTAGTCCAACAACTGCTGCACTAGCAACGGTTATGCGTAAAGACGCTGGTCAGGTCGCGGGATTGGGCCGAATCAGCAACGAGCAATCCGGCGCTTGGCCTTTATGGTGCATTGCTCAATCTGGCTGTTAAAGGTCATTAATTAAGCATGCCTATGTCACTTTAAGCTATTGACGAGTCGTTGCTGCTGGTTATTTCCCGCTCAAGCCGCCAAATAAACGCCCTTTGAGCAACAATAGCCAAGCGAGGATTCATAATGGTTATGGTAAAGTTTTGCTGGCATTGTACCAATACTATTGCTTGCTTGGAAGATCAGATTCATGGCGATTTCCCTGCTGTTTTGCACCAGCCCCAAGCCATCGAGTATCATATTTGGGTAATGAACGACAAACAATTCTCACTCTTGGCACGATAGGATTTTGCAATGCGCTTTGATATTTTGACTTTGTTTCCGGCCATGTTTACTGGCCCGCTGACTGAAAGCATTTTAAAACGAGCAGCTCAAGCTGCATTATTGCAATTTCAGCTGCACGATATTCGCGATTACGCCACCGACAAACACAAGATGGTCGACGATTCGCCAACTGGCGGCGGCGCAGGCATGGTGATGAAGCCAGGCCCGTTGGCGCTCTGCACCGAAGCGGTCTTGGCCGCCGATCCAAATCCTGCACCAGTGGTGTTGATGACTCCCAGTGGGCGGGTATTTAACCAAAATATGGCGCGCGAATGGGCCAAATTGCCACGCTTGGTGCTGGTTTGTGGCCATTACGAAGGCATCGACGAACGCTACATTGAACGCTATGTCACCGATCAAGTGTCGCTTGGCGATTTTGTGTTAACTGGCGGCGAGCTAGCAGCAATGACGATTGTTGATGCAGTTGGCAGGCTCGTGCCCGAAGTGCTTGATCCCGAATCGCTGGCCCACGAAAGCCACGACGATGGCCTTTTGGAGTATCCGCACTACACCAAACCAGCAGATTGGAATGGTGTAGCAGTACCGCCGATTTTGCTCAGCGGGCATCACGCCAATATTGCCAAATGGCGACACGAGCAACGCCTGCGCCGCACGCTCGAACGCCGCCCCGATATGCTGCACCATGCCACGCTCTCCAAAAAAGATCGCCAATTACTCAAAGAGTGGGGATGGCAAGAAAAGTCAGAAGGCAAAAGTTAAAAGGCAGAAAGCTGAGACGCAGAGGAATGTGGCTAGAGGAATGTGGCTAGAGGCTATTGGCTATTGGCGATAGATTGTAAGGCAAAAGGCAGAAAGTAGGGTTTAACGCAGAGGCGCAGAGAAAATGAGGCTATAGGCTATGTGTAATGATTTATTGGATTGGCAACCATGTCCCCTCACCCCCCAGCCCCCTCTCCCACGAAAACGCGGGCGAGGGGGAGCCGACCATTTTTCGCCAAGCAATTGCGGGAGAACCACGGGAATTAAAGCCCGTTGGACGGGAGCGGGGTTGGGGTGCGGGGATCAGGCAGTGGTTAACCTGATGAACCAGTACATCTATGCTCTAGCGGAACATTTGGATTCCAGTGGTCGTGAATCCGATAGCCAAAAGCCTCTAGCCAATAGCCCATCTTCGTGTCCTTCGTGGATCAACAACCGATCCCCGACCCCCAGCAACCGATCCCCAATCCCTACAAACGCGGGTCGACTGGCTCACTTTCGAGGGCGAGCACACCAAAGACACATTCGTGCACCCGCCGCAATGGCTCGCGATTGACAAAACGATCAAGGGCTTCGAGGCCCAAGGCCGATTCGCGCAAGGCCAGCGAACGCTTAGCACTCAGACCACGCTTGCGCAAACGGGCGAGATTTTCGGGCAAATCGTATTCTGGGCCATAGATAATGCGCAAATATTCAGGGCCGCGACATTTGATTGCCGGCTGCACAAGGCCGCGGGCATTCTGGACAACCCATTGCTTGGGTTTCACGACCATGCCTTCGCCACCAGCAGCGGTCAGGCTTTGCCACCATTCGATGGCTTGCTCGACTTTGGTTTGATTGTGCAAATCGACCACGCGATACTCGGTGGCAAGCAACAAACGTGGCTCAGCTTCGGCCAACGCCGCCAAGGTTTGCATATGCCATTCGTGATCACGATCGTAGAATGGGCGTTGCTCGCAGGCCAAAAGATGAAACGGCGCGAGCCGCAAATCGTCAAGGCTTTGCACGGGCCAGCAATATTGCTGATAAGCATCAACATAGCCTTGAACCGCCTGTTGACGCAGTTGGGTATGTGCCAGCAAGGCTTGCAATTCAACCGATTCGGGCAAGCGAGTGACGGTTTGCAGCAAGGCTGCTTGGGCCGCGCTCATGCTGGCGGTTGCGGCAGCACCAACTGGTGCATATTGATGACGAATCAAATCTTGGGCCTTGGCCGACCATGGCAGCAACTCGCAATCCAAGGCAAACCAGCCCGAATCGAAGCTTTCCCACCAATTCAGCTTGCTAATTGCCTGCTGCAGCCGTTGCAAAAAGGCGGTTTCCAGCTCAGGATCGTTAAAGAAGCGTCGCCCAGTTCTGGTATAGCAAACCCCGATCTGCTCGCCAACCACGCCAAATCGGGCTTGGGCCACAGCACTATCGCGGCAAATCACCACGATCGCCCGCGAACCCATATGCTTGGCTTCGCAGATAACCTCATTAACTCCCGCTCGCCGATAGTAATCGAGGGCTTCGGCGGGATGCTCCAAGAAACCATCAAGTTGACTGGTTTCCGAGGGCGACATGGTTGGTGGCAAATACATCAGCCATTGCGGCTCGATGGCAAAGCGGCTGATCACCTCCAAGGCAGCGGCGGTTTGTTCTTCGCGCAGAGTAATTTGGCTCATCAGGCTGGTGCTAATTTTGAGCTTGCCTTGAAAATCGCTCAAATTGAGCACGTGGTCGTTTTCCTGCTGCGCCGCAAGTTGGCTTGCATTGTATTCCAAGGGTCGTTTTGGAATTGCATATTGGGCAAATGCTGGCACCTGCACAAACTCGCGTTCTGGGTATCGCAAGGCGGTCAAGGCTCCACCAAAGGCACAACCAGTATCAATATCAACTGTATTATTGAGCCATTCTGGCTGCGGAATCGGCGTATGGCCATAGACCACCAAGCCCTCGCCGCGATATTCCTTGGCCCACGGATAGCGCACAGGCAAGCCAAATTCATCGGTTTCGCCGGTCGTTTCGCCATACAAGGCAAATTCGCGCACATGCTTCGACATGCGGCCTTGCAATTCTTGCTTCATGCCAGCGTGAGCCACAACCAATTTACCATCATCAAAAATCAGGTGGCTGACCATGCCTTCAATAAATTGGCGCACTGCTTGGCGAAAAGGTTCGTCAGTTTCGGCCAAGGCTTGCATAGTTTCGGCCAAGCCATGGGTTTGCTTCACCTTGCGCCCAGCCAAAGCGCGGGCCAATTTATCGTCGTGATTGCCGGGCACGCACAAGGCCGCGCCCGTTTCGACCATGCTCATCACCAGCCGCAGCACAGCGACCGAATCCGGCCCACGATCAACTAAATCGCCAACAAACACAGCGCGACGGCCAGCAGGTGGCGTGACCGTAAAGCCATAATTGTGGCATGGCGTGAGGTTAATGCTATAGCCCAATTCCAACAACAAACGCTCTAGTTCTGGGTAACAACCATGAACATCGCCAATAATATCGAACGGGCCATGCTCGGTTTTGCGGTTGCTCCACGCACGTTGACGCACAATTTCAATTGCATCGACCTGCTCTGGTGTAACGCTATGCACAACCCGAAAACCTTCATCGCGCAGGTTGCGCAACGAACGGCGCAAATTATCGACTTGGCGCTTGACCACAAAATCGCCAAAGTTGCGATTGGCACGGCCTACGTTGCGCTCCAAACAAACCTTTTCAGGCGTTTGCAGCACAATCGCTACCGGCCAAACGTGATAATGACGGGCCAAGGCCAGCAACGGTTGGCGGGCTGCCGCTTGCACATTTGTCGCATCGATCACGGTCAAACGGCCCAAGGCTAGCCGTTTGGCAGCAATCGTATACACCAAATCAAAGGCCTCTGATGAAACTGCTTGATCAGTTTCATCATCGCAAAGCATGGCGCGGCAGGTATCGGAAGAAATAATTTCGGTTGGCTTGAAATGGCGCTGGGCGAAGGTCGATTTACCCGCCCCAGAAGCGCCAATCAAAACTACCAAACAAAATTCGGGTATTCCTAGTTCCATCAATATCTCTCCTTAGGCCACTTGAGCGCGGCGCACAGCTAAGAGCCAGGCATTTGCCGCCGCAAGATCGGGCAAAATTGGCAATTTGGTGGTGGCATAGGCTTGTTCAAATTCAGCATGCAGGGCAATCCGCCAGCGGTTAATCGCTTCCCATTGCATTTCGCCAGTCCGAATCGCCATCAGTTGCTCGCGATGTTCAACATGGCGCAAGCGCAATTCGCCATGGCGTAAGCCATGAATCCCACTGAGCAATAGCCGAATCAGGTGCATCACATGTTTCCAGCGCAAGCTGCCATTGGTGCGTAAATCGCGTTCGAGCAGGCGAAATTGGGCCAGCACATAGCTATTGTGGCTTTGATAAATGCGGCTGGTCAGCAGCGTATGGCGCATTGCCCGCAGCTCAAGCGCCAAGGGCGAGGCATGTTCAACCAAATCGCTATACAAACATTCCAAGGCACTTGGATTGGCGCGCAACAGCAAAGTCAAAAATTTTTGCACTTCCCAATAATGCTCCTGCGTTTCGCTCAATTCATATTGCTCAGGAATGCCAGCAAGCCCCCAATGCACGTTGGCTGGCGGCACAAAAAAGCCACGCCAATCAGTATCCGATTCGGGCGTATCAAGGCCATAGGCTCGCGAGCCAATCACGCAACGATACTGAATCCAGTCGCGCTGTTCGGCCAAATTTGGTTGCTCTAAGCCCACTAATGGATCGTTGAATTGCTTGCGCAAGCCAAAATCTTGGCGGGTTAATTGCAAGAGCGTGCCATCAACACAGCGCACCGTGTAGCGTTCGCTATGCTCGCAGGGCGTTGCAACCACTTGGGCCACGCTGTGTTTGGTTTGGTTTTCGATTGCGCGCAACAAAACCACATGGGTTCCGAGCGCTAAATGAAGTTTAGGTTGCATCTTCAAACACCCCCAATTGCGAAGGCGCGCCATGGTTGGCATCTTCTGGGCCTAATGGCTCGATTGTCACCCGATAGTTGTAGGCGGCGGCCACGCGCTCGGCCCAAGCTGCAAACTCAGCGCGCGTCCACTCAAAACGATGGTCGCGGTGGCGCAACTGATCAGCGGGCAAGCTGGGAAACAATTGGTTGTACTCACGGTTGGGCGTTGTCACCAGCACCAATTTCGGGTGCGCAAAGCCAAAAATCGTTTGCTCAAAAGCTGGCAAATGGCCAAGCTCAAGGTGCTCCAGCACTTCGACAATCGCCGCAGCGTCGAAGCCCTTTAATCGTTGATCGCGATAGAGCAACGAGCCGTGTAATAGGCTGAGGCGTTGGCGTTGGTGGCTGGGCAAGCGCTCAGCTCGTTGCTGCAAAATCGCCAACGAGCGTGTGCTCAATTCCATGCCAACCACCGTGCTAAATTGCGCATCTTTGAGCAACTCGCGCAGGAGTTTGCCCTCACCACAGCCCAAATCCAAAATCCGTTGTGCGCCTGCTGCCTTCAAGCGTTGCACAATCACGTTGTGGCGTTGGGTATGCAGGCTTTGTTGGCGAACTTCGGGCGGTGCTGCTTCGTCAACTGCTTCGGTTTGCTCAACTGTCTCTGGCGCGGCCGCTTGCAGCAATTGCTCTAGCGCAGTGCTGGCCAGGCTTTTTTGATAGCGCAAATAGCGCATTGTAATTAATTCGCGTTCAGGGTGCTGCGCCAACCAACCATCACCTTTGCGTAACAATTTGCTCACCTCATCTTGACCAATCCAATAGTGCTTGCTATTATCCAACACAGGGATGAGCACATATATGTGCGTGAGCAATTGTTTTACGGTCAAATGGGCACTTAATCGTATTGATAGATAGGCATGTTGGCTCGCAGTTTGGCTGGGATCAAGCTCGATTGGCGTTGCTTCTACGCTATAGCCCAATGGCTCAAATAAACTTTTAACCAAGCCCAAACCAGCTTTGGCACGTACCGCCACGACTGGCAGCTCGACGGTTAGCGGCATACGTTGCTCGACCAACTCTGGCCGTTTTTTACAAACTCCAGCAATTGCGCTCGAAAACACTGCACCTAAGGCGACGCTCAGCAACGACGATGCCACATACGGGCGATCGTTCACATACTGGCTGAGCATACCTTGACCGCCAGCATTGCCGCGCACCAACGCCACCGGATCAACCTCAAGCAGCAAGGCTACGCGACAGAGTTCTGGGCTGGTTTCTGGATAAAAGACATGGGCTGTGCCAAATGGCAATTCAAACTGCTGCACCCGATCAGGGTGCTTATGTAAAATAAAACCCAAATCGGTGGCGGGCGTGTGGGTTGTCGATAACGTCATCAGCATATGCAGTTCCCTCTAAATTCAGCTCGGCGGTATGGCTATTTAACCACAAAAAACTCGCTTGCAATCCATCGCAAGAGGGAAGCAGCGATTCATCATTCGACTGATTGGATTGACAGCCACTGCGCGCTGGAAATGCCTAACAATTCTAGCAGCTTAAAAAGAAAAGAACTGCATCTCTCACAATACAGTTCCTTCATCCAACACACCACTTCAACAACCAATCAAGCGCTACGCACAATATTGCGAGCCATGTAAACCTTCGGTCGAGGTTTGATAGCGCGAGGTCATGGTTGACCAATCGTGATTGGCCCGCATCCATGTTGCCAAGCCATCGACAAAACGATACAGCGTGGGCGAACAAATTTCAGGAGCCAACTTATCGAGCATCATTCGTTCGCGCGTAAATTGATTAATCGTATCGTTATGCAAACGCGCAACGTAATTTAATGCTTCGCCAATGGGCAATTGATGTTGCGCATGAATCAAATAGACCAAATTTTGCCAATCGCCAGCTAATAATTCTTTGCGCAATGAAATAATATCATTCGAGTAGAACACCACCCGATTCACATACTCACACAAACGCCGCACCATTGGATGCAACCGCACTTGAGGATGCAAAAATTCGTTATTGCCAAATTCAATCAAGGCTAAGCACAAATAGGTGCCACTCGTATACAAACGCTGCATAGCATAAGTTTTTTGAGTTGGAATATAACCCTGAGCACGATTGTTGGCTTCCCATTGCACCGCAGCAAACGATTTGCGCAACGAATCAAAGAAGAAATGTTGCCATGCTTCTGGCGAACCCTGCACGAGACGGTTGGTAACATCGCCCATGGCTCGAACAATTGGCAAATCGTGGCGTTTGGCTGGCGAACCTTTGAGCACTTTCATCAAGCGTTGTAAAAGCGTCGCCATGGCGCTGGCATCGTGATCGCGGCCAAAACGATCTAATTGATCATCAAGCAGAAAGAGGCTAGTGCTCCAATCGGCGATGGCTGGCATGCGCTCGGCCAAGGCATTGGGGTAGGCGCGGGCCATCAACGTGCCATAGCCGCGTTGATTGAATGAGATTCGCGTTTCCAAATCGTCGAGCAAGCCAAAGTTATCAGCCCAGGCTTGGGTTGAGGCCTGAATCGCCAGCGCATCGGGGTGGATAGCTGCCGGAAATGGACAATAGAGCACAGGAAGATCGCGGGGCATAAGCGTCGCTAAGTGATGCAATGTAGTACGGGTTGGCATTGAGTCAATCTCCTAAATGCTTGACAAACCTAACTCTAGGTTGGTTGCTTCTCAAGCAAATAATTCATCTCTACTGGTCAGGCAACACGCGCCAATTGGCCCAAGCAACAGGGTTGCCGAGGCAGGGCAATTGGCGAATGCTTGCTGATGTGCCACACGCCAAAGGTTTTGTTGAGTTTGCATAACTTGTGCATCAAGCCGCGACTTGGAGGCTGTTTGACTCAATAAAATCAGTTTCGGAGCTACGATAGTTGTGGGTTGCCAAACGGGATCAAGCGAATCCCGTTCAGCGGCAGCCGACGCTTCCAGCTTGGGAATTGGCGCTGGAACCGTTCTCGCTGCTGGTTGTAGGTGTGTTGTGGTTGGCATAACATACCTCATCTACACGTTCTACACGGCCTGCCATCTGTGCTTTCTCAGGGCAACATATGGCGATTAAGCTAATTACCTGAGTACTACCTTAATCTATCCAACTAGCCTATGTCTATCACCCAAAGCGCATTCTTTAGTCCTCTCTTTGATCACCGCTAAAGGTGAACCAGTTAATAGCTAGTTAGCTATGCAAATGCGCGCGTATATCATAATTATATGAATATAAAGTGGTATAACATCGGGCGTTATACCACTTTTTGCTATACCTTTAGTCCTAGTACCGCTGGGGTTATTAATCAGAAGTGGTAACGTCTGTAGTATTAAGTTCAACTAAAACCCAGCCGCGGATACTATTAATCAGCCAAATTCTGTTCGCCGCTTGTAGATCGGCTAGGACTAAAGTACGCTCGTAGATGGCTTGTTGTTGCAACAATTCGGCGCGATATGTGCCAGCCAATAATCCGGCACTAACTGGGGGAGTCCAACGCTGGCCATCAAGCTCAAGCACCAGATTGCCTCTGGTAAATTCGGTCAACTGACCATGCTCATTCCACAGCAAGACATCAAAATACGTGGGGGATTCTTGGGTGAAGTCTTCATACACCATGCGGTTGGTTGTTTTGTGGTAGAGAAAGCGATTTTGCGAGTTAACCGCTGTGGGAGCCAGCATCACCTTTTGGCCATCGGCGGTCGGCGTTAATGGCGTACTGGCAATTACGATCTCACCCGCAGGGGTGAGGTTCAAGCGCACTCTTAAGGGGGTTTCGCACGCTTGGCTATGCTGGTTGAGCGCTGTAATAATTGCAGCTTGATCATAAGCAAAGCCAAAATAGGCCGCCGAAGCCTGCAAGCGCTGCAAGTGATGCTCCAACAACCAATAGGCTTGACCATCCCAGCGCAAGGTTTCAATCAAATCAAATTGCGGCCAGCGCTCGGTCAATAGTTGGGCTTTAAGCTGAGCTTCTGCATATTCATCATCGGCCTGCGAATCCCAGGTTATGCCGCCGCCCACGCCATATTCCGCCTGCTGCTGGCGCTGATCGATCCAAACGGTGCGAATTGCCACATTAAAGGTTGCACTGCCATCAGGCCGCAACATGCCAAGCGCACCACAATACACCGCCCGTGGCTCAGCCTCAAGCTGGCGAATTAATTCCATCGTTTTAACTTTGGGCGCACCAGTAATCGAGCCACATGGAAACAGCGCTTGCAGAATATCGAGCAAGCTGGTGTTGGGCTTGGTTTTGGCGGCCACGGTTGAAGTGAGTTGCCACAGCGTGCGATAGCGCTCTAGCTCAAACAAACGTGGCACGCCAACGCTGCCAATTGCGGCAACTCGACCCAAATCGTTGCGCAACAGATCAACAATCATCAAATTTTCGGCGCGATTTTTCTCCGAGGTCTGTAATTGACGCGCCAAGCGTTCATCTTCTTCGAGCCAACGCCCACGTGGGGCAGTACCCTTCATTGGCTTGGTGGTCAAACGCTGATCGCGCCAATCAAAGAAAAGTTCAGGCGAAGCCGAAAGAATTTGATACTCGCCAAGGTCGAGGTAGGCGCAATAATTGGCTGCTTGGGCAGCCCGTAAATCGTGGTAGAACGCCAATGGATCGCCGCTAAAATCGGCCCGCAAGCGCAAGGTATAGTTAACTTGGTAGGTTTCGCCGCGGGCAATTGCCGCATGAATTGCGCTGACAGCCTGCCGATACTGCTCAAGGCCCATGCTTGGTTGCCACGCCGAGAGCTGATAGGGTTGGGTTGCTGGCTCGACAACCTGCGGTGCTGCAAAAGCCGCAAACCATACCAAGGGCAAGCTGGATGGTGGATGACACGCCAACGCTAGATCAAACGCCGCTGCCGCCTCGTAGCTCAGATAGCCAATCACATAGGCTCCAGTTTGAGCTGCAGCCTGCGCAGCTTGAATCGTCGGAAGCACCTCGGCGCTGGTCGTCGCCTGATAGACCGCCAACGGTTGGCGAAACTCCAACGCTTGGGGTTGCCCAGTCGCATCGGCAAAATCAAAACGCCCATAAATCGCACTCACGAATTGTTGCCTCCCAACAATAAAGCCAATTGGCATAGCGCTAAACCATATGCTACTCTAGCGCCATGCACAGCTGTTTCTAGCCCACGAGGTTTCCCAATGAATGCGACAATTTTAGATCAGATTTTTGCCCATAAACGCACCGAGGTCGAACGCCAAAAATTGAAGGTTCCCCAAGCCAAGCTTGACCAGCAATTGGGAACCTCGCCTGCGCCACGCAGTTTGCGCCAAGCCCTGCGCCAACCAAATCGAATTAGCTTGATCGCCGAAGTCAAAAAGGCCAGTCCATCCAAAGGGGTCTTTTTGGAGCATTTCAACCCCACCGAACTTGCAGAAACCTATGCAATCAACGGGGCGGCAGCAATTTCGGTGTTAACTGATGTGCGGTTTTTTCAAGGCAGCCTGATCTATTTGCGCACCATTCATGAGCATCTCGACAAATTAGGCTATGCTACGCCGTTATTACGCAAGGATTTCATCTACGATCCCTACCAAATTTACGAAGCACGGGTCTATGGTGCTGATGCAATTTTGCTGATTGTTGGCATGCTCGATGATCAAACCTTGCAGGAGTTGTATACACTGACCTATGGCTTAGGCATGGAAGCATTGGTCGAAGTGCATACTGAAGCTGAAATGGCGCGTGCCCAAGCACTGCAAGCTCAAATTATTGGCATCAACAACCGCGATTTGCATAGTTTCAGCGTCGATATTGCCACCACCCAGCGCGTTGGTGCTAGCTTGCCCGCCATCGGCGATCCGCAACGGCCTGTGTTGGTGGCCGAAAGCGGCATCCATGGCCCCGACGTGTTGCCAACCTTGCGCGATTGGGGCGTTGATGCAATTCTCGTCGGCGAATCGATTGTGCTGGCCCCCGACCATGCCGCTCACGTTCGCGCCTTGAGCCAAACCGAGTATAGAACATAGAACAGAGAGCATAGAACATAAGGTTAGGTGCTAGATATAAAGGTTTATTAGGTTAACCACGATTTGATTCCCTCACCCCAACCCCTCTCCCGTGCGCGGGCGAGGGGCGTTAAAATCTTGGTTCTTCCCAATTCCTTCGTAAAAAAGAGTCGGTTCCCCTCGCCCGCGCACGGGAGAGGGGCTGGGGGTGAGGGCATGCTCTGAATTGCAAGTCCTATGTTCTATGTTCTTTGCTCTATGTTCTACTCCCCCCAAATTCAAGTACAATAAGGCCGAATGAAATCTGGCATAGATGTGAGGTGTTTGTGGATAACAAAGTTATCTACTCGATGGTTCGGGTGAGCAAAATTCATCCGCCCAATAAGCAAGTATTGAAGGATATTTCGTTATCCTATTTTTTGGGTGCAAAAATTGGCGTGCTTGGGACAAACGGTTCCGGTAAATCGAGCCTCTTGCGCATTTTGGCTGGCGTTGACCAAGAGTTTCAAGGCGAAACGGTTCTCGCGCCAGGCTATACGATTGGTTACCTTGAGCAAGAACCACAATTAGCCGCAGGCAAAACCGTGCGCCAAATTGTCGAAGAAGCGGTTAAACCAGTCGTCGATGCCCTGCGTGAATACGACGAAATTAACACCAAATTCGGCGAATCGATGAGCGACGACGAAATGGATGCGCTGATCCAACGCCAAGGCGAAGTGCAAGATAAACTTGATCAAATGAATGCCTGGGATTTGGATAGCCGCCTCGATTTTGCTATGGATGCATTGCGCTGCCCACCATCGGATACACCAGTCGAGGTGCTTTCTGGCGGTGAACGTCGGCGGGTTGCGCTGTGTCGCTTGTTGCTCGAAGAGCCGAGCATTTTGCTGCTCGACGAACCAACCAACCACCTTGACGCTGAATCGGTGGCTTGGCTCGAAAAGCACTTGCAAGACTATCCGGGCACGGTCATCGCCGTAACCCACGACCGTCACTTCTTAAATAATGTGGCTGGCTGGATTTTGGAACTAGATCGTGGCCAAGGGATTCCGTGGAAGGGCAATTATTCATCGTGGCTTGAGCAAAAACAAAATCGCCTTGCCAACGAAGAAAAAGCCGAATCACAACGCCAAAAAACCCTCCAACGCGAGTTGGATTGGATTAATATGGCTCCCAAGGCCCGCCAAACCAAAAGCAAAGCGCGGATCAATGCCTACGAGCAATTGCTGAGCCAAAATACTGAAAAAGCTCAAGGCGAATTGGAAATTTTCATTCCACCAGGGCCACGTTTGGGTGATATTGTGATTCGCTCCAACGATGTCAGCAAATCGTTTGGCGACAAATTGCTCTACGATAACCTGACCCTCGATTTGCCTGCCGGCGGGATTGTGGGCATCATCGGGCCAAACGGTGCGGGTAAAACCACCTTGTTCCGCATGATCACCGGCCAAGAACAGCCAGATAGTGGTGTATTTGAGGTTGGCTCAACCGTCAAGTTGGCCTATGTCGACCAAAGCCGCGAAACGCTCGACCCAGAAAAAACCGTCTGGGAAGAAATTTCCGAGGGCGCTGAACAAATTCAGCTGGGGCCACGCACGGTCAACTCACGCGCCTATGTCGCGCGCTTCAACTTCTCTGGCTCAGACCAACAAAAGAAGGTCGGCAGCCTCTCAGGTGGCGAGCGCAACCGCGTGCATTTGGCCAAAATGCTCAAATCGGGTGCAAATGTCATTCTGCTTGACGAACCAACCAACGACTTAGACGTGCATACCCTGCGCGCCTTGGAAGAAGCCTTGGAAAATTTTGGCGGCTGTGCCGTTATCATTTCCCACGATCGCTGGTTCCTCGATCGGGTTGCCACCCACATGCTAGCCTTTGAAGGCGATAGCCAAGTGGTTTGGTATCCTGGCACCTACAGCGAATACGAGGCTGATCGCCGCAAACGCCTAGGCAGCGCCGCCGATCATCCCCATCGCATTACCTATCGCAAGCTGCGCCGCGATTAATTTCGAGCGTTCTCACTTCTAAATAATCCAAAACTCCATGCTCAAAGCCCCTCTTCCGTTCGACGGGAGAGGGGCTTTCTTACAAGGGTAGGTAGTTAAGATCCCCTCACCCCAACCCCGCTCCCGTGGCGCGGTCGAGGGGCTTAACATGGTGGATTTCGCATGATTCGTCGGAAATCCACGGAAGCTCCCCCTCGCCCGCCTTTTGGTGGGAGAGGGGGTTGGGGGGTGAGGGAACGCTCCACCGCCGACCAATCGCTCAAAATCTACCCTTGTAAGAGAGGGGCTTTGGGTGAGGCAATCACAAATCCCATTGACAAGCCAAATTGGCTTTGCTATGATCATCCCCGAGATTAAGAGTCGCTCCATCGCAACAAACCACTAAGCCTCATTCGTTCTTCCTGCACTTAATTTCAGCACGCTTCAATCGATCAATCCACCAAATAAGCGTGATAGTTATGCCTAAATCCATAAACAAATTACAATTCAGCATTTTACGCAATAAATGAGAAAATAATTTAATTTTCAAATTAAACCTACTTTTGAGTGTGAGGTTTTATGCTTTTCTATCTATGGCTGCTTGGAACAAGCCTGATTGCATGGATCAGTCTCTGTTATGGCTATGCATTTTTCAAAACAACAATTCGCTGGTTTCTGCTGCATAGTTTACGTTGGCTGAGCATTGGCCAATATTTTGCACTATTGATCTATTTGATTCAGCAAGGAGCATTACCGCTGCCCTATGCTGAATTAATTATCGTTGGCATAATTGGGTTAATCATAGGCCGAAAATATGTGCCAATGCTGCGCAATGCCTACACCGAAGGACCATATCGAAGCAGTGATCTGCTGCGGTTGCGGGTGCAAGCGCCTGCCCAAGCTGCTACCCAAGAGGTTTTTGTGCCATTTAATCACGCTGTTGATGTTGGCTCACAACCCACATTGCGCAACGGCTTAATCGTGCATAGTGCAATCGTTATCATTAATTTTCTGATTCTGTATGGGGCCTTTGTGATGGCACAATAAGCATACAAAAATAAGCAGCGCCTTGATATTTCGCAAGCCGCTGCTGATCCAATTAATTCAATTCCACCCCAAGCTGTTGCATGCGCTCCAAAGCATAGGCCAACTTTGGCGCAGTTTCAGGGAAGTAGATGCCCGCATCCAAGGCTGGGCTGCCATCCAACCCCACCATGGTTTCAAGCTGAATCACCGCGCCCACCGCGGTCAAATGGGTCTGGCCTTGCGGATCAACAATCGTTTTGGTAAGTTGCTGTGGGTTGCCAGCAGCATCACGCCCGCTAATCTGCCAAACTAATTCATGGGCAGCGCCTTTGCCTGGGTTGTAGAGCAAAGCATGGCGCAAGCGATCAAAGCGCCGATGCAGCAACAATTTCCACACGCCCGAGCGCGCCAAACCCAACAACAAACCCATCGTCAAGCGATCATCAAAGGTGATGCGGGCGGAAACACTCGCTGCCTTGGTGCTTTGCGGCAACGTCCATTGATCGGGCGTATCGAAGCGATAGGTTTTCGCGCGGTAGCCATTGGGAAAGGTAACACTTTGCGGCTCGGTATAGGGATAAACCTCACGCGGCTGATGCTTTTCAGTGATTGTAAACGGCGTAGTAAGATGCTGCATATATTCAATCGAATTTGGTCCAGCTTTATCCTTGAGCGAAAACAGCACATGCAAATCGAGCTGTTCGGTGTGGGCTAATTGCTGAGTTGCTGCAACCGCCACCACGCTCGCCAAGCCCGCCATCCAATGCGAAGCAAAAACCAATGGAGCCTTGAGCGCAGCCCGATCAAGCCGATTCAAGGTGTGTTGGAGGCGCGCTGTCCAGCGGGTAATATCGACCAGCGGAATTCCCCGTGCAACTGCTTCGTGCAACAGATAATCATGTGGATCGTTAACTGCATTGATGATTGCGCGCGGTTGCAAGCCCGCCAATGGATTCGGTTTGAGCACATCAACCGCCGCCGCGCTGGTGTGTGCGCCAAGTTCGGTCAGCAAAGCTTGAGCCTGATCTGGATTACGCCCCGCCAAAATCAAAGGCAAATCGCCATGGCTCTGGCGTAAGATTTGGGCAATTTGCGCACCAACTACCCCATAGCCGCCAACAATTACGATTGCTTGCATTGGTTTGCTCCTTAGCTAACATATCGTCATTTCGGAATATAACGATATATTGAATAAAAAAAAGTGCTATTCGTAGGTACAAGTTTTTAAATAGGCCAATAATTCCTCGGCATAGGCCACCATTTGTTGGTTATCTGCTTGGTAAATGACCTCTTTGCCTTGGCGGGTTGAAATCAACAAGCCTGCGCGTTTGAGCATGGTTAAGTGTTCCGAGGCGGTCGATTGCCCAATTTGGGCCAGTTCGGCAATTTCGCCAACCGTTAGTTGTTGGTGGCTGGCAAACAGAAATAAGATCGTTTGGCGGGTTTCGTTGCCCAACGCCCGCAAAAAAGCCTGAATTTCATGGGGCAGTGCCGATGTCATAACCAATCCTCATTTCGGTAATCTCCGATATGATAACCGAGCTTTGGCCAAATGTAAAGCCATATTTTGAATATATTGAGGATTCATGTTGCAACTAGACGCGGGCATGCATTCCACGGATCATGCGAAAATCATCAGATTAAAGCCCCTCGCCCGTCGGACGGGCGAGGGGTTGGGGTGAGGGCATGCTAATTAACTGAAATCAATGGCCGGCTAATGGTGGTGATATAGCCATAATCGATTGCGCGACTCGTGCTATAAATAAAACCACGTTCGTCGAGCATTGGAAACAAATAGGTTGGCTGAAGATCGGTCAAGCTCAACAATTGCTGGCCTGGCTCCAAGCTGGTCAAGGCTTCTAAGGTATTGACCAAGGGCAACGGCGTTTTCAGGCCACGATTATCAATGACTGTGTAGTGCTGTGGCTCAGGGCGGACAGCAAACCATTGCTCTTCGCCAGGCAGTTTGCGATACAGATAACAATCCCAAAATGCTTGATTGGCCCGTTGCCAACTAACAAAGCCTTGATGCTCTAAGCTGGCGCTGAGCTGGCTAGGATCAAACGAATTAACCAATAATAAGACCGTTCCGGCGGGCACAGCTTTGGCGCTGCGCAAAATCAATTGTACGGGGTCATCAACTTCGTTGCTGATCTGATCGACGTGGATTGTTTGATGAATTGGGCGTTCTTGCAGCCAAGCTGGGGGTTCAATCAGTGGCGTAACTGGTTGTTTGGTCGTATTCAAGGCTTGATTGACCGCCATCAGCAGCTGATCAACATCTAAGTGCATCATTTGGGCGAGCTGGCTCAAGGTTAACCAGCGGCTTAACATCCGGCGCAAATGGGGATTCGAAAGCCGAGCCAGCCTTGGCAAATTCAACACCAGCCAATCTTCCAGCTCTGGGTAGCGCCCCAGTAATTCTCCAACACGCATCGTTGCGGTAATCATCGCAGCCTCCCCCAGACCTTCAGAGCCTGTTGCCGTTGCGTGGCCATACCATCCTCCTTTGTGGTGCTTCAAGTGTAATCAGCCAAGCCCAAGCGCTAAAGTACGATTTTGCTTACCATATGTAACAATTTCTTCACGCAGCCCATAAAGGCCGATCTGGATGGTCGCGTAGCGGGCCAGCAACCGTTGATCGCAAGAAGGCTGTGCTATAATGCCCCGTATGTTTCTGCAAGCAACTCAATCTGGACTTGTGACAAAAGGTGTAACCCATGGCAGATGATGGACAGTTGGTGGATGATGTGCAGGTAGCAGCCAGGGTTGAATTACCTGTGCTCCCGCTGATTAATACCGTGCTTTTCCCGACAATGGTCACTCCGCTCTTTGTAGCTCGTGAGCTATCGATGGCCGCAATTGAAGCCGCCATGAGCGCTGATCGGCGGATTGTTGCCGTAGCCCAACGCACTATTGAAATCGAGGAGCACGATACCAGCCAACTGTATCAGGTCGGGGTCATAGCCCATATCGAACGGGTGTTGAAATTGCCCGATGGTACAACCTCGGTTTTGGTTCAAGGCCAACAGCGGGTGCAAATTGTCGATTGGCTGGCAACCGAACCCTACATCAACGCCCAAGTACAGATTATCGAGCCTGATCAGGAATCGAGTTTGGCGGTTGAGGCCATGATGCGCGGCGTGTTGGCCTCATATGAAAAAGTGGTCAAGCTCAGCCGTACCATGCCCGATGATGCCTATGTTGCCGCGCTCAACCTTGAAGATGGCAGCGCCCTCGCCGATTTGATCGCCTCAACCTTGCCGCTTGATATTGGCCGCCGCCAGCAATTGCTCGAACTATTCGAGGTCGAGGAACGCTTGCGCCGTTTGAGCGTCGTGCTTTCGCAAGAGTTGGATGTGCTCGAGCTAGAGCATCACATTCAAAATCAAGTGCAAAAAGAGGTCGATAAATCGCAACGCGATTTCTTCCTGCGCGAACAACTCAAGGCTATCCAAACCGAGCTTGGCCAAGACGATCCGCTGACCCGCGAATTGAATGAATTGCATGATCGGATTGTGGCCGCTGATCTGCCTGCCAAGGCCCAAGCCAAAGCCCTCGAAGAGCTTGGCCGCTTGGAAATGATGCCGCCAGCAGCGCCCGAATATAGCGTTATTCGGACCTATTTGGATTGGCTCTTAGAATTGCCTTGGTCGAAAACCAGCACTGATGTCAACGACCTTCAAGTGGCCGCCCAGGTGCTCGAGAATAACCACTATGGCTTGAAAAAGGTCAAAGATCGGATTCTCGAATTTATTGCGGTACGTATGCTTGCTGGCGATAGCACCAAATCGCCAATTTTGTGCTTTGTTGGCCCGCCAGGCGTTGGCAAAACCAGCCTTGGCCGTTCGGTTGCCGAAGCGCTAGGCCGCGAGTTTGTGCGGCTTTCGCTTGGCGGCGTACACGACGAGGCCGAAATTCGCGGCCATCGCCGCACCTACATCGGCGCAATGCCAGGCCGCATCATCCAAACCATGAAAGACGCTGGTACGATCAACCCCGTCTTTATGCTCGATGAGATCGATAAGCTGGGCAACGATTTTCGTGGCGATCCAGCGGCAGCCTTGTTAGAGGTGCTTGATCCTGAGCAAAACAACACGTTTGCCGATCACTACCTTGATTTGCCATATGATCTCTCGAAAATTATGTTTATTACCACCGCCAACATGCTTGATCCGATCGACGAGCCATTGCTGGATCGGATGGAGATTGTTGAGCTGCCAGGCTATATCGAAGAAGAAAAAGTGCAAATTGCGCGTAAATTCTTGATTCCCAAGCAAATTGAAGCCAATGGCTTGAAGCAACATCCCATCAGCATTAGCGATGAAGCGTTGCGCCAAATCATTCGCACCTACACATGGGAAGCAGGCGTGCGTAATCTTGAGCGCGAGATTGGCGGCATTTGTCGCAAAATCGCCCGCCGTGTGGCCGAGAAAAAGCGTTATCCACACCGAATTACGCCAACGATGCTCACCGATTTTCTTGGCCAGCCACCATTCGACTATAGCCGCGCCAACGACCGCGATGAAATTGGCGTAGCAACCGGCATGGTTTGGTCGAGCAATGGCGGCGATGTGGTCGCCATCGAAACCGCAATCGTCGATGGCAAAGGTACAACCACCTTGACCGGCCAGCTTGGCGATGTGATGCAGGAATCGGCGCAAGCAGCGCTCTCGTATGCGCGGGCTTCCTCGCGGCGCTTGGGAATTGATGGCAAGCGCTTCGAGAAAATCGATATTCATATTCACGTGCCAGAAGGCGGTGTGCCCAAGGATGGGCCATCGGCAGGCATTACCTTAGCCTGTTCGGTTATTTCGGCCTTGACCCATCGGCCATTGCGCCGCGATGTAGCCATGACTGGCGAAATTACCTTGCGCGGGCGGGTGCTGCCAATCGGCGGCCTGCGCGACAAAATCTTGGGCGCATTTCGGGCGGGCATCACGACCATGCTGATTCCCAAAAAGAATCTGCGTGATCTCGAAGAAGTGCCCAACAACGTGCGTCGCCAAATTACCGTGATTGCAGTAGAACATATGGATGAAGTCTTACCAATTGCCTTTGTTTCGAATCCGCTTGAGCGTGGCAGCCAACACACAAGCGATAGCGATCAGACCAGTTTAGTGCTGCCAACGATCACCCAACCGCAACTTGGCTCAGTCGAATTGTGATTTATTGCGCAATTTGGTAAGCTTAGAAGTAAAGTCACCCTCGTAAGCTAGGACTAAAGTCCTCCATTGAATCATTACAACGCGGTAATCTTGACAGTGGCTATGGTTGCTACCATCGATTACCAGTTTGGATGAAATAAGCGTGACCTTTGCGAGGTTTTATATCGATCTACATTACGGGGGTATAGAAAATTATGCAACATATCGTAGTTGTTGATGATACACCATCACTTGCCGACCTAGTTATGCGCATGTTGACCCGCTACGGCTACAACGTGCGCACTCTGAATGGCGGGCTACAACTCATTGAATATATGCGCCAACATCGCCCGGCGCTTGTACTACTTGATGTAGGACTGCCGGTTAAAGATGGCTGGACGCTGATTCGCGAAATTCGCATGCAGCCCGATTTGGCGCATATTCCGGTGATTGCGGTTACAGCCCATGCTGCCGAGGAAGATCGCCAACGAGCCTTTAGTGCTGGCTATACCAACTACATTTCCAAGCCGTTTGATGTGCAAGATTTATTGCAGATGGTGCGTGGTTACGTGCCATCGGCAGTCTAAGAGGAGTCGTGTGTGGCCGCCCGTTCAATGCCAACTATCAATTTGCCAACGCAGCTCAAGGCCCATTTACAGGCAGGCCATCCATGGGTTTATCGCGACCATGTGCCGCCTAGTACCCGCTTAGCCAGCGGCACATGGGTTCGGCTGCATTGTGGCAATTGGCAAGGTTTTGGTTTGTGGGATGCGCGCTCGCCGATTGCGCTGCGCATCTTCTCCAGCCGCATGCAACCAGATGCCAACTGGATCAAAACAATGGTTCAGCAGGCATGGCAAGCGCGCGAACCATTGCGCCAAACTGCCACAACCGCCTATCGACTGTTGTTCGGCGAAGGCGATGGCATGCCAGGCATCACCATCGATCTCTACAACCAATACGCGGTGATTGCGACCTATGCAGATTGTGTTGAGGTGTTGATTGCTGATGTGGTCAAGGCCTTGCAAGCTAGCGTGCCGCAACTGCGTGGTGTGGTGCGTCGCCGCCGCGACGATAGCGAAAACGATGATGAAACTGGCAAGATTGAGTTGTTGTGGGGAGAACTGCCGCCAGCCAATTTAGTAGTGCAAGAGCATGGCCTCAAGTTGATTGCTAATCTGTTTGAGGGCCAGAAAACCGGCTTATTTCTCGATCACCGTGAGAATCGCCACACGATCGAGCAATGGAGCAAAGGCAAAACGGTGCTCAATTGTTTCTCCTACACCGGAGCATTTTCGTTATATGCAGCCCGAGGTGGGGCCAGCGCAACCACCAGCGTCGATATTGCGCCAGCAGCGGCCCGCGATGCAGAGCAAAATTTTGTGCTCAACGATTTGATGGGCGAACAGCATACGTTCTTAGCCCGCGATTGCTTTGATTTTCTGCATCGCACGATTCAGCGCGGCGAAACCTACGATTTGGTGATTCTTGATCCGCCCTCGTTTGCCCGTTCGAAGAAGAACATCCATGCCGCCACCCGTGCTTATGTCAAACTCAATGCCTTGGCGATTCAGTGTGTGGCAACTGGGGGGCTTTTGGCTTCGGCCAGCTGTACCAGCCAACTATCGCCTGCTAATTTTCGCTTGATGCTTGGCGAGGCGGCGGCCCAAACCGACCAACAAGTGCGGATTATTCATGAAGCTGGGCAGGCGCTTGATCATCCAGTGCCAGCGCATTTCAATGAGGGACGCTACCTCAAATTTGTGCTCGCCCGCGTTGATGAGCGCATGTAAATAGTTTGCCACCCTTCCGTCCCGCCAGCGGGAAACGCAGGGGGTTTTCAGCCCCCTGCACCCCCAAATGTTTATTTTGTGGATTGTTTAATTCCTTCTAGTACCCAATTGTGAGCCTTCGTGAATCAATGGTAATGCAGATGTGCAGAGGGATAACGCTATTGGCTTTGGGCTGACAAAAACATAATCCTAAACATCTGTGTCAATCTATGGCTAAAAAATAATTATCCTTCGTGATCTTCGCGTTCTTCGCGGTTGCTGCTTTTCCGATCCCCAGCAACTAACCCCCGATCCCCATTTCCAGAATAGCTCATTTATGCTAAAAAGCCCAAATTATGCTACAATGGCAGGGTAAAATGTGCATCTACGAGGAGCCAGAGCAATGCCAATTCGTGTTTTAGACCCAACTTTAGCCGCCCAAATCGCCGCTGGTGAGGTGGTTGAACGCCCTGCTTCGGTGGTCAAAGAATTAATTGAAAATTCGGTTGATGCTGGCGCTACTGAGATTCGGGTCGAAGCACGCGAAGGTGGCAAACGCGAGTTGCGCATCCAAGATAATGGCTCTGGGATTCCAAGTGACGAGGTTGAAACGGCATTTTTGCGCCATGCGACCAGCAAAGTTACCGAGATTGAGGATTTGTTCTCGATTCGCACGCTTGGGTTTCGTGGCGAAGCCTTGCCATCAATCGCCTCGGTCGCCCAAGTAACCTGCCTTACGCGTACCGCCGCTGACGAGGTTGGCACCGAATTACGAATTGCTGGTGGAGAGATTCAGGCTAAAACTCCCCGTGGCTGCTCGGTTGGCACGACCTTCACAATTCGCAATTTGTTCTATAACACGCCAGCGCGGCTCAAATTTATGCGTTCCGATGCCACCGAAATGAGCCAGATTAGCACCATCGTGACCCAATATGCCTTGGCCTACCCCAATATTCGCTGGACATTGCTGCTTGATGGCAAGCTTGCGCTGCAAACGCCAGGCAATGGTCGCTTGCTCGATGCTTTAATCGAATTGTATGGCATTGATGTTGGCCGCGAGATGATTAGCGTCGATCGCACCTCGGAAGCAGAAGATGAGACGGTGCGGGTGCATGGCTTCGTTAGCCAGCCTTCAACCTTCCGCGCTGCTCGTTCCTACATGCATTTATTCGTCAATCAACGCTGGATCAAGCCTCAAGGCAATTTGGTTTATATGATCGAAGAGGCTTATCATACGTTGTTGATGAAAGGCCGCCACCCAATCGTGGCCTTGAATATTGAGCTTGAGCCAGAAGCGGTTGATGTAAATGTGCACCCAACCAAGAGCGAGGTCAAGTTCCGCAATCAATCGCATGTCTATGGCGCGTTGACCAAGGCCGTGCGCGAAGCCTTAGCAGCACAAAGCACCATTCGGGCTTGGACAGGCTTTGGGGCCAATGAAAGCGTCAATCGGCGGGTCGAATTACGCTCGCCAAATGGTGAACGGCGTGGGTCGAGCAACGATGCGCCCTTATTTGATGATGCACCAGTCGCGCCGCGTCCACAGGTCAATAATTATCCCGATGATGATTTTGATTCGACCGTAGCGTTGCCGCCAATCGCCAAACAGGCGCGCTTTGAAACACCAGCAACCAGCCAAAGCCAGCCAAGCGCCTTTTTGCCACCTCAACAACAAGCCTTCGATCCGGCATATGCGCCGAGCATGCCTGAGCCAGGCGAGGCCAAATTGCCAATGCTACGGGTGGTTGGCCAAGTAAACGAAACCTACATTGTGGCGGAAAGCAGCGATGGCATGTACTTGGTCGATCAACATGCTGCCCACGAACGAGTGGTTTATGAGCGCTTGATGGCTGAGCACCAAGATGTGCCGATTGAGCGCCAAACCCTGATGCTAGCCCAGCCAATTGAATTGCCGCCAGCAGTAACGCGCTTGCTCAGCGCGCATTTGGCCGATTTGGAACAATGGGGCTTTGAAGCAGAGGAATTTGGCGAAGGCACATTGATGTTGCGGGCGGTGCCAAGCAATCTCCACGTTGGCCAAATTGCAACTGCATTAATGGAAATCGCCGATCATCTAAGCTACGAAGGTGGCGCTACCAGCGATGATCGACGCGAAAAGATGTTAACCACCATCGCCTGCCATAGCTCAATTCGGGCTGGTAAAACCCTGACCCACGAAGAAATGCGCCAACTGCTGCAACAACTTGAACGCTGCGAAATGCCGCGCACCTGCCCCCATGGCCGCCCAACCATGCTCCAAATTACTCAAGGCCAAATCGAACGCCAATTTGGGCGCAAAGGCTAGCTAAAGAGCATAGAGCATAGAACATTGAACATAGAAGATGTACGAGTTCATGAGGTTAACCACGGCTTGATCCCCTCACCCCCTAACCCCTCTCCCACGTGGCGGGCGAGGGGCTTTAACGCCGTGGTTCTTGCGCAATACGGGGGTAAAAACCAGTGCTCCCCCTCGCCCGCGTTCAGTGGGCGAGGGGGTTGGGGGTGAGGGAATGCCACGTGTTGCTAATCCAATGAAACAATACATATAGCCTATAGCGATCGTTCCTATCCTTCGTGAATCAAAGCTCCTGATCTGTGCTCGCTTCAATTATCCTTGCATAGGGTGGAATCGCGATTAAGCTCAGGCAAAAGCCCAAAATCGCTACTTCAAACACCATGCCCGTCCACATATGGGTAATCCAATTGAGGCCGATACTGGCCATAATTATCAGATAGTAGCCAAGGAAGAAGCCAGCAGGCAGCAAACTGCACAGCAGGCGAACGCGCAATGGGCGTTGTTGATTAATCTTGAAGCCATGCATAGCCAGATCAGAAAGCAAGCCTACGATTGCTGCCCAAACTACGACTGACCAATAGGCTCTCGATGTTTGATTGTGCACAAACCAAATTAAAGCTGTGCTCCCGCCAAGTAATAGCGTCATTGCCCCAAATGGCAAGGGCCAGAAGCGCAGCGAGAGCAGCAACACCCCAATTAACACCAGCGTGGTGATGATGCCTGTACTAATCCCACGTAGATCAATATCCGACATCGTTGTGGCAACATATGGCTCGGAGAGCAATGGCGCATTGACGATTGGGCTGGCATATTGGGTAAAAAAGCTCACGGCAGCCATCAGAAAAAATAGCGACATCACCATCGGGCCTAAATCACGCCAGCCATGCAAGCGCGCTCCAGCTTGGGTTTGAATCCAGGCAGTACGTAATGGCGCAGTGCCAAATAACATCGCCCCGCTGATAATCATCAAATGTGGTGGGCTAAATAACGCATCGATGCGCAATTCAAAGCCAAACCATTCGTGCCACATAAAATCCAGCGGGGCAGCAAATGAAAACAGCAGAATGCCCAACAATGCAGGGAAATAGCCGCGGGGCAAGGCTTTGGTCAGCGGATAGTGGCGATACATATTGCGCAGTTGCACCGTGCCAATCAAGCAGGTAATGCCTAAAAAGCCCGAATAAAGCACTGCATGCCACGGCGAAAAAAACGTATCGACCCGTTGCTCTTTATGCGCCAAACCATCAATAAAAAGCCCTATAATCAACCAAATGCTAAAGAAAATACACAATGCATCAAGCCGTTTGCTGAATGGTGGATAGCCTACAGGCGCAGGATTCAGCCGTGCTGCGGTAGTTTTGGTTGGGCCGACCGTTGCCATGCTTGGCCTCCTTGCATGTGATAGGGCTATGGCGATAAAGAGCAAGTAGAGTGGAATGCTAAGCAAGAATGGCTCGACCGCCTTGTCATAAGTATGGCCATAGTAGCATAGATTCCAGCGGCGACGATAGCCAAAAGGTAAATACTTAGCACACCAAAAGGTGCTATCCGGCCTAGTTTCCCTACACTTCTTAAAAACTAAACGCACTTCATCGGCCATGAAGTGCGTTTGCAAACGGCGAAATTGCGTTTTTAGTCAGCTTTAGGCAGGGTTTCGTAGGGCGGAGCCACCAAGAAACTCAACATCAAGCCAACAATGGCTACTTCAAAAATCATGCCTGTCCACATATGGGTAATCCATGTCAGGCCAGGCCCAGCCATAATAATCAGGTAGTAGCCCAAAAAGAAGCCTGCTGGCAACAAACTACAGAGCAAGCGAATGCCCAAACGGTTATGGCGATCGATCTTCCAATAGTGCATAGCGCAATCGGCAGCCAAGCCAATAACCACTGCCCAAACCAAAACCGGCCAATAGTTCATGACTTTCGAGACCCGCATAACCCAGAGCATAAACATACTGCCGCCGACCAACAGCGTAATTGAGCCAAATGGCAAGGGCCAGAAGCGCAGCGAAAGCAACAAAATGCTAATCAAAACGAAGGTGCTGATATGGGCTGAAGCAATCCCCCACAGGTCAGTCCGATACATCTCGATTTCGACACTATAAGGCGAGGAAAGCCATTTGGGCGAAGCCAAAGGATGGGCATATTGGGTCATAAAGGCGGTTGTGACCATAAAGAAAAACAGCGACAAGACCATCGGAGCAAGCCCACCCCGCCAGCCAACCAGTTTCTCGCCTTGTTGCAAGCGAATCCACGCCGTACGTAAAGGAGCGGTTCCAAACAACATCGCGCCAGTAATCAGCATCAAGTGCGGCGGGCTAAGCAAAGCATCAAGCCGCAGCTCAAAGCCAAAAACGTCGTGCCAAATAAAATCCAGCGGCGCAGCAATCGCAAACAAAATAATGCCCACCAAGGCCAGCAAATAGCCGCGGGGCAAGGCCCGCCAAATGCTGTAGCCTTTGTACATATTGCGCAGTTGCAACCCGCCAATCCATAGTGCTACCGCCAAAAAGCCAGAGTAGAGAATAAGATGCCATGGCGTAAAGAAGGTATCAACTGCATTCTCTGCATGGGCGGCACCATCGGCGAATAAACCAACCAACCACCATGCAGCAAAAACCATTGACATGAAATCAAAGGTGATGCTCGACGGTGGATACTCATCTGGGCGTGGCAAACTCGAAACATTCCGATCAATCCGTCCGATTGAGGCCATGGGAATCCCCCTATTCTGATGTTGCTGGACTGGTGTAGACGCGCTGGTTGGTAGCCTTTCCACAAGCATGGGGGAAATGCCGTTCTGATTGATGCGAGGACGTTGCTCAAACATGGAGTGGCCCTATTATGCCATAAAATCATAGTCTAGTGGTAGGGTATCGAGAACAGAGAACAGAGAGCATTGAACAGAGAGCATTGAACAAATTGGGCATTGGTTTTGATCCACGAAGGCCACGAAGGGCTACGAAGCCTCGCAACCGTGAAGATCACGAAGGACACGAAGATGGGGCTTTTGACTATGGACTGTTGACTTGCCTTTTGACTTTTAATTTGGCATTTCATTCCTCATACTTTTATTTTAGCCACAGATTGGCACAGATTTTTAGGATTATGATCGTGCCAGCCCATAGCCTATAGCCATCATTGCTCTGCGCCGCTGCGTTAAACTATTAATCCATGAATAGTTTTTTTGCCATGAATTGCCCGAAGCATGTTCCGCTAGCCAATAGCCTATCACCCATAGCCTCGTCCCTTTTTGCCTTTTGACTTCTGACTTCATACTTTCGTTCTATACTCTTTTTTGCCTTTTGACTTTTGACTTCTGATTTGATTGCTCTTGTTCTTGAGTAACTTGCGTTAGAATATTAATTTAGGACTATTGGCACGCATGGAGAAGATGTAGTTATGGTATAGTTTTGTTTCGATTGAAGTTATCGAGGCTGACCTACTTATTTAATCGCCACAGAAGGAATAGATTGTGACCAACTTAATTCTCGCACCTGAGGTGCAAGCAGCGTTTGCCAATGGCCAACCAGTGGTGGCCTTGGAATCAACAGTCATTAGCCATGGCCTGCCCTACCCGCATAACCGTGAAATTGCCTTGCAACTTGAGGCAACGGTGCGGGAAGCAGGAGCCGTGCCAGCCACGATTGCCGTGATTCAGGGCGCGGTCCATGTTGGGTTAACCAACGAGCAAATTGAGCATTTTGCAACCGCCAAAGATGTGCTGAAACTGAGCCGTCGCGATATTGGCTACGCTGTTGCCACAGGCCGCGATGGCGCAACAACCGTTGCGGCAACCATGGCCATCGCTGGCTTGGCTGGTATTCAAGTCTTTGCAACTGGCGGCATTGGCGGCGTACATCGTGGTGCGCGCGAAAGCTGGGATGTTTCTGCCGACCTTGGCGAATTGGGCAAAACCCCAGTTTTAGTGGTTTGTGCAGGCGCAAAATCGATTCTCGATTTGCCAGCAAGCTTAGAAGTGCTCGAAACCTATGGCGTGCCCGTAGTTGGCTATACCACCGAAGAACTGCCAGCTTTCTATAGCTCCCACAGCGGCTTGCAACTAGGTCGCAAGGTTGATGATCCAGCGCAAGCGGCAGCAACTTGGGCTGCGCATCGAGTCTATGGCGGCGGCAGCGGCATGGTCTTGGCAGTGCCACCACCAGTCGAAAAAGCGCTTGATCCTCAATTTGTTGAAGCAGCAATTGGGCGGGCAATTGCTCAGGCCGACGCAGCAGGCATTCGGGGCGCAGCAGTTACCCCATTTTTGCTCAGCGCCATGGCCCGCGAAACCGAAGGCGAAAGCATCGCCACCAACACCGCTTTACTCAATAATAATGCTCAAATTGCTGCGCAAGTAGCAGTTGCCTTGTTCCAATCAGTTTAATCTATTTCAAGGAGTTCTTCGCATGTCTCAACCTCGTCGTGGTCGTCGCCAAGTGAACCAAAAATCGCAGTTGCCGTTGGTTTTCGGCATTGGGGCTTTAATCTTAGTGCTTGTGGTGGTTGGCGTTATCTTGCTGAATCGTGGCAATGGCAATGAAGTTGAAAAGGTGACGGTTGCTGAAGGAACCACAGCGCCCTCAACGACTGGGGTGGTGCAAGAATTGCCCGATGAGGGCCAACAACACGTTGCTGATGGTACAAAAGTGGAATACAAACAGAATCCACCAACCTCCGGCAGCCACTGGGCTGGCCCAGCGCAATGGGGTCTTTATCAAACTAATCCGCCAGAAGATGAGCGGATTGTGCATAACATGGAGCATGGCGGGGTGATTATTTGGTTCAAGCCAAGCGCCACCAGTGCTGCCGAAAACGAGCAATTGGTCAAATTGTTTACTGCCTTAAGCGCCGAACAATATCGCACCATTTTGGTTAGCCGCGAAAATATGGATACCAAAATCGCCTTGACCGCGTGGAACCATCGCCAATTGTTGGATAGCGTTGATGAAACTGCAATTCGGGCCTTCTTTAACGAGTATATTCTCAAAGGCCCCGAATGTGTCAACATGCGCTGTCCTCAATAAGCTTAGTTAAATTGACGCGCCCACTTCGTTATGTGAAGTGGGCGCGTTTTGATTTAATGCTAGCGCTTAGTTGCCGTAGCGCCAACGGCGATAGTGTTGGCCAACATTGCCCATCTCTACTTGAAAGGCAGCGGAGTTGGTTGGGGTATAGGTCAGAATCCGGCGTTCGAAGGCTTGCACCAACATCCAGGTTTCAGTCCCACCAAGTTTGGCCCGCATCCAATAGGCATCGCTCAGCGGATAGCCGAAAGCAAAGACCCAATCGACAACTTGGCCTTCAACGAAGCGACCATTTTCATAGACTGTGCCGCGTTGGTTCATAAAATTCCAGAAAACATCGGGAATATTATGGCTGGTTTGGCTCACAAACTTGGCGTTGGTCACCACGCTTGGTGCCTCAATGCCGCTGGTCGTTGCATCGCGTTTAAGCTGAGTAACGATGGTTTGGCCTGTTTTGTCGGGCTGCGCACCCAAAACATCGCGCAGCGAGCTATAGCCTGGCGCAACATCGTTAATCGCGCGTGGATCGCCGCCCAAGGCTTCATCGGCAGGAATGCGTTGTTCAAACGAGCTATCGCCAATTTGCACTTGGCCACGAATCATTTCAACCACCAACAAGCCATTGGTCACAAACCATGGCTGGCTGCGGTCGCCATTGGGATTATTAACTTCCATGCGCGATTTGTCGAAGTATTGGACTAAGCGCGTGCTGCCACCATATGGCTCGTATTGGCCTTTGGCGATTGCTGGCCCCCAAACCCACGAGCGGTTGCTGCGCGCATCTTGGACGGGCTTATCGGTGCGTTGCCAGGTTTTCTCAAAGTTGGCATCGGCAAAGCCATCGGGAATCGTCGGCACATTATTTTTGAAGGCATTAATTTTTTCGCGCGAAATATCGAGGTAGAGATTGCCATAACTTTGGCTTGGCTCAAGCTGGCTGCCTTCATACCATTCATTCCAGCTGGTCAGAATCACCGCCCGCGCCTGATAATTCATGGCCGTATCCCAGCCAGCGCGGTAGTAGTTGCCATTCTCGCGGTCACGCAAGTGGCCGTTGCGATAGAGCAAATCATCATAACCAGGCATAACAGTTGCCACAAATGGTTTGTTACTATTGCGACGCGTGTTGTAGTCGCGCAAATTGCGGCTATACGAACTCATGGCATCGCCTTGCTTGCGTTCCCAGGTAATATCGAAAAAGTGGAGTGCATCGAACACATCGAGGAGATTGAAATTGACCCCGCCGCCGAGCCAAAATTGATTGCGATTGGGATCAACGCGATTGCGCAAATCAGTCCAATCATTCAGTGAGCCACGGCCACCAGGCAAAATCGTATCGTTCCAGAAGATGAAGACTGGCTTGCCATCCCAATGCCAGTAGGCACTACTTTTGGCGAGGTCAGCCATTTCGCGCATATTATCGACAATTGCTTGAGTTGAGCCAAGCGTGCCATCGGCCACCGGATCAACGCTGAAGGCGATGTTGAAATTGCCTTCTTGCTCGGCGAGTTGCAGCAAACGTGCACAGGTATAGCGCCATGTACAAATAAAGCCATCGATGCCAGCGTTTTTGGCTTGGCGAATATGGTTGAGCATGGTGCTATCGCGGTCGCTCTCGTAGAGTTCTAGTGGGCGATCGCGAATCTTATCGAGATACCACGTTTGGCTGCCCCACCAGCCGTAATAGTAGGCAAAAACCGGGCGCGAAGGCTCGGCAGCGCTGGTTGCGGGCGAGTTGGAGGGAATGATGGTGAGGCTTAAGATCAAGCCCAGCAGGAGAAGAATCCGTCGCATGTTTGCTCCTTTCGTCCACTGCGACTCAGGTGTTCTTATTGTACAAGCAAAATGGAGATTTAGGAGTCCGTTTGGTATGATCCACGAAGATCACGAAGGGAACGAAGGCCGAAACCGCGAAGGACGCGAAGATCGCGAAGAACGTCAAGCTCCATGTGGAGAGCATATCCCTTCATCCCTCATCCTTCATCCTTGCCGTTGGCCACAGATTGCACAGATTGTTGTGATGATGCTTCCCATAGCCAATAGCCGATAGCCTCGTCCTTTTTGACTTTTGACTTTTGACTTCTGATTTGGTATTTCATCCTTCATCCCTCATCCTTCATCCCTCTCATTGTCCTACCTCGATTGTTTGACAAAACCATGCTCGTTGTGTACACTACCGCCCTATAAGTCCCTCTACTTTCTCCCAATCCAACCCGCTACCATTGCAGGTAGCTCGTCGTTCAATGATTGCACCTTAGAGTTCAATGTGGCTTTTAAGGAGGTTAATGCCTCATCACTAAAACCATGTATGGCTTTGGGCTAGCCAGTTTTAGGCTTTCCTCGCTTTTAAACAAGGAGCAACTGGAATTATGAAACGTTTTCTTTCATTCTCGCTCGTCTTGACCATGATCATGGTAATTTTGGCCGCATGTGGTACCCAAACTGGTGGATCAGGCACCAAAACCACCGTCACGATTGTTAGCAGCTTACCTCGCACCGGTTCCTCAAAAGGACAAACAGATACCATCGTAAACGCCATTAAGATGCGTTTAGAAGAAGACAAATACGCCGCGTGCAATGGTAATGTTGAAATCAAGTATGAAGATCTTGACGATGCAACCGCAGCCAAAGGCGCTTGGGACGAAACCAAAGAAGCAGAAAACGCCAACGCTGCTGCCTCAAACAAAGATGTGATGGTCTACATTGGGACCTTCAACTCAGGTGCTGCCAAGATTTCGATTCCAATCTTGAACAACGCAGGGATTGTGATGATCAGCCCAGCCAACACCTACCCTGGCTTGACCAAGGAAGGCAAAGGCGCTGAAGGCGAACCAGCAGTCTACTATCCAAAAGGCACCCGCAACTACACTCGGGTTGTGCCAGCAGATGACTTACAAGGTGCAGCAGCAGGCAATTGGGCCAAAGAATTGGGCGTAACCAAAGTCTATGTGCTCGATGATACCGAGTTGTATGGCAAAGGCATTGCCGACGTATTCGCTGCTACCGCCGAAAAGAATGGCATTACAATCCTTGGCCGTGATGGTATCGACTCAAAGGCTAGCGACTACAAAGCCTTGATGTCGAAAATCGCCGCCACCAACCCAGATTTGATCTACTTCGGTGGGATTACCCAAAGCAACGCAGGCCAATTGGTCAAAGATATGCGCGCTGCTGGCATGACCGCTGATAAAGTCAAGTTCATGGGTCCAGACGGCATCTACGAACAAGCCTTTATTGATGCAGCTGGAGCTGATAACGCTGAAGGCGTATACGCAACCTTCGGTGGCGTTCCACCATCGAAGCTTGAAGGCAAGGGTGCCGAATGGTACAACGCCTACAAGGCCAAATTCAACGCCGAGCCAGAAGCCTACGCTGCTTATGGTTATGATTCAACCAACGTTGCCTTGGCTGCAATCAACAAATCGTGCGATAGCATCAACCGCGAAACCATCTTGAAGAACGTCTTCGCAACCAAAGATTTCGATGGCGTGTTGGGCAAATGGGGCTTCGACGCTAGTGGCGACACGACGTTGACCCAAATGAGCGGCCAACAAATCAAGAATGGTGCATTCGAATTTGTTCAAGTCCTCAAATAAGTTTGCATACCGTTTCCAAGGGACGATCGATCGATCGTCCCTTTCCCCTGTGTGGATTATCGTCACCAGCCCCTTGCTGGGTACATAGGAATAACGCGCTATGGCAGCATCTCAAACTCCATCGTCGCCGCAGGCGGCTCCGCTTGTACCACGCGAGCCATTTCTGACCAAGCGACGGGCATTTTCGATTGTCGGCCTGATTATTTTCCTCGGATTCTTTGCCATTCCCATTTACCAAATGATCTTATTTAAAATGTGGGATAACCCTGGGCAACTAACCCAACAAATGGTGATTGGTTTGACCAAAGGCACCTATATTGCGGTAATTGCGCTTGGCTATACCTTGGTGTATGGGATTTTGGAGTTGATCAACTTCGCCCACGGCGATTTATTTATGATCGGCGCATTTTTGTCGTTGATCTTTATCAGTTTGTTTGGCTTAGATCCCAAAACCAGCTCAGGTATCACGATTTTCTTCTCGCTGATTGGCATCTTGGGCTTGGTGATGCTCTGCACTGCCTTGATGAATGCAGGGATTGAGCGCTTTGCCTATCGGCCATTGCGCAAAGCTCCGCGTTTGGCTCCCTTGATTTCAGCAATTGGGATGTCGTTTGTGTTGCAAAATTTGGGGATCTTCCTTGGCGATGGCCTAATTTGGGATAAAATTGCTGATGGGCTGGGCTCAGATGCAATTGGCCGAGTTGCCGATGCGATGGGGAGCCAATCAGTTGCCCCCAAGAATATTCCCGACTTGCTGCCCAACGGCCAAGTCTTTTTTATTCCCAATAGTTTGAAATATACCTATAAAGATCTGCTGGTAGCCGTTGTAAGCCTTGGGTTGCTTGCGGGCTTATATTCGTTTGTGCGTTTTACCAAGCTTGGTAAGGCGATTCGGGCAACCGCACAAGACCGCGACGCAGCACGTTTGATGGGCATCAACGCCGACCGCACCATCTCCGTAACCTTCCTTATTGGTGGCGCGTTGGGCGGTGCTGCCGGTATGATCGTTGGCCTCTACAACGGGACAGCAGTATTTACCATGGGGTTTACCGCAGGCTTGCTCTCCTTCACGGCAGCAGTGCTTGGTGGCATTGGCAATATCCTTGGTTCGGCTTTGGGTGGCTTGCTGATTGGCTTGATCCTCGCCTTGAGCGATCAATACATTGGTACACGTTGGTCGAATGCGGTGATTTTCGCCATTCTTGTCTTGATTTTGCTCTTCCGACCAACTGGGTTGCTCGGGCAAGAAGGTGGCCAAAAAGCCTAGAAACGAGGATTGTATGCCAAATACACAGCGCTACTTAAAAACTGGCGGGATTGGCTTTGCGGTTGGGGCATTCTTCCTATGGAATTATCCCAACCTTGGAATTGGTGCAGCATTGCTTGGTGGTTTGGTGATTGCCGCCCTCTGTTTGCTGTATAGTGCGCCATTGCCCGATATGATTAAAGCTGGCTTGATTGCTGGCTTGTTCGGCGCGGTCATGACGATTGTCTATGGAACTGATAAACCAGGGGTTGCAATTATTGCGGGAATGCTCAGTGGTTTAGGGGCTGGTTTGCTGGTCTTTCAACGTAGCCCGCAGGCCAATCCTAAGAAGGCCGCAATCTTAGGGGCCGAAGCAGGAGCAATTGCCGGGGCATGGACAGCCCTCGCGCTCCTTTTAACCGCGTTTGTGATCGCTCCTGCGGCTGGGGTTGATGCTGGCGAGTTTGCTGAGCATTTATCCGAAACCGTGATTTTTGCCGATGTGCTTGGCTTGGGCAGCGATATTTTGATTTTGCTGTTTGCCTTCGCTTTTTCGACGCTCTCGGCAGCTATCTTGGGGGCCGCTGCTTGTGCTGCTCGCAGTTTGCCATTGCGCCCAAACATTCCACTGTTGGCGGTTATCGCCTTGCCAGTGCTTTTGATTCCGTTGATCGATCGGGCTGGCAACTTGCTGTTGCTCGATGCCTTGATTCCAATTTATATCTTCATTCTGTTGGCCTTGGGCTTGAATATTGTGGTGGGCTATGCTGGCTTGCTCGACTTAGGTTATGCAGCCTTTTTCGCGATTGGAGCCTACACCACCGCGATGCTCTCATCGCCGCACCTTGGCATCAACCTCAGTTTTTGGTTGGTGATTTGGGTGGCAGCGGCGGTGGCGGCGATCGCTGGCTTAACGCTCGGTGCGCCGACATTACCCTTACGCGGCGACTATTTGGCGATTGTAACGCTTGGTTTCGGCGAAATTGTGCCAATTCTCTTCCGTAGCCTTGGTGGTGGCCCACCAAGTGGTACCTTGACCTTACGCTTCTTTGGCATGCCAATTGGGATTGAGCAAGTCGACTTGACTGGTGGCAACAAAGGGATTAACCCCATTTCACCGCCGCATTTGCCATTTATTGGCGATTTCGAGCCATCAAACAAAATTCCATGGTACTACCTGCTGATTGTGATCATGGGCTTGGCGATTTTCTTCATCAATCGCTTGCGTGATTCACGCCAAGGCCGCGCTTGGATGGCCATGCGCGAAGATGAATTGGCCGCCGATGCAATGGGCATCAACGTCGTGCGCACCAAATTGCTAGCCTTCTCGATGGGCGCGATGTTCTCGGGCTTTGGTGGCGCGTTCTATGGCGCATTTATCGGGGCGATCTTCCCAAGCTCCTTCGACTTTAGCGTCTCGATCATCTTGCTATGTATGGTGATTCTCGGCGGTTTGGGCAATATGACGGGGGTGATTATTGGCGGCTTGTTGATTCAAGGCGCTGATAAAATGTTTATTCCCAAGGGAGCCGAATTGTTCCGCGATATTGCCAACGAGCGAGCAAGCGCAACGGGCAGCAGTACGGTTGGGGTTTCGGCGCTGCAAGATCTGACTCAACAACGCTTGTTGCTGTTTGGAATTGTGTTGGTAGTGATGATGCTCGTCCGACCGGAAGGCCTCTTGCCCAACGAACGCCGTAAAGCCGAACTGCATCCCGATGACGATACGATCAATAGCAATAGTGTTGCAGCCGAGGCGGAAGCTGATCCGTCGTTGGCGGCGTAGGAGACCTGCTATGGCACCCTTGCTGCAAGCTCGCGCCATTACCAAGCGATTTGGTGGCCTAACCGCCGTGAGCGATGTTTCATTTGAAATTGAAAAAGGTTCGATTGTTGGGCTAATTGGCCCCAACGGCGCTGGCAAAACCACCTTCTTTAATATGATCACTGGTTTGTATACGCCCAGCGATGGCGATATGATTTTCGATGGCAAGCGGATCAACGGCACCAAGCCCAGCGAAGTGACCAAGCTTGGGATTGGCCGCACATTCCAAAATATTCGCTTGTTTGCGCATATGACTGCGCTCGAAAATGTATTGGTTGGCCAGCATTGCCGCATGAATACTGGCTTGCTGGGCACGCTATTTCGCACTGCCAGCATGCGCGCCGAAGAAAAAGCGGCGCGCCAAAAAGCCTTTGAGTTGCTCGAATATGTTGGCTTGGGCCGCAATAGCGCCGACGAAATGGCCAAAAATCTGCCTTATGGCGATCAACGCCGTTTGGAAGTGGCACGGGCGTTGGCAACCGATCCCAAATTGTTGTTGCTCGATGAGCCAACCGCTGGCATGAATCCCAAAGAAACCGATGCCTTGACCGCGTTGATCTATCGGGTGCGTGATGAGCGCGAACTAACCGTGCTGCTGATCGAACACGATATGAAAGTGGTCATGGGCATTTCTGAACGAGTGACCGTGCTCGATCGCGGGATTAAAATTTCCGAAGGCATGCCACGCGAAGTCCAAACCGATCCCAAGGTCGTCGAAGCTTATCTTGGCACTGGCCACGCGGCCAAGGGCAAAGGCGGCGGCGCTCCAGTATTTGATAAGTAGGGCTATTGGCTCTAGGCTATAGGTAATGGTTAATTGGATTGACAACGAGGAGCATGCCCTCACCCCCAGCCCCTCTCCCACTGAACGCGGGCGAGGGGAGCAACGACTCCGGGGTTCCCCCTCGCCCGTTCGACGGGCTAGGGGGCTAGGGGGTGAGGGGAAATCGGTGGTTAACGTGACGAACCAGTACAGTACAGCTATAGGTTGGGAATACGGTTCAATCGCCAATAGCCCAAAGCCTATAGCCTACTAAAACAAGGACATTCGCGATGTTGCAACTGCAAAATGTACATACGTATTATGGCAACATTCATGCACTCAAGGGCATTTCGCTGGAAATTAATCAAGGCGAAATTGTGACCCTGATTGGCTCGAATGGCGCTGGCAAAAGCACAACCTTGCGCACAATTTCTGGCATTACACCGCCACGAACCGGCCAAGTGCTGTTTGAAGGTAAACCGCTGAATAGCGTTCCGGCGCATAAAATTGTTTCGCAAGGCATTTCGCAATCGCCAGAAGGGCGGCGGATTTTCGCCAACCTCACGGTACGCGAAAACTTAGAAATGGGCGCATTCACCCGCAACAACAAAAGCGAAATCGCCAGCGATATGGATCGGGTGTTTGAGCTATTTCCGCGTTTGAAGGAGCGGGTCGCTCAGCGTGGCGGCACACTCTCTGGCGGCGAACAGCAAATGTTAGCGATTGGTCGCGCACTTATGTCGCGTCCCCGCTTGCTGTTGCTCGATGAGCCATCGATGGGCTTGGCTCCAGTGTTGGTTGACCTGATTTTTGAAATTATTCAAAATATCAACAGCCAAGGCACGACGATTTTGGTAGTCGAACAAAACGCCTTGATGGCCTTGGGCATCGCCCATCGCGCCTACGTGCTGCAAACTGGGGCTATTGTTAAAGCTGGCGATGCGGCTACCTTGCGCGAAGACGAAGATGTGCAAAAAGCCTACTTGGGGATGGAATGAGCGAACAAGCTTACGTGGCCCATTTGCGCGATCAAAGCGAGTTTGTGGCTGGCGATGGCTGCCATTTGCGCGAACTGCTACATCCAGAGCGCCATCCGGTTGCGCTTGGCTATAGTTTAGCCCATGCCTATGTTGAAGCTGGTGGGCGAACTGCCGATCATGTGCTTGAACAATCTGAGGTATACTACATTATCGCTGGACGTGGAACGATGGTGCTTGATGGTCAAGCCCATGCAGTCGAAGCTGGCTCGTATTATTATATTCCGCCCCGTTGTTCACAATGGCTGCGTAATGATGGCGAGCAACGCTTAGAGTTTTTATGTATCGTTGAGCCGCCCTGGACGGCGGCAGGCGAAACCATTACAGAGTAGCCTCGCTGACGAGTCTTAAGGCGCGGGTCTTCCCGCGCTTTTTTGGTGTCTCTGTTCCAGCCAGCATCGAGCTTTTTAGTGACACACCAAGGTGGAACACGATGGTTTTTGGATTAACCGCTTTAGCAGTAGTGGCCTATTCGGGATTGTCGCTGCTGTTCAAGGCCCTCGCAAGTCGGACGCGTCCGGCGCAATTGGTTTATGCTTCAAGCGTGATCGCAACAATCTGTGGATTGATTTATTTTATCGCTAGCGGCGAATCGTGGTCGTGGCCTGCGGCAATTTTGGCATTTCTAGCAGGCGTAACCTTTTATTTTGCCACGATTGCCCGCGCCAAAGCGCTGGAACACTCGCCCGCCTCGTTGGTTTTTGCGATCAGCAATTTAGATTTAGTTATTGCTGGAGTGGTGATTTTGCTGTTGCCCGCAGCCTGGAATGCGCTGCAATTTGGCTCAGTCACAATCAATTTGCCCTCGCAGGCTGGCAATCCAACGCTTGGCAATGTGCTAGCCTGTATTTTAACAGCGGTTGCGGTGTTGATTGGCGCGCAAGTTAAAGGCAGCGAAACCTTGAGCAAAGCTACCTATGTTTGTTTGGGCTTGTTGGTCATTTCAAGCTTTGCCGCCGTCACCTATGCCCGCAATTTCGGTGCTCAAATTGGCTTGTTGATGTTTGTTGATTTTGCTGCTGGCGTGATTCCAGGCCTCCACCTTACCCCTCAAGTGCGTCGCCACGAGTGGGGCTGGGGCGCAGTCATCGGCTTGGTAACCTTTGGCGGCTTTGTGGCCATGATGCATGCTCAAGCCATGTCCGATGCCGCAACCTTGCCATTTGTGCTGCTGGCGATCAACCTCAAAACTCCAATCACCGCGATTATCGCCGTGCCATTGTTCCGCGAGCAATTGACCGCCCGCAAAATAATCGCCGTCAGCTTGGCAACCTTGGCCTTGTTTATTTGGCAAATTTAAGTTTGGGGTTCAGGGATTGAGGATCGGGGTCGGGAGTTCGCATACTGCTCAGTAGGTCTACAGGTTTAAAAGCCCCTCACCCCAACCCCTCTCCCCCGTGGCGGGCGAGGGGCTTTAACACCGTGGTTCTGCCGCACGGTGCGGTGAAAACCAGTGCTCCCCCTCGCCCGCATCCAGTGGGCGAGGGAGGTTCTTACAAGGGTAGGTGTTAAGATCCCCTTACCCCAACCTCGCTCCCATCCACTGGGCGAGGGGCTTTAACACCGTGGTTTTCCCCAAGTCATTGGTAAAAAATGGTCGGCTCCCCCTCGCCCGCGTCCAGTGGGAGAGGGGGTTGGGGGTGGAGGGGACGCTCCACATCAAATGCCAATAGCCCATTCCCCTTCGTGCTCATCGTGTCCTTCGTGGTTTCCGTAACTAGCCAATTCCTCTTGCTCGCGCCAACAAACATCTGCAACCCAAAAGTCCCTCATCCTTCATCCCTCATCCTTCATCTTTCATCCCTCATACTTAACTGCAAAGCTACTCTTCAGCAGTTGCTAAATCGGTTTTGAGCAAGGCATCGCCCAGCGGGTAGCGCAACGAAACCAAGAAGCCCAGCACCACATTAATCACATTCAACACCAAAAACAGGGTTGAGATACCAAGTGCCAAGCTGGTAGCTTGTTCGCTGCTAAAGCTGCCGCCAGCAACCGGCACCATCTGACCAGTCTGAGCCAAGTTGGTCATAATCAAAATCATTACTACATCGCGAATCCCAATCCCCGCAATTGAGATGACACTCACCAACGAGATGATCGCAATCATGGCCATATACGGGCCAATATCAATCTTGACCCCAGTTGCCAAAAATAGCAAATAGAGCCGCACAAACGTCCAGCCCAAGGTCAGGAACGAAAACAGCACCAAGGTAACAATCCGGCTCAGCGGCATATGCAACACGCGATCTTTCAAGCCTGCTTTGACCGCGAGTTGGCGCAATTTGGCGGGCACGACCACGGGCAAAACTTTGGTGCTAAACCAGCGCCGCAAGCCAGCACTAGCCAAAATTGCAACCCCAACCACCACGCCCAACAGCGAGGCGATAATCAAGAGTTGCACATTGCCCGGCAAAAAGGTGCGATAAAAATACAACCCTGAGCCAGCAATAATGCCCATAATCGCTACATCAAAAAAGCGATCAACCACAATTGAGAGCAGGCTTGGCCCCAAGGGATGGCCTTCGCGGCGCAAATACCAAGCTTTAACCGCATCGCCGCCCTGCCCAGGCGTGACCGAGCCAACAAAAATTCCCAAGGTATACAGCAACGAGGCAAACCATGGGCTAATGTTGATGTTCCAGCCTTGCAAAATCAAGCGCCAGCGCCAACCCTTGGAATAGAGAAAAGGAAACACCAGCACAACCGACGCGCCAAACAGCAATGGATCGGTCGTGCGAATCACATTCCAAATACTCGTCAGATCGTTGGTCGCCAGAAACCAAATCAAAATTGCAGGCCCCAACGCCGTCAAAAGCCCATTGATAATTCTTTTTTTCATTGGCGAATCCGTTCAAAGCGCAGGGCCGCAATTGTTTCGGCCAGCAAGCCAAAACAGAAGAAAAACATGGTTGCAATCAAACAAAACAAGGCCGTCGGCGGCAAATGCAACCAATTATTATCGTTCAGCGCGCCAAGCACATACGAAATAATACACAGCACAAAGAAAAAGCCACTAACTGGTATAAACACCCGAATTGGATTAAATAGGCTGATAATCCGTAGAATGATGATCGTAAATTTAAAGCCATTCTTCAACAGCTTTTGCTTGGAGCGCCCACCCTGGCGGCGTTGCATGGCGATTGGCTCGAAGCGTACGTGGTAGCCAGCTTTGGCAAAGGCCAAGGCGCTGGTGGTTGGCCACGAAAATTGATTTGGCAAGAGGTGAATATAATCAAGCAAAATTGAACGCCGAAAGGCCCGAAAGCCCGAGGTTAAATCTTGCATTTCCATGCCAGTCAGATACGAACCTAAGCCGTTCAAGGCGCTATTGCCCAACCAACGCAGCCAATTTTCTTGGCCTGCGCGTGAACGAGCGCCAATCACCATATCGTAAGCGCCGATATAGCTCAGCAGGCGTTCGATGTCGGCAGGGTTGTGCTGGCCATCGCCATCCATAATAATTACGATTTCGCCAGTTGCGGCGCGAACACCGGTTTTGACCCCAGCGCCGTTGCCAATGTTATAAGGACGAGTGATCACCCGTGCGCCAGCTTCGGTGGCAATTTCCACCGTGGCATCGTTCGAATGATCATCAACCACGATAATTTCAAGCTCAGGGTAGCGTGTACGAACCTCGCGCACCACCCCGCCAATTGTTGCGGCTTCATTAAAGGCTGGAATCACAATGCTCACCGTCCAAGGAAACGGTGATGACGTTGTGGTTTGAGCACTTGCAAGCGTTGTGCGTTCCACAGTTGAACCTCCGGAGAGGCATTGTACCAGAAACTAGCCTAGCGCAAACGCGCTGCTTGCGGCCATAATTGCAGCGCATTCGCCACAATCGCTTGCAGTTGGCTGGTGCTCGCTCCCAAGCGCGCTTGCAACGACATGCCTTGCAACACACAAACGAAAAATTGGGCTAATTCTTCAGCGTTCGTGGCAGCTGGCAACTCGCCCATTTGCACACCCAAGGCCACTAATTCCTCGATTTTGCTCATGCGTTGCTGGCAGCGCTCGACAATAGCTTGCTCAATTTCATATGAATCGTAGGTTGCCGAAATACTAGCCAACACAAAACAGCCAGCGGGATAGGCTGCATCGCTAAAGGCTTCAGCTGCCCGTTGCAACAGGTGAGCGAGCATCGCCCGTGGCGAGCCTTGATCGCTTGGCATGGCATAGACGTAGGCTCCGCGCGTGGCCAAATAATGGTCAATCGCTTCGAGAAAAAAGGCTTGCTTGCTACCAAAGGCTGCATATAAACTTGGCGGGTTAATCCCCAAGCAGCTCGTCAAATCAGCCATCGAGAGTGTTTCATAGCCATGCTGCCAAAATTGGCGCATCGCACACTCCAAGGCATTGGTACGGTCGAATTCGCGTGGCCGACCACGCCGTTGAGTGCTCGTCGTTGAAAGTTCTTGCTCTGCCATCACATCCCCTTGCTTTGAGTATTTATTGCTATTATACTATTCTGTAATAATCACTACACAATTATTATACCGAATTTAGTAGCAAGGAGCAAGCGTATGTCGCGTTATCAAGCAGGCCAAACGATCGATCCACGGCATTTGATCAGCATTGCAGATCAAGCCATTAGCATTCCCCACCAGCAGCAATTGACCCATCTACAATTTCGGCGGTTTGCAGGCTGCCCGATGTGCAATTTACACATTCGTTCATTTATTCAAGGCCATGCGGCCTTAGCTGAGGCTGGAATTCAAGAAGTTGCGGTCTTTCATTCATCGAAAACTGCTATGCTCGCCAGCCATGCAGCAGCACCTTTTGCACTGATTGCTGACCCCACCAAAAAACTCTACGCAGCCTTTGGCGTTGATAGCTCAATTTGGGCCGTACTGCACCCAAAATCGTGGTTGCCAGCACTCAAAGGCCTGTTCAAGCATGGAGCAGGCATGCCCGAAAAAGGCCAAGACCCGCTGGGCTTGCCCGCCGATTTTCTTATTGCTCCCGATGGCACCATTGTGGCCTGCAAATATGGAGTCCATGGCTACGATCAATGGTCGCTGAGCGAGGTCTTGCAATTAGCTCAGCACTATCAGCAACGCAGCGTGGGTCACTAAAACAAGCAACCGCCCTTGATCTTAAGCAAATCAAGGGCGGCTGCACGTACAACGAAGCTATTTGTCTAAGTAGGGTGAGCCAACTGCCAAGTAGCTGTAGCCGCGTTCGACCAATTCATCGTAATCGGGAATCATGCGGCGACCATCGATAATCAAGTATGGCGCTGGCACGGTGCTTTCAATTGTGCTCGAAAGTCCACGGAATTCTTCCCAGTCGGTCGAGATAAACAGAATATCGCTACCTTCGAGGGCTGCTTTGGCCGACGAGTGGTAGGTGATGCGTTCAAACAAGTGGTTGTGTTCGGCGTTGAAGAAGCGTTTGGCTTCTTCTTCGGCCATTGGGTCGTAGGCGCGAATTTCCTTGACCCCACGGCCAAGCAAGCTTTCGACGACCTTCAAGGCCGACGCATCGCGCATGTCGTTGGTGCGTTGCTTGAACGCTAAGCCCAACAACGCTACAACTTTGTTGTTGAACTTCACGCCAGCTTCTGCCGCAGCCCGATCGATCAAGTAGGTCTTTTGATATTCGTTAATTTCATAGACCGATTCGAGCAAGTCGGTGCTTTGGTTGCGGCTCTTGAGCTGATAGATCAACGATTGAATATCTTTGCCAAAGCACGAGCCACCAGCGCCGTTGGACACAAACGAACCCCATTTGCTAATCCGAGTGTCGGCGGTTACGCCACGCTTGAGGTCTTCCATGCGCACGTTTGGCACCGATTCGGCCAAGCGTCCGCCAACCCCGTTCCAGAACGAAATGTAGGTCAGCAACAAGGTGTTGGCAACATACTTAATCGATTCAGCAGTTTCGGGCGTGGTTTCGATAAAGGCAATCCGCACGTGGTTGATAAATTGCGAGTAAATGCGGCGCAAAATGCGGAAATCTTCCTCGGTATCGGCCCCAACCACCACCCGATCAGGATGGCGCGATTTTTCAACTGCGTTGCCTTCGGGCAAGAATTCGGGGTTCGAGGCAATGCCCACGTTTGGCACATTATGGCTTTTCAACACTTGCTCAAGTTGGCGACCAGTGCCAACCGGTACAGTGCTCTTGTTGATAATCACCACGCGGCGTTGATCTTCACGTTTGGCCAACAACTTGGCCAAATGGTTAACCGCATCGAAGTAGTAGCTCAAATTCGAGGAGCCATCGCGATTAGGCGGGGTTGGCAAACACAAGAAAAAGGCATCGACCCCTTCGATTACCGGCTCAAGATCATCAATAAAATGCAGGGAACGATCGATATTTTCTTCGATAATGCTGGCTAAGCCTGGCTCATTGACATATTTTTCAATTTCTTCGCGCTTAGCGGTTTTGTAGGCAGCAATCCGCTTGGTATCAATATCATAGGCATAGACTTCGTGACCATATTCTGAGCAGACCGCAGCGTGGGGTAAGCCCACAAAGCCTGTTCCTGCAACGACGATCTTCATGCAAGCTCCTTCAGTAGGCCGCTTCGACGGTGGAAGCAACCCCAACCATTAATTAGCAACGGCACCGTCCCATGTTAACCAGCGAACAATGAACCAACATCCTCATTAATGGCTGTGCGCCCTCGCCGCACCTGACAACCAATTATCAGCCATGAATTTATGCATCATAGCCAACATACAGCATTTGTGCAACAGGACTATTCGACCATTCCAGCCTGACGCTGAAGGCGTAGCGCCAAGCGTTCGCGCAACTCACCCAAGCGTTGTTGATAGCTCGGCTCGGTAATCACATCAGTCCACATAATCAGGGCATCTTCGCCGTTGTCGGTGTAGTAGCGCACCCGCGTGCCGCTTGGCTCGAAGCCATATTTCAAATACAAGCGTTGCGCCGATTCATTCGAGATCCGCACTTCCAAGGTCAAGCGGGTTGCGCCCATATCAACGCCTTGGTCGATCAAGCCATTGAGCAACAATTCGCCGAGGCCTTGGCCACGCTGCGAAGGCGTTACCGCAATCGTTGTGATATGGCCTTCGTCGACCATCAACCACAAGCCTGCATAACCAACCAAGGGATAGGGGCTGACAGGCTGCGGCTTGGTAAACACCGATGGCAACAAGGTTTGCAGCAACGAACGCCGTGGCACATAGGGCATAATTGGCTCATCTGGCGGCAACGTCGGGCTGGAACGAGCCACAATATAGCGGCTGGTCGCTGGCGAGCTTAATTCGCGGCGATAGGTATTGGCCGACCATGGTGCAGAAAAACTTTGGCGCTCAATTTCTTGCACACGCGGAATATCATCCTCGTGCATTGCCTTTAGGAAGTAATACATTGCAGCCTTCTATGCTGATGAATGCTTATTTAATTGCTTTAACTGATGCTGGGTCGAGAATCAATTGCGAGCCATGGCGGCCTTCTAAGCCAAATTTCCCGCCAGTTTCAAAGGTTCCAGTTACTTCGACCAAGCCCCAAACAAAGCCATTGCCTGGCCCGACGTTGAGTTGGCTTGAAAGATCAGGTGGAAAACCTTCCATCGAAATCGGCGTGCCCATTGGCTGCGGATTAACCCCGCTGGCAATATCAGCCCCAAGCGGCTTTTCGGTGCGCACCCCAGTTACCAACAACCCAGAACTAGCTTGAGTCCAGTAATACATCCCACGGGTGGTGACGGTTTGGCCGTTGTAGGCGGCGGGATTTTTCTCAAGCTCATAGATTGAAACTTGATTGGGCTGCGCTTCGGTCGGCGCTGGATATTCAACCCGCTCGACTTGCTCAATCGCTTCAGCAGATTGCACGACCAAGCGGCTGGTATAGCTGCCATCTGGGCCAAACGAGCCAGTTTCAAACTTGCCCTTGACCCGCACTGCGCCATAAATGCTATCGATTGGGCGGTGTAAATTGGCGCTGGCCTCAGCAGGAAAATTCTCAAGCCAGACCAAGGTATCGACTGGCTGGGCATCGGTGCCATCATTGCGGGTCGAAACCCCCTTCGCCAACACTGAGAGGCCAGGATTACCCGGCTTCCAGATATACACACCCTCGACCGTCACATCTTGACCGTTATAATTTGCCGGATTTCCGGTAAGATCGTAAATTGTCAGGCTGCCACAACCTGTTAACACGACTAAGAGCAATAAACAACAACTTCGCCAGATGCCAGAGCGCATCGCAACCTCCAACTATGATCATGGTTCGGCGTGCGATTATAGCAGATCGTCTGGGTCGTTGCCATAATCCCTGCAAATTTAGCTCATTATGCTACAATAGAACCATGGCTTTTCCAGCCTTTTCATGATTTATTGTCTCCTCACTTCCACAAGTGGGGTATTGCATACGCTGGGTACTCAACAGGAGAGTGGTTGCGATGTGTACCCTTCACCTTTCAGCATGCGCTCAAATATTGCCTGTTCGGAGGTATCCAGCAAGGAATATCTGTGTTTTTGACTATGACAACACCACATACAATTGCAATTGATGGCCCGGCAGCGTCGGGGAAAAGTACGCTCGGTAAGTTGTTAGCCGACCATTTTGGCTATATCTATTTTGATACAGGGGTGCTCTATCGGGCATTGACCTATGTGGCCCTTGAACAAGCCGTTGATCTTGCGAACGCCGCCGCTCTCGCCAAACTCGCCCAAACGAGCAATTTTGAAATCCTCGCGCCAAATGTCGCCGATGGCCGCCAATACACGGTGCTGGCCAATGGCAACGACATTACCTGGCCATTACGCGCCGCCAATGTCGAACGTAATGTCTCGCAAGTTGCCGCTCATCCTGCGGTGCGCGAAGCCTTGCGCGATACCCAACGCCAAATCGGCAAAGCTGGCCATGTGGTGATGGCTGGCCGCGATATTGGGGCGGTGATTATGCCCGATGCCCAATTAAAAATCTATCTTGATGCCTCGGTTGAAGAACGTGCCCAACGCCGCGCCCAAGAACTGAATGCTCGTGGTCGCGCAATTAGCTATAGCGAAGTCTTGGCCGATTTGACCCGTCGCGATGCAATCGACGCAGCTAACACCTTCTTAGCCGCCGATGCAATCACCATCACCACCGATGGCCGCTCGCCGGAAGATGTCTTTCAAGCAATCGTCAATCTCATGGGCGTTGAAGCCCAGGCTTAATCGGCAAAACGAACGGCGTGGAGTTACATCCACGCCGTTTTTGTTTAAACATTGTTACAATCGTCCAGCGCAGCCGCAGCAATTGGCGCTTGACGATTGGCTGATAAACAAAATACTATAGCACTAGGCTTGAGTCCAACACCTGGCTAGCCAAAACCTAGCTGCCATTCAACCAGCAGCACAATTATTTGGCTGAGCAAACGATGGCTCACGTTGCAGTTGGATACCTACAAGCCAATGGCGGCACGAATGTCAGCCAACTCAGCTATGAATAGGATGGGATGCTATGCCAACCACCGTGCCTCAAATCAGCTTCAATATCAACCTGCAATCAGATGAGCGTGTCAAGCTGATCGCCTATCGCCATTGGCTGGTTTTGGCGCGCAACCTTTCGATTTGGTTCACATTTTGGTTTTTTTGTACCATTATTTTCTTGTGGCGAGTCTCGCTCGTTGGCATCGATACCTTGAATACTGTGCTGTTTGGCGCTGGCACGATCTTTTTCTTCGCCATGATTTATAGCTATTTCGATTGGCGCAACGATGCCCTCGTCGTAACCAACCAGCGCGTTATTTCCTACAACTCGCGCTTTTTGATTAGCGTCCAGCGCAACGAGCTGTATGTACGCGAAATCGAAGACGTAAAAACTGTCACCGAATCGGTATTTTCCCGCTATTTTGATTATGGCGAAATTGAAGTCCAAACTGCCAGCCGTTTGCGCAACATTGCCTTTCTTGGGATCGTCAATCCTACATTGGTTCGCGATACGATTCTCGAATTCGTTGAGCCAGTTAAAGAAGAAGAACAAGTTGGGCGGGTTGAGCAAATTGTCAGAGCCAAAGTGCTCAAGCAAGGCGTTCTACCAAGCCTGCCGCCATTAAGCGATTTTATTCCACCAGAACAAACTGGCCGTACACTTTTGGGCATTATTCCACCAAGCCCCGAAGTGCGCGGTAATTCGATTATCTGGCGCAAACATTGGCTGTTTTTATTCGTCGAAGCTGCCAACCCAATTTTGCTGTTTTTGATTTTGAATTTGTCGTGGTCGCTATTAATCGGCAACGATTTTATTCGCTCTGGTGGTTCGTTGCTAATTCTGGCTGTGCTCGATCTGTTTTGTATTGCTTGGCTGATTTACGAGGTCATCGATTGGCGCAACGATGAATATATTGTTACGCCAGTTAATATTATCGATATTGAGCGCAAACCGTTGGGCCGCGAAACCAAACGCGAAACAACCTGGGACAAAATCCAGAATATTTCGCTCAATCAAGAAAATTTATGGGCACGGATTTTGAAGTACGGCGATGTCGAGCTGTTTACCGCTGGGCAAAACGAAAATTTCACCTTTCGCGGCGTAGCAGCACCCGATAGCGTGCTGGCGGTCATTTCCGATTATCGCGACCAATTTGAGCAACGTGCCCGCGATCGTGATTTTGATAGTACCTTGATGCTATTGCAGCATTATCACAAGCTCCAACGTGAGGAACTACAAGTGTTGTTTGATGATCATCGAACCCATATCGAATCCAAATTGCCGCCCCCTGAGCAATTGGAAACCGGAAACTAAGATCAACGCAGTGGGAGTCAGAATCTGTTGTGCGAAGGAGTTTTCATGGCGCATTCAGCCCGATGGCGTGGGTGGATTTGGCTTGGCTTAGTCCTCGCTTATCTGCTTTGGCCAAGCTCAAGTTATGCCCAAAATGCCACCCCCATTAGTATTACCATCGATCAAGTTGGCTTCGATGCCCAAGGGCATGTGCTCAATAATGGTTGGTATCCGGTTATCACGACAATCGAAAATACTGGGGCTGATATTCAAGCCCAAGTGGTGGTTGAAACTGGCTTTGGCCAAGCAGATTTGCTGCAAACTGTCGATTTGCCTGGTGGCGCACGCAAACAAGTGCGTTTGTTGATGCGCGCCAATCTCAACCAAAGCGTCGTAACCATCAAAGTGCTCGATCAGCAAGGCAAGCAACTTGCGCTCAATCGTAGCAATATACGAGTTCACGATAGCGCAGAGGTCTTGGTTGGGGTGTTTGGCGGGCCAGCCTCAAGTTTGGCGGGCGCTGCCATTCCGGGCCGACTTACCACGATTATGCTACTCGATCCGGCGCAACTGCCAAGCAACGATGGTGAGCTGTTTAACTTTGGCGCGATTGTCTTACAAGATGTGCAGCCAACTGCTGAGCAAGCAGCAGCCTTAGAACGCTGGGTTGCAACTGGCGGCACCTTGATCGTCAGCGGCGGCCCAAACGCTGCCGAATTGCCCAAAGAATTAGCAGCTCTCCTACCTGGCAGCCTCAGTCGCAGCAATAGCTCGGCAGTTTTGACCAGCCTCAATAAACAGACAGTGCCCCAATTTGCCCAAGTCGAACTGAAGGTCAATCAACTTACGCCCAATGCCGAGGCAACACCTTTAGGCCTTGGCGCGAATAACGAGCCGTTATTGCTCAGTCGCAAGCTTGGCACGGGTCATGTGCTGCTCACCGCCTTTAACCCAAGCGATTTACCAGCCGAAGTGAACGATCGCCGCGTGTGGCCAGTGATTCTGCAACCGCAACTCTATCGCGATTGGAACGTGGCGCTCTCGCCATGGTCAATGCAAATTAGAGGTAGCGACCAAAACTTGCCTTCAATTTTCACCTTCATGGGTATTTTGTTTGGCTACATTTTGCTGATTGGGCCAATTAACTACTTCGTTTTGCGGCGCTTAGATCGCCGCGAATGGGCTTGGTTTACGATTCCCTTGATTGTGTTTGGCTTTGTGGGCATTATGTATTTAGCTGGTGGCGATTTGCGCACTGGCAATATCAACGTCACGACAATCAATGTTGTCGATAGCCAACTTGGCGCGCAGCAAGGTCGAGTAAGCGTCAATTATGGCTTCAATGCTGGGCGACGGGGCGCATGGAACGGCAGTATCGATTCGAGCTTAACTGCTGGCAATCAATCGACGCAGACTTTTGGCGATAATGGCTCAGGCACGATCGAGCAAACCAGCGATAACCGCACACTCCTGCCAAACTGGCAAAGCAACATTGGCGATATGCAAACCCTCGCGGCAATTGGCACAATCGCGGTTCCCTATAATTTTGAGATCAAGATAGCCAAACCTAACTCGTGGGAAGGCGCGACCATTACCAACCGTAGCGAGCGTACGGTCGAGTATGCGGTTGTCTTCGCTGGCGAGGATAGCATTGTGCTACCCACGCTTGAGCCTGGTGCTTCGGTGACGATCGATAATAGTCTCAATCGCGTAAATCAAAGCAGCCCATCGCTCAATAGTAACGACCAACTCAATCAAGCGCTGCAATTGCTCTGGAGCGCAGGCAATGAGCGCACTAATTACAATGGCTTGCCCAAAAATTCGCTCTATACCGCGCCGCATATTAGCGTGCTCGATACCGAGGTTTTGCACGAAATTATGGTCGATGGCCTAGCTGCACCCCAAAAAAGTAGCAATATCTACAATTTATATGTTGATTTGGAGCAACGCTGATGGAATTGATCGTTGAAACTCACAATTTAACCCAGCGTTTTGGCACACATGTCGCGCTCAATCAGGTCAATCTGAGCATTCCCAAAGGCGCGGTTTATGGTTTTATCGGGCCAAACGGCGCTGGCAAAACCACAACCATGCGCATTTTGACCACCTTGCTCCAACCAACCGCTGGCGAAGCCTTGGTCAATGGCATTTCGGTGCGCCAAGATCCCGATGCAGTGCGCAAAGTAATTGGCTTTATGCCCGATTATTTTGGGGTCTACGATAGCATGCGGGTCTGGGAATATCTCGATTTCTTCGCTCACGTGTATGGCATCAAACAGCCGCGCCGCACCAGCCTGATTCAGGAACTTTTGCAATTGGTCGATTTGACCGAAAAACACGATAGCTATGTGATGAATTTAAGCCGCGGCATGAAACAACGCTTGAGTTTAGCCCGCACGATGGCCCACGATCCAAGCTTGTTAATCCTCGATGAACCGGCCAGCGGGCTTGATCCGCGGGCACGCATTGAGCTTCGCGAATTGCTACGCGAATTAAGCCGCATGGGCAAAACAATTATGGTAAGCTCGCACATTTTGTCTGAGCTGGCCGAAATGTGTAGCCATATTGGCATTATCGAGCGCGGCACGCTCTTGGCAAGTGGCCCAGTTAACGAAATTATGCAAGACTTACGGCCCCACAAGCTGATTGAAATTCAAGTTGTTGAGCGGGCAATGGCAGCCTTGCACATGCTCAAGCAAATTCCAGCAATCAACGATGTCAATTTAATTAACGAGCTTGCAGATGACCAAGCAGGTGGCAAATTGGCCATCAATTTTAGTGGCACAAGCGACGAGAGCAGCAGCATTTTGAGCAACCTGATTGGCCAAGGCTTTCGGGTCAATCACTTTGCCGAACGCCAATCCGACCTTGAAGAAGTCTTTTTGCATGTGACGCAAGGAGTGGTGGCATGAAGGCAATTTTGCAAAAGGAATTTCGCTCGTATCTGCGCGGCAATCGGGCCTTTACCATGCTCAGCATCTACTTATTCATTTTAAGTGGTTTGTGTGTGCTGATTTATGCAGGCTACAACGACAGTGGGTTTGCTGATCGCAGTGATATTGGGCTATCATTGTATGTTTCTTCAGCAGTAGTCGCCTTATTTCAGCTAACATTTTTTGCGCCGTCGCTGAACGCTTCATCATTGGGCAGTGAACGCGATCGTCAAACCATCGATGTGCTGATGGTCACGCCGGTGCGCCGCTACCAGATTATTTTGGGCAAGCTGATTGCGCCATGTTTATTTCTGTTTCTGCTCAGTCTCGCCACCTTGCCGATTGGCGCAATGGCCTTGCTGATTGGCGGGATTGAAATTCGCGATTTGCTGATTGCCTTGGCGATTCAGGTTGTGACAGTTTTGGGCTATGGTACGGTCGGCATTTGGGGTGCATCGTGGGCCAAAACCAGTCGCGGCGCAATGTTGGCCACTTTAGGTTTAGCGCTGGTCATGACCGTTGGATTGCCATTGCTAGCACTTTTGGTCTTGGCAATCCTTTCAAACGATCAAGCGCTGTTCCAGTCGATTATGAACAATGGTTTTATCCGAAACTTGGGCGTGGTGATCTTATCGTTTAGCCCGTTCTTCAGCCTCGTCATGTGGATTCAGAGCATTAGCGAGGGGAGCGCCACAACGTGGACATTAGATCTCCAAGGTCAACTAGGTGGCGGCGTGATTTTACAGCCGTGGGTTATCTCAGTGTTGATTTGGCTGGTGCTGATTCCATTATTAATTTGGCGTAGCTCGAAGCAATTGCAAAAGTCGGTTGCCCGTTCAAGCGGCGGCTAAAGACTGAGTTCCCGCACCTCCCAGCCTCACAAAGGTAGGTTTTTAATATAGCGTGGTGGTCAAACATTCCCTCACCCCCAGCCCTCTCTCCCACGAAAACGCGGGTGAGGGGGAGCACCAATTTTCACTACAAATCATGCAAAAACCACGTTATTAAAGCCCCTCTCCCGCCACGTGGGAGAGGGGTTGGGGTGAGGGAACGCTAAGCATATTGCCCAGCGCACAGCTTTCGCGGTACAATTCAGCCAACCGCTGAATCCAAGGAGGCTTGTATCGCTACGCTTGTTGTCATCGAAGACCAACCAGATACGCTGTTAATTATTCGCAGCACCTTGCATCAACAAGGCCATCAACTGCATTTCTTCCCCAATGGCCGCATTGCCACCGCCCAAGCAATTCAGGCCTTGCAACCAGCACTCATTTTGCTCGATGTCCAGTTGCCAGATCAATCAGGCTTTGATTTGATTGGCTCGCTACGTTCAATTGCTCCCTGCATTGCTTTGACAGGATTTAGCGATATGAGCATTGTTGAACGAGCCAAAGCGCTGGGCTTTTTTGGCTTTTTGGGCAAGCCAATTCGGCCAGCCTATTTTCCCCAACAAATTGCCCGTTTGCTTGCTGGCGAAGCAGTTTGGGAGCAAAGCTGGCTGAGCGATATTCCAATGCCCATTTTCAGCTAAATAGCAGCAGAATCGGCTGCAATTCGGCCCGCTGTTGCTCGTTAATCATACTCATCGCCGAACGCAGCCACAATTTGCCCTCTGGGCTTTCATAGTGCAACCAAAACTTCCATAAACCAGCGATCAGCTCTAGTAATTGATCTTGGGCATAAATCGAAGCCCACTGCAAACAACCCCGAATCGTTGTATAGCTATCCCGCAACAACGAAAGATCATTCATTGGCGTAAGCAATTCGCCATGATCTTTAGCGCGTTCAATTGTTTGTTCCCACTGTTGCAATATCTGCTTAATCTCGCTAGCCCAATATTGGCTGAATTCGAGCATCAGCTGGTGATAGACATCGCGTTCAAGCGCAACTTGGCGTGCATACAAGCGCGTGACCAGCGGCATACTAAACCGCGTTTCACCACGACTATCGACGCTGCCTTCTAAGCACGAAGCATCGACCAAGCTGCTCGCCACCCGCCAATTGACTTTAAAGGCTTTGGTAGCTTGGGCTAGGCTAAAATGATGTTCAAACAGTGCCAAGCGTAGGCATGCAGCCTGCACATCATCACTCAATAACGAAAAGCTATATTCGACCATTTGGCGCAAGGTGCGATGCGGCGCTGAGCCATTGGCCAACGATTCAATCTCGAGCATCTCTACATTGGTCATGGCCAAAATATCGCTGGCCGAGACTAATAATAATTGCGAAGCAGCAATTTCGATTGCCAATGGATGGCCAGCTAAGCGTTGGACAATTTGCTCGGTTTGGCGGCGCTCAACCTGGCGATTCAAATCGCGAGCACGTTGCTCAAACAGCAAAATTCCTTCCTCAAGGCTCAAAGCTGGCACCGGAAACCGCCGCTCGCCGTTGATACTCAGGGCAATTTGGGTGGTGGTAATGATTGAAACATTGCCAAAATTCAACAGCGGCAACAACATTTCAGCAATCGAGCGAATATGTTCGCAATTATCAATAATCAGCACCGTGCGCCGATTGGATTGCTGAATATAGCTGGTGAGATCGGCTTTGGGGTCGCCCAGCCAGCGATTGAGCAAGGCCTGCCAGCTATCGTGCACCGTATATTCATTGCGCAAATCAACAAAGACCACTTCTTGGGCAAAGCCAGCATTGGCGATATAACTGGCCAAGGCAATTGCCAAGCGAGTTTTGCCAATACCACCGATGCCATGCAAGGTCACTAGCCGATAATCGCGGCAAAGCTCAAGCAACTCTTGCAGCACAGCTTGGCGGCCAACCAATGGAGTTAGCGGAATCGGCAGGCCGATAATTGTGGTAGGCCGCAGGCTGGGCAGATGATCTAAGAGATGGCGTAATTGCTCGTAGAAGCGACCACGTTTGGCATAGTAGGTGCTATCGGCCATATTAAGATTTGCAGCTTTTTGACTTTCTGTGGTATAACGATTGACCTGCTGTTCAAAGAAGGCAAGTGCATCAACATCGTGGCTCATGCCATCACGCAAGGTTTGCACAACCACCTGACGACCACCATGATTATCGACCCATTGCTGCAACGATTGTGATAATATCTCACCGCGGAGTAATTGGCGAAGCATTTTATTTGGCCAAGGATGTGGCATGGAACAGCCCTCTGGTCTAACCTACGACCCACCAGCCAGCCAACTGCTCTCCTTGCAGCAGGCGGCGGCCTATACCCGTGAATATTACCCAGCCCAGTCGCTAACCGAAGGCAGTTTGCGCGTTTACCTTAATAAAGGTAAAATCCGTGGCATCAAACTTGATCGCTATTGGTATACAACTGCCGCTGAGCTTGATCGCTATCTTTCTCAACCAGCATCAACCCCGAACGAACCGCAACAATCAGTTACGGATTCGTAATTTCTCCAAGGTTCTCCAGCAAAACTCTAGATACAATCAAGAGCAAAGCCGCATTTTCAGCGCTTGATTGTATGCTATCGTAGCACTATCGACTGCTAACGCAATCCATAACTTAATAACCAACCGAACCAGTGCGAATAGGGCATTGCTGAGCATCATTATAGCCGACGATTGGTTTTCAACGAACAGCATGTGCTAGGCAAGCAGCCAGATTCAAGCGTCGTCGCGCTCAATCGGTCACCCCTAGGAGGTCTCATGGTCGCCAGCCGTGTGCTCTGTAGCTGTAGAGGGCTACATTGCCACCCATTGCAAACCCACAGTAGCCGCTGTAACAATGTTACACCAGCTACCATCAGTCTATCATTAACGCTTGTGGGAGAGAAGAACAATGGAGTAGGTTGGAAGAATACCAATAGTCCGCTTGTGGGAGCTTAGATACTGTACCGAGGAAGAATAAACTAGGCAGGCCGCCGTGAGAAGCAGCCTGCCTATTATAATTTAATGGCCAAGCAAGCGTTGCACTCGTTGCTCAAACGCTGCTTCGCTCATCGCCCCAATCCATCGGTCAACCTCTTGACCATGCTGAAACACCACCATTGTTGGCAAACCACGCACGCCCAAGCGACTGGCATATTGCACATCTTCATCAGTATTGATTTTGGCCACCACAATTTCGCCAGCATAGCGTTGGGCTAGTTTGGCCAAAATCGGCGCAATCACGCGGCAATGCACACACCACGGAGCCCAAAAATCCACAATTACTGGCGTTGCCGATTGCAACACGTCGGCTTCAAAGCTGGCATCGGTAATATGAACTGGTTGATCGATCACGGTTGGCATGAATGTGTTCCTCCACTTGACAGCTATTGCATGATTACCTTAGCTTGTTAGGAGTCTACAAGTTCAAGTTAACTGGAAGTCAAGCAGCAATTTGCAGGGGTCGGCATATGCAACAACTCAGCATCAGTATGGTCGCCAAACAGGCTGGCATCAAAGCCTCAACCATTCGCTATTACGAAGAAATTAATGTCTTGCCGCCTGCTGCCCGTCAGAATGGACGGCGGTATTATGATCAACAGATTTTCGAGCGCCTGGCCTTTATTCGCACCACTCAACGGCTGGGGTTTAGCCTGCATGAAATTCAATTGCTCTTTCAGCACGAGCAGCAACAGGCTCCGCTCGCTGGTTTATGGCGCAAAATGGCCAAACAAAAATTGGCCGATCTTAGCCAATTGCTCGAACAGGCCAGCCATGTGCAGCAGTTGTTGCAGCGTGGGCTGCGTTGCCGTTGCGCCACACTTGAAACCTGTGTGCATTGTGTGTTACAACATTGCCAAGATTAAGTGAAACCTTTTGATACTATGTCTACGTATAAGGCGATAATAACTCGATAACCTAGGAGGATGTGCATGTTCCGTAAATTGCTCGCCAGTGTTGGTATTGGCAATGCTCGTATCGAAACTCATCTCCACAACAATACAACTGCGCCTGGTGGTACAATTGCCGGTGAAGTGCATATTATCGGCGGCGATGTCGAACAAGATATTGAAGCGCTGTATCTGTTTTTGGTCACGCGCTACACCCGCGAGTACGACGACAGCAAAATCACCCAAGATCATACAATTGGTCAATATCCGTTGACCCAGCGTTTTGTGCTGCAACCAGGGGCGCAACAACGGATTCCATTTAGCATTAATTTGCCGCTCGATACGCCTTTGACCATGGGCCATCAGCCAGTCTTTATTCGCACTGGCTTGTCAATCAGCGGTGGGGTTGATGCCAGCGATGTTGATCAGCTGAACATTCAGCCGCATCCATCGCAATCAACGATTATTCAAGCCATTCAACAAATTGGTTTCCAACTCTACACCGTGCACAACGAATACAATTCGCGCTGGCGCGGCCCGTATCCTTTTGTGCAAGAGCTTGAGTTTAAGCCCTACGGCCACCAAAGTTTCCACATCGAAGAATTAGAAGTCGTGCTTGATCTGCAAGATTATGGGGTCGATGTCTATTTGGAAATCGACAAGCGCTTGCATGGCTTTGCCAAGTTGTTTGCCGATTTTGATCTCAACGAGCGTTATGCCAAGCTGACCTTTACTCACGCCGATATTCAGCGCCCAGATTTGGCGCATATTATCAGCCAAACGATTCAATCACGCATGCGCCATTAAATTCGAAATCCCTCACCCCCAGCCCCCTCTCCCACTAAACGCGGGCGAGGGGGAGCACCCGTTTTTACCAAGGATTTTTGCAAGAACCACGGCGTTAAAGCCCCTCGCCCAGCGCATGGGAGAGGGGTTGGGGTGAGGGAATATTTTACTTTTAGCCCAAAACATATTGGGATAGCGCAGTGTGCAGTAGATTGCGCACCATCTGGCCAAAATGGCGATTCAAATCGACAGGCAACAAGGCTAATTCTTTAGTCAGTGGCTGTGGTTGCCAGCCTTGGGTCACCAGCATCAACGCGGCTTTTTGAAATTCGGCCAAGACTGCTTTGGCCAAATCGCCGCCAAGGCACCAAACCTCGAATTTTTGCAAGCCTTCAGCCGTTTCGCGATCATGTAAATCAACCAGCGAATACATATCGATATTCGTCCAGAGCGCGCCAGCCTTAGCTTGCTCCAACAAATGCCCGCCGTGAAACACAATTAAATCGCGAAAGCCCTCGCCGCCAGCAACACAAAAGACCGCATCAAGCGCCGCGAGCTGCTCGGGATAGCGTTTGGCAAAATGTTCAAGCGCCAGTTCGATGCTGCGCAAATAGGCGGGTAAAATATAGGGCTTGCTGGCTTGAGCATATTCAACAATCCGATGGGCCAAATTTGCTAGCAGCACCTCGCGCAGTGCAGCCAAGGCCGCCATAATTGCTGGCAATTGGCTGGCCTCGAACGATGATTCAACCCCAATTGAGCTAATGCCTGGATAAATGGTTGCCAGATGTTCGCCATATTTTTTGGCATAAACTGCATGCATGCCGTGGCGTGGGCAGCCGCCACGTTCAACGCCAGGCCCGCGAAAATGGGCACGAATTGGCGCAAAAAGACCATAGCTCGCTTGTAGTTGTTCGGCAATTTGCAAATCGTTCATTGTGGCAACCCCTTTCGACCATACACACTGCCAATACTATAGAGCATATTCGGCCAAGCTTTGACGATTTTCAGGTTTCTCAGGCCAACTTCAGCGAGATGCTATGGTTTTTGTCAGCCTCCAGCGCTATACTCGCACCAGATGTTTGGTTTTGGAGGAATAGATGATGCGCCGAATAACCCTCGTTGGTTGTCTCTTGATGGTAAGTCTTAGTTTAGTTCAGCAACGGCCAAGTTATGCTGCGTTTGCCGATGGCTTTGCCGATTCGGCCTTTCGCCAACGCTGGCAACGCGCCGATCAAGCGGTTGCCGATGCTCAGACCAGTCGCTCGTGGATTTGGGGTCAGCAAATTGGGCCACGCAGCTTTGAGCGCTATCAGGAATCGCCGCAAAATAATCGCCTGACCCAGTATTTTGATAAAGCTCGCATGGAAATTACTCAACCAGCTGCCGACCGTAATAGCGAGTGGTTTGCCACCAATGGTTTGTTGGTGGTCGAGATGATCAGTGGTCAGATGCAAACCGGCGATCAGCGCTTCGAGCCACGCACCGCAGCCAATGTGCCAATTGCAGGCGATCCCGATAGCCCCAGCCCAACCTATGCCAGCCTTGGGCCAATTGCCACAACCAACGGCTATAATCGCAGCGAAAATCGCCAAGGCCAACGCATTAGCAGCGTGCTGGCAGCCAATGGTCAAATTAGCGATGAGCCAAATCTAGCAACACCCAACACCACAATTGCACATTACGAAGCCGTAACTGGCCACAATGTGCCCAAAGTATTTGTCGATTTTCAGCAATCGCTGGGTGATGTAACCAATGTGCTCGGGACATTTGGCTATCCCATCACCGAGGCATATTGGATCGATACCCGAATCGGCGGCCAAGCGCAACGGGTGCTGTTTCAAGCCTTCGAGCGCCGTGTGCTGACCTACAATCCCAATAATGCGGCCAATTGGCAAGTTGAAATGGGCAATGTGGGCAGCCATTATTATCGCTGGCGCTATGCCACGCCAATGCATTATTTTCAGGCGAGCGAGAACAAAGCCACCGTTTCGGAGGCGGGAACGATCGCGTTGAACACCGAAGGCTATCAAGGCGCACTCGTCGATAGTCAACCCAACGACCCAATTTTCCCGTACAAGCGCATTGATCGCAGCAAAATCACCGCCTATCAAGCAAAAAATTATCGTTTGCTCAAGCTTGAAAATCGTTATGTCACGCTGACGATGCTGCCAGAACTTGGTGGCCGTGTCTATCAATTGACCAACAAAGCTACTGGCCAAAACCTGCTCTATCAAAATCCGGTGATCAAAGCCAGCCATTTGGGTCAACGCGGTTGGTGGTTGGCAGCGGGCGGCATCGAATGGGCAGCGCCAACCGAGGAGCATGGCTACCTTGAATCGGAACCATGGGATTATCGTTTGGAACAAACCAACGATGCGGCGCGGGTGATTGTTTCAACGACCGAACGCCACACCGGAGTGCAAATTGAAATCACGGTTGAGCTAACCAACGATAGCCAAATTGTGAATATGCGTGGCAGCTATCGCAACCCAACTGCTAGCCCACAGCCGTTTCAATTTTGGATGAATGCGATGATTGCGCCTGGTGGAGTTAACCATTTGCAACCGAGCCTGCATTTCGTGGTGCCAACCAAGCAGATGATTGTCCATGCAACCCAAGATGCGGCCTTGCCTGCACCCCAGCAAACCATTAGCTGGCCCACGTTCAACAATCGCGATCTTAGTCGCTATGCAACTTGGAACGGCTATATCGGCCTGTTTGCCGCCGACAACTTGAGCGGCGGCTGGGCTGGCGTGTATGATCCGGCGCTCAACCAAGGCCTCATGCTGGTTGATCTTGATCCAAATTTGCCTGGCATCAAAACCTTTGCCTTTGATGATCAATTTGATCGTAGCCTCTACACCACCGATGGCAGCGATTATGCAGAGCTATGGCATGGCGCTCAACGCACGTTCTGGGATTATCCAGCCTTGCCAGCAGGCCAAAGCCGTTCATTCGAGGCTCATTGGCTGCCCTTACACGACCTTGGCGATCTCAGTGCGGGCAATCGCTTTGGCGCAATTGGGCTGGATCGCAGCAGCACCGGCCATTTGGTGGTCGCAATTCAACCAAGCCAAGCCTTCGCCGCCACGCCAATCAAAATCATGAGCGAAGGCAAATTGCTATGGCAAGGCACGCTTGATCTCAAGCCCCAACAGCCGTTACGCATTGAACTAGAGCAACTTGTCTATCCCAATCGCCCCATCAGCGTTGAATGGGCTGGCCAAACCCAAGCATTAATCACGCCATAAGCTTGTAACCGCGATTATGCCCTCACCCCCAGCCCCCTCCTTTCAAGGGTCGGTTTTGAGTGATTGGTCGGCGGTGGAGCGTTCCCTCACCCCCCAGCCCCCTCTCCCACGAAAACGCGGGCGAGGGGGAGCACCAATGTTCACCACCAATCATGCCAAACCACGCCATTAAAGCCCCTCTCCCACTGAACGCGGGCGAGGGGTTGGGGTAAGGGCATACCCTTTTGATTGTTAATCCAACGAATCTCCGATAGCCAAAAGCCTATAGCCAGCGTAATTAAGCTATTTTTGACAAACCAATGCCCCTTCCGTATACTAGCGCTCAAATAAAATCTATTTAATCCGACTAAATTGATTTTATTCTACATAATCATCACATTAGCCCAAAATATATGGAAGGATCGAGCAGCATGAGCGCAGCACAACTGCCAAAGGTCAGCGGCGAAGCCCTCAATCTCAGCAAATCGATGGAATTATTGGCCCAAGCAGAAGCAATTGTTCCTGGCACAACTCAATCGTTGATGAAGAGGCCAGAACAATTTGCCTATGGTTCGTTTCCAGTCTTTATTGATCATGGCGATGGCGCATTAGTGACCGACGTTGATGGCAACCAATATATCGACTACATCTGTGGTTTGGGTGCAACCACCTTGGGCCACAATCACCCAGCAGTTGTCGAAACGATTCGCAAGAATTTGGATAAAGGGCTGATTCATTCGCTGCCCACGGAAGTTGAGGTTCGCGCAACCCAAGCCTTGCTCGATATTATTCCCAATGCCGAAATGGCGCGTTTCTTCAAAACTGGCGCTGATGCAACCTCAGCAGCTGTGCGCTTGGCCCGCCACGTTACCAAACGCGAACGGATTATCACGGTTGGCTACAACGGTTGGCACGATCATTTTATGTATTACACGCCTGGCGTGCCCGCAGGCCTGAGCCAATACACCGAGCAAGTATCGTTGATGGCTCCCCACGAAAAGCCCAACTTGATTGCAGCAATCAACAAACATGGCGATCAATTGGCCGCCGTTTTGCTCTCAATGCCCTACAAACACTGCTTGGATGCTGAGTATTTGAACGAAGTGAAGGCCGCGTGTCATGCAGTTGGAGCATTATTTGTGCTCGACGAAGTGGTGACGGGCTTCCGCTTGGCGCTTGGTGGCGCACAAGAATTCTATGGCATTGATGCAGATTTCGTCTGTCTCTCGAAGGGTATCGCCGCAGGCATGCCACTTTCAGCGATTGCAGGCCCCAAAAAGTATCTTGAACGCTTATCAGATTTGCAAGTTTCAACCACCTTTGGCGGCGAAATGCTTTCCTTGGAAGTCTGCTACGAAGTGATCAACGTCTATCGCAATACCAATTACTTTGCGCATGTTGCCCAGCTTGGCCAGCGTTTGCGCGACGGCGTGAATGCCAAAGCAGAAGCGCTTGGGGTTGCGTTGCGGGTTTACGGCTACGATGCAATTCCATTCTTTTCGTTTGCCCCTGATATGCCAACCCATGCTCGTTTGATGGAAGGGCTGTTGGGTGCAATTGCCAAACATGGCGTGATTTTGCGCCGCGATGTTAACTTCTTGACCAGCGCTCACACAATCGAGCAAATCGACTTCACGGTCGAAGCGGTTGCCAAAGGCTTGCAAGAGTTGCTTGATCGCGGCATCATCGAATCGACGAACGGCAAAGAACAAGCAGCAGGCTAGTTCCATAGCTCCATAAAAGAAAGCGCCTCGGTATGTTTAATACCGAGGCACTTTCAGCTCTAAAAATAAATAGAATATGGTATGATCATTGAGATATAGACGAGTGCATAGCTCCAATTTGGAGGAATTTATGACATCATGGCAACAGTATCTCCATGCTGATCACACAATTCTAGCAGGAAAACCAGTAGTCCGTGGAACACGGTTAAGTGTCGATTTCCTCTTAGAATTGCTTGCCAATGGTTGGCGAGAAGAAACCATTCTGCATGAATATCCTCAATTAACCCCAGAAGCTATGCAGGCAGTTTTTCAGTTTGTAGCTGAATGCATGCGTGATGCAGCATTCTATACAAGGATTGCCGCCTAATGCGCTTTCTTGCTAACGAAAATATTCCATATAGTGCAATTGCTTGGCTACGCCACAATGGCTATGATGTCAGTTCAATCAGTGAAGATACTCCAGGAATTCCAGATCATGCAGTGTTAGAGTATGCTCGAAATGAGCAACAGATTATCTTAACCTTTGATCGAGATTATGGTGAGTTAATTTTCCGTTTTGGCTTGCCCATTCCTGCAGGTATTATTTATTTTAGATTTCCACCGACAACCCCACTTTTAGTTGCCGAAAGACTAATAGCACTGATCAAAAGCCAAGTGCCGCTCATAGGAATGTTTACGGTTGCAGATTTAGATCATATTCGGCAACGTTCACTCCCAACATCTTCAGCATAGAAAGATCGCGAATGATCTCCTCCTCTCAGCTTGCTCTCATTGACTAAATCCCCATCCCGCCGGTTACTTCCAAGATTTCGCCATTCACATAATTGGCCAAACTCGAAGCCAAAAAGACCATTGGCCCAGCTGCTTCCTCAGGCGTACCAGCCCGCCCCATCGGGTGAAACATGGTAATTCCAGCCATCAGGTTTTCGGGCACGCCAAGTTTTATTTCCTGTTCGCCACGCTGAATCGTTTCGCCCTGTTCTTTGGTAGCGGTCAAACGGGTTTCGATAAAGCCATAGCAGACTGCATTGGTTTGCACATTGAAACGGCCCCATTCCTTAGCCAAGGTTTTGGTTAAGCCAACTACGCCTGATTTGGCAGCCGAGTAATTGGCCTGGCCAGCATTGCCATACACGCCCGAAACCGACGAAACATTGATAATTTTGCGTGCTTTGGCCGCGCCATTGACCTTGATTTCGGCTTTGGCTGTGTCGCGCAAATAGGGAGCAGCGGCCCGAATCAAGCGAAATGGTGCTGATAAATGCACATCGAGCATAGCTTGCCATTGTGCATCATCCATCGTGTGGAGCACCCCATCCCACGTGTAGCCAGCATTGTTGACCAAAATATCGAGGCCGCCAAAATGCTCTAACGTGGCGGCAATCGCTTGGGGAGCAAATTCAGCGCTGGTCACATCGCCAGCAAATGCCAGGGCTTGGCCACCAGCAGCCTTTAATTCAGCTGCCAATTGCTCAACTGGTGCAGCATCCAAATCGCAGAGCACCACATGCGCTCCGTGTTGGCTGAATAAACGGGCGGCTGCCGCCCCAATTCCACGTCCAGCTCCCGTAATCAATGCCACTTTTTCGGCCAATAACGCCATTGTCTACCTCCAAAAACAGCTAGTATCTGGCGATCATACTAGACCTTGGGATAAAATGCTATCCAAGCTGAATATTGCCCTTACTTTTACCAAGCAACCTTGGATGTAAGCCATTGCAAAGGAGCAATAGCTATGGCTTGATTAAGCGGCTAAAAAACAATTCAGCCGCCCCAATTGGCGACTGAACGACTGCCCCACCAACCTAAAACGACGCTAGCCTACCAACGCGAAGAAGTTCGTTGTTTTTGAAAACAATCGCGGCAATACACCGGACGGCCCTGCGTTGGCTTGAATGGCACAGTCGTGGTGCGACCACATTCAGCACAAACGGTATCGTACATTTCACGGGGAGCTTGGCCAGCAGCATCGCGCCGATTGCCACCACCAAAGCCAGAGCGCCCACCACCAAAACTATCGCGCCCGCCATATTCGCGGCTGCGCTCCCGACCACCAAAACCACTATCTCGATCATAGCTTGAGCGACCACTTGGCTCGCTGCGTTGTTGCTTTTTGCTTTGACGACATTGAGTGCAGCGCCGTGGTTCGTTGGTAAAGCCTTTTTGTGCGTAAAACTCTTGTTCACCAGCAGTAAAAACGAAGTCATTCCCGCAATCGACACAGACGAGGGTTTTGTCGGTGAAACTCATAGGATTCCTTCCAAAAGGTAAGACCGGTTTTCGGGGTGAAAGGGTTTGGGTCAACGCAAAACTCAAGCGTGAAAGCCGATTGCGAGTGGGGCAGCAAAGCTCCATTTGAGGTCGCGACCAAAACATTCACTTGCGGCCAAGTATATCACAGCCAAAACGCATAGCAAGCCTCTTTTTTAGGCATGTTTAAGCCTTTAGAATGGGCTAAAAAGCTTGTGTAATTGTTCAATTGGCTGGTTCTGGAGCCAGTGATTTTTGCTATAATCAAGCAACACTCGCCACATTGTTCAAGCCGACAAAGGAGCTATCCATTGGCACGTACCGCCGACCCTCATCGCCGCCAAGCTATTCTCAGTGCCGCCCGGGAAGTGTTTATGCAGCAGGGCTATACCAAAGCCCGTATGCTCGATATTGCTGCCCGCGCTGAAATGGCCACCGGAACGCTCTATCTCTATTTTGATTCCAAGCAAACCTTGGCGATGGCGCTGGCCGATTCAGTTTTAGAGGGCTTAACTGAAGTCATTGTGCCCATCTTGGCGCTCGAATCAACCCCAACCATGATTCGCGAATGCGTCCAAACCGCAATTCGCTATTCACTGCAACACACCGATTTATTTCGCTTGCTGGGGCTGGAAGCTGGCTTGAACCTTGAGGCCGAGCAACAACAACCATCGCGTTTGCGCTTGCACGCTATTTTGGCCGAAGCGCTCGCTCAACGCATGCAGCAAGGCAGCATCTACCACTATCAACCGCTGGCCTTGGCCGAAATTTTGGCAGGCTTAATTGAATGGGTTGTAACAATGGCCATGCTGCGCGGCGAAAGCGATGTGAGCAACTACGAGCCAACCTTGTTGCAATTTATCGAGCAAGCCTTGTTGCCGCCCCAAAACCAACCCCAGCAAGCTACGACAAAGCCTGCGGTTTAGCCCATCAAGCAGCCTGAAAGTGCTACTGCACAAAAGTACGCAGGTGTGCTATCATAAGGGCCAACCACACCTCAGCCATTAGGTATACGAACCATGCGTGCATTCTTTACTCCAGCCACATGGCTGATGAAACGCCTAACGTATCCCCAAAAATTCGGGTTATTGAGTTTGGTTTTTGCCATTCCATTAACCTTTTTGCTGAGTGCAATATTAACTGATCTGCAACGTGAAATAAATTATACCCGCAGCGAATTAAATGGCACAACCTATTTGCAACCGTTGCGTGGCCTCATGCAATCGATTGTTGAGCAACAATTGTTGGCTGAACGCTATCTCGGTGGCGACCAAGCCTCATTAAGCCCACTCTTGCTCAAAAACGAGATGATTAGCCAACAACTTGAAGCATTTAAAGCCTTCGATGAGCAATATAAAGGCCGCTTTGATACCCAAACCCAAGTAACTGTGCTTTTCAATGAATGGGAACGGCTGCAAGCTCAATTGACTTTGCGCAGCGTGCCTGATAGCAATGCCGCCCACAATCGGGTATTGCAAGCGGTGCGCGCATGTATGCAACGCATCGGCGATCAATCGGGCTTAATTCTCGATCCCAATATCGATAGTTACTACTTAATGAATGCGCTGATTGAAACCCTGCCAGCCCACCAAGCAGCAACTGCGAGCGTGGCCAGCGCAGGCGGCAATGCAATCGATCGCGGCACAGTTAGCCCTGAGGAACGCAACACGCTCACCGTCGTCAATAGCCAATTGCAAGAAACCAACACCGAAATCAACTATAGTTTAGGCGTGGTATTTAACAATAACGAAGCCTTACGCCCAGTGATGGAAGAATCGGTGCGCAGCTTTATTCAAGCCACCGAAGAGCTTAGTTTCCAAATTCTGCTCCAAGTGATTCGGGTTGAAACCCCAACCGTCGATCCAAGCACCTTTCGCCAAGAAACCGAACGCACAATCGACAGTAGTTTTAAGCTTTGGGATGCTACCTCAACCCAGCTTGATGCGCTGCTCAACCAGCGAATTAGCCAAGCCCAAACTCGCCGCGCCTTCTTCATTAGCCTGATTGCCTTGTTGGTGTTGCTGGCAGTGTATCTCTTCCTTGGCTTCTACCGCGCAGTTATGGATACGGTGCGGGCCTTTCAACAAGCTGCTGGCAGTATGCTCACCTCGAATACGCTGAGCAACGTCAAGATTGATACTCGCGATGAATTAGGTCAAGTTGCGACTTCGTTCAATTCAATCGCCAGCGCCATGGTCGAATCGAGCAGCCAACGCCAAGCAATTGTAGACCACGCTGCCGAAGCGATTATTACCTACGATCAGCAGGGCATTATTCGCTCGGCCAATCGCGCTGCCGAACGCATTTTAGGCCGCAACGTCGATCAATTAAACATCGCTGAGGTGCTAGGGGTGGAATTGGCTAGCCTGCAGCAGCAAAGCGCAGCCGCCGAGTTTGATGTGCGCTTGCCCAACGGCGAAACCCAACCGGTTGAAATGGTGCTCGGTACCATGCAAACTGACGAGCACCAACTTTGGATCGCCTTCCTGCGCGATATTCAGATTCGCCGCCGGACCGAGCAAGAACGTAACCAACTGCAAGCTGAAATGATTCGCGGCCACACGGCGATGCTGGCTCGCTTGAGTGCACCGTTAATTCCGCTGAGCGATACAGTGATGGTTATGCCATTGGTCGGGGCGCTCGATGGCGAGCGGTTGCAACAAATTACCAATAATCTGCTTGATGGCATTTCGAGCCAACGCGCGCGGGTTGCCCTGCTCGATATGACTGGCGTGCCAAATGTTGACCGCGAAGTTGCCAGCCGCTTGTTGCGGGCAGCTCAAGGCATTCGCTTGCTCGGCGCAAACCTCATTTTGACGGGCGTTCAGCCAGATGTAGCCCAAGCATTGATCAGCGTTGGCGGCAATCTCGACGATCTCCAAACCTACCCCACCTTGCAACAAGGCATTCGCACGGTGCTGCGCAACCACGCGTAACCTCAGCCATCCAACCCGCGTATCAGCAACGAACCTTTCTTAACGCCTTGCAAAGCGCTACAATAGAGCTTGTCAGTTTAAGGAGATTAAGCTTATGCAACGCTTCTTCCGAAGTTTCCTCATTGTCATTATGCTCATCCTCGCCGCCTGTGGTGAGGAAGCCCAAGTACCTACGAGAACGAGCCAAACCAGCGGCCCAGTTGTAGGCGCGAATGATCTGCTGATTAGCATCACCTATAGCCCAGAAAAAACCAAATGGCTACAAGAGCGCATCAGCACGTTCAACAACCAAAATGTGCAATCAAATGGCAAACGAATTGTCGTCCAAGGCACTGAGCTTTCCTCGGGCACGGCCCGCACTCAATTGCGCGCTGGTCAGCTAAAAACTACCATCTGGACTCCATCGGCCTCAACCTGGCTCGAAGTCTTGAAGAAAGAAAGCAATAACCCCAGCATTGCCGAGCCAGATCCACAATCGTTGGTGTTAACCCCAGTGGTTATTTCGATGTGGAAACCAATGGCCGAAGCCATGGGCTACCCCGACAAAGAGGTTGGCTGGTCGGATATGCTGGCCTTGATTCAGGATTCCGAAGGCTGGGGCAAATTTGGCCAACAAGATTGGGGCCGCTTCTCGTGGGGCCACACCGACCCCGACATTAGCACAACCGCGCTTTCAACGGTGTTAGCCGAGTTGTATGCAGCCAACAGCAAAACCAGCGATCTCACGGTCGAAGACATTAACCAAGAAAAAAGCCAACAATTTTTGCGCGATTTGGCGCAAGGCATCAAGCACTATGGCTCGAACACCTTGGTTTTTAGCCAAAACATGCAAAAATATGGCATGGCCTATATCTCAGCCTTCCCAATGGAAGAAATTACCCTGATTGACTTCAATAAGCAAGGGCCAAATGTGCCGTTGGTGGCAATTTACCCCAAAGAAGGTACGTTCATCCACGATAATCCATTTATTGTGATGAGCGATGCCAACGCCGACGAAAAAGCTGCGGCCAGCGTGTTCTACGATTTCTTGCTTACACCCGACAGCCAAAATTTGGCGATGCAGCAAGGCTTTCGGCCAGCGAATGTTGATGTTGCATTGGCCTCGCCATTAACCCCGCAATTCGGCGTAGACCCCAATCAGCCACGCAATTCGTTGGCAACTCCACCAGCAGATGTGATTGTGGCCGCCAAAAACGCTTGGGCCAATAACCGCAAGCCAGCCAATATTATGTTGGTTGTCGATAGCTCTGGCTCGATGCGCGACGACGATAAGATGGATCAAGCCAAACTTGGTGTAGAAGTCTTTCTCAGCCGTTTGCCCAGCAAAGATAACGTCGGCATGATTGGCTTCTCATCAAGCCCAACGGTGTTGGTGCCGCTTGCCACCCGCAGCGAAAATATGTCCAACTTGCAAATGCAAACCCAAGGGCTCGTGCCCGATGGCAATACCTCGCTCTACGATGCGGTTGATCTCGCTCGCAAAGAACTAGAAGCCCTCAAACAGCCAGATCGCATTAATGCGATCGTCGTTTTGAGCGATGGCGCTGATACCGCCAGCCAAATCTCAATCGATCAGATGTTGGGGAATTTTGGCGAATCGAGCATTCAAATCTTCCCAATTGCCTACGGCGCTGATGCAGAAAAGAGCATTTTGCAACAAATTGCCGATTTCTCACGCACCGAATTGGTCGAGGGCAGCACTGGCGATATTGATAAAATCTTCGAAAACCTCAGCCGCTACTTCTAAAAAACCAACAGCGCTGGCGTTACTTGTAACGCCAGCGCTGTTTTTAATGCCAACTAGTCGAGCTAGTAAATAAAAATAACGAAGATCAGCGTAATCAGCAAGGCAGCTGCGAGTGCAGCAACCCCAAGCCAGCTGATAATGCGCGCCCAATCGCGGAAAACCCGCGATTCTTCTTCGCTAATCGTATTTTTGAAGCCCAGCAGGTGTAAGGTAAACAAATCGCTTGGCAATTCGCCTGGCTCCTCGACAATCACTGGCACGCTGGGCGTATCAGCATCGTTATCGGTATCATAGAGCTTGACCACATCGCCATCATCAAGCTGCTGGCCAAGCGCAAATTGCAACTTCGTAACTGGCACCATATGCACAATCAAGCGCGCCAGCACAATGCGCTTATCTTTGCTCACTTCGGCCATGGCTTTTTCCACCAAGCTATCGAGCTTGGGAATCAGCGCCCATTCTTTGGGAATGTTAGTCAGCATATAATTGCAAACTTCGACGGCCTCAGCCTGCAATAAACCCTCATCAACATCGGGCAAATCGTCGTGAATGCTCCAATTGAGCGGGATGCGCTGCCAATTGAAGGCCTTGCGCTTGACGATCATGCCAATGCCTTGGCAATCGGGGCAGACCAAATAGCCTTTGCCCTTACAATCGCTACAGGTTTGGACTTCGTTTTCGACAACTTGGGTTGGGGTTTGAACCTTATTGCCATTGGCATCGGTGACATCGACCATCTTTTCAACAGTTTTGGTGATGGTAACGCGGCCATTGCCTTTACATTTTTGGCATAAGATGTTGCCCTTGGTCGAACAACGGCCGCATTGGCTGACCTGTTCTGAGCCTTTGATCCGATCGACCAAGCCTTCGGAAGCTACAAAATCGCTAAATTCTGGCAGCTTTACATCCCACACGCCCAATTCCATCTCGCCACTCATGGGCTGGCGCTCGCGGTCGGCTTCTTGTTTGATAAAGGCTTCGCCACGATGTTCATACAGCACATCGAGCTTGTAGTAGTAGATATTTTGGCTTTGGATGCGATAGAAGGTGGCGAGACGACCAAGATTGCGCCGCCGGAAGCGCTCGCCCATGCTCCAAGCTTCGAGCAAATTAACCAAATGCTCTGGCTGGCTCAAAATAGCGGCACGCCGATGCGCACGCTTAATAGGTTCCGATTTAAGCTGCGGGCCAAGGTATTCTTCGACGGCATTGGGTTCGAGACCTTCCGCGCGGAAGGATGGGGCGAGATAGATCGAGTGGCGCTGCACAGAGACGCTCCCTTCACTGGTAGTCAAGGCAGGATGCTCCGAAAAAATCCGACGTAGTGCTGCGCTTGCCTCGGCTACTGTTTGATAGCGTTGAGCAGGATCGACCGCCAGCAATTTGGCAATAATTGGGTCGATGTCAGGCGAAAGACCAACTAACGTCGATATGGGTGGATATGGTTGAACATTCTGAGGGTCGGCATAATCAAGCGGATCGGCCCATGGCAAACGGCCAGCCAACATCGCATACAAGATCAAACCAAGCCCAAAAATATCGGATTGAGCGTTGACTTCGCGTGCGCCGCGCAGATGCTCGGGCGAGAAATAGCCAGGCGTGCCCATCACCACGCGGTTGGTGGTGTTGCTATGGGCTTGTTCCCAACGGGCAATCCCAAAATCGCACAGCACAACCCGTTGCAGATCGTGATCAAACAGAATATTGCCAGGCGAAACATCGCGATGGACAATCCCTTGGCTATGGGCAAAATCCAAAGCCTCACCAATTTGGTAAAAGACGCTGAGCGCAAGCTCGGGCGTTAGATGTTGCTGAGGCGCTGTTTCGAGCATGCGCTTCAACGAGCCGCCCATGAGTGCCGCCATCACCGTATAGGCAAACGGGCCTTGCATGCCATGATCATAAATTTCGATGATTTGCGGATGGCGCAGTTTGCTGGTAATTTCGGCTTCGCGCTGAAAACGCTCAACCAACTCTTCGGTATGATTGAGCAAAACTTTAATCGCCACTTGGCGCGGCAAGGCTCGATGTTGGCCGAGAAAAACTGCCGCAACTCCGCCTCGATCTAATTCGCGCTCAATCGTATAGTTGCCAAACGTTCGAGGTAGCACAATGCGGCTCCTGTTCAGCAGACAGCTTCAAAAACTCAATCCAAGCGCAGATTATAGCATAGCCGTCACACATGTGGGGGAGATGGGCGAAAGGATGAATTATGAGGGATGAAGGATGAAATCAGAAGGCAAAAGTCAAAAGGCAGAAAAGAACATAGAGCATAGAACATAGATGTACTGGTTCATCACGTTAACCACCGATTTCCCCTCACCCCCTAGCCCCCTCTCCCGTCGAACGGGCGAGGGGGAACTACACAATCCGTGCTCCCCTCGCCCGCGTTCAGTGGGAGAGGGGCTGGGGGTGAGGGCATACTCATCGTTGTCAATCCAATGAACCAGTACACATAGAGCATAGAACAATCGAAAGGCAGAAGTCAAAAATCAAAAATCAAAATGCTCAGGCTATAGGCTATCGGCTTTGGGCTATTGGAACAATAATCAAAACAATCTGGGCAATCTGTGGCCAACGAAAAGGATGAAGGATGAGGGATGAAATCAGAAGGCAAAAGTTAAAAGGCAAAAACCTATAACCTCAATGTTGGGTAATCTGTGCAATCTGTGGCCAAAAATAATCCTTCGTGCAATTCGTGCAATTCGTGGCAAAAAATAATCATCATTCGTGTTCTTCGCGTTCTTTGCGGTTTCGGTTCTTCGTGTCCTTCGCGTCCTTCGTGGTTTCGCTCCTTCGTGCTCTTCGTGGATCACTTATCGGTGCTGGTGGGTGTCGCGCTCACTGGAATCGGCGTACCATTGGGATCGAGCCATTGGCGGGTTTCAAGATTGAAGATTAAGTGTTGGGTCGGCGTGGTTTGGGTGGTGATATACACCAATGGCCATGTCGCCGAATCTACCATAAGTATGCCCTGCACCTGTGGTGTATGATATTCATGTCGCCGCAGTTCTTCAATGGTTAACAAGTTACCAAAAGCATACACAATTATCATTCCTTGATTTGGATTCGCACTTAATGCCCCAGCAAAGATATGATAGTTGACATGCTTGCTTCTATCATTAACCGTCCAACAGTTACCACGAATTGTATCCGTGCCATGATTACATTCAGCCGCTTGCCCTTCTGCGGGAAGTGGTTTTGGCGTTGGACTAAAATTGTTATCAAGATGGGCAACACTGGTCATTATTTCAGCTAAATCCGCTTCTATCGTTCCTTGCGTTATGGTTGGGAGTACACCGCCAGCTTCAACCGTTGCCAAATCCCACATTTCTTGGGTTTGTTGCACGGCCATCTTATCTTTAAATGCGACTACGCTGGCGCTCTCGTTGAGTTCGGCTTGGGTTGCCACTGCAACAGCCGTAGCGGTGGTATCAGCGGGAGCAACGGTGCTTGCGGGTTGGCCACTCAGCGGCTCGCTGGATTGATTGCGGCCACAACTTAATAGCAGTCCACTGATTAAAAGCGCGAGCAACATCATACTGCGCAGGAATCCATGATGCACCATTTAAATCTCCTCATCTTCCATACAATGAATCTTCGAGTCCTTCGTGGATCAGTATTTAACGCAGAGACGCAGAGAGCGAAAGGATGAATTATGAGGGATGAGGGATGAAGTCCAAAAGCCTAGAGCCTCATTCCCTTCGTGTTCTTCGCGTCCTTCGTGGTTTCGGTGCTTCGTGTTCTTCGTGCAATTCGTGGATCAATTGCTGGTGGGCGTAGTCGTCACTGGAATTGGAGTGCCAGCACGATTAGCCCATTGGTAGGTTTCAAGATTGAATAACACCTCATACTGATCGCCCACCGAAATCACCAAATAGGGCGAGAGTTCCTGCACAATCGTTAATACATGGGTATTGGAAGGAAGGTATTGCTTCCCCATTGGTATGCCGTTTTCAACGACCCCAATGGAACCACCATCGATTCGATTATTGGCCGCTTTATTCCGCCCTCCATAGCCATAGACGATAAAATCTTTATTGTTAATTACGCCATGCCAACAATTGGTGATAAAGGTTGCGGGGCCTGGCTCGTCGGTTGTGCATTCAAGGTGGTCAAACAAGCGATATTCCCGGGTTGGTAATGGCGTTACGGGTTCGAAAGTAGGCCATGGGAGCATGGTGCGATAGGGTTCAGCAAGGCTCGTCGCCGTTTTGTCAGCAAGGTATTGCTCGAAGGCTAAATACTCAGCTTCTTTGGTTGCGCCTTCGACAACGGCAGTTTGATCAAGCATCGTCGCGGTTAGATTCGCGGTTGGGGTTGGCGATGTGGCAGTTATTATCGGCTGACTTTGACTCAAGCGCGGATCAGGGATTTGGCTGGAGGCGGGCAAGGTTGTGCGGCCACAGGCACTCAACAACAGACTTCCAAACACAATACTATTTACGAAGATTCGGTACTTTCTCACCTACAACTCCCACAACTCATCCAATTCAGGGCTATGCTAGCACGCAGCGAGCTGAGCGCACAATGAACGAGTGCTGATAGTAAGCTGAGAAGGAAGAGAAAGGATGAAGGATGAGGGATGAAGGATGAAATCAGAAGGCAAAAATCAAAAATTTAACGCAGAGGCGCAGGAGAGCGCAAGGATGAAGGATGAGGGATGAAGGATGAAATCAGAAGGCAAAAGTCAAAAACCTATAAACTCAGTGTTGGGTAATCTGTGCAATCTGTGGCTAAAAAAATAAGCATCATTCGTGCAATTCGTGGCCAAAAGATTGTCCTTCGTGTTCTTCGCGTCCTTCGTGGTTTCGATGCTTCGTGCTCTTCGTGCGCTTCGTGGATCAAAAAGCAATCTTGGTATCCCCAAGTACAATACACATTTAAAATCAGCTATTGAACCGAGTCGCAAACTGCGGTATATCGGCTAGAATAGCCATGGCTTAGCACGAAAGATTGGATTATGCCTGAATTTGCCTATAACATTCGTCAATATTACCCCCAACAACGCGCTGAATTGTTGCAGGTTATCGCCCAAATTGAAACCTATCCCAACGCCGCCGAACGGGTGTTGACCAAGGCCAACCTGATTATGCTGCATTGCGATCAGGTTGATCCGCATACGGCGATGATTGTGAAGCAAGAGCTATTAGCACTCGACGGCGATGCCTTGGTTAGCCCGCACGTCTATTTAGGCCAAAGCAGCAACCCAACCAAGCTGCTGGCGTGGGCGAATGAGCGTTCGTGGCGGGCCTTATGCGCCAAATTCCAAGCGATTCCGTTGCCAGCCTTGCAAGCCTTGGCTCAACAAATTGGCGCATTGCTTGTGCATAATCAAGCCCGTGGCAGCCTCAAACTTGGCTCAACCCAGTGGCATTGGGGCCAAAAAACCTTGGTGATGGGCATTCTCAATGTTACGCCTGATTCATTCTCGAATGATGGCTTGCTTGAAGCAGGCCAAATCCAGATTCAGCAACAAGCACTTGATTTTGCCGCTGCTGGAGCCGATATGTTGGATATTGGCGGCGAATCGACGCGGCCAGGAGCCAGCATCGTCAGCATTGAGCAAGAAATTGCGCGGGTTGTGCCAGCAATTCAGGCGATTCGCCAAGTGTGCCAGCTGCCAATTTCGATTGATAGCTACAAAGCAGAGGTTGTGGCGGCGGCGCTGGCTGCTGGCGCGAACGTCGTCAACGATATTTGGGGCTTGCGGCAGGCTGATGATAGTTGGAATACAGCCTTAGCGCAGATCGTGGCGCAGGCCCAAGTACCAATCATTTTGATGCACAATCGGGTCAGCACAGTTGAACAATTTGCCCATGGCACAAATTACGCCGCCAGCAACTATGGCGATATTATTGGCGAAGTCTGTGCTGAATTACGCCAAAGCATCGATTTTGCCTTGCAAAGTGGCATCGCCAATGATTTGATTTTGCTCGATCCAGGCATTGGTTTTGGCAAAAGCCCTGAGCAAAACCTCCAAGTATTACGGCAACTTAGAACAATCGCCAGTTTGGGCTACCCATTATTGGTCGGCACTAGCCGAAAATCCATGATTGGGATAACATTAAACCGACCAGTTGAGCAACGCTTGTGGGGCACAGCCGCCACCGTTGCTTATGCAATTCAGGCAGGAGCCGACATTGTGCGCGTTCACGATGTTGCTGCGATAGTCGATGTTTGTCGAATGACCGATGCCTTAGTTCGTCACGAAGGATAACATATGCAACAAGCGCAAACCCAGCGCCAACCCTCCCGACTGTTTACCATGGCTATGATTGGGCTAGCCGTGTTTGTGGTAGCAGCAATTTTGCTGATTGGGGTCGCCCAAGGTGGCCAAAATGTGATTACCTTGGCGGTTCCGGCTTTTATGGCAGGCGTTTTATCGTTTCTCTCGCCGTGTACCTTGCCAGTGCTACCAGCCTATTTTGCTTGGACATTCGGCATCAATAGCGCTGGAGAGGAGAGCGTCGCCCAAAAACGCCAACGCACCATTATCTCGTCGTTGGCTTTCTTTGCAGGCTTGGCAACCACGATGGTTGTACTGGGCATGGCGATTACAGCAACCAGCCAAGCCATCCGCGGCATTTCATCCAACAAAGATTTATTTGCCCAAATTGGCGGCGTTATTATCATTGTGATGGGTGTGATGAGCATCTTTGGCATTGGCTTCACCGGAGCGAATATCAAGCGCAGTTCAAGCGCCACCGTTGGCAGCGCCTATCTCTATGGCCTGACCTTTGCGCTGGGCTGGACGGCGTGTATTGGCCCAATTTTGGGTGCAATTTTGACCTTGCTGATCTCAACTGGAGCTTCGATTATCGCTGGCGCAACATTAACCTTCATCTATGTGCTTGGCCTAGCCCTACCCTTGATGATTGTCGCGACCTTCTTCAACAAGCTTGGCCAAGGCTCGAAGGGTTGGAAGATTCTGCGTGGACGCGCTTTGGAGTTTAATATCGGCAAGCGCACAATTATTTTGCACTCCACCAGCGTTATTAGCGGCATCTTGTTGATTGCGGTTGGAATTTTGCTAGTGACAGGCCAAATGAGCACATTAAATGATATTGCGCTCGATAACCCAATTAGCAAATGGGCCAACAACGTTCAATACGATATTCAAAACTTCTTCACTGGCGAGTAGAATTCCCTCACCCCCCAGCCCCCTCTCCCACTGAACGCGGGCGAGGGGGAGCCGAGCTTTTTCACCACCTAGTGCGGCAGAACTACATGGTTAAAGCCCCTCGCCCGCCGCGTGGGAGAGGGGTTGGGGTGAGGGAATTTAAATCTCTTCACCCCAACCCCTCAAGCAAGCAGGAATATTCCGATGAATCTGTGAACCAGCCATGGCAAAGATCAGTCGTTCGCAGGGGGTGCTGCGGTAAGTGGAAAGCGAAATTCCTGATTAAATTCATCCACGGTGAAAAATCGGCATCCGGTCATGGATTGCGTCTCAATAGCGGCACGAACGTCGTCATGCATAAAGATCTGCGAGCGAAATGTCTCATCGAGGCAGATTGGTGGGGCTGAGCTATCACGATCAGGATTCAGCCGATATGGTGCGTGGAGATTGTCTGCATCGAGGGTCTGTGGGTCAAGCAATGGTGCTGTCGCTAAGATACGATAGACCACATAATCGTCGCTTTGGGCCAGGACATCCTTGGTTCGCTTATCACGCAACACTACGGGATAGGCTTCATGGGGTGTGTCAAACGCATTCAATACCGCCGCAAGTCGCTGATGAATCAATAAAAAACCAGAAGCATTCCAATAGCTATCAGGCGGATTTGGCACCGAATGGACGACAAACTCTAAAACTTCTGGGTAGTGTAAATGGTATGCATCTGCATCCTTTCTCTATCAATCAAATCTTGAGTAATTATCACCCAAAACGCGGGCGATGCTAACGGAACTTAGCCACTTAAAACAACTCATACACCACATTAATCGGGTCGCGGTCATCGTCGTCGGGGGCGATATTGACTGGCCGCACATAGCCGCGCAGATACAAATATTCGACAAATGCGCCAACTTTTTCGATGCCCAATAGCTCGTCGTAGCCCTGCAAACCACGATACATTGCAGCACTCAACTGCGCCACAGTTTGCGGCTGAGCCTTGAGCAAATCGCTAATGCGCTCGATTTTACGCTGGTTCGAAGCAAAAATTTGTTCCAAACGCTTGGGCAAGTTTTCGATTGGCTGCTCGTGACCACCCAAGGTTAACTCAATGCCATCAAGCCGAGCGACTTGTTGCAAGCCCCAAATATAGTGCTCCAAACCAGTGCCTGGAGTAATCATTTCGGGGGCAAGATGCGGCGCGGTGCGAGCCAAAATATGGTCAGCACTGAACAACACTTCATCCAAACGCAAACAAACTTGGCCTGGGCAATGGCCAGGCGTATACACCACATCGAATAAATTGTATAGCCGATCGCCATCTTCAAAGGTTTGCTCGATTGGCGCGGTTTGAAAGGCCTCTTTATTTTGCAAATACATGCCCATTAAATGCTGATGTTGCGCGCCAGAAACCCCAGCATGGCGCAAAAAGCGGCTTAATGCCTTGGATGCGAAGAGCAACCGCCCATCGTAATTGGTAATCACCCGTCGATCGGCAATGTGGATGGCGGTTGGAGCTTGGGTAAATTGACGCACAAACGGCAAGCCGCCAAAATGATCGATATGAGCGTGGGTCAGAATAATCTGATTAACATCGGCCAAGCTTAATCGTTCGCCCCATTGATCCTGAAGCGCAACGAAGCCCGCTAGCAGATCGCGGTTGGAATTGCCGTGGCCTGAGCCAGTATCGATCAAACAGATGGTACTATCGGCAACCACCAAATAGACATTAGCATAAAACTGCGGAAAAACCTCTACAGGCAGGCTGTAGATGCGTACACCAGCTTGGGTTTCAAAGCGTAAAACGCGCTGCTCCACAGCGGCCTCCTTATACTACTAAGGCCAATTGTACCGCACCCAAAGCGCGCTGTCTCGTGGTATGATGAACAAAGGCAATCGCACCATCAATACTAGAAATCTGAGGATTGTTATGTTGGAACTGCAAGTTGGTGTTGCAAAAGTTGGCAAGTATGCCACCCCAGAAAGCGGCGACACCCTTGAGATGATCGAGCGACCGCATGGCGGCTTTTCGTTTGTATTGGCCGATGGCCAAGGCAGTGGGCGTGGAGCCAAAACGCTGAGTAACCTTGTTACAACCAGGGCAATTTCCATGCTCAAAGATGGCGCACGCGATGGTGCTGTTGCGCGGGCAGTTCACGATTATCTGTATGCTTACCGCCATGGCCAAGTCTCAGCAACACTTAATATACTTTCAGTAGATCTTTCAGCCCGAAGTGTGTTAGTATCAAGAAATAATCCTTGTCCATTTTATGTAATCGATGAACAAGGAATGACGACCTACAACGAGCCGTCAACGCCGATTGGCTTATATTCGATGACCAAGCCGGTGATCACCAAAATTACCTTGCGTCCGTATGTGTATGTTGTGGTGTTTACCGATGGCATTTTGCATGCAGGCCGGCGTTACAACGCAAGTATTGAGCTAGAAAACTATCTTGGCAATTTCAACGTTCGCCAAGGACGAACAGCCCAAGAAGTTACCGATGATGTATTAGGACGTGCAGTGGAACTCGATCAAAATCGACCGAACGACGATATGAGCGTGATCGTGATGGCCGCCTTACCGATGGAGTCGGAAAATAAAGTTCGCCGCATGACCGTCTGTTTTCCAGTAGAACGAGCCTAATTCACAGGCTTCATCGAGGCAAAGCTGGCGGTCAGCAGATACGCTGAAAGGAACCGCCGATGAGTGATCAAGCTGAAACAGTGGTCATTGTGGGGCCATGTGCCGCCGGTAAAACAACTTTACGCCAAGGCTTGGAAACCCATGGAATTCAAGCGCGGGTGATTGCCCAAGAACATTCTGGCATCCGTGGGCTTTGGCGCAAACATCAAGCAGATTATGTCATTTATCTTGATGTCGATTTACCAGCCGTCCATGAACGTGGCCGACCCACATTCCCTGCTTGGTTACACAATCAGCAGCAACAACGCTTGCAAGAAGCGCGTGATGCTGCCGATATTTATCTTGATACAACCAAACATTCGATCAACGATGTCCTGCGCCGGGTACTTTCGGTGATCAGCAATTAAACGAGCAAAACTGCCTACTCGCATCACAATGCTTGAGTAGGCAGTTTTCGGTTTTAACCAGCAAATCCAGTATAATCCTCGTATTCAGCCCCAACCGATAGCGAGGATTATAATGTTCAAACCACTCAGAAATTGGTTTCTGCAACAAGATTATCTCACCCTGATTGCTTTTATATTGATTTTCGCAATGAGTGCCTGTATGAACTTTAGCAGTGATACATGGTGGCTCTTGCGCACAGGTCAAGATATTTTTCAGCAGAAAAGCATTATTACCACCGATCTCCACAGTTGGACCAACCTCAATGCCTACTGGCCAAATCATGAATGGCTAACCCAAGTGCTAATGTATCTCGTTTATTCAATTGGTGGGCTTGGCCTTATTGTAATCGTATTTGCATTGATTGTTACCCTCACATGGCTGATTATTTATCGATTAAGCCCCAGTAGCAGCAAAATAACCCTATTGCTGATCACTTTAGGCATTATTGATAACATTAGTGCATGGAGCATTCGGCCCCAAATTATTTCATTTTTATTATTTATTAGTTTGATTGTGTTGATTCGCCAGCCAAAATTGCACTGGTGGATTGTGCCGTATATGCTAATTTGGGCCAATTTACATGCAGGCTTTGTGATTGGCATCGTTTTGCTTGGTTTAGTTGGAATTGCAGCAATTATCAAACGTGAAGCAATTTTACACTGGCTGATGATTGGGATTGCAGCGGTAAGTGCAACCATGATTAATCCTCATGGCTATAAATTATGGCTTTTCACGCTTAATTCACTTGATAGCAGCACCTATAGCTTCATTGAAGAATGGCGCAGCCAAAGCCTGAGTAATATCAGCAGCTACCCTTTCTTTGTATTAGTTGGTGTGGTTGGACTGGTTTGGTATAAAAAACGCTATAAACCGAGCACAAGCTACGATTGGTTTTTAATGTTGGCAACACTTTTATTTGGTTTTATGGCATTTCGTTCAGTGCGCCAAAGCATCTTTTTCGATGGCCTAGCGGTTCTGTTTCTGGCGCAAATGCTCGCACCGAAGCAGCCGCTAACGCATAAAGCCACGAAGGCCGAGCCAATGCAATTAATCTTAGTTGGGGTTACCGGTGTTATTGCAGTTGGATTAGCACTATTTGTGTGGAATCAACGCGAGCCATTGCTTTCCGAGCCAATTATTGCAGCTTTAGAGCAATGTCCAGGCAACATGTACAATAGCTACAATATTGGTGGCGAGCTAATTTGGTTTGCACCACAAAAGCCAGTTTTTATTGATAATCGTTTTGATCCGTATCCCAAGGATTTTATGCAAGCAAACGTAAATATGGAACAAACGGGTGATTACCAAGCGCTGTTTAGTAAATACAATATTGGTTGTGCCATTGTTGAAAACAATAGCCAACTTGATACTGCGCTCACTCGCGATGGCTGGCAACGTCAAACCAATAATCAAAGTTACAGCGTTCTGTATCAACCATAGCTGCTAGATAATTAATGCAATCGTTGAGCATACTATGTTTATATAAAAGTACAATTGATTAATCAGCTGGCTTATTAAACAAGCATTGAAACAATGATCTAGAGACTATAAACACCCTTCATGAATATTGCATTCATGAAGGGTGTTTTGCTTGATAGCTTAAACAAAAAGAAGACTCCGTTGGAAAACCAACGGAGTCTATCTGGAATGGTACGCATCCCCCTACGTTCCCACAGCGGGTGCTGCAGTAGCCTCGGTGTGTGTCGCGTTCACGGCCTGG
>NZ_JBHUPY010000012.1:0-448257 GCF_042688385.1 Herpetosiphon sp. NSE202 | reverse complement strand
CCAGGCCGTGAACGCGACACACACCGAGGCTACTGCAGCACCCGCTGTGGGAACGTAGGGGGATGCGTACCATTCCATAGAAACCTCGCTGGAAAAAATCCAGCGAGGTTTTTATTTGTTTACTCTTATTCTTCGATCTCTAATTCGCGGATGGTTAGGCCCAGCGCTTGGGCGATTTCGAGCGCTTGGCGTGGCTCGATAATCAAGCCTTGCAGCTGCTTTGGCTCGATCTGCATGCCAGCGATCTGCGAGCCGCGAATATCAACATTGCTTAACGTGGCATTGCGGAAATTGGCTCGACTCAAATCGCAATTGCGAAAGCTAACATCGCTTAGTTTGGCAGATTCAAACGTACTTTCGAGCATCCGACAATCGACAAAGTGGATATGCTCAAGCCGCGCCGACCACCAGACACTATAATCAAGTTGACAAATATTAAAGACAATATGCTCTGCTTGAGCTTCAACAAATTTCATGCCACCTAAACGGCTATTGTGCCATTCTAAACGCTCAAGATGGCTTTTCTCCCAATTGGCATGGCTCAAATCGCATTGCTCAAAACTGCTATCAACTAGCTGCGATTGCTGCAATACCACTTGATCAAATTGGCATTGGCGCACAATCGATTGCTCCATAAAAATATCTTTGGCCCGTTGTTGACTGAAATTAAGCTGCTGCATGCTCAATTGCGCATAGTTGCCATTATCGTTCAAGCGTAATTCAGTGACGCTTTTTAGCTCATTTGCTGGGCAATGTTGTGGCGGAGTAATGCCTTGGTAGCGTTTGCGACGTGGACGTGCCATGTTTTTGCACCTCTCAGAATTAAACGAACAGGTGTGTTATTTTAATCTGTTTGGCGAATTTGGCAACTCAATCGAGCGCGCTTACCATCGTAGTAAGCGCGCTCGGATTGTTTAGGTTAGTGGCTTGAGGTTGGCAACAATGGCCTCGCGGCGTGGCTCAAGGAATGGTGGCAACACCACCGATTCACCCAAGGTAGCGGGATCTTCATCAACCGCAAAGCCCGGCCCATCGGTGGCAATTTCAAATAAAATGCCATTTGGCTCGCGGAAATAGAGGCTGCGGAAGTAGTAGCGATCAATTTCGCCGCTGGTGCGAATGCTCAATTCGCGCAAACGCCGCGTCCAGCCATGATATTCTTCTTCGTTGGGTGTGCGAAACGCCACGTGATGCACGCCACCAGCGCCTGGTTGGGCTGGCGCTAAATCTGGCTGCACTACAACATGCAATTCTGCATCTACGCCGCCTTTGCCCATTTCATAGACATACACTGTGTATTCCTGGCCTTCGTTGAGGCTATATTGGCGAACTTGACGCATATTCAGCGCTTTGGTCAACACCGTATCGCTAGCTTCAAGTTTGGGCACGCTCATACGAATTGGCCCAAGCCCACGAATTTGGTGCTCAGCTGGCACTGGACTAGCATCCCATGGCGTATTTGGGTCGCCAGCGCCTGCATCATCAATCAGGCTTAGACGTTGGCCTTCGTTATCTGCAAAATCGATGGTCAAGCGGCCATCACGCTCAAGCACGCCGCTATGCTGAACACCTTGTTGGCTCAAGCGTTCAGCCCACCACTCAAGGCTGGCTTTGCCCGTTACCCGCAGTGCGGTGTTGCAAATGCTATGCGTCCCGCGTTGTTCTGGCCCAACTGGCCAATCAAAAAAGGTAATGTCGCTGCCAGGTGTGCCTGCGCCATCAGCATAAAATAAATGATAAGCACTCACATCATCTTGATTAACGGTGCGCTTGACGAGGCGCATGCCTAAAACTTGGGTATAAAAACGATAATTTTCACGCACATTGGCGCTGACTGCCGTAAGATGGTGGATTCCGGTTAATTGCATAGTTCGCAGGCCTCATAAACTCTAGCTAGCCCATTTCAGCTAGCGTTTGTATTGTACAACGCTTTTCAAGTTGACATAAATCATTAAATAATTAACCCTTGACTTAAAACATACCTTATAGTATGTTTTGCTTAGATTGATAAATTCAACGAGGATGTAATGCAACCGATAACGATTATTGGCGGGGGAATTGGTGGTTTGTGTTTGGCGATTGGCCTGCATCAACGCCAGATTCCAGTGCAAATCTATGAGGCTGCGCCAGTGCTACGGCCTGTTGGCGCGGGGATTTTATTGGCTCCTAATGCCATGAACTTGCTCGAACGCTGGGGCTTGGCTGAAGCTGTACGCCAGCGTGGGTTGTGTCTTAGTGCATTGGGCGGCAGCGAATTTGGCATTGTGGATGCACAAGGCCGGAGTTTATTGCCTGGTTTTGATTTGAAATTAATGCGTGAGCGTTTTGGCCAAGAGTTGCTGACAATTAGCCGTGCCGCTTTGCAACAAACTTTACTCGATGCCTTGCCAGCCGATTGCGTGCAGCTTGGCAAGCGCTTGGTGGGCTTGCAGCGAACAGCCGCGGCAGTAGAGGCCGAATTTGCTGATGGCTCAACGATTCAGACTACGTGCTTGATTGGGGCCGATGGCTTGCGTTCGGCAGTACGCGAGCAGATTTTCCCTAAGCAACGCTTGCGCTATTCGGGCCAAACCTCGCATCGTGCCTTGGTGCAGCTCGATTATCGTGAATTAGGCCAGCCTGTTGCCGCTGAAATTTGGGGCCAGCAGCTGCGGTTTGGCTATACGCCAGTTGGGCAGGATTTGGTGTATTGGTATGCGACCAGCCTTGCAGCCCAAGGCCAGCGTGATGCTTCGCCTGCTGCCGCCCGAGCCAGTTTGCTTGCCCAAGGCCATGATTTGCCAGCAATCGCCAAAACGCTGATTGAGCGTACCAGCGATGAAGCCTTGCTACGCACCGATATTAGCGATTTAGCGCATTTGAAAAGCTGGTATCAAGGCCGAATTGGCTTGCTTGGCGATGCGGCCCATGCGACAACACCCAACCTTGGCCAAGGTGGTTGCCAAGCGATTGAAGATGCTTGGGTATTGGCCGAGATGCTTGCGCGCTACGAGCAACCGCAATTAGCCTTTTTGCACTATCAAAAACGCCGTATGCCCAAAGCCCAAGCAATTGTTGATACCTCGTGGCGGGTCGGCTCGCTGGTGCATGTACCCAAGGTTTGGCAACAGCTACGCAATCGTGTTTTGCGGCTGGTACCACGCAGTTTGGGCCAACGCCAAACCAATTTTATCTATGCTTTAAACGATTAACCAGCGTTGCGAGCTGGCTGGAATACACTCCAAACTAAACCAATAATCCACAAACTGAGGGCTGGCAGCCAGCTCGCTAGATTGAGATTTGGCTGCAATGACCAAGCCCAAAGCATAATTTGGCCAGCCCGTTGGCCAAAAAAACCGCTCAGCAGATGGAAGGCGATTGGAATCAGCGCGGCTGTTTGCCAGCCAAAGAGCCGTGCTGCCAGCAACCCCAAGCCCATAAAGCCAAGGCTATTGCGCGCTATCGCGAGCAGCAATGGCTGATCGAGCACGCTTGCCAAGAGCCAAGCTAGCCCAACAAGGATTGCACTGATCCCAAGCAGCAAGCCTGCATCAAAATAGCGAATTGGTCGCAATGCCGTTTGTTCAAGCCATGGATCTCCCTGACTAAACGCTTGGGCAAGCAGCAGCCACCACGCCGCAGGCAGAATTAATGCCAAAGGACTGGCAATTAAATCGCCGCCTAAAAAACTTGGTAACGGTAATTGTAAGCCACGTCCAATGCTTGCCAGCAGCAATAACCCAAGGCTTGCGCCAATACACCACTGCCTTAAGCCAGATCTGCATGCTTAGGCCTCAAAGCGTGGCGCTAGATCGCAGCTAGCTAAGGCTTGGCGATTATATTCAAACCATGCCAGCTGTTGCTCACGTGGCTGTTGCTCAAGCTGTTGGAGCAATTGAAAATCGCTGGCACTTAATTGGCTTTGGGCAACTGCTTCAGGCACACCAGCTTGGCGTAAGAGCCACCAGAGACTCAGCGCTTGGACTGCATAGGCAGGATACGGCTGGTGTTGGCTACAAGTTGGGGTTGCAGGCAAGATCGCATAGGCAAAATTGCGCACAATATCCAAATCGCTCGCTTGCTCTCGAACAATAAAATAGCTGCTTTGGGGTTGCAATGGCGATTCGCTCCAAGCACTGGGAAAGGCGATATTTGCTTGCTGCCAGCCTTGTTTGGTTTCTTGGGCCAGCCGTTGCACATCGGGCAAGCGTTGGGCATGCTCAGGCCAAACACAGAGCTGAATTTCAGTATTGCTACAGGTTAATGCACTAGGATCACGATCCGCAATTGGATCATAATCGAGCTGCTGCACGCGTTGAGCTGCCAGCCCAATGCCACTTAGCCCAATCAGCAAGGCTAAACCGATGCGCCAGCGGCTGCCAAACGCTTGCCAGCCGAGCCAGCATGCAAGCAGCACACTAGCAACCAGCAGCCATTGCGCCTGCAAAAATGCCGGAGCAAGCGTATATTCGGTTGCACAGCAGCCAATGCTATAGCCAGTTAAATGGCGAATCCACGGCGTGCTGAGGCTGTTAGGGAAAACCATCCACAGATAATCCAGCAGCAAAACGCCAGCTACAGCACTGATTGCTGGCAGCAATAAGCCAAAACTAAACCCAATCACAATGTGGATTGCTAAAGTTGCGAGGCCTGTGATCAGTACTAAGGGCGCTGGAATCGGCGCTAAATCAACCAATACCAGTTGAACGATGCTATTGATCAGCAGGCAGCTTGCACCAAAGCACCAAATTGGACTCGTTGCATTGAGCACAATTGCCCATGGTTGGCGGGCATGAGCGTTATGCCACCATCGCGCTTTGCGCAACCGCGCTGCCTCCCATGCCGCCCAAGCAGCACAAATTGGCGCAATCAGCATCAACATGCGCATGCCACGTGCAGTTGCTTCAAGTCGATAGGCATCGGTTGCAGCTTGCCAATTAATCGGATGCAGCAAACTAAGCCCAAGCATAAGTGGCCAAAGCCAAAAGCTCGGCCAGCGAAACCATCGCAGCATTAGTGATTGCCTCCAATAAAATAGGCATAGGCGGCTTCTGCTGGACGCGGGCTAGCGCTGGGGGCGTGGGCCAAAAACTCGTCGCTGCTGCCTTGGAAGCGAATTTGGCCTTGATAAAGCACCACAACTGTATCGAATAGCTCGGCTAAATCATCGACTTGATGGGTTGAAACTAGCATGGTGTGATTATTCGGCAGGCTGGCTAAAATTGTGCGAAAGCGCTGGCGTTGGGTTGGGTCTAGGCCAACGGTTGGCTCATCGAGCAAAATAATGCTTGGCTGGTGGATAATTGTTTGGGCCAAACCGACCCGCCGTAGTTGGCCCCCAGATAAATTTTTGCTCAGATCATCAGCGCGTTCAGTCAGATCGACTGCTGCTAAAGCTGCTTGGGCTTGTTCCCATGCCACTGCTTGGCTCAGCCCTTTCAGCCAACCAGCATAGGCTACTTGCTCGTGAACGGTTAGCCGATTGATTGCTAAGACATTTTGCGGCATCCAGCCAACATCACGTTTGGCATTGGCCAAAATTGTGCCTGCCTTGGGCTTGAGCACACCTGCCGCCAAATTAAGCAAGGTCGATTTGCCAGTGCCATTTGGCCCCAATAAAACTGTTCGCCCAGCGGGTACTTGCCATGAAAATTGCTTGAAAATTGCTGGCTTACCGCGATAGCCAAAACTCAAATTCTCAAATTGCATTGTTTATCATCAATCGAGCGCTGTTGTTGCGATCCCAACAGCGCCCCCAAAATTAATTAGTAACTAACATTAACTGGATTGGTGTTGACCGAAATCCCGTTATTAGTAATGCCACTAATGGCCCGAATAGTCCAATAAAAATTCCCCGCTGTTGTTATTTCGCCAAAATTCGCTGAACCTGCATTTGAGCAATAGACTACGTTTTGGCCGTAACTGGCATCAGGTAGGAATGAAATATCACGTTTTAATTCAACCGTAATCGAATCATTCGAGCCGTTACCACCATCGCTATCAACACATTGGCTAAAGCTCACGAAGGTTGCGTTTGAATCATTGTGGTTATCAGTCCAGCGTCGTGATTCAAAGCCAACCCGACAACCGGTGCAGCTTGAACTCCAACTACCTTCAGCCAAGGCAAAACTGATGCTGCCCAAGCTCAAACCCACGGCTAATGCACATGCTGCCAGCGTTTTATGCCACGCAAACTTGCGATATGGTCGCATATCGATCCTTCCTCATAGAAATATCTATGCTTGTGGATGCTTATTAAAATCGATTATTTGGGAGTGATGAAGCAAGAATGAGGATGAAGAGCGCTCTTCTAGAACTAGAGTATCATGCCTACGGCTGTACTGCAATGCTGGGAAACCCTACTCTTTTTTAAGAATCTAGCTCGATTGATATGGTATAGTTTGTTGCAGCCAATACCATTGGGATAAGGCTGTACGATTGTGAATATTGAGGCGCTTGAAGATTGTTGTTAAATGTTTTTCGACCGTGGTAGTGGTAATGCAGAGGTTTTGGGCGATTTGGATATTGGTTTGGCCTTGGGCAACACAGGCTATCACTTGTCATTGGCGTTGACTTAATCGCATCTCGCTACTCCTTAATGCCTAACAATTGTCTGTATTTATACCATAATTTGGCGCTTAAATACAAAAAGCTGTCGCAGCATCGAGACAGCCTACGAGACACAACTTTGGGTACTGATTGTTGGTTTAGCAGTGCAATGAGAGTAGCAAGTGGGTGCGGAGGTTGTTCCAGATTTGGCTTGTCATAAGGCTTTGTTTATCGCGTGGCCGTGGCAAGTCAACCGTAATTATTTCTTTGATCGTTGCACTTGGCCCATCGCTAAAAACCACAATTCGATCGCTGAGGTAAATCGCTTCATCAATATCGTGGGTTACCATTACCACGGTTTCGGTGCGGGCATCGCCGCTCCAGAGGTCTAATAATTCTTCTTGCAAGCTGCCGCGCGTGAGGGCATCGAGTGCGCCAAATGGCTCATCGAGCAAGAGCATCCGTGGATGCACCGCAAACGCGCGCGCAATAGCCACCCGTTGGCGCATGCCTCCGGAAAGTTGCATTGGCTTTTTGTGCACATGATTGCTGAGGCCAACCCGCGCCAGCACAGCGTCGGTCAAGGCTTTGCGCTCGGCTTTGCTCAAATCGGTTTGCACCGAATCGACAGCTTCATAAACATTTTGATAGACCGAGAGCCATGGCAAGAGCGAATAATGCTGGAACACCATCGCGCGTTCTGGGCTGGGAGCTTGAATTGGCTTGCCATCGAAAACCATCGTGCCTGTGCTAATGCTCGTCAGGCCTGCAATCATATTCAGTAAGCTGCTTTTGCCACAGCCAGAATGGCCAATAAAGCTAATAAACTCGCCCGATTGAATGGTTAGATCAATCTCGCGCAAGATGTTGATTTGGCCTTGGCCGCTGGGATAATTCTTGCCCACGCCGCTAATTTCGAGCAACGGAGCGGCCTCCATTGGCAAGATTGTGCTATTAACCGATGTGCGCGCTAACAACCGTGGAGCCATTAGTGACCTCCTTCTTGCCACGCAGCCATGCGTTGGCCAACAAAACTAAATCCGCGATCTAAGCACAAACCAGTGATGCCAATGATCAAAATTGCGCTCATCACCCGTTCCAACGAGAGCGCATTCCACGAATCCCACACAAAGAAGCCCAAGCCTGTGCCACCAGCCAACATTTCGCCAGCCACAATCACCATCCACGCAATGCCCATCGAAAGCCGCATGCCGGTCAAAATTGCCGGAAATGCTGCGGGCAACAGCACTTTGCTGACATAGCGCCAGCGGCTAAATCGAAACACTTTGGAGACAGCTTTGAGATCGGCGGGAATATTTTGCACGCCCATGGTGGTATTGACCAAGGTTGGCCAGAGCGAGGTAATGACAATTGCAAAAACCACGGCTTTGGGTGCATTGTGAAGTACCGCTAAACCTAATGGATACCAGGCCAGCGGCGAAACAGGCCGCAAAATTTCAATCACTGGTGCGAGCATTTTGCGCAGCGCAGCACTACTACCAAGAAGCATGCCAAGCGGAATCGCAATCGCGATGCCAATTCCCCAGCCAGTAAAAACCCGTCCCAACGAAGCCAAGAGCTGAATCCCAATGCCTTTGTCGTTTGGGCCATTGTCGTAGAACGGGTCGCGCAATAGCTCGCCCAAGGTGCTGGCAGTAGCGAAGGGTGTTGGCAAAGCGCCAGCAGAAATCCATGCGGCAACTTGCCATAAGCTCGCTAAAATAAGCATGCCGATGATGATTGGGCTAAGCGTTTGCCAGATCATTTTGAGCCAGTAGCGCATGCTGGTCAGCGCTGAATGCTCACGTCGCGGAATAACGTCGATCATCTGGGCCATGAAGCTGCTCCTTTTGTTGTTGGCAAGTGGCTGGTGTGTCGTGATGCTTAAGCTCCCCTCACCCCAGCCCCCTCTCCCGTGGCGCGGGCGAGGGGCTTTTTTGCGTGGTTCTGGCGCACTTGGTGGTGAAACACGTGCTCTCCCTCGCCCGCGTTCAGTGGGAGAGGGGGCTGGGGGGCTGGGGGGTGAGGGCATGGGCCACAGCATACTAATTGTTAACAAATTACCCTTGTAAGGGGTCATGATGGCTTGTGGGCTAGGATGGGCTTTTGGGGTCGAAGCTGCGTTGATCAAGTGTGACAGTGAAGGGTTGTAAATCGTCGCTCGCCACCGTTAAGCTCATCTCTTTGGCAACTTCTGCATACAAGTCGCGCAAAATCAGCTTGTCGGCGATGGCGTTGTAGTCGGGAGCATTCGGCACAAGCCCAAAGCGCAGGTATTGCGCCATAAACCAAATTGCATGGCTGCGTTGTGGCTCGTTGACTGCGCCTGCTTGATGAAACACCATGCTTTTGCTTGGCTCGAATGTGCGTTCGCCGAGGGTTGCACCCAAGGTGTATTGGCCCTTCAAACGGGCTTCAATCACATCGGCTGGGGCGTTGACATACGCTTGGCCGCCGATGACCTTGGCGGCTTCGGTGCGATTGTTGAAATCGTCGAGCCATTGCGAGGCTTCAAGAATCGCCTTCATAACATTTTTGAGCTCAGCGCGGCGTTTTTCGGCAAAGCTGGGGTTGACCACCAAGGCCTTCTCTGGGTGTCCCGCCCACAGATCTTGGGTTGCCAACACGGTTTCGCCAATGCCCTCTTTGACCGCCACGCCGTTCCATGGCTCGCCAACGCAAAAACCATCCATCTCGCCGATGCGCATATTGGCGACCATTTGCGGTGGAGGAATGGTGATGATTTTGACGCTTTGTTGATCAACTCCAGCGGCGGCCAGCCAATAGCGCAGCCAAAGATCGTGGGTGCCGCCCGGGAAGGTGGCGGCAAAGGTGGCAGGTTTATCAGCGGGGCGTTGGCTTAGGATCGCTTTAAGTTTGCTCGGGTCGCCATAGCCAGCAGCTTTGGCCAATGTGCTGCTGAGCGTAATGCCTTGGCCGTTTTGGTTCAGCACCATGGCAATTTTGAGTTCACTTGCAGCCTTGCCACCTACGCCCGTGTAGACCGAGAACGGCATGCCAAACAAACAATGGGCCGCATCGAGGTCGCCAGTTAACAGCTTATCGCGCACATTGGCCCACGAAGCCTCTTTGACGACCTCAATATTTACGCCATATTTTTTGTAATAGCCCAAGGTATGGGCCATTACGACTGAAGCACAATCAGTCAGCGGAATAAAGCCAATTTTGATTGGGCGCTCCACTGTTTCGCTGGCAGTTTCGCTACCGCAGGCGGTCAAGAGGCTTGGTGCGGCGATTGTCGTGGCGAAGGTAGCGGCAGTTTTGAGGAAATTGCGACGGCTGATTTTAGACATTGGAAGCTCCTCCGTGAAACCTGTGGCACACACATCGAATGCTTGGGAGATCGCGATAATTAATTAATTTGGCATAATTAAATATCGGTAGCACGATTCACCAGCATTGGTGAGACTGCGTGGCGTTGCAGGAGCTATCGCGAAGCGAACAGGTTCGGTATCACACCATCAGCGGTGGAAACTGCATTCGTTGCAGGGAGTTGAGCTATTGGTTGTGGATCAATTCCCTCACCCCAACCCCTTTCTCGTGTTGCGGGCGAGGAGCTTTAATCCATTGGTTCTTAGGCAATTCGTCGATAAAAATGGCTGCTCCTCCTCGCCCGCATTCAGTGGGAGAGAGGGTGGGGGGTGAGGGGTCTTAACTATTGATGCTCACGTGATTGAGAATGCGTTGCACCATTTGGCCCATAAACGGTTGCTCGGGCATAATCACATCGTGAATGCCAACATTGATGAGAGCTTGGGCGCACGATGGGCCAACGGCGGCGACGATTGCTTGTTGCATTGCCGCAATTAATGCGTGGGCTTGGCCTTGTTGCTCGGCAACCTGCAACAAATGGCGCACCTGAATTTGGCTGGTAAAAGTAAAAATAGCGATCTGGCCAGCAATTGCTTGCTCGATCAGCGCATCCAGTGGGCTGAGGTCTGCTGGCAATTGCCATTCGTAGATGCTCTGTTCGTGGAGCACGGCCCCACGTTCAAGGCAATAATCGGCTAATTTGCGATCGCGCTCGCCGTAGTGCAACAAGCCAACGCCACGTCCAGCCAACTCAACCTGATCAAGGCTGTTGATCAAATCGTTAATTGTATAGGGCGAGGCGGCGCTGATGCTGGGGCGCAATCCATAACGGCGTAAAACGGCAGTTGGCTTTGGGCCACGGCAAACGAGGGTTGTGTTGGCCAATGCGGCCAACATGGCTTGCTCAAGCTCCAAACTGGCAGCAGCATCAATTAATTGTTGCGTGCCAACCCCAGTCAACAAAATTAGCAGCTCGATTTGGCCTGCTTCAAGCTGTTGTAATACTGCTTGTGCAACTGGAGCCGCATCGACGCTGACTTCGCGTAAGGCTGGGGCATGGATTGGGATCGCGCCATGGCGACTGAGCAAATTGGCTAATTCCGAGGCGCGGCGCGCTTCGAGAATCGCAACTCGTTGACCGTCTAAACTACTCATTGGCTGCTCCGTTTGCCAGCGGCCATTGCTGGAACTGTGGCGGCTTCGCCAAATTTGATGTTGATACCTTCGACGATTGGCCGTAATTGAACTGCACATGCCTTGAGTTCTGGTTGCTTGCTGATTGGGTCGGCGGCATTGATGCTCAGCACGTTGGGGTTGCCATCGTCCCAGTGAATTGGCATAAACAAACAGCCTGGCATAATTTCTGGATTAATCTGCACCACCGAGGTACAACTACCGCGCCGCCCGATGACCGCGATTTTTTCGCCAGCGCTCACGCCAAGCGTGTTGGCATCGTCTGGGTGAATTTCGATAAAGCTGCCGTTATGCCGTTGATTGAGCTTGGCCACGTTAGCAGTGCGGGTGCGCGTATGCCATTGCTCCAAAACCCGCCCAGTCGTTAGCCAAAATGGAAATTCGTAGCTTGGCACTTCTGCTGGCTCAACCGGCACAGTTACGTGGAAATTGGCCCGACCATTGGCGGTTGCAAAGCGACCATCGCTATACAAACGCACAGTGCCAGCGTGATCGTCGGCGGGGCAGGGCCATTGAATTGGGCCGTTGCGCAGCCGTTCGTAGCTCACGCCGCTCACATCAAGAGGATAGCGTCCAGCAGTCAAATTGCGATATTCATCCCAAATTGCTTCGGCATTGGCAAAATTTAGCGCAAAGCTCATGCGTTGAGCCACTGCCTGCACCAGCCACCAATCGGGCATAGCCTCGCCTGGAGCGTCATAGGCTGGGTTCAACAACGTAATATGGCGCTCGGACGCGGTGAATGTGCCAAGGCTTTCGGCCCATTGGGCAGCGGGCAAGGCAATATCTGCATAGGCCAAACATGAGCTTGTATTATACACGTCTTGCACAATCACCAATTCAGCTTTTTCGAGTGCTGCGCGAATTGTGCTGTTGTTGGGCATCGAGTGCAACGGATTCGTGCCAATGATCCAAATTGCTTTGAGCTTGCCTTCGGCCAATTGGTTGAACATGGTTTGGGCATCGGGGCCGGGCGTGGCGCTGATGCTGCCAAGCGGAATGCCCCATGCCTGCTCGATTGCTGTGCGATGCTCAGCCACATCAACCCGGCGATAGCCAGGCAATTGATGCGCCAAATAGCCAACTTCGCGCCCGCCCATGGCATTTGGCTGGCCTGTTAGTGAAAATGGGCCACAGCCTGGCTTGCCAATGCGGCCTGTTGCCAAGTGCAAATTGATGATGGCGGTGGCTTTGGCTACTCCATTGCGGCTTTGATTGACACCCATGCTCCACAGGCTCAAGGTGCGTTGGCTGGCAACCAAGATTGCGCCAGCAGCCTCAATTTCATCAACACTTAAACCAGTTGCCAAGGCGGTTTGGGCTGGAGTCCACGCGGCGACGGCGGCGGCAATTTCGCTCCAACCAGTTGTATGTTGGGCGATAAATCCATAATCAACTGCGCCATCGCGAATTAAGATGTGTAATAAGCCGTTGAGTAGCGCCGTGTCGCTGCCTGGTGCTGCGGCCAAGTGTAAGCTGGCATAGCGCGAGGTTTGGGTGCGGCGAGGATCAACCACAATCAATTTTGCGCCATGCTTGCGCACTTGCTGCTCGATGCGGCGATAAACAATCGGATGACATTCGGCGGTATTTGAGCCAACAATCAAGAAACAATCAGCTTGTTCGATGTCGCTATAGCTACAGGGCGGGCCATCAGTGCCCAAGCTGCGGGTGTAGGCCGCAACGGCGCTAGCCATACACAGGCGCGAGTTGGCATCCATAGTGTTTGTGCCCATTAATCCCTTGCATAGTTTGGTCACCAAATAGCTGGTTTCGTTGGTAAGTTGGCCCGAAAGATAAAAACCAATTGCCTCGTTGCCATGCGCTGCGCGAATTGCGTTCAGGCGTTGAGCAGCGTGATCGAGCGCCTGATCAAGCCCAACCGATTGCAACGCTGCATGGCGATCGCTGCGAATTTGGGCGTGAGTTAGGCGTGATTCTGGGGTAAGCATTTGCTCAATGGTTGCCCCTTTGATGCAGAGCTTGCCTTGATTGGCGGGGTGGGCGCTATCGCCAGTGACGCGCACAACCTTGCCAGCGTTGACGGTTAATTCGATACCACAGCCAACGCCGCAATAGGGGCATTGTGAACGCACAAGCTTGGTCATGATCTTATTCCCCATCCAAAATGGCGAGTTCAGCAGCAATCCGCCCAGCCAATTGATCAACCGGAATTTTGCGTGCTTTGAGGGTTGCCAGTTGCTGATGATTGCCGCCAACAAACAGATCAAAGGCATCAACGATGCTGCCATCTTCAAGCCTCAGACGCTGCGCTTGCAAGCCAATTTCGCCAACATGGTGTTGGCCGCAGGCGTGTACACAGCCAGAAACTTTCAAATCAACCCGCCGTTCGGCAGGAATTAAGCTGGCTAATTCTTCGGCAACTTGGAGCGACAATTCTTTGGTGTCGCTCAAGGCAAAGTGGCAGTAATCGCGGCCAGTGCAGCTGACCAAGCCGCGCAAGGCTCCATGTGCATGTGGTTGCAACACCTGCAACAGTGGCTCAGCCAATAAGCGTTCGAGGCAGGTTTCATGCACATTTGGAATCAGAATGTTTTGGTCGGGGGTCAAGCGCAACTCGCCAGTGCCATAGGCATCAGCCAAATCGGCAATTTCGGCCATTTGCTGGGCATTGGTGCGTCCAATTGGCACCAACAACCCAACCGTTACAAAACCCTCGTCTTGTTGCTTGTGCACGCCCAAGTGGTCGCCGTTGTGAGCTGCCAGCAACGATTCGCCAGCGCTGAAAAATGGCTGACCAAAGACTTTTTCAACTTCGGCCATAAAGCGCGCCATGCCCCACTCGCGAATCAGCCATTTCAAACGCGCTTCGGTGCGTTTTTCGCGCGAGCCATTATCGCGAAACACACTCAACACCGCGCGAGAGAAAGGCAAGGCTTGTTCGGTGGTTAAGAAGATGCCTGCATCTTGGCCAAGTTGCGGGGTTGTGCCACCCAAGGCTCCGCCCAGCGCCACGTGGAAGCCAAGCACGCGATAGCCATTAATTTCCTTGGCGGCAGGAGTCATGCCAATGTCGTTGGCGCGACTATGCGCACAATCGTGCGAGCAACCGCTAATCGTAATGTTGAATTTGCGTGGTAAATCGCTGAATTCGCGGCCAAGCAAGGCCAACGAAACGCTTTGGGCAATCGGCGCAGCATTGAAAATTTCGGCGTGGTGCAGGCCCGCCAACGGGCAACCCATCACATTGCGATAATTATCAAGCCCCGTTTGTTGCGAGGTAAGGCCAACATTTTGCAAGCGCTGAAACACTTCGGGCACATCTTCGATCCGCAGCCAGCGCAATTGAATATTCTCGCGAGTCGTTAAATCCATGGTGTTGCGGCCAAAATCGCGTGAAACGCTGACGATGGCGCGCATTTGGCGGGTGCTCAAAATCCCATTGGGAATCCGCAGGCGTTGCATAAAAAAGCCTGGCGTTTGTTTGCGATGCAGCAAACCATACCATTTCAAGCGCTCGATCTCATCTTCGGGAATCGCGTCGAAGCCCAAGCTGGCATAGCGATACAGATCGGGCAGGACATCGAGGCCATTTTTGAGCTTTTTGATCGTTTCAATTTGAACAGCCATGAGCATCCTCCATAACAGTATCAAGCATCAAGTCGTCGTCGTATTCGCGAATTTGGCGCGGCGTGCAGGCATATAAACGGCGGAAGGCGGCGCTAAAGTGGGCAGCGCTGGCGTAACCAAGCCGACTGGCAATGCTCCCAATTGGCAAATTGGTGCTGGCCAGCAGCATATTGGCCTCGCTGAGCCGCAGCATTTGTAAATAACTGAGCGGGCTAAGCCCGGTACAGGCCAGGAAATCTCGTTGCAGTTGGCGCGGACTGATGTGTAAGCTTGAAGCCAATTGACTAATGCTTGGTGGCCGTTCGAGATTTTTCATCATCAAGGCTTGGGCTTTTTCGACCGATTGGGCTTGGGTTGGGGCATAACCGTGTAAGGTTGTTTGAAAATCGAGCGCACTGAGCAGAGCCAAAAGCGTAGTGGCTGCATTTTCCAAGGTCGCTGGTGGCGCTTCGGGCAAGGCGGCAATCGTCATCAACTGGCGCGCGGCGTGCAGTGCTGGTGGCGGCACATAGCGCACTGCCAACAACGGCGAACGGGCTGCATCTTTAATTAAATAGCTATGGCGTTGATTGAACTGCGCATGCTGATTGAGAAAATGTTGCCAACCCTCGCTGGTCCAGGTCAAGCTGAGCCAATCGGTGGTTGCGCCAGGCAAATAGCGAATCCGCAATGGCTCAGCTTGCGGGCTGGTGAGCACCAACGAGGTTGGCGCTTGGCAAAAGCTGCGCTCGCCATAGCTGACATAGCGTGTGCCACTCAAGGTCAATTGCATCGACCAGTTGCGCCAGCGTTCGAGTTGCGGCATTAATGGCCGTTGGTCGGTAAAGCGGCGGCGTTCAATGCTCAGGCCATGGCGGCGAAAGAGCGGCAGCGTTGTCGCCCATTGCAGGTTGTTTCGAAAACGCACCAATCCATTCATGCGCGGCCTACACTTCTAAGTAGCCAAGATCGAGGATCAACATGCCGCTACCTTCACCGGCAACGCAGACATCGAGCACGGTTCCGGCGGGGTGTTCCTCAACGATGGCGAGCGACACATGAATTGCTGAATCGGCGGCGACCGGAAAATAGCGTAAAACCTGACCATTGCGCAAAATTGAAACATTGACGAGGCTGCTGATGGTGCTGCCAGCTCGAAAGTAGAGCATGCCGGTGGTGCGATTGGCGGGCACGACATAACGCAAATCGAGCATTTGTGGGTTGAAAAAACCCTTGCCTTCAAATTCGACGATTGTTTGCAGGAGCACTGGAGTGCCCTCACCCATAAACATGCCCATGACCCCGTCCTTTCGTTGATGTAGAGGATCGACGTTTGGGGGCAGTCATTGCCGAGAACGAGCATCGCTGCTGCCTACGCTCGCATCATCGAGAGCATGGGCAGGCGAGGTGAGGTATTGGTACAAGGAGTGTAGCAGAGGCTTCGCATATACAATACCACGCTGGGCTTTTGGGGCTATCGGGCAATTCTACCAGTGCTTTAGCGTAGCTTTTTGTGCAGGTTGTACAATCTGCTTAGCTAGGTACTAGCGGGTACTATACAAAAAACGACATCGCTTTTAATACGAGTAAATACCAATTTAGGCCTTAACAAAGCCATAATAATCCATCTATAGCCACGGTTAAATCATCAATATTCTTAACCAGCACACTCGACAATAGGGCGAATTGCCCTATACTACTGCTCAAGCAGGCGACCAGTGATGAGCGTAAGCGAGGCTTCAAACGCACACATTCACCAATGGTAGGCTGAACAAGCACAGATTTGGCAACAAATGGCTGAACCCAAGGCTGGGACGGAGGCAATTTGCCCAATCTGAACTGATCGCGACGATCAACGCCAAAACACCTATGGCACAGTTGCTATGGGTGTTTATGCTGTTTAACCACTGCGGATAGCCCAATTGGGCTAGGACTGCTCACTCTGAAGGGGTAGCCTCGCTAGCGATAAAGGTGGGATTTCGCGTCAAGTAGGCCTAAAGTCCTGTAGGAAAAAAGGCCACTATGCGCTATGGTATGCCATAGTACAATAAGAGTCAGTAATCAAACTCGTTTTGAATAATTCCACGTTTGATTAAAGGCTCACAGAAGATGATGCATGGGGCTGTTGTGGCTCCTTTTTTATTGTTCAGCATCATGTTCAGGCGCGGAGGAACTATGCAGCCAAGCTTTGTGCAACAACGATTCAGGTCAGGAGTTAGTGCTCTTATCATTTTAGCGTTCAGTCTTGGTTCATTTAGTTGGCTGTTACAATCGGCGTTTGCCAATACGATTGATGCAACCCCCTATCTTAATCCATTAGCCCCCGATTTTGGCATTCAAGCGGCGATCGATACTGCTGCGGCCCAAGGTGGCGGCACGGTGCGTTTGCCAGCTGGCACTTTTACCTTGGAAACCTACCTCGATTTGAAAACCGGGGTTACCTTGCAAGGGGTCGGGCCTGAGACGATTTTAAAGGCTGGCCGCAACGAGCAACGGGTGTTTGTGACCCAAGGTGGTAGCAATCTCTCAACAATTAAGGTTGCCAATATTGCGGCCTTTCGGGTTGGCATGATTGTCTATCTTTGGCGCTCAACTGATTTGCGCTTTTTGCCTGGCTCGTATGAAATTATGAGCCTCGACACCACCAACCAAACGATTACGCTTGATCGAGCAGTCAATTACCCGCTGACCGCCAATGTTTCACAAGTGTCGTATGGCTTGTATACCAAGTTAACCGCCGCCGCAACCCAAGGCAGCAATGTGATTAGCGTGGCTGATACCTCGGTGTTTAAGCCTGGCGAAGGTATTATCATTAAAGGTACTGAAGGCACAGGCATTGGCAATTGGGGCGTTGAGCAAAATATGGTCGATTCGATCAATATCAGCAACAATACGATTACCCTCAAAAAACCGCTGACCCTTTCAGTCCCCTCCAATTCGGTCGTATCCCACGCCTATTCAGCGATTTTTGCGCTTGGAACCAATTTCAACAATCGCTTGCAAAATATGGGCGTGCGCGATTTGACGATTGAAGGCTGGAATACCAACCAAAAGCCTGCTTTCTATGAGTTTTATATCGGGGCGATTAACTTTGTTTATTGCCGCTTTGTTAATATCGACAATATTACGGTGCGCTATTGGCATAGCGATGGCATAAGTTTGCAATCGTGTGATCAAAGCACGGTCAGCAATAGCCTTGCAACCGCCAATCGCGGCCATGGCTTCCACCCAGGTACAACCTCACGCGATATTGAATTTGTCAAAATTCAAGGGATTAGCAACCTTGGCTATGCTGCCCGTGGCACTGCTGGCGATGGTTTGTACTATTGCTGGGGTAATCAACGGGTAAATATTCGCCAAAGCGTATTTCGCAATAATGCTGGCTCGGGGGTTGGCGATTTAGGCGGTGGTGATACCGATAATTCTGCCCGCGATACCGATAACATCATCGAAGATAGCATTATGGAAGGCAATGTGCGGGCTGGCGTTGAAGTGAATGGCGGTGGAAATGCAGCCAATAATATCATTCGCCGCAACATCATTCGCGATAATAACACTGGCAATCAAGATTACGCCGGGATTAACTTGCTCTCCAAGCGTGGCCCTGCCCAACGCTATATCGTGCAAGATAATATTATTGAAAATACGACTGGCACGCAGAAATTTGGTGTGCGCGAAGCCAATTTGGCCGTGCCACCAACCACACCAGTCAATTATTTGACCGATTTCAACACGATTATCAACAACACAATTTACAATCATCCAAGCAATAATTTGGTAGTGATTGGCCCCAATACTGTGGCAACGGGCAATGTTTTCACTCAGCCAGGAGCGGTGATTACGCCAACGCCAACCAATATTCAGCCAACCGCCAGCGAAACCAGCGTGCCAACCAACACGCCAACGCCAACTGGCTCGTATGTGCCACGCTTGATCATGTACAACGCTGATACCGACCAAGTGCTGTATGATCCAATTCCCAATGGCGTGACGATTAATTATGCAACCCTCGGCACGCGCAATATCAGCATTGTTGCGCCAACCTTTCCTGCAACTGGTATCGGCAGCGTCCGGTTCTGGGTCGACAGCGCCATCTATCGAACTGAAAGTGGTCGGCCCTATTCTATCGCTGGTGATCAAAGTAATGGCCTCGATTTCTTGCCCATGAATCCTGCATTGAGCCATGGCACGCACGTGATCAAAGCTGCAACCTTTACTAGTTCGGGCGGCATGGGCACCCAAGGTACCGCCTACCAAGTTGTGATTAACATCGTGGATAGCAATGCAACTGCAACCCCAATCCCAACCAGCACTAATACGCCAACCAATGTGCCGACCAACACGCCAACTACCATCCCAACCAGCACTAATACGCCAACCAACACGGCGACGGCAACGGCAACCGATGTGCCAACCAACACACCAACCAACACGGCGACCGTAATCGTGACCGATGTGCCAACCAACACGCCAACCAACACGCCAACCGAGATTGCAACCATTACCGCGACGGCAACCGAAACTGCCACCGCGACCGCAACTGTGACGGCAACCGTGACGGCAACCGCCACCGAAACCGCGACAATAACCGCAACGGCAACCGAAACTGCGACCGCCACCGTAACCATTACCCAAACGACGACCGTTACGGTTGAGCCAAGCGTTACGCCAAGCAATACGCCAACCGCGACTGCAACCAACACCACGCCAACTCCCACAACCCATCGGGTGTTTGCGCCGTGGGTCACGAACTAGTGGTTTAGTATTCCCTCACCCCAACCCCTCTCCCATCCGCTGGGAGAGGGGCTTAAACGCCGTGGTTCTTGCGTAATTCGTCGCTAAAAACGGGTTCTCCCCCTCGCCCGCGTCCAGTGGGAGAGGGGGCTGGGGGGTGAGGGGATCTCATCCATACCACATTTCTGTGGCATCTGTGGCTCAAATAATTATTATTCGTGGAATTCGTGCAATTCGTGGCGAAAAAACCTAATCTTCGTGCTCTTCGCGGCCTTCGCGGTTTCAACCCTTCGCAAAAAGATACCCAATAATCTTCCGATAGCCAATAGCCCAAAGCCAATAGCCCAAAGCCAATAGCCCATCTTTGCGGCCTTCACAGTTTCAACTCTTCGCAAAAAGAGCGCTTTCGGGTATCATGAGGTCGAGTGCTGATCGCGCTCGATCTTTTGTTTACCGACTAGAGGAACCTCATGACAGAGTTTATTGATCTTCGGGCGCTACTAAGCTCGTTACAAGCGCGGTTCGATGCGCTAAGGGGGCGGCTTTGACTGGGCTGCCAAACAAGCAGAACTGCATGAATTAGAGCAACAAGCAGCCGATCCTGCCCTGTGGGATAACCCCCAACAAGCCCAAACAACCTTGCAACGCCTTGCCCGCATGCAAGAAGAATTGAAAATGTGGGATAGTTTGGCTGGCGATTTGGCAACCCTGCGCGATCTGTTGCAACTTTCCGCCGACGATCCTGATTCACTCAACCAAATTGAGCGTGAAGTCAGTGTTTTGGCAAAGTCGGTTGATACGCTTGAATTGAGCATTTTGCTGGGCGAAAAATACGATAGCACCAATGCCTTTATTTCAATTCAATCGGGCGCTGGCGGGGTCGAATCGCAAGATTGGGCCCAGATGTTGCTGCGCATGTACAGCCGTTGGGGGGAAAGCCAAGGCTTCCGCACAACCATCGTTGATTTGATGGATGGGGAAGAAGCAGGCATCAAAAGTGCTACCTTGGAATTGCGCGGCCCCTATGCCTATGGTTATGCCAAGGCCGAGGCTGGGATTCATCGCTTGGTGCGGCTTTCGCCCTTCGATGCCAACCATCGCCGCCATACCTCGTTTGCGCGGGTCGAAGTGCTGCCCGAGGTCGATGATGCTGCCGAAGTTAAAATTAACCCCGAAGATTTGCGGGTTGATGTGTATCGCGCTGGCGGCCATGGCGGCCAAGGCGTAAACACCACCGACTCAGCCGTGCGCTTGGTTTATCGCGGTGGCACACCCGACGAAATTATCGTGACCTGTCAAAACGAGCGTTCGCAATTGCAAAATAAAGAAACTGCGATGAATGTCTTGCGCGCTCGTTTGTTGGAGCGCGAGTTGGCGCGCCAAGCAGCTGAACGCAACAAACTCAAAGGCGAACATCGCGATGCCGCGTGGGGCAATCAGATTCGTTCGTATGTGCTTGACGATCGGCGGGTCAAAGATCATCGCACCAATGTTGAAACATCGAATACTCAAGCAGTGCTCGATGGCGAGATTAATCTATTTATCGATGCCTTCTTGCGCTGGAGAACCGAAGGCGCGGAGTAAGCGAGGTTTGTATGCGACGAGTAGTGTTGTGGATGTTGGGATGCTTGCTGGTGCTGGGCTTCCAAGCGACAGCTCAGGCAGCTGAGCCAGCCAAAATTTCGCGCAATGAGGCCACCAGTAGCTTTGGCCAAGATGTGGTTTTTGAGCTTGAGGCTGAATCAAGCTCGCCAATTCGTGAAGTAGCATTTTTATATGCCTTGGGCGTGCAGCCAGGCGATGTGCCAGCCTATACCGAGGCCGAAGCCAAATGGCAACCAGGCACGTCGATCAAGGCCAGCTTTACCCGCGATACCAGCGTCGAATTTTTGCCCGTCGGCGTGACTGTGCGTTACAAATGGCAATTGATCGCCGAAGATGGCACAATTACCGAAACTCCCGAGCAATCGGTGCTCTACCAAGATACGCGCTTCAATTGGCAAGAAAAAAGCGAGCGTGGGATTACCGTACGCTGGTATGATGGTGATGCCCAATGGGGCCAAGATTTGCTCGATAGTGCACTTGGTGGCCTCGATCGGCTTGAGCAACGGATTGGCGGCTCGGTCGACGATCCCATGACGATCTCGGTTTATAGCAATACTCGCGATATGCGCGGAGCCTTGCCGCCCAACTCTGCCGATTGGATTGGCGGTCAAGCTCGCCCCGATCTTGGCTTGATTATTGGCTCGATCGAAGCTGGTGATCAGGCTGAATTAGGCCGTTTAGTGCCACACGAATTGAGCCACTTGGTTTTACACCAAGCCACCGACAACAACTACGGCGGCATGCCAGTCTGGTTCGATGAAGGTTTGGCGGTCGCCAACCAAGATTCGCCCGATGCTGGCTTTAAGCAAATGGTCGAACGCGCCGCCAAAAATGGCGAATTGATTCCCTTGCGCGCTTTGGCCTCGAATTTCCCATCAGACCCAGAAAAAGCGTTGCTCTCGTATGCCCAAAGCGAAAGTGTGGTGCGCTACATCGAGTCGACCTATGGCATCGAGTCAATTACTAAGCTCGTCGCTCAATTCAAAAGCGGCGTAACCGATGATGTGGCAGTGCAAACGGTTTTGAATCGTAGCCTTGATACCTTGGATAGCGAATGGCGCGCAACCTTGCCCGAAGCCCAAGGCTCAGGCCCAGCCCAAAGTTTGCCCGATGATACGGCTCCTGCTGATCGATTTAGCGAGCAGCCACGTTCTTCGGCTCCGAGCAACCCAAGCCAACCAAACGCTCAAGCAGTCAACCAAGCAGTGCCATTGTGGATTTGGCTGGCAGGCATTGGCGGCTTAGTGCTGATCGTAGCGGGCACGATTTGGATTATTCGTAGCAGCCGCCAGCCTCGCTACTAAACCAGCGGATTTGGCTTGTTACAATACACAACCCGCCCAGGGTTCTCCACCATTGGGCGGGTTTGCTTATGGCATTTTCTCAGTTTTGTTGATTGTGGTAGCATGCAACCCGTCGAATTTGGCTTAGTGGAGGTTTTGTGTCATGCCCCGATTAAAACCACTCGCGCCCAACGAAGTCGATCCTGCGTCGCTCAAGGTCTTTGAGGGCTTTTATGCCAAACGTGGCAATGTGCCAAATATGTTTCGCACCTTTGCCCGCCGCCCAGAGATGATGATCGCCGCCAGCAATTTGATGAGTGCTGTGCTGAGCACTGGCACGCTTGATCTACGCCTAAAAGAGATGGTTGTGGTGCGCACATCGCAATTAAACGAATGTGCCTATTGCCTAACCTCGCACTCAACGATTTTGCGCAACCTTGGGCTTTCGCAAGAAAATATCGATGCACTGCAATCGCCCGATGATTCACGCTGGACTGAGCGCGAACGGGTGGCGTTGCGCTACGCCGAACAAGTGACCGTCAACGCCAAAGGCATTAGCGATGAATTGTGGGCTAGCCTGCGCGAACATTTCGATGAAGGCGAAATTGTTGAATTAACCGCCACAACCAGCCTGTTTTCGATGTTTAATCGCTTCAACGATGCGCTCGATATGGCGATTACTGAGCCAGGCTGGCCTGAAGCCTAAATTTTGGATGTGCTAACAAGGAAACAATCATGCAAAAACCACGGATTGGCTTGATCGGGTTGGGCGCGATGGGCGCACCGATGGCGGCAAATTTGCTGCAAGCTGGCTATCAATTAACCGTTGGCGTGCATCAACGCCGCGAAGCCGCCGAGCAACTGGCCCAGCAAGGCGCAACGATTGCCGAAAATTACCAAGCCTTGGGCGCAAACAGCGATATTGTGATTACCATGGTGCCCGATGCGCCGCAAGTTGAGGCGGCGTTGCTTGGCACGAATGGTGCTGCATTGGGTATGGCTGCGGGCAGTATCTGTATTGATATGAGCACAATTGCGCCAACCGCCAGCCGCGCAATTGCCGCTAAACTTGCCGAACGCCAAATAGCCATGCTCGATGCTCCAGTTAGCGGTGGCCCAGCCCGTGCTAAAACTGGCGAGTTGGCAATTATGGTGGGTGGCGAAGCAAGCACATTTGAACGCTGTCAAGCGGTTCTAGATGTGCTTGGCGGCGCAGTCAGCTACATTGGGGCAAGCGGATCTGGCTCTGTCGTCAAGCTATGCAATAATCTCGCCATCAGTATTATTGCGATGGCCAATATCGAAGCTTTGGCCTTTGGCGTGGCCAATGGCGTGGAAGCAGATACGATTCGCAATGTTTTATTAAATGCAACTGCCTCGAATTACTTGCTTGAGCGTTGGCTGCCCGAAACCATCTTCAGCGGCGATTACAACAAAGGCTTTGCAGCTGAATTATTGGCCAAAGATCTTAATGCCGTGATGGATACTGCGCGTGCGAGTGGCGTGCCATTGTGGGCTGGTGGCTTAGCCCAACAAATGTGGGTGGCCCAAAAAGCGCTTGACCCACGCTCAGATTACACCGCCCTCGCCCAACGCTACGAAGCGATTATCGGTCGCCCAATTAAACCAACCTCGGATTAAGCTAACGCTGTTGTGTAACCATGCGCTATGTGGAAGGAACGCCGAATGAATATAACCAGTCGCGAATGGGCTATGATTGAAGACTTTTCGCGCCGTATTACAACCGAAGCGCCACAATCGTTGGTTGCATTGGCGGAGGCTCTCAGCGCTGCTTTTCAGGTTGAGGTAACAATTTGGAGCCGCACAGCTTCCGGTGAATATCACTGTGTTACCCCAGCCGCAGGCCAGCCAGATGGCCAAATGATGAGTGCTGAGCAGGCCTTGAACGGCGAAACAGCAACCTTGATTTTTGTCTATGAAGCTTTTTACGCAATTAAGTTCAATCCTGCTCACAAGTTTAGCCCAGCCCAAGTGATGATTATTCAGGCTTTGCTTGAGGGCTGGATTGGGCGTTTACGCACTAGCTATGTCGAGCCGCATGAGCATGATAATTTTGGCGATCTGCATCAATCATTGTTACAAAGCATCATCGATGTTTTGCCTGAAGGCGTGGTGGTTGGTTTGGCTCCCGATGGGCACTTGATTTTGGCCAATCGCCAAGCAGAGCAATTGTGGCAACACCCGCTGCACGCTGTGCCAGTCGCTGGCTATAATCATTTTGGTTTACATAAACCTGATGGTACCCGCCTGCCTGCTGGCGATTCGGGGATTGCGCGGGTGCTCAAAACTGGCGAGCCATTTTTGAAGCATGAATTGATTTTGCGTCGCCCTGATGGCAGCGAAATTCCAATTTTGGCCAATACCTCGCCAATTCACGATAATCGTGGTAATTTGATTGGTGCTGTTGCCGTCTTTCAAGATATTACTGGTTGGAAATTGCAAGAAAGCGATCGCGATAATGCCATTGCTACTATCGTCCACGATTTGAAAAATCCGTTGACGACCATCCGTGGTAGTGCCGATTTGCTGCTGCGCCGCGCTAAAACTGAAAATCGTAGCGAACGCGAACTCAATCGCTTGCAATCGATTATTGCCCAATCCGATCGCATGCGCGATTATCTTTCGTTGCTGGTTGATGTGGCCCGAATCAACGCTGGCGAAACGTTGATTAGTCCTTCATTACTGGATTTTGGCGATTTGGTGGCTCAATTAGTCACCACAATTAATGGTGGTTTGGCGAATCCACGGATTGCGATGGAACTGCATGCAGCGCCAAAACTGCGGGTTGATCCAATTTGGATGGAGCGGGTGATCTGGAATTTGCTCGATAACGCCTTGAAATATAGCGCCGATGAGACAGTGGTGGTTGTGAAATTAGCGCTTGAAGCCCAAACGGTGCTGCTCAGCATTCGCGATTCTGGCTTGGGGATCGACCCCCAAGACCTCGAACGAATTTTCGAGCGCTTTACTAGAGGCCGCCATACCCAACGAGTTGGTGGCACAGGTCTTGGTCTCTATACCGTTCGCGCAGTGGTTCGGGCTCATGGTGGGAGCATTAAGGTTGAATCGGACGGTTTAGGTCATGGGAGTTGCTTTACCGTGAGCTTACCGCTTGAACCAATTACGCCATAAGCCTATTGGTCTAAATCTTGCTGGATAGTTTTGCTTATCTCTTTAATTCAATAGTTCCGAGGAGCAAACGCTGATGGTCATCGATCATCGGCGTTGGAATGTCCCACGGCGATAAAAGGAGTCATTGTGTGGTTGCTGGAAAACAGATATTGATCGTTGATGATGAAGATTCAATCGCAGACATGATCGCCGATGCCCTGCGAGACGAAGGTTACACGGTTGAGGTGGCCTATGATGGCCGCCGTGGTCTCGAAGCAGCGCAACGAATTCAGCCAGCCTTGGTGCTGACCGATGTGATGATGCCGTTTATGGATGGCATCAAAATGGCTGAATTAGTCCAACGCGAATTCGGGGCAACCTCACCATCTTTTGTCTTTATGAGCGCCGTTGATTGCCGTGACCAGACCCAACTGTATGGGCAATTTTTGTTTAAGCCGTTTACCTTAGATATTTTGTTCGATACTGTTGAAACCTTGATGAATAATTAGAGACACACGCCCCACCATTGTTGATTGCCATCGTGCCATGCTTTGGCGGTGGCAAAAATTTGCGCTCGTGGATCAGTAATTGGCTGATCGCGATATGGGTTCCACGTTCCACCCCAGGTGCTTGGCTGATATTGAAATAAACCAATCAATTCGCCTGGGCCTTGAATGGTGGGATTTCCACTCGATTCGCAGATCATCACATTCCACATCAGCTCGCTACTTTCACTATACGGATGGGTTTGGCGCGCTTCATTGATCCAAGCGCGGTATTGGCTTTGCCAATCGTCGGCAGCAATACTTGGCGTTGCCCCAACAACGTGGGTTGCGCTGGTTGCTCCGTTTACTACACTTGGGCTTGCGGTGCTGACCATAGGTGCTGGGCTTGGATTGCTCAGGATCAGCCCCAAGGTTGGTTGGGTTGTCGCAACTTGGTTGGGCTGGCCACATGCCACCAATCCCAAAAGCAATATGTAGACCACAAATGAACGCATATACTATCCTTAATTAACCGATTTTTTAGAAAACGGGGTCACTATAGCAAAAAAGAGACCAACGGGCAATAGTAAGTATGAGGGATGAAGGATGAAGGATGAAAGGATCAGGCTATAGGCTCTTGGCTATCGGAATATTTTTAAGATTTCAAGCAAAGGCTGAAGTCAAAAAATAGGGATCAGGGGCTAGGATTCAGGGGACAGTTTTAGCGCAGAGGTGCAGAGCTACGAAATTATGAGGGATGAAGGATAAATCCGATAGCCTATAGCCAAAAGTCCATAGCCTAATCATCATAATCTGTGCCAATCTGTGGCTAAAAACCCAACTTCGCGCTCTTCGTGTTCTTCGCGGTTTCCATCCTTCGCGCTCTTCGTGTTCTTCGCGGTTAAATTCCTATGTTCTTTGCTCTATGTTCTTTGTAAGCCCTCGGCGCTGGCATCATCAAGCCATAACCGAGGGCTTGAATTATTTAGCCGTGTTTGGCTGCAAAATGAGCCATGAAGCTTGCCAAGGCTTCGACTCCTTCAATGCTCATTGCATTGTAGATCGAGGCCCGCACGCCGCCGACCGAGCGGTGACCAGGCAAACCAAGCATGCCTTGAGCCTTGGTTTCGGCCAAGAATTGCTTCTCCAGCTCTTGGTTGGGCAGATTGAAGGTGACATTCATTTGCGAGCGGCTATCGGTAACTGCATGGCCACGATAGAAACCGCCAGAATTATCGATCGCATTGTAGACGATGTTGGCTTTGCGGGTGTTGTATTCAGCCATACCTGCCAAGCCGCCTTGCTCTTGAATCCAGCCTAAAACGAGGTTGAGCATATATACACCAAAGGTTGGTGGAGTGTTGTAAAGTGAATTGTTTTTGGCGTGGGTGCTGTAGCGCAACATGGTGGGCACATTCTTTGCGCCTTTATCCAGCCAATCTTCGCGAATCAAAACCACGGTGACACCAGAAGGGCCGAGGTTTTTCTGCGCTCCTGCGTAGACCAAACCAAATTTGCTGGCATCAAAAGGTCGCGAGAAAATATCGCTGCTCATATCGGCCACAATCGGCACGCCATTGGTTTCGGGAATGGTTTGCCATTGCGTGCCATAAATCGTGTTGTTGGTGGTCAAGTGGACATACGCAGGATTTTCGCTAAATTGCAGCTCTGCTTGGGTGGGAATTCGGTTGTGCTTATCGGCGGCGGTATCGGCTGCAATATGCACCTTGCCGATTTTTTGGGCTTCGTCGCGCGCCTTTTCGGCCCAAACGCCAGTTACAATATAATCGGCAACCGCATCAGCAGCCAAGAAATTGAGCGGAATCATGGCAAATTGGGTGCTGGCTCCCCCTTGCAGCAACAATACCCGATAGCCACTTTCAATCCCAAGCAAGGCCTTGAAGCGTGCTTCGACCTCGTTATTGATCGCTTCGAATTCTTTTGAGCGGTGGCTGGTTTCCATCACCGAAATCCCAGTGCCCGCGAAATCGCGGAGTTCTTCTTGGGCTTGGCTCAAAACAGTGGGTGGCAAAATCGCAGGACCGGCATTGAAGTTATAGACCGTCATGGGTACACTCCTCGGCGCAAACAAAAAAAGCCCCTGTCCAAACGTATTCAACGTCGAACACGAGGCGGTCGTCTAGCTCAGGCAGCATTGCCAGCAGTTTGTGATACAAGGCACATTGTAGGGAATGCTGGCATAAAAGTCAAAGCCCACTTAATTCGTGATCTAGCCCATATGTCGAGTGTAAAGTAGGATTACCAGTGCCATGCGACTGCTATATAATGCAAGCAGATTCTTGTTTATCATCGATAGGAAACGCAGCATGACAAGTTTACGTAATACCTTGCAGCAAACCGCAATCAACATTAAGGTTGAACACACGGTTTTTGCCCTTCCCTTCGCCTATTTGGGGCTGTTTTTGGCCAACAAACAATTTCCTGGCTGGCAACCGTTGATTTTGGTCACCGTGGCGATGGTGGCAGCGCGTACTGCCGCGATGTCGTTCAATCGCTACCTTGACCGCCATTTTGATGCCCGCAACCCGCGCACCAGCATCCGCCCCATTCCTGCGGGCACGCTTTCGGCCAAATCGGTCTTGATTGTTGGCTTGGTTTCGTTAGCCATTTTAGTGGTTGCCGCTGGCTTGCTCAATCCGTTGTGTTTGTTACTCTCGCCGATTGCCGTGATTGCGTTAAGTGGCTATTCGTATATGAAGCGCTTTACCTGGTTGTGTCACTTTGGCCTAGGCTTCACCGATGCAATTGCGCCCGCTGGTGGTTGGCTGGCGGTTGATCCACATTTTCGGCCTGCGATGCTTTTGCTGGCGGGAGCGGTTGGGATTTGGATTGCTGGCTTTGATTTAATTTATGCTTGCCAAGATGTTGATTTTGATCGCAAGGAAGGCTTGCACTCGTTGCCAGCTCGCTTCAGCATTGCTACCTCGCTGTTGGTTGCCAAAGTTTGCCATGTGGCCATGATTAGCTTGCTCTTGGCGGTTGGGGTTTTGTTAAGCCTCAGTTGGCCATTTTATGTTGGTGTTGCTGCTGCCGCAGGTTTATTGGTCTACGAACACAGCTTAATCAACCCACGCGATCTTTCCAAAATTGATATTGCCTTTTTCAATGTCAATAGCTACATTGCAGGCGTGTTGTTCCTCTTCACCCTAACAAGTTTGTATGTTTAATCGGTTCCCTTATCGCAACCTTTCTGCCATGGCGTGGGTTGGGGTGAGCTTTCATGGTCAGGTTCTTAGTAATTCGTTTGATGTGGAGCGTTCCCTCACCCCCCAAGCCCCCTCTCCCACGAAAACGCGGGCAAGGGGAGCCGCCAGTCTTCACCGACGTATTGCGCAAGAACCATGGATTAAAGCCTCTCGTCCAGCGGTTGGAAGAGGGGTTGGGATGAGGGAAGCTTAATTATATAATTGGGCTGTTCTCGGTGTTTTGTGCGAAGGAGACCAATCGATGACTGATGATAACCAACCGCTGCACGACGAGCCGCTACCGCCGTTTGATTTGCCTGATCCCAAAGATGCAATGCCGCATGAAGATACGCTCAGCGAGGAAGGCACGCGCGGAGTTGTGCCTGTTGAACAGTTTTTGTATATCGGTCAGGGTCTAAAAGCCGAAGAATTTAGCCATTATGTTGATAGCTATGATTTTGGCGCAATTCCGCCCAACTTTGTTGTTTTGCACCATACTGCTGTGCCAAGCACCGCCGCCGCGCCTTATCCATCGGGCTGGCGTTGGGATAGCCAAGAAACTGGCTTGAGCGAAGGTCAAATTTATCGCAAACGGCTTAAGCAACTTGAAACCTTGCGCGAATATTATCGCACTGGCGCTGGCTGGGATCGTGGCCCACACCTGTTTATTGATGAAACATGGATTTGGCTGTTCACGCCGATGTATGACCAAGGGATTCATGCGGCCCAAGGCAATGGCTATCGCGATAGCAAAGGCACGTTGCAATATTCAATCGGCATCGAAGTATGTGGCTATTTTGAAAATACCCAGTGGTCGGCTCCGGTTGCGGCCTTGGTTGGCCATGCGGTGGCGGTGCTCAAACGCAAATTGAACAGCTTTGAGATTCGTCATCAAAAATTTGGCGGTGGCATTTCATCACATCGCGATTACAACAAACCCTCGTGCCCAGGCGCTGCAATTAGCGAGGCCTACTATATCAGCACAATTCAAAATGCAGTTGATCGTTTGAATAATGTGCAAAGCATGCCGTTGATTGATAGCCCAATTACTGCCAACACACCGTTGTTGAGCGCTACGCCTTCGGGCAGCCGCGAAAAAGCAATTGGCTTTATTCGTAAAAGTTTGGCCCAAAACTCAGAATACAAGAACGATGTTGAAACGATTATGGGCTATTACTGGGTTTATGCGCCAAGCGTTGGGCTTGATCCGTTTCTGGCAGCGGCACAGTGCATTTTTGAAACCGCTGGCTTGACCTCGGGCTGGGCTGCGCGGCCAAAGCGTAACCCAGCTGGCTTGGGCGTACGCCAAGAGGGCGGGCTTTCGTTCAGCACGTGGGATGGCGCGGTGCAGGCGCATATTGGCCAATTATTGGCCTTGGCGTTGCGTGATGATGAAGCCAACGAAACTCAAAAAAAGATGATGGCCCGCAACCCACGCCATGGCAACATTCCCGCAAATCTGCGTGGTGTTGCCAAAACCCTTGCTGGTTTGAGCAATACGTGGACAGACGATCCTGAGTATGCCAATAAGTTTGTCACTCGCGTCGAGGCAATCCGCAAGGGCTAGCAACGAGGGGTCATCACGTTAACCACCGATTTCCCTTCACCCCCTAGCCCCCGCTCCCGTCGAACGGGCGAGGGGGAACTACGGAGTCGGTGCACTCACGCCTGTGCCATACAACACAGCAGGGCCAGTAACGTCGAACGAGCGAGGGGGAACTACGGAGTTGGTGCTCCCCTCGCCCGCGTTCAGTGGGAGAGGGGCTGGGGGTGAGGGAATGATCCCGGTTGCCAATCCAATGAACCATTAAATCTATCGACTCAACTGCTCAATGGTTTCGATGATATATGCGCCGTCGCTAGCTGGATCAAGCGCTTGTGGATAGCCATCAACCAAGCGCACTGGAGTCCAGCGCGAGCCGATTACGCCGCTTTTATCGAGGGTTAAATGCAGAATTGCGCTATCGAGACTGGGCGTACCATCGAAGCCATCGAAGACAAAATTGCCTAAACTCCAAGCAATAAATTGGCCGTTTGGCCGCGCTTCATAGCCTTGCAGCACATGCGGATGCGCGCCAAGCACCAGCGTCGCGCCTGCCTCCAAGGCTGCATAAGCATTGCTGCGCTGAATCTCGTTTGGCTGGTTGACTCCCTCATAGCCACTGTGCAGCAAAATAATTACGTGGTCGACGCTTGGCCGAATTGCTGCAACATCGGCGGCAATCACTGCTGGTTCGGCCCAAGCCAGGCCTGCTTGATCAGCGGTTGCTGTCCATGATTCGGTCACAAAGCCGCCATTTTCAACTGGCACATCAACATAGGCTAAAAATGCCAAGCGCAGGCCATTTTTTTCAAGAATCACTGGGCGATAGGCTTGTTCTGCATTCATTCCAGCGCCAACATTGGCAATATTTGCTTGATTTAACAAGCCGATGGTTTCGCTCAGCGCTGATTCGCCCCAATCTAAACTATGATTATTGGCCAATGAAACCAAATCGAAGCCGGCATGGCTGAGGCTAGCGATGCTTTCTGGCGGTGCTAAAAAACGATAGGCCTTGGGCGCTGGCTCGCCAGTATCGGCAACAGCGGTTTCGAGGTTGCCAATCGTCAAATCGGCGTTAACTAAATCGGCGTAGACTCCAGCAAACACTGGTTCGGGGCCATCGCTCAGAATACGCTCGCCAATTGAACGGGCCAGCATAATATCGCCAACAATCGCCAATTCGAGCCTTGGCTCTGGGGTGGGGCTTGGCTCGTTGGTTGCCGTGGGAATCGTGGTGTTGGTTGGTGGGGGCGGATTGGTGGGCGCAGCCGTTGCAGTTGCAGTCGCCATCGCGGTTGGGGCAAGTGCTTGTTGGCTTGGCTCGCTGGGCGTGCTGCTGCCACATGCCGCTAAAATTCCAAGTAGAATCCAAAAACTCAAACGCCGCATGCACAATATCCTTCCTTGTTAGGGTTGTTCACGTGGCGATAGAGTAGCATAGGATGCGGGATTGAGCGTTGCATTAATCGTAAGTAACCTTTGCAGTTATGGCTGCGTATCGCCAGCAAGCTCGAAAGTAAGGAGGAGTTATGCGCGTACGCAAATTAACGCTTGGAATGCTGCTTGGATGTTCGCTTATGGCCTGTGGTGCTAATCAGGCTCAATCGCCGACGAATGCTCCGATTCCGACGACTACAGTTGCGTCAACCGAGCAGCCAGTTGCGGTGACGGTAACCTACCTTGATGATACTGAGTTAGAGAATGCGTTTAGTTTTGGAGCGGCCAATGATCCAATTGCTAAGGGTGAAATGCTGATGATGGCCAGTACGAATCTCTCGTTTGCTTTTGAAGTTGTCGATTTTGAGCGGGGTGCGCAAGCCTTAACAACCATTGCAACGCTTGACCCAGCTTATACTGGGCCGCCTGCTGGCTATGAAGTAGGCTTAGTTCGGGCAAAAATAACTCATGGCAGAGCCAATCCTGAGCCGGTAGTGCTTGATGGAGCACAAATCTCGCTTTTGGTTTTTTCGAATGCTGAATATCGCCCAGTGAAGGATATGCAAGGCTTGCCCTGCTGTTTCGAGCCACGCTTTGATACTCCGGTTGCCAATGGTGATGTGCTGGAAGTTTATTTTCCAATCTTGGTTGCGCTTGACGATCCGAACCCGCTTTTGGTGATCAATCGTGAGCAAGCTGATAATGCAGATGCTGAGCATTTTGCCCTGCAATAAGTGCTGAGGGTGTGGAGCTATTAGGAACGATTGTTGCTACAGCAGCGCTATGAATCCTGATTTGCTGCATAGGAGCATCGAATGTTAGGCAAAATGCATGTGTTTACCGAGACAAGTGTCCGTTCGCTGCCGATTACTGAGCAGAGTTTAGCGAGTGCTTCCAGTCGGCCCAGCACAGCGGCGATCAATCTATCGTTGGAAGAGTTGCTTAAATCGTTGATTGCGCTCAATATGGCTGAGCTTCAAGCAAGCTTGCGCCAAGAATTTGCGGCAGGCTATACGGTTGTTTCGATTCACCATAATCATGCGATGAGTGTACTTGAAGGCCATGTGGCAATGTCATTGATTACAACCATGACCGTTGCTGATCATACGCCAGAATGATGGTAAAATGCAATCAAACCTTCTCCTCTCTCCCACAAGCGGCTCTATTATGCAAGCCGTTTGTGGTTTTAGGGCTATATAGGGGCACAAATGTGTTTGCAAGCCGCGCGATCGCATTAGAATGGGCTAAAACGCGTTTTTAGGCTGCTTTTTATGGGCCAAAAACACCTGAAAATTAGCATTTTGCAGCGGACCGCGCAAAGCGCGCGTTTTAGAGCCTTGCAAAGCCATGAAAATTGGGGTATATTCGAATAACCAAAATCCTCGTGAGGGGATTAAAACATATTAATTTTGAGCGCGGCGAACCTGATATTGCAATTGATTCGAATAACCAAAATCCTCGTGAGGGGATTAAAACGCAATAATCAATCATTACCTGCTTGCACGTCATTTGTGATTCGAATAACCAAAATCCTCGTGAGGGGATTAAAACCCTAACCTTTTGGGAGCGTGCCGCTGAAGTAGTGAATGGTCATTCGAATAACCAAAATCCTCGTGAGGGGATTAAAACGGCAGTGTAATGCGCCCAAGTCAGGGATTACGATTGGCATTCGAATAACCAAAATCCTCGTGAGGGGATTAAAACATCGTTCACAGACCTCTAACAACTAGGGGTCTGTTTTTATTCGAATAACCAAAATCCTCGTGAGGGGATTAAAACCTAATTAAGCGCGTGCACGATCCTTTATACGCTTGACAATTCGAATAACCAAAATCCTCGTGAGGGGATTAAAACGCGTGATTTTGGCAAAGGCTGGCCCCAGTTTGCCTGCGATATTCGAATAACCAAAATCCTCGTGAGGGGATTAAAACAGCCAGATGCTACCTTAAACGAGGTAGCCCAAAAAATTCGAATAACCAAAATCCTCGTGAGGGGATTAAAACCATTGTACTTGCTAATCAGTATTTGGCGAATTTGTTGTTTATTCGAATAACCAAAATCCTCGTGAGGGGATTAAAACCTTTAATGCCAAATGTGGAGATACTATTATTATTTTGCGCATTCGAATAACCAAAATCCTCGTGAGGGGATTAAAACATACTCAGACCTCGCCATTATAATGCTTACCATCACGTTTATATTCGAATAACCAAAATCCTCGTGAGGGGATTAAAACTAGTATCGCCGTGCAGAATGTTATCAATATCATTAAATTCGAATAACCAAAATCCTCGTGAGGGGATTAAAACTTATTATAAAAGTATTCAATGTTCCTATCTGCACGAAACAATTCGAATAACCAAAATCCTCGTGAGGGGATTAAAACTATAAAAAAGATGTAATCGAATGGGCGAATGATTTACATTCGAATAACCAAAATCCTCGTGAGGGGATTAAAACCGGCTACCGCGCAGAGCTTCCCCATCAGCTCCAGTTGTATTCGAATAACCAAAATCCTCGTGAGGGGATTAAAACCCCTTTGCTTTATTGGGCTGGTGGCGTTGTTGCTATTCGAATAACCAAAATCCTCGTGAGGGGATTAAAACGTACTATAGCAAGGTGGGATTAATAGGTGATTGGAATGCATTCGAATAACCAAAATCCTCGTGAGGGGATTAAAACAATATAAATATCCATCGATGTATTCCCAACGCATTTGAATTCGAATAACCAAAATCCTCGTGAGGGGATTAAAACTAAGAGCAAGCAATGCAATGCGCCGTTTTTCTTGTTGCATTCGAATAACCAAAATCCTCGTGAGGGGATTAAAACGGACTGTACTTGTTCCGCTCTCTCTGAACGTACTACTCCCATCAATTCGAATAACCAAAATCCTCGTGAGGGGATTAAAACACAAGTTGGCTTATTTGAAACATTGAAACAAGAATTCGATTCGAATAACCAAAATCCTCGTGAGGGGATTAAAACACCCGCATTGCGATGGTCTGGGGCATTCACCCAAATTCGAATAACCAAAATCCTCGTGAGGGGATTAAAACTCGTTTTCGTTACGAACAGCCCAAAGCTCGCCTGTTTCATTCGAATAACCAAAATCCTCGTGAGGGGATTAAAACGAAAATGTGGTGAATCGCTAAACGATCTTGCCATTCTTCATTCGAATAACCAAAATCCTCGTGAGGGGATTAAAACGTACAAACAATTGCACATTGCCATTGTTGTCAATGTCAATTCGAATAACCAAAATCCTCGTGAGGGGATTAAAACTTACGGTGCGTCGTGCGGAGGTCAGCCGAGCCGAGATATTCGAATAACCAAAATCCTCGTGAGGGGATTAAAACAGGTTTTATCAAGGAGGACTATCATGGCTTTTGTGTTGAATTCGAATAACCAAAATCCTCGTGAGGGGATTAAAACGGGCTTGGTGGGGGACTTACCCAAATTCAACAAGCGATATTCGAATAACCAAAATCCTCGTGAGGGGATTAAAACTGAGAGTGATTCGAACACTCATCTTTGAAGTTAAATTCGAATAACCAAAATCCTCGTGAGGGGATTAAAACTCACGACCCGAATGATGCCTGTTACGGGGTCTGTGACCTCGAAGATTCGAATAACCAAAATCCTCGTGAGGGGATTAAAACTTATTGTGAAGGAATATCTCCAATTCTAGTCCTTCCAATTTATTCGAATAACCAAAATCCTCGTGAGGGGATTAAAACATATGGAGCGTTATCTGATCTAGCGGTGCTACGTATGCATTCGAATAACCAAAATCCTCGTGAGGGGATTAAAACTGTCGGTACACGGCCAGCCCTTCTTTTGGCGAATGGTAAAATTCGAATAACCAAAATCCTCGTGAGGGGATTAAAACATAGCCCATCTGGATTAGCCCGTTTAGCCGCCGAACATTCGAATAACCAAAATCCTCGTGAGGGGATTAAAACTGAGATGCCCGCTGTGTGGTTTTGTCCCGATACTGGTATTCGAATAACCAAAATCCTCGTGAGGGGATTAAAACGATACCAACCAGCAACTGTTGGTTGGCGCAGCCGAAGTCCAAAATTCGAATAACCAAAATCCTCGTGAGGGGATTAAAACAATGTAGTCTGATAACAAACGGTGCATCAGGCGTGCAATTCGAATAACCAAAATCCTCGTGAGGGGATTAAAACCCTTAGATGCTGTGGCAGCGCACGGTACAGTAGGCATTCGAATAACCAAAATCCTCGTGAGGGGATTAAAACCGTGCTAGTGGTATTACTCGCTACCAAGCATGGTTTGATGAATTCGAATAACCAAAATCCTCGTGAGGGGATTAAAACCTAGTCACGTCACAACCAATCTCTTGGTTGCTTATTCGAATAACCAAAATCCTCGTGAGGGGATTAAAACCTAGACAAACAATTGTTGGCTTGCCCGTTGTGGCAAGCATTCGAATAACCAAAATCCTCGTGAGGGGATTAAAACTATGATTGAATATCTCGCAATCGAAAAAGGTTGCAACGAGATTCGAATAACCAAAATCCTCGTGAGGGGATTAAAACTCAGCACGGCTGCAAGTTTGGGATGGAGTTCGATCCGATTCGAATAACCAAAATCCTCGTGAGGGGATTAAAACGATAATCGTTAATGCCTAGAGGATACCGTAGTGATTACATTCGAATAACCAAAATCCTCGTGAGGGGATTAAAACGCATTCAGCCAATCTGTTAGTTCTGACTTCTTACCAACAGATTCGAATAACCAAAATCCTCGTGAGGGGATTAAAACACTGTTTATACGACTTGAGAAATGTTCTCAAGCCATCATTCGAATAACCAAAATCCTCGTGAGGGGATTAAAACTTTAATGGAGTGGTGATTGGTCGTTGCAAATACTCATATTATTCGAATAACCAAAATCCTCGTGAGGGGATTAAAACGCACCTTAATTATGATATTGGCCGACCATTATCTGATGATTCGAATAACCAAAATCCTCGTGAGGGGATTAAAACACTATCGGACATTAGGATTAGTAAAGTAGAGGTATCATAATTCGAATAACCAAAATCCTCGTGAGGGGATTAAAACGATTTTTAGCTCTGGATAGAACATCGTATATAGCTTCATATTCGAATAACCAAAATCCTCGTGAGGGGATTAAAACCTTGCTGGCCAGCGTCTTTAGGTCGTGTGCGCCCTTCAATTCGAATAACCAAAATCCTCGTGAGGGGATTAAAACGCGTGGTGAGCAGGTGATGGGCTGCTCAGGCCATCGGAATTCGAATAACCAAAATCCTCGTGAGGGGATTAAAACGTATCCTATTTGTTAATCTGCAACAATTGAATATCACCAATTCGAATAACCAAAATCCTCGTGAGGGGATTAAAACTGTGTATGATTTGTATTATCACTTTCTCAGTACAGCAAAGATTCGAATAACCAAAATCCTCGTGAGGGGATTAAAACGAATTAACCAGCGCCGCTCGGCATGCTCATCAACGATGTATTCGAATAACCAAAATCCTCGTGAGGGGATTAAAACTTCAATCTTGATCGATAACTGGCGGGTGTCGGATGAGGACAATTCGAATAACCAAAATCCTCGTGAGGGGATTAAAACAATTCGTTCGTGGCCCATAGTGGCCCGCTTCTCACCTTCATTCGAATAACCAAAATCCTCGTGAGGGGATTAAAACTTATTATCCTTGTAATAGCGTTCGCACAATTCATAATTCGAATAACCAAAATCCTCGTGAGGGGATTAAAACGCAGATCGCCTTTCTGGTAGTTGCCCCAACCAGCGGCCATTCGAATAACCAAAATCCTCGTGAGGGGATTAAAACGTTCTGCTTCGCAGCAGGCGCAAAACACCAAGTCTTCGGTGTTTATTCGAATAACCAAAATCCTCGTGAGGGGATTAAAACATTATGGAGATGCAAGCAGAAGAAGATCGCTTAAAGCAAGAAATTCGAATAACCAAAATCCTCGTGAGGGGATTAAAACCCGATCCTGTATATTCAAGCAGCACCCAACCCTCAGGATTCGAATAACCAAAATCCTCGTGAGGGGATTAAAACCCTTGCGACGAGATATGAGTCATCATCGTCGTCTGTACTTATTCGAATAACCAAAATCCTCGTGAGGGGATTAAAACGCTGCGGCCTCTGGCAGCCCGTCTGCACAGGCTTTGATTGCATTCGAAGAACCCACATCCTCGTGAGGGGATTAAAACACTCATGCACTGAGTCGGGCAAGGCCAAAAAGACACGATTCGAAGAACCCAAATCCTCGTGAGGGGATTAAAACACTTTTGATTCAACATAGGCAACCTTGCCCATACTGTCGATTCGAAGAACCCAAATCCTCGTGAGGGGATTAAAAACCATACTTGTCTACATAGCGTTGACCAATTTTGCTAACTATTCGAAGAACTCACATCCTCGTGAGGGGATTAAAACTTCTCTGCGTTGCATGGTTGATCTGCCTGTGAAGTTCATTCGAAGAACCCAAATCCTCGTGAGGGGATTAAAACTGACCATAGTAGATATAATGGTTCGCCCATTTACCCCTGTATTCGAATAACCCACATCCTCGTCAGAGGATTAAAACGCATCGAGCCACATCTCGCCATCGCAGCGGTCAATGACATGCGAAGAACCCACTGAGGGGATTAAAACGTTACGTTAACCCCTCGACTTCGTAGGTTTCCCAACCACTGTGGATTCGAAGAACCCAAATCCTCGTGAGGGGATTAAAACAAGCCATCGCCGTCGGCAACCAAAGGAGCTTGCAAGTACGCAAAATTCGGAGAACCCACATCCTCGTCAGGGGATTAAAACAACAGCACCTTCCTCATTATGCCCTTGTTTTCACGATTCCAAGAACCCACATCCTCATCAGGGGATTAAAACTCTTGATAGCCCGTGAAGATGATCGCATTGCGCTTGTCTTGATTCGAAGAACCCAAATCCTCGTGAGGGGATTAAAACCTAGCGAATTGTGGCAATTCATCAGCCGTAACGTCAGTTGATTCGAAGAACCCACATCCTCGTGAGGGGATTAAAACCGAATGGCGTACCCTTCGCCGTATGGCCGCTCAATCGTAGCATTCGAAGAACCCAAATCCTCGTGAGGGGATTAAAACCCATACAGGCAGATGGGTTTGGTTGCATCAGTCATCGCATTCGAAGAACCCACATCCTCGTCAGGGGATTAAAACGTGCGCGCAATAGACCGATCAAGCGTTGAAACAATGTTCATTCGAAGAACTCACATCCTCGTGAGGGGATTAGAAACAGCCAAAACGAAACCCGCCAGCCCACGAATTAATCGTGAGCCAGCGGGTTATACGCTGAATGTGGCCTAGCTCGGCATTGATCTGCACGCTGGAACTAGGCCAATGAGCAGGATATGCTCATGAATTGTAGCACGAATGTTGAGATAATGTCTAGTTATCAGGCACGCAGATGCCAACAAAGGCGATAAATGTGCTAAACAAAATCACAAACAGGCCAACGTCAATATGACAAGCAACACTAGTGTATGGAGCTAGCGCTTGTGAGCGAGAGCTTCGTTGGTGCGAGGGAATGGCAAAGCCTGCGAGAAATCGCAGACTTTTTTGCTTTTGAGGCTAGTTATGCTTCGAGCAGCTGTTTCTGCAGCATCGGATCGCTCAATGCAGCTAAAAGGCTTTGCTGGCAGGAGTTTGGGATAACGCTAAGAAATTAATCAAGATCTCATACTTAATTGCCCTATTTGCTGGTATAGTTAGTTCAAACCTTCTCCTCTCTCTTCTCTCCCACAAGCGACCCCTAGCGGGTCGTTTGTGGTTTTAGGCCCACTACGATTGACAGCATCGCTATGATGAGCAGATAGCATAGGTCGTGATAGGAACCAAGCATGGGCATCAAAAATTACCTCATCGATGGCGTTTCCTGCGCTGGTAAAACAACGGTCTGCACCGAGCTGCAACGCCGTGGCTACCATGCCATCCATGGCGATCGCGAGTTGGCCTATTCCGGCGATTTACAAACTGGCAAGCCTGTGGATGCAAGCAGTGACGAGCTTGGGGCGTGGATTTGGGATGTTGCCAAGGTTCGCGCTTTGTTCGCCGATCATACGCATCAAGTTAGTTTCTTCTGTGGTGGCTCGCGCAATTCTGCCCGTTTCGTCGATTTGTTCGATGCAGTGTTTGTGCTTGTGGTCGATTTGGCGACGCTCAATCAGCGGCTTGCTACTCGACCAGCGACTGAATGGGGTGGAACAGCCGAAGCAGGCGAAGCTTTTGCCCGCTTTCAACATGCAACCAAGGCGGGTTTTGCACCGAATGCAATCCAGATTGATGCGACCGCCCCGCTTGCTCAGGTTGTCGATACAATTCTTGCCCAGATCAATGCATAAGCTTAAGCGGAAGGATTATCTATGGCGCTGCAACGGATGGATAATGTGCTGATCGTGGTGAACGATCTGGCTGCTGCAAAGGCGTTCTTTCTTGAACTTGGCATGGAATTAGAGGGCGAGATGCCATTGGCTGGGCCGTGGGTTGATCAAGTCGTTGGGCTTGAGAATGTGGAATGCGAGATTGCAATGTTGCGCACTCCCGATGGCCATGGGCGAGTCGAATTAAGCCAATTTCATAACCCAGCGGCAGTAAACGTAACCCCAACCAATGCCCCTTCGAACGCGCTGGGGATTCGGCGAATTATGTTTGCGGTTGATGATCTTGATGCCGTTCTGACGCGCTTGCGTCCGCATTGCGCTGAAATTGTCGGTGAAATTGCCCAATATGAGGATTTTTATCGGCTGTGTTTTATTCGCGGCCCCGAAGGCATTTTGTTGGGGCTTGCACAGCAGCTCAAGTAATGGCGCTTGTCAATGACGTGGAAATGAATGTATGCTGCAATCAGCTGCCATGACTATCATTATTGAGCAACTGTATTCCTGTTTCAGTGGCTACACGATTCCTGCGCATCCGACTGGCTGCCCATGTTGTGTTGCTGATAGTGATTATCAGCGCCTGCGTTCGAAACCGATTCGCCAATTAACCAGCAACGATCTTTGGCGCTATAGCCTTAAGGCGCTGAATACTTGGGGCGATGCTGATCAATTTCGGGCAATTTTGCCGCGCTTTTTGGAATTGTGCGCTGATCGCTCAGTATTCATCGATCGCGATATGATCTTTGGAAAACTGCGGCTCGCTGATTGGCAAACTTGGCCTGCATCAGAACAACAGCTTATTCTGACCTATCTTTGGACGCTCTGGCAAGCAGCGCTGGCTGATCCAGATTATGCAATTGATGAAATGCTGAGCGCAATTGCTCAAACCGAGCTTGATCTTCAACCATTGCTCATAAGCTGGGATGCACAGTTAGATACAATGATCGGATTACACCACTATGCAGATTTTCTTGATCTGCATATGGCCAAAATTCTTGGTCAAAACCGCTTACACGGCCATAGCTGGAACAATCGTGGCCAGGCAACAGCCTTGGTGATTAGCTGGGTGCTTGATCCTATGCGTCGTGAGCGAATGACCGCTGCATTTGCCAATAGCCAGTACGATCCAGAAAGTCGCTTGCTTGCGCAGATTCTGGAATGGTTTGATTTAGCTCCCTAAACCGAGCATGGCTGCTCGCATTCGATTTAAAGAAAGGATGGATATGCTGTATAACGTTGGTTGGCGGACATTGGCCTATCGCGATCAAACGCGCGTCGATTGGCGGCTTGGTGGTGAACGTCCGTTGTTGACCAATATTTGGTATCCATGTGATCCACTTGCGCCGCGAATTTCCATGCTGATTGGCCCTCCCGACAATCCGCTGTTTAATGCTGGCGAAGCAGCCCCAGATGCGGCGCTGGTTGAAGGTCAGTTTCCGCTTATTCTCATCTCGCACGGAACTGGTGGGATTGCCATGCAACTTAGTTGGCTGGCTAGGGCGTTGGCTGCTCAAGGCTATATCGTTGCTGGGGTTAATCATCATGGCAACACGGGCATCGAACCATACTTGGTTGAAGGCTTTACCCGAGTTTGGGACCGCCCACGTGATTTGAGTGCAGTGCTTGACCGATTGCTCGCTGACCCGAGCTTTGGGCCATCCATTGATCAAACACGAATCGGGGCGGCGGGATTTTCACTTGGTGGCTATAGCGTATTGGCACTGGCTGGCGCGCGGCTGGATTTGAGCACGCTGTTGGCGGCTTACACCGATTCTGGGCGGCCACTGCACTTGCTTGCACCGCCTGAGTTTCCCGATCCAGCTAGCTTGATCACGCAGCTTGAAGCCTATGCCGCCGCCAGTGAACATCGCGAATCGTATCGTGATGCACGGGTGCGAGCTGTTCTTGCTTTGGCTCCAGCGCTTGGTGAGGGATTTAGCGCCGCTGGCTTGGACGAGGTAGCGATTCCGGTGCTGATTATGGCTGGTGCAGCCGATATAAACACCCCGCCTGCGGCGAATGCTCAGCGCTATGCCGCATATATCAAGGGTGCAGATTTGCGAATCTTTGAGGGAGCTGTGGGCCACTATGTGTTCTTGGCTGAATGTACTGAAGCAGGCTGTCAGCTGATTCCTGAGCTGTGCGTTGACCAAGCAGGCGTTGACCGCAAAGCAATTCAGCAGCAAGCAAGTGAAGCTGCATTGCAATTTTTTGCGCGCCAACTTGGGTAAATTAGGTAACTGGAAAGCATGGTGCTGGGAACTATTAAACGACGCTTGATCCTCAAACGATCACGTGATCAATGGTTCATCGGGATGGCTGTGGTTCGGTTGCGGCGGTGCTGCGGTGGGTGGCTCAAGCATGATAATCCAGCTGGTTAGTAGGATACAGGCTGCGCCGCCAATCATCAACCATGCAGCTTGTTGCTGCATCAAAAGTGTCGGTATTGCCCTGATTTCTGCCCGCTGGCGTGATCGGCTGGATTCATTATTGCGAAGTGAGGATCTTGCTCCGCTCCATGATAAAAGCCCACACAACATCAGTAGCGCTGCACACATCCAAACCAAATCCCATGCAAAGCGCATGCTTTTGACAAGGCGGGCGATGCTACTCACTACGATAAGCACAAGCAAGATGCCAATCCCTAGGCTCGCTAGATAGGGTTGTGATTCAGAACTATACGATGAAGGCGATTGTTGCAAGGGCTGGCGTAAGCTATTCAGCCCTGCTGCGATCAATCCTACCCCTACAAACCATGGAATCCATGCCCAGCGTTGGTAGCCATTAATAAGCCTTGTAAGCATAGCCTGCTCCTGCTTAATGAGCTGTTGAATGATTTTGATTGGATAGCATTGGGCGAGTTGGCCAGCGATATTTGAGATAACAACAGCCAAGGATACATAATGATCCTAGGCTGACTAGCATTGCCCAACCAAGATGGGTAAATACGAAGCTTGGCTCTACGACCCCACGCGAAGTTGCTGCCGAGCCAAATGCGAGCTGGTTGCCATTATGATCGACGCTGCTGAGCTGTATTGCAAGTTGGGCTAGCATCATTGTTCCAAAGATAAAGCTCCATGTTGCAATGAAGCCAATGACAAACAGCAATGGGCGCAGAAATTCACTGTTGGCAGCCAAACGCCAACCAAGCAGCGCAAAAACGCTGAGCGGCGGAATAATGCAGAAATACAGTCCGGCGGCTGTATCAAAAATGTGATAGAGGAAGGCCTCTTCAGCAACGCTCTGATAGCCTTTCATGAGCTGCTTGAGTGCAATAAACATGAGGATAATGCTTGTACCATAGATTCCGGTAATCCATGAACGAAGCCAACGCAATGTGGAGATCATGGCTCTTCCTCCAAGATTAATCATCAAACGAGCGTGATGCGCGCGGCATGAGGTTATCCCATGAATCTATAAGCGATGTAGATCTGGTAGGGTTGGATGGGGTCGCTGGCAGCCAGATTTTGAGGATGCAACATAGCAGAATAATGCCAGCCCCGCCGATCAGCCCAATGCTCCAGCCTTGATAGACATGTATAACCCAAGAACTAACCAAGCCACGGTTGGTTAATCCAAAACCTGGAGCTACAACGTGCTCCGCTGCTGGGATAAAACTCAAAAGTTGGCGTAACCGAATCAGCATTGAGCCACCCATTCCGCCAATCAATAGACTAACAACGCTCAGCAAGAGCCAAAACGGCGAGGTTCGGTTTGTTGGGCGATGCAGCCATGCGCCAGCACTCAACATGAAAAAGATGGGCATGATTTTAATAGTAGACCTAACAGGATTGCTGATATGATGCAGAATTGCTTCTTGGACGCGGGTATCAGCCCCTCCAAACAACATGAATAAGCATCCGATAATGAGCAAGGTTGCGAAACTATAGAGCAAGCTAACGCTTCTGTGCAGCCAGCGGACAAATCGGATCATAGGGAGTACCTCCGTGGTTGCAGCTAGTGTAAGCAGAATTGGGATGAAAACAAATGATAGGAAGCTGATGTCGCAGTGGTTTGCATCAGTAACCTTGGCTTTTTCGTTAGCGTATTGCTGGTGGTGTTGCTTACAGAATGAGAGAATGTCTATGTCCGTTGGTCGATTTATGTACCAATTCAGGGTTCCCGAATATTGGCGACGCTTGGCTGCTGTGATTGCTGCAACGGTTTATGCTTTCGGATCATTGCTGGGTCTTGATAATGCTTCTGATTCTATGCTGCGCTGGGGATTAGTCATCATGCTCTTAACCTTTGCAAGTAGAATGGCGATTGATACACTTTCGTATCTTGAGATTACGAATCACGGCTTGATTATGCGCCGAGGCTGGCAATATTTCAACATTCGCTGGGAGCAGATTGAATCGATTGGAATGGGCCGTTATACCAGGCGCAATCTACCCTACATTGTGTTGCGTGAGCCGATTCGTGGCTTGCCACGGATAAAAATCCCTGAGCTGACTGCTGAACAACAACAGCGTACATTGACGCTCGAAGGCTGGGCTAAACCTGAAATTATTACAAAAGCCCTGCATGCAGGCCTGAACCAGCGCGGCCAGTGCTGGCATGTGATTCCTGATTTTGAGTTGAGTCATCGTTATTTTCTCTATTATCAGCGGCTCTATCTTTGGATCGTGGCTGGGGAGGTTGGCGTGTTTGCCTATTTTAGTTTGGGCTAAAAAATGGCGCATGCTTCAATCAAGCCTTGGCTAAGCTCGCGTAGTGCTATTCCACGCCACATGCGAAGCTAGCCAAGCCTTTCATTAATGCTTACCTCAAAAGTCATGGTTGCTTGTGGCCTGTGTGCATTGACCCAACAATGACCTCTTGGTGAGTGACGAGACTCTGTTCTACTTCTAGAATAGTGATTCTTATTTGCTGAGGAGCTACTATGACTCGCGTACTCCATCGTCGCAAACTTCGTGCCCAAATTACGCGTCTGCAGGCCCACATCCGTCGTGACGAGTTGGCAATTGCCCAAATCAAACGTCATGCTCCCGACAATCAGCTTTTTCAACATACCAGCCGCGAGGCATTAATCGCCGTGATCGCTGCGCGTCAAGAACGCCAGCAAGCACGCCTAGAGCAGCTCGAAGCCCAGCTCAGCGCTTTTGATGCTGAGCAAAAGTAAGCAGCCTGCCTCTTTTGGGGCAGCATTCCAGCTGATTGCTGCTATGGCTACGCCGGCGTATGCTTTCAGAATTTTGGAGTCATCGCTATTTTATCGATTATCAGCACCTTTACCGTTGGCGCTTGGCTGGGGAAGTTTGCATGTTTACCTATTGATTGCTGAGGTAAATCGATATTTCATCTGCACTCAATAGGTAAACTGCGGTTGCAGATTGAGCAGTAATCTCTTTGCTCCTACTAGGGACCCCCAGCGGGTCGTTTGTCGTTTTAGGTGGTTTTTTTATGATCCCAATCGCATTTGTTGCGGGTAGAAAAAGTACGCAACAACGTGTCTTATTTAGCGCTATTGACTTAATAGACTGATCGATCTATAATTAGATTATGCAATCTAATAAACCTCGTGGCCGACCGCCACGCACGTTCACCGAAGAAGCCCGTCGAACGCAATTAATCGACTGTGCTATCCAATCACTGGCCGACCTTGGCTACGTAAAAACATCACTGGCGCAGATTGCGGCTAGAGCTGAGATTAGCACGAGTGTTGTTTCGTATTACTTTGCTGGGAAAGATGACCTGCTTCAAACCGTTTTGGCGGCCATCTATGCGCATGCGGCCACTTTTATGGAAGCACACATTCTGCCGACCGAATCGGCGACCACGCTGTTACACGCTTACCTTGCGGCCAACTTGGCCTATGGCCGTGATCATCCGACCCATGTCAAGGCTGCCGCCGAAATCTTGACTCATTGGCAAACCGAGCCTGATAAACTGACGAGTGCCCCTAGCACCGACGCAAGCCTATTTGCACCGATTGAGGCTATTCTGACGTGGGGACAGGAACAAGGCGAATTTCGGGCGTTTGATCCACACCCCATGGCTGTTACGATTCGCGCCGCGATTGACCAAGCCTTTGCAGCCTGGTTGCGTGATCCAGCGCTTGATAAAGACCAATACAGCGCAGAACTTATCACCTTATTTGATTATGCCACTCGGCGTTTGGTATAACTGATTGAAGGGCACGGATTAATTCTTCAATGATGGAGTAGAGCACCATAAGGAGCTATCCCATGACACGACCAACCACTGTTCGCTGGCTGATGATGAGTCTCGGTATTTTGTTGGCTGCACGTGGCATTGGTGGGCTTTTAGCAGTTGATAGCACAGCGCTATGGGCAAATCTGCTTGGGATTGGCGGATTTACTGAGGCGGAGATGCGATTCGGCTGGCTGGGCTATGCCATGCGGATTCTGTATCTGATTGAAAGCCGATTGTGGATCATTCTTGCCTTTCCGCTGATCTTCCGGCTGCCGTGGGGCCGCGATATAGTGCTTGTGGTTGCCATAGCTAGTATGCTTGTGCAAGGGTGTCGCTTACTCTTAGGGTCGGGGTTGAGCGCAGGTATCTGGCTGGCGATCTTTGCTGGCATGATCGCATTATTTGCGACAGCACCGCAGATCAAATCCTACCTTGCTGCTGGAAAGGCATAATCAAGGGCTGGGTATGGGCTTAGGAACTTTTGTTGGGGTGAGATCGTTAACGCTACGCCAATAATTGAGAAACTTTGAAGTTTTGTGGTGAGAATATGAAGGAGGAATGGATGCGACGTTGGCTCTGGCTTTTTGTCATGATCTTTCTAACGGGCTGTGGTGGCTCTATTGCGCCCACAGCTTTGCCGACCAGCATATCAACGGATGAACCGACATTGTTTACGCCGCGATCGGCCAAACTCTACACTGGTGGCGAAGCAACGATCGATGCCCATAGAGATGCGCAGAAAGGGACGAATCTTGGTACGCTTAAACGCCAAGATTTTTATCTCGTCACGGAGTCATCCGCCGGGATCGAGCAATTCTATCGTGACCACTACCCAAGCTATCTCATCGATAACCAGCCTGTCGAACCTAAGGGTGCGACATTAACCCTGTTTATCAAAAAGTTGGTGTGAATGGCGGGTATCTTATTCATATTCGCTATTTTGATCTTGCCACGATAGGCCGTAATGATGGCCTGCTTGTGGTGACGCTCGTAAAGCAACCGCTCATGATCCGCTAGCGCTCCTAGCCGATGTGCAGGTATTGCGAAAAAGCACACTTGGGGAATTCCTGAGTGTGCTTTGTTTTTAAGCATTTGCTAGCCACAGATCGAGTTATTTAAGGCTTCGATCGTGACTATTAGCACGCCAATTAGCAAATTAACTGCGATTTTGGCCAGAAATATATCCTAAATAGGCGCATGCACGTCGGTGGTTTATGATCCGAGCATTCATATTCAGCGGGTGAATTTCTAGCCTCTGCACACGAAGGCCCATATTCAAACGAGCAATCAAAACAACCACAGCACATTGATAGTGCCAAATACTAGCATTCCTAACGTATTTCATACATGCGTTTAATTTGAAAAACACCGCCATTGCTGACGATGTTTTTCAAACACTTATTCTGTTTCAACCAGAATGTGTACATGGAGCGGGAGACGAGCCTGTCAACGGCGTAATTCATCATACGATTTTCTGTGAACGCTAGCATATTCGGCGAACAACACCGCCCATTGCGGTGGTGTTGTTTGGTTTAGGAGTACCGATGGAGCACGTGAAGAAGCAGGGTCGTTGGTATTGCAACACCTGTAGTCATATCGCAACGACGCTCAACGAATACAAAGCCCATAAAGCAACTCACCCGATAACGGGTGAATGCCATGACCCAACTGCCCAGCCCATGAGTTTGATTGAATTGCCAATCGTGAGCGTCTGGCAACATGCCACACGCTTGACCGTGGTCAAGCAGAAGGGAGCAGCGTGAGTTATCAGATTGATAAGATCGCCGTGCAAATGTCACGCAAGCCTGCCGAGCTGGTAGAACTTGAAGCAATTGATCGACAACAACAACGCTTTTTCTGGTTGTCGCTCGGCACCATCGTTGTCAGCTTCGCGCATATGGTCGGTGCTCTGGCCTTGTTCAGCGATGGCTCCGTCATTGGCAAGATTGTCGCAGGCCTGATGACACTCTTGGTTGACGGTGCGACATGGGTCATTACCGGCTACTACGATTACGCTAAGCGGCGACAACTCAAGCGCGGCAAATTAGTTGCGCTCCTACTCGGTGTCGCACTGGTCATCTCGTTTGGGCTGAACTTGATTTACCTTGTCACCCACATGCCGTCAACCATTCCCACATGGATTGGATGGTGCATTGCGATTGCGTTCGCGCTCTTCATTCCGCTCTGTATCGCTGTCGCTTCGGCGGAGCGTGGCCAGCTCGAAGATGACAAAATAGGCCTGCAAATCACGCCCCAAACTGTCAACGTTGACAGTCAACCAGCTCACGAATCGGTTGACACGCCCTTGTTGATTGAGCACGACCCCGATCAATCACAGACGCTTGAGCCGTCAACCACATTTGATAAGCGCGCCGCTGAATGGTCAACCATGAATGCTCAAGGCCTGAGCTACCAACAGATCAGTGACCTGCTCGGTGGTGAGCCAAGCCGTCAACACATCGGGCGACACGTCAAGCGCTACCGCGAAACAGTGTCAACCAGTCTTGGTTGACACCGACCAACTTGAAGTTGACAGCGAACCACGTTCTTGGTTGACGGGGTTCGTTCATTTTTAGGAGCAATGTATGCCAAAGCATTATGTAATCTTCGCTGTTATCGCTGGCGCTCTTTTGGGTTATGGTCTCTACCAGTATGTGCCAGCTCCGATCAAGCTGATGATTATCGCAGCCTGTATTGTTCATTTCGCATGGAAGCGGAGCAAAGCATAACTATGACAACGCGAACGCCTTTAGGGCCACTGGAATATCGTCGCCGCGTGCGAGTTGCGCGTGGCTTGCCACAGAACGCGACCGTGAAAACACGCTGGCAGTTTGTGAGCCGCAGCCGTTTGATTGCGGAGGCAAGCATGCTTTTGATTTGGATCGTGTTATGGATTGCCAATGGCTTGGCAACAGCGAGCGCAGTTGTGCTCGGCGGCCTTTGGCTGAAATACCACGGCATTTGGGTACAAGCTGGAATACTGGACTGGTTCTTTATTGGCTGTCTTGGCCATGTTGTGATCTCGTTTGTGGGCCAACATTTGTGGCGTGGAGTAAAGGTGCCAAGCGAGTTACGCTGGTATGAACAAATAGCTTACTTTTTCGTGCACGTCGATCGCATGCGGTTGACCTGTGCGGTCATCGTTGGCTCACTCGATGCGACCGCAACCGGCTGGTACATCCATGAATTCTTGCATGCGGTATTTGGTGCTCATTGGTGGTTTGCGATTATGAGCGGATTGCTGGCCGCGCTGGTGGCATTGAGCGCCGAGCCAATGATTCGCCAGTTTGTGCGTGGGGTGCGCGATGTGCTGAAAGGGAACGGTGCATAAATGCAAGGACTCATCATTGTCACCACGCTGATCGCACTTATTGCGTCAGTAGTGGTGATCAATAGTCGCCATAAACCGCTCATTATTCCCAAGCGCCACAAGCCAGCGATCAAACGCCAGCCGATCAATATTCGCATGATGAAGCGTCGATATTTGAAACGAACCCAGCGTATCCACCAGCAGTATCAACAAGAATATATGAGACTGTTTATGCTCTTGCTCTACCACCAGTATCGCTGTGAACAAGTAGCCGTCTCCCACAATTAAATGGGGCAAAACCGCGCTTCATCACCCGAGGCGCGGTTTTCGTATGTGAGCGCTGTCATTTGGTATCGGTGGGGTAGACGCATTCAAATCGTGTTCATTCCGTGTTCTTTCTGCATTGCTACCACTCACAAACCGTCAGAAATAAAATATCGCACTAGAATCGTCTAAATTGGCCATTTGGTCATGCCAACATTCTTTAATAGGCTGCACAGCCACCATTTTTATAGTGAGGAGGGTATTCTATGGCTCATTCCACGACGATTGGGCTCAATCCGATCGAGATGCAGGTCTTACTCTTGATTGCTCGCATTGGACGCTTACTCTCGCGCCACCTCGGCACGGCATGGGGCCATCCGTTTACGGTGACGATTCAGACGGTTAATCGCACCTTGGCCAAGCTCGTCGATGCCAAGCTGCTGACCTATTGTGAGCACTTTCAATCGCATGGCTATGATCCGCGTGGGGCGCTGAGTTGGACGCGCCATGGCCGTTTATATAGCCTCACGCCCTTGGGTTGGGAGATCGTCAAACAGGCCTTTCCAATACTGGAGGAGGGAATCGAGCGCTTAGCTCCAACGATGTTCAATCCCCAACATCAAGCTGAGCACCAGATTGAATATGCCGAGGTCATCACCAGTTTGATTCAATCGCTGTCGTATGTGCCTGGCATTGTCGGGATGAGCAGTTATATTGAGATGGATTTAGGTCCAACTGCGCGGCCTCGTGCCGATGGCATCGTTGTGGTGCGCCGCTGGGCTGATGCGACACTGCCCGATTGTGAGCGCTCATCGTTGTATCCATGGCTCGGTGTTGGCCAACAGCCAGGGCAGATTGATCAACTCTATGCAATTGAGATTGATCGGGGCACCGAAGAACTAAGCATCATTACGGGTAAGGCACAATCGTATCGTGAATTATATCGATCGCGGTATTGGGAAGGGCGCTATAGCTGGCCATTGATTGCCTTTACCGTACCAACCGAACGTCGCAAACGGGCGGTGCTTGATGCGTGGGAAATGGGCTGGCCCGGCAGTCAACTCCTCATTGCCACCATCGACGATGTTCGTGCATCGGGGGTACTTGCGCCGATCTGGACAACCCAGTATACCAAAGAAGCACAACGAATCCAGCAACCACATCGCTTTTTACGAGCGACGTGGTTTGAGCAGATCATCGCATAAGGAATGGAGTAACTGAAGCTACCAGCCATCCTATCCACCAATACAGCATGCTGCTATACTTTTAATTGCGAATAGTCTGAATAGGAGCGAAGAGCATCGATGGAACTCCATCACTATCGAAATACCAAAAACCGCACGATTATTGAAGAATTAACATTGTTAGTAAGCACGTCTGAACCTGATGATCCCTATCGAGCCGTCTATATCATGTATCTTGATCTGCTTGCCGATCTCGTGGCCATCCCCTATCCAACGCCATTACTTGTTGGAAAAAGCATGACGACTTTAACGTTTCGTCGCGAAGCATACCCCGATCACGCCCCAGTTTGTATTACTGGGTGGCAAGGGTGGTATACGATTGATGTATACGCTGAGCCAGCAACTGCGCCATGGCCTGATGCACAAATTATGTATAAAACGCGTGATCGTGCGGAAACCATTCGGTATCTATTTTGGGGAATTGAGGCTAATCCGACGTTTCAGTATCCATACGATCAAGAGCACTATACGCGTTGGAAATCGCTCCAAACTACCGAGGAATAACGAACACGCTTAATATCTACAACGATATGGGTTACTGATGGGGCATAACCTATCATAGTTCTTCATAAGAGTCTGAATACAATGTCCTATAACTAAATAAGCACCAACCGCGCTTCACTCAGAGGCACGGTTTTGTTTTTAGGAGCATCGATGCTGCGTTTTATTAGTTTTTTTGCTGGCATCGGCGGCTTTGACCGTGCCCTCGAAGCGATGGGTATGTACTGCGTCGCCCAAGTGGAGATTGACCCCTATGCAACCTGTGTCCTTGAAACCCACTGGCCTGACGTGCCACGCTATCGCGATATCAGGCGCGTTGGCCGTCACAACCTTCCGCCGTGTGAGGTTCTTGCGGGTGGTTTCCCCTGCCAGCCCCATAGCCTTGCCGGAAGTCGGCTCGCCGGAGCTGATGAGCGGGATCTTTGGGGAGAGTTCGCTCGACTCATTCGCGAAATTCGACCACGCTATGTGCTTGCGGAAAACGTCCCCGGGCTTCGTAGCTCCGCTGGCGGACGATTTTTTACCACTGTTCTACGAGACTTGGCCCAAGCAGGGTATGATGCGGAATGGCAAAGTCTATCCGCTTCCGCCGTTGGAGCATACCACAAGCGCGAACGCCTCTGGATTGTGGCCTACCCCAACCGCAAGCACGGATGGAGCTAACCATCAATCGACCTCTGTGACTGAGCGAGAGCATGGAATTAATCTCGCAGGAGCCGTTGCGAAGGGCGACCAACCAATGTTTCCTACGCCCACCGTGAACGGTAACTACAATCGCCGTGGCGTGAGCGCAACCAGTGGTGATGGGCTTGCAACTATCGTCAATCAATTTCCGACTCCAACTGCCCAAGATGCCAAGAATGCCACATTGCCACCATCACAAACCGATCGTGATTCTATTCCTGGGCATTTATTGCGCGCGGGAATCGTGGGCCAGCTGAATCCAGACTGGGTTGATGTATTGATGGGTTTCCCGCGTGGTTGGTCTGCTGGAGTTCAAACGTATGTCTCGATCGAGACTATCCAGCAGCAATGGCGTGATGGAATATGGGAAGATGACATTCCACGGGTATCTACTAAGATTTCCAACCGAGCCAAACGGCTTCGCTGCCTAGGCAATGCAATTGTGCCACAATGTGCGGTAGTGATTGCGGCGTATGTAGTGGAGCATTATTTGCGGAATTTGACAACCGAAAGTATGTGTATGGTATAATGGCATTCATAAACCACAGAGCAGACCGACTGCCCTACACCCACAGAGAGACTATATGAATAGTTATCTCATCAGTCCGCCCGAACCCCACCGTATTGACCGCAATTTGCTTGGTATCAACAAAGACAGTTTAACAGAAGGGATGTTTGAAACATTCCTTGAAGACCTATGGATTGGTCGCCAACCAATTACATTCTGCGTTCATCATGTAGAGCATGATGGGCATTTTTCTGTTGTCTCCTATGACATGATCGCTCATAAGCGTCCTGATTTGGTTGGTGTGTATTTTCGTTATATGAAAGAATTGCATCTTCCGCTGATCGAAATTGATGGCATCATTCAACAATACGCAGAATGCAGGTGTTCGGAATCTCATGATCTAGACTAGTTAGAAAGAGCAGCCCTAGCCGATTGTCGCTAGGGCTGCTCTTTTGTTAATCTACTTTATTGTTAGTAATATGTAGGGGGTTGCTCGTCAAACTCCCATAACCCAGTGAGTAAAGGCGATATCTAACTACTTTGGATTCAATGTCCAATTTTCAGATGCACTTAGCGTTAATGGGCTTTTTGTCAATGTATTACTAGCTGTACAGTATAATCCTATAGTTTTATTTCCATTTTTCAGATCATAAAAATACTTTACAACTTCATTTATATCCCAGCCAGATGTGCTAAGATTAAGCAAAACATCATTTGCATTTTGCATAAGCATATCTTGACTATCACTACTTCTTCTATATAAATACTTCTCATAAGGATGGCGTATAGTACTATTTTCCAGATATGTTATATCGCAATCTTTTTCTATAGATAACTTAAATATACCAAAACCTAAATTATATACTGTTGGTGAAATAGAATTCATTGATTGAAGTTCAAATTGGTAATTGATGCTTAGAGTTTCAGCAAATTTGTAGTTTGGACGCTGCAATTTTTCTTTAAAGAAAAACCCTTTCGTTTCCGTAATAACTTCATCGTCAAAATGACATATACATCCATACACAAACTTCAATTGTACTGGTAACGCCATAGCTCCTCCTATACCAAACTAAGAATAACTTCAACAGAACATACATTAATTTTTGCATTGTATCATGGTTGTCAACTATTGTTAGGCATTTAAAATAACCCACCAACTGTCGCCGTGCCTCATAGTCTGCCAGACTCGGCCCCGCGCTTCGGGTGATACGCGCAGCTCACCGCTGGCAGCATCGTAGCTGGTTGATGCAATAATGAAAGCCCGTAATGGCTATTAATGGTATGTTGGAATTTCAAAGAGAATGACCGTTATTGTGGTGCTATGATTATAAAAATAGTGTCGATAAACAAGCATTAACCTTTCGACAATGATTGTTGTTAGTATGTTGTCGAAAGGATGGCAATTTAGGAGGGTTTATGGAAAATACGGTTATTCAGCTTTCAAAATTGGAGAGTATGATTTTTTCGCTAGATGGTTTTACGCAAAACCTTGCGGGTCTGCATCCTAAAAATATGATCCAGCACTTGTTTTCTATACTGGGAAACCCCGTTGAAACACTGATTTCTGTTAATGAAACGTGGATCATTGAGGATTTAGGGAAGAAATATGGATCGTATAAGATTCTCGCGTGGCATAATAGTCATTCTTTTACGCCAATTGGAAATCAGTTTCTGATCAGTGTTTTGACAACCGTCACGATTGATACGGAATAGTGCTATAATTAGAACAAACCTTCTCCTCTCTCTTCTCTCCCACAAGCGACCCTCATCGGGTCGTTTGTGGTTTTAGCCATGTCACCGTGGTGCGCGTTGACTGATCGTGCTGGTATGATCGTTGCTGATGGTCTGTCATGGTAATCATTTATAACCAATTTGGGTATGCATGTGCCCGTGGGTGTGCCGATGGGACAATTTTGGATATGACGAATGCTGTCCTTGGATTCGTCGATAGCACGGGAGCCGTGCTCGTCGATGGGTATGTCATTGGTTGTGTTCGCGATCAAGGATACCTGTTTCAGCTCCTTACGATGCTTGGCTATGTGAACGCGCGGGGCGGTGTCTTCGATTCCCATGGATGCCGTCGCGGATTTATTGCAGGCGCAAATCCACAGCGTTTCTGTGCGGTAGGGGCGGCCTATCGTGTTTTGATTTGGCCGTATCGGTAAACCGAAATAGTGCTATACTTAATGCAAACCTTCTCCTCTCTCTTCTCTCCCACAAGCGGCTCCACCATGCGAGCCGTTTGTGGTTTTAGCTACGTGACCGTGGTGCGCATTGACTGATCGTGTTAGTATGATCGTTGCTGATGATCGGCTGACTAAACCTATATTTAACTGATTGTGATGGATCTATGGCTACGATTCTTGTTGTTGATGATGAACCAACCGTCCGCCAGGTCATCGGTGAAATCCTCACGGACGAGGGCTATCGCGTTGTGCTCGTCGCGAATGGTCGGGAAGGCCTCGCAGCCCTCACGACGATAGTGATGGATCTGGTGCTCTGCGACCTGATGATGCCCGTAATGGATGGTGTTGCCTTTGTGACGGCGCTCCGAGGGCAGGAGCGCACGCGGGACATGCCCGTGATTCTCATGAGCGCAGTGCCAGAACTCAATAGTCTAGCACAAACGAGTTATACTGCGTTCCTTGAAAAGCCCTTTTCGATCACGTCCTTACTTGAGACTGTCGACGATGTTTTCACGGACACGACGCGCCCTTCGGATGCGCCCTTCACGTTGTTAGGCAATGATCTGCCTGATGCTCCAACGCCTGCCGCATAGCCGGAGGTGTTCCGTTGGCGCTCCAAAGGGGCAAACGATAACCGTCGTTTTTATGTATTCCCTATCGTACAAACTCCTGAAATTGAGACGCTAAAAACACGATCGCCCTGATTGTGCCTGTGTCAACAATCAGAGCGATCGTGAATCACCCCACTTCTGTACCATCAAGCGTAGCAGATTAAATGCCACGATTAATCCGAAACCACAATGCCCTGATCGAACGGTGTAGCCAATCGATCAGGGCATTGTGCGCATTTTCTGCATCTGACAGCTCTTCACACTATCCTGCCAGATACCATCATAGCACGCTCGGCGCATACAAAAGCCGCCGACTGGTATTGTCATACTGTCGGCGGCATGCGCGTTACGAGGTCGCACGCGGATGCTGAAGCAGATTAAATGCCACAGCCTTGGCGTGCGGTTGCTGAATCCGACCAAGGCTGTGGGTGTGAGGACAAAACTGCTACGTCTGCGTAAGGCCCGTATGTGGGCCACCCTCACATTAATGCTATTTTAACAGTATTGTCAAGATGGTATTGACGAAGAATGTTGTTTCCGCAACCATTCCCAGCGCCCTATGTTCTATTGGATTTCTAGCCCAATTCCAATGCAGTCCTTGATCGATTCGGATACTTATTCTTTGACTAACAGTGTTGTCATTGGACGATTAGCGCACTAGCAGTACGATTAGGGACTTTTGCGGTACTGAAATGCTCATGCACCGGGAGTGCAGTGCGGAGATGGTGTTGACCAAACGGCTCTGCTAGAATCGGGATGTGAGGATTTCTTCCGAGGTGCGTATGCGTGATTCCCTGCGGCTTCTTGGCTTAATAGGTATTGCCATCGTGATCCTGATCGGCGCGTATGGGTATTTCTTTCATCCCGATCTTCCACTGCGCTGGCTACTCCTGTTTGTCCTTGTTTTCCTTGGACATCTAAGCGATTTGCTTGCGCGCAAGGAGTAGGTTGTGGTTGTCCTTGCGTCGTGTGAAGTGCGAATCCCAAGTATACGATTATGGCACGCATTCTACTTGGGTTTGGTGTTGCTCATTCAATTCCTACCCGTAAGTACCTAAAAGAACAGGAGCACTTGGGAAATGCCCAAGTGCTCCTGTTCTTTTAGGCTTCCGCGTCTGGTGTGATACGAACGCCTCGCCTATACTCGATCTGTATCTCTACACGAGCTATTAAGCGTACAGCAACGCCGATCCGATATAGATCGGCATTTCTGTTTTAGGAACTAGGCTATCGAATGCGGCGGGTGTCTTGAGCAGGGCCAATATCGGTCAGGTTGGCCAAGTAGTGCTCAACCGTGGGAATTGGCTCTTGCGGGGTAATCGTGCCCGTGCCCGCGCTGGCATCAATCGATTGCTCGGCCACAATGAACTTGCGCAGGTTGGTCTCGCTAAATGAGGCGGGCAAGTCGGTGATGGTGATCGTATCGCCTGGTTCGATTTCATCGAGCGGATACACGCCGCCCGACATATCGGTGAGACGCTGCGGCACGACATCGATCTGCGCGTTGCGATTCTTGCTATCGTTCAGCGCATAGGTGCGCGCTGCGCCTGCCAGCGACGCGTTGGTGGTATCAACCTTGACGGTTTTGCGGCGGGTGATGCCATAGAGCAACGTGGATACGCTATTCGTGCTATAGGCCGTCTGCACCAGTACGCCTTTGGCCGATTGGTAGGCTGCCCGAATGCTGTTATAGAGCTTATCGAGTGGCCGCTTCATGGTGATGTTAGTCCGGCTCGAAGCCCACGCTCGCGCATACGTGCCACGTGGCCGATAATACAATCGCCCCTCCCGATCCACGCCATACACATAGTCGGTATCAACGGCCAGATCATCGAGCAGCTTGCGGTAGCTTTCATTGATCCACGTGCGTTCCTCTTGATCTTCGCCGCTATTCACAATCAGCATTTTGGCGGCGGATAGGCCACAGTTTGGGTTCAGCGTGCGTAGGTTGGCCAACGCATCTTCAATGATTTCCTTATCGGTAATCACAATGCCTTTGACGGTACTGCCGATCGCGTGATTCTTGGTAAAGTCAGCAATAAAGGTGGTCGCGGTTTTGCTTTTCACCACGACGCTCTCGCTGTTGACTGCGCCCGTTGCGGTGGTCGTAGACTCAAACACGAGGCGTTGGCCAACGTACACATTCGCCATCGCGGCCAGGGTGACGGTGCGGTTTGCGCCAGCGGTGATCGCCGCTGTCGTGGTAACGGTGTTGACCATATTCGCGCTACTGGCAGCGACGCGCCAGTTTTTGATCCGAAAATACACGTCGCCCGTTTCGCCTGTATAGAGGGCCAATGCTGCGTCATACCACAGATCCATGCTGATAATATCGGTATCGCTGAACGCCTCGCATAATGCGCCGTTGACAATCGTGCCTGCGCCTGCACCGCTGCCGGTGATCGTGAGAATCCGCGCCAGAAAGCCAAAGGCGGCATCGCTGCGCTGAATAACGCCCGTCCAGTTGGTTGGCGCGCGAAACTCGAAATCACACTGCATCACCCGCTGCTTGCGGGTTGCCCCGCTCGGCACTTGCAGGGCCTTGCTGCCAATAAAGCCGATGCTAAACCGCTCATCCTTCTTGGGGTAGATTGATGGGCATTCGCTGCCAAACTCATGCAGCTCCTCGGCCCGATTGCTGACGCGTTCCTTGCCGACGGGGAGCCAGTTGGCATCGTCCATCGTTGACCACTGCACACATGCCTCATCATCATCAAGGCAGGCAATCAGGTTGAAGCATTCAAACAGCAGAATATTATTGGTTTCGAGTGCGGGGGTATTCACGCGAAACACGAAGCGCTTGCCGTCGCTGCGGCGCACAATCGCGTGCATGGCTGGCGGATTATCAAGGTACACGGCTGGCTCATCGGCCAAGGCACGGATGCGGAACGTAAGCGCATCAATTGAGACATCAATATCGAATGCGCGTTTGCTGAGATTGGCCACCATGGCGTTGGTGGCCGGATTCAGCAGGCTAATGGCATACTCATAGATTTTCATCATGGTACGTATACTCCTTTGCTCTCGCTTAGCGCGGAATCAATGAGGCCGTGCGGCGCTTCAAGGTGGCCGTGACCCGTGGGGCTGCGCCGCTGCCGCTGGGCATGATCTTCCATGACGTGCCGTTCGTGGTCAGGATTTTAAGGTTATGCCCCTTGCCTTTGAGGAAAATGCGAGCATCGCCCTCGCTAAACACATCGAGCGCAGCCGCCGCCGCTTGGGCATAGTTAAGCGTTGGTGTATCAGCGCTGAGATAGTTGTCATTGATTGACAGTGTGCCTTGATTGTTGTTGGGCCGTGTCACTGCGCCATAGGGAATGATCGCCGTGCGTCCTTGATCGAGGGCGACAAGAAAGATGTCGGCAATATCGAGCGTGCCAAGGCCGGTGGCAGTTGCTGTGATGCCCAACTGGAGTTCTGTCATCGCACTGGGCGAACTCAGAATGCCCAGGCTGATCACGCGTGGCGATGTACCGCTGGCTTCATCAACATGGGTATAGCGACCATAAATTGGTTGGCCGCCAAGAGTAGTGGCAATGGGCCGAATGCTAAAGCCTGCGCTCAACGAATTGTTGCGCACCTTCGCGAACACCAAGCAGCGCATGGTTTGGTTGATGGATTGCTTGGTGGTATGGACTACCTCATTGGTGCTTGGTGGGGTATAGCGCATCACATTCCCCAGCGGCGCATTATTCGCCACATCAGCAACGGAACTATAGCCTGCGCCTGTGGCCAATGGCGCGGCGTTGAATGGGAATAAGCTTTGATCTGGGCCAATGACTACGGTTCCTGCTGGAATGGTCGGCATCACTGCGGCGGTGGGCAGGTTGCTGAACGCCAAGTCAAGACTTGCGGGACTGGCGATATCGGCTGCGGTTGTGAAGCTCAGACTCGACAGCATCGCATCAGCATCACTGCTTGGACTATTTGAATTCACGACGATGCTGTTACAGAGAATCGGGCGGCGCGGAAATTCCACCTTCACATTGCGGTAAAAGCGGTTATTGGTATCGACGAGGAAATTACTCGTCAGCGTAATCCCAAAGCGCGCTGGCTCAACCGATGCCATCAGTGCATCGTAGGCTACGCCATTGTTGATCTGCTCGCGCCAGATCACGGGTGTGCTGCTCATCCCATCATTGAAATCAGCAGCATCGTCGAGGATGGCTTGCAGGGCATTTAGATTGACGCTCACTTCATCTTCATCAACGCCGCCAATAGCAACCTCAAAGGATTCAACGGTATCGAGATACGGCTCGCCACTGCCTGGGTTGCGTTCGGGGATGGGTGGCTGCCAGCGGTTTTGTTCCATGCGATATTTCCAATTGACCGACTGATCGTTCAAATTGAGCACAAGTGGCACTTCTGCTTGTTTGATAATCCAAAATCCATGAGCCATGGGTTATTTCCTCCGGTAGGTTTGTTGCTTGATGCGGGCCTTCCCTGCAATCTGTTTTGATCCCTCGTTTAAGCCTTGGCGGGCCGCTTCGCGCACGCCTTGGCTATCCGTCGCGGTGAAGTATTGGTTAATGGTGTAGTTTTCGGTTGTCGTGGCCGCTGCGGGCATGGATGGTTGGAAGCCATGCATCCGTGCAGGCATGCGGGTGAGGCTGCTTGGGAGGTGCAGTGCGCTTTGCATGGGGGTTAACAGGTCGCGCATCGTTTGCGCGGCTGGCGTGACCTTCAGTCCAGCAGGCACATCAAACAAGCCCGGCCCAGCCAGCACGTCAATGCCGTTGCCCGTGACCCGTTCAAGGCCTTCCTCACCCATCACCGTCAGACCACCACGCGTAATCCCCCCTTTCGCCATATAGGCAATGTGGCCAATGGCCGTGCCTGGATTGACCATATTTAAGCCGTCAATGACGGTGTTGATGCCCGAAATAATCGGATTGATGATGCGCGCAACAAACGAGCGTAGATTGCTCAGGCCGCTTGAAACCGCATCGCTAATCCCGTTGGCAATGCCACTGCCGATCTCCTTGGCCTTCGTCAAGGCTTTGCCAGCGGTATCGCTGATCCAGCCGCTAATGGCATCCCAGACTTCGCCCAACTTGCCGCCGATAACCGGCAATACGTCGGTGCTAATCCAGTTAATAAAGGCCAAGCCAATCGCGGCCAGTTTGGGGGCAATACCCTCCAGCACGCCCGCAAGGAAGTTGTAGATGGATTCAGCGATTTTGAGTAACGTGCCAGGTAGCCCAGGTAACACATCGGTGATAATCCAGCCGATAAATTTCGCGCCAAGCTCGGCGAGGTTGGCAACCACGCCAGGAATAGCCTCAATAATGAATCCCAAGAGCTTGCCAAGGAATTCGCCAAGGTTGCCTGCTAATCCGGGGAGTGCATCAATCACCCAGCCGATAATCGAGGCTCCCCAGCCTGCGAGCTGTGCTACCAAATTGGGCACGTTCTCTACAATGAAGTTGAAGAGCTTGCCAATAAACTCGGCTAAGCCATCGAGCAACGGCGGAATGGCCGCCACGACCCACTCGAAGATTGCTTTGCTCCAACCAACAAGCGTGGTTACGACTTGTGGCAACTCGGCAGCGAGCCAATTCAGCAACCCACCAATAAAGGTATTGAGTGCGCCGAATAAGCCTGGAATCGCATCGAGCACCCATTGACCCAGCTGCGCCGTCCAGCCTTCAAGCGCGGCTTTTAATTCCGGTGATTGATTGAGCAGCAGCGCAATGGCTGCACCAATTGCTACAAACGGCGCAACCGCTGCGAGCAATGGCCCAAGCAATCCGCCTAGCGCGCTACCCACACCTGCTAAGGGGCCAAGCAGCGCACCCAGTGGGCTAACCAGCCGTGTGACCCAGCCAAAGAGCGAGGAGAATGGCCCAAGAAGTTTCGATAGCCCTGCGCCGATAGGTCCAAGCACCTTCGTTATTGCCGCACCAATGGGGGCTAGCACGCCGACAATCCACGTACTGAAGGTGGTAAAGCCGCCAATGATCAGGTCAATAATCCCCGCCACGTTGAGCGCAAATCCCTTGAAGGTTTTGATAAAAACGAGGAACAGATCATCGAGCGCGCCAAGCAGCGGCTTGAATGCACCGCCGATTTTGGCGAACATCGTGGTAATGCCGGGGTTTGGCCCAGCGAAGGCCAGCGCCAAGCCACCCCAGAGGGCCGTTGCGGCAGGGGCAAAGCTGATTGCGCCAAAAATGGTCGTTAATCCGGCAAGGATTTTGCCTGGCAGGGTATCGAAGACCTTCGACCAATTGATGGTGCCCAGCTTGGCAAAGCCCGCTTTGAGTGCATCGCCAATGATGCCGCCCACGCCGGATACACCTGCGGCAATCGCACCAAGCAAGCCCTTTTCAGCGAGCGCCGTTTTGACATCGCTGATTAGCACCACGATTCGGGGTAATAGGCCAGCCTGAAATTGCTCGCCCCACTGTGCGCCAAGCTCGCGCAATGGCCCCATCACATTGCCAAGCGATACGAGTATGCCTTGCAGCGCGGTTGAGAACGGATTTTCTTTGACGAAGCCGACGGCGGCATCGAGCGCTTCAAGCTGCCGATCCTTGAAATTAACAAAGGATTGCGCGGTATCGGTGACGGTTTTCTGAATATCCTCAATCGGCTTGGGAATAGCTCCCGCTGCACCCTTGAGATCCGCCAATTGCCCGCTGAGATTGCCCACGCCACCCGCTGCACACTTGGCCGCGCCGCCTGCACCCTCGGTTGCTTTGGCACTGGCTTTCTGTTCGCGTTGGTACTGTTGCTCCACGCTGTTCAGCTGCGTGCGAATGCGCCAATACTCAGATGATCCTTTTTCGGCCCCTTCCAATTCCTTCTGCAGGATGCCAATTTTGCCCGCCGTATCCGCCGTGGCATACTGGTAATCGCGCTCGGCTTTGGCCGCATCGGCGTTCTTTTTCTCAACCTCGGCTAAAGCCTTTTCACGCTCCTTTTCGACCTTGACAATCTCTTTTTGGATTTTGTTGTACTCTTCAGAGCCGACGGCGTATTGGCTCTGCTCAGCCTTCAGGCTGGCAAGCTTGGTTTCAGTATCAGCCAGCGACAACTCATAGTCGCGTTGCGATTCAGCGCTGGCTTCGACCTCGCGTTGATATTGCTGCTCGGTGCTCGTAATTTGGGTTTTGAGCCGCCAATACTCGGCATCAGCCTCGGTATATTTGGATTGCTCCTCACGCAGCAGCGCGATTTTGCCAGCCGTATCGGCGGTTGCAAACTGATACTCCCGTTGGGCTTTTACTGCGGCTTCGGCTTTCTTGGCCGCATCGTCCATGGCCGCGCCACCGCCACCCCCGCCTCCTGCACTTGCTGCTTTACTCAACAGATCAATCTGGCGTTGAATCAGATCGTTGTGCCGTTGTTGGGCCTTGATCTGCTGGTTTTGCAGGCTAATATCTGCCTCCAGCACGCTCTTGGCTTTCGTGGCCGCATCAAGTTTGGCTTGCGCAGCGGATTGCTCCGCGCCTTGGGATTTCTTGGTGTCGCGAATCTTCTTTTCGAGATTCAGCGCTTGCAGCTCCAGCGCTGCGGCTTGGCGTTCGGCCTCGTCACCACCGGTGCTGTTGATGAGTTCTTGCAACTGCGCGGCCCGCTGCGCATCACGCACATCAGCTTGCTGATCGCGAATCGCCTGAAGCTGCGCATCGAGCGGCGACAGAATCACGTTGTATTTCTCGGTGATGCTGTTCAGCTCGCTCTGGGCGGCAGCCGCGTCGCGGTTGGCCTGCTCTATCGCCACCATCGAGCGAAACATGCGATCAACCTGATCGCCTGCGGCTCCGGCACTGCTGCGCACGGCGGCAAACGCACGCTCTGAGACGGTTCCCGTGGTACGCAATTCGTCAATGGCTGCGGCCACAGCTGTTTGCGAGCCAAGCAGCATCGGGATCATGCCGTCTTCCGGCAGCACGTCCGTATCGACCATCGACTTCAGCAGCGATTCAATCGTTGACCCGATTTGGTCAAAAATCTGGTAATCGACCTCGCCCCAGCCATCCATCCAAACTTGGGCTGTTTCCGTTCCCCAGGTGTCGATATCCGGCAGGATTTTTGGCGGCGAATGTGGCTCCAGCCAGTAGGTGATCATGCTGGCAATTGAATTGAGCGCCTGCATCACATAGCTGGCAGCACTCAAAATCCCGTTGGCCAACTGTTCGCCAATGTTGCGGCCATAGTTCACTGCGGATTGAGCCAAGTCGATAAACACGCCAAAGGCGGCTTGTGCGCCGTTCGCAAAGGCGGCGAAGTAGGGGCTAACAAACTGAATCGCTGTGCCAATCGCATCAAACACGCCCAGCACGATGCTGCTGATTTGCGGCATATGCGCCTGCACCCAATCGGCAAAGAGGGCAAAGGTTGGTGCTAGCCGCTCAGCAACATCAAGCAGCAAGGTCGATAGCGACGCTTTGATATAGTCAATCGAGCGACCAATACCCTGATCCATGACCTGAAAGGCGCGCTCGGTTGCACCGGAGCTATTGGCCATTTGATCGAGCGCTGCGGTGAATGATTGCGTATTGCGCCCCGTCAGAGCGAGCGCTGCGCCACCCGCTTCTACACTCCCAAACAGATCATTGATGCCGACCTTGTTTTGGCGCGCCGCTTCTTCCATCAGGATCAAGGCATCCTGAAGATTGTGGCCTTGGGCAATAAAGTCTTTGAATCCAACCCCAGCGATTTGCTTGAAGGTTTCGGCAGCCTCGCCACCGGATTGGGATAATTCAACCAAGAGTTGACGCAGCTGCGTGGTGCTGACGCTTGTGGGTACGCCCATCGCGGTCATGGACGCAATGGCCGCTGTCACATCGCTAAAGGAGATGCCCAGCGCTTGAGCATTGGGAATCACGTTATAGAGCGAATTCGAGAGGTCAGCAACGGATGTTTTGCCATAGGCGACAGCGGTAAACATCTGATCGCTGGCATCCTGCACGCTCAACACGTCCGCGCCGTAGGCATTGACGACGCTGGTCAGGCCGTCCACCGTGGTCTTGGTATCCGTCACCCCGCCAATGGCTGCTTTTTGGGCCACGGCCAAGAAATCAAACACATTGCCTTCGGGCACACCACTGGAAAGCGCTTCATAGAGGGCTGGAACAACATCCTTGGGCAACACGCCAAAGTCGGTAGCAAAATCCTTGACTTGGCTTGACATCGCGCTCATCGCCTGCTGCGAGGTATCGGGCAGCAAGGTGAACACTTCTTGGATTTGGCGCTCAAAGCCAATAAACGAGGTCATGGCCGATGCAGTAACGCCTGCAATGGCCGTGGTAATGGCAGCGCCCGCGAGCACCACACCGGATTTCAGCGTGCTGGCAATGGTTCCGCCGATGGACGTAAAGCCACGCTCGGCGATGCCATGGGCTTCCTCAATCCCGCTGTGTAACCCATCTAAATTAATTTCGGTGCCAAGGGCGGCACTGCCTAAAGAGAATTCTGCCATCGCACACTACCCCGTTGGGGATAAACACATGGGCACGGGATAGTGGCGATGTGCGGGTTTGCCATGGGCGCATGGTGCGGCGATGGCAGCTACTTAACCGATTGGGTTATTGCGTTCGGGTTCCGCGTTGGTTGAACCATTCGCGGGCTTTGGTTGGGCTGTGTTCGATCACGGCCATAGGCGTGCGCGCTGTGCGCTTCGGATCAAGATACATTTTCTTGATTGCATTGGCCATCGCCAACAACGATCGATAGAGTATCGTCCAGAACAATTTCTCGTTCATGCGGGTTCCTTTGTTTTGATGCGCATCCCCATGGATGCAAACCATTCCTCGGCTTTCGCCGGATTGATTTCTTCTTTCTCCATCGGCTGCGCAATCGGTCGTGCCTCGGTAAAGGCCACGTTGCGCAACTGGCGAATCTTCTCGCGATAGTCGGAGCGCTTCAGGTGTGGCGCAGTCGCGACATCGATGCCGACCAGTTGGTCGCCTGCATCGAGTGCAGGCATTTGGCGTGACAGAATGTCAATTTGCCAAATGGGTAACTCGAAAAAGCGATCAGGGTCGATGTTGTAAAAACGCACTATCCGCGCGAAGATTTTTTCCGGATCGGCTTCGTGACCAGTGTCGTTCCCACTGCCGTCTCCGGTGCTTTCACTTTTGGGGCGGTTTCTTCCCTCCACCAGTTCATAAATTGCAGCTTTTCAACCAATGACATGTGTTGGCAGACCTTGGTTGTCACCTTTGGCACAACGGCCTTGATGAATGAATTCAGAAGTTTTTCGAATTGCTGATTGGCATGCTCGTACTCGGTTTCATGCTCATCATCTTCGACTTCCACATCGGCAAGCGCGGCTAATTCCGCTTGATGGGCTGCGATTTGCGTCTGCAAGCGATCGATGATTGCCAAACTGCGCAACCCAAATTGGTTGGGCCGTAAGACATCGTATTTGTTGCCATCGTAGTCGCTAAAGACCAATGGTTCTGGTGCAAGATTGAGCAGCGTAAATTCTTTTGGCATGAGAAACTCCTTATGAGCTATCGGGGCGGATCATCACCGCCCCGATACAACAATCAATTAGTTAATTTGAACAGTACCCCAACCCATTTTGTCGTCGTCGCTCGCCTGAGCGTCGTCTTCTAAGGTCATAAATTCGCATTCCAACTCAGCGCGGGTTGCCTTACCACGGGCAGGGGCCGGATTGCCCGATTGCACGCAGCGGGGGATATAGTTTTGACCTGGGTACAGCCCGTAAGGGCTATCGGCTGCCCCGCGCAACAGGAGCGCATATTCGGTTGGGGTTGCGCCCCGCTTGAAGCCCAACCGCTTGACGTTGGCCGACCCACTGGTGCCGGTAGCAATCCGGCCAACGTTATTGATAATACGGGCATATTTTTCATAGGTCATATCGACCACGGTGAATGAAACCAGCAAATCTTCTTCGGGTCGTGTGACCTTGACAGGCGCTTGGTGATCATTGTCGCGAAACACCTCCAGATCACCGGAGTGCTCGATGGTTTGATCGCCGGTAGTTGGGCCAAGCTTGTACCACGTTACGGGTACCGCCGCATCGATAGCAGGCTCTGCCGTGCCATAGGGTGCGACATACACATCAACTGGGCCAACCAGTTGGGCATACGGACTCATTGCAGTTCCAGCCATTCTTGATACTCCTCAAGGGCATATTCATGGATACGGTAGCGGGCATAGCCCACCACCATATCAATCGACAAATCAGGATCAACGGTCGTAAACGGCGATGCGTCCATGACAAGGGAATAGATCAGCGCCGTGCCGTTGCTGGTATTGGCCGTGGTACGGCCAGTGATGTCGCGCATTAAGTGGATCAGGCTGTTATAGACCGTCCGCGCCGCTGCGGGGGTTGCGCCATAACAGCGCAGCTCCACGCGGCCCACATGATCACCAATGTCGATATCCGGTGTTGTACCCGGATCGTCTTTGGCGACAATGCAGTATTCCCCCGTTTTCCATGCATTCGGGCTGCCCGCTTGAGCAAACTTGTGCTTGCCAGCGACGCGATCTCCAACCACCGCGCGAACGTTAGTGTTATCGCTGAACAGTTTCAGAATGGCAGCAATGGGATCAATCATCGGCATCGTTATTTCCTCATGTGGTGGTGGATGATATCGAGCACGCTCGGAATGGTCTTGTGTAAGCCTTTGGTCAAATATTCATATTTGCGATGGATCACCCGCGCGTAGGCACTTACATCGCCTTTGGTTGTGCCAATTCCGCCAATGATGCGCCGCCCACGGGTAACGGCGGGAATGGCGGCAATCGATCGTCGCAGCGCACCCGTGCGCACGCCGTGGCCCGGGTAGAGTTCAGCCTTGGCGTGGCGCTCAGCGGTGCGGTCAATTTCATTCAGTGCCGCTGTGGCTCGGTTGGTCACTTGGCGTAGCGTTTGCTCGCCGCGCCAATCGAGCTTTACCCGCTTGCGCATCAGCAGTTCCTTCTGGTTTTGGTTCCGGCGTTGGCTCAGGGTCAGGTTCTGGACTTGGCGCTGGTTCAGGATCGGGCACTGGCTCTGGCGTTGGTTCGGGATCAGGCTGCGGCGCTGGTTCCGGCGTTGGCTCAGGAGGCAGTGCTTCTTCAACTAATGCTTCGATCTGATCAGCCGCAATAAACACGCGGCCCCGAATACTGATCGCATTACCAGTTGAAAGTAACCAATCAATGGTAGGGCGTTCAACCTCGGTAGGTCGTTCAACTTCGGTCATGGAAATACTCCACAGTACAGGTGATATGGCGCTGGCTCTTGGCGCGGCGTGGTTTGATCTGGTCAATCCGGTACACGCCAGGTGTGGCAACGCCATCAATCACAAGATTCACAACTTGATCGCCGTGTTTAATATCCGTGCCTGCACGCAGCATCAGCGCATAGGTCGTGATCACGGCGCGTTCGGCTTCATCAGTCCGCTGCACACGCTCTTCTTTGATCACAAGGCGGCATACCACATCGGTTAAATGGGTCTTCCACGTGAGGATGTCGGTGTTGTAATCATCGCTGCGATATTCGGCTCGCTGAATATCACAACAATGATTGAGGTGTGCATCAATTGCCATAAGTTAGACTCGCAAGCTATGCAGCGTTGCCGCTGCGCTGAAGGTGACTTGAATGGTGCCATCAGCCTGATTGAAGAGCGTGGTTGGAAATGGGCCAATAGCTTGTTGTTTATTTGCGCCAACGGTCGCGGTGGCATCAGCGATTGCCAAACCGCTCATCGTGCCTGGTGTTTGCACCGTCACGGTGCAGCCTGGGGTTGACGTAACGAGTAAGACGACGCGGCCATTATTCGGAATAAAATAGGTGTCAGTTACCCCAACAACGAGGCCGTTATCAGTAATATTTTGCCCATTGGAACTCCAACGGGCATCGTAGACAGTGACGGGAACGTTTGCCATTGTTTAGACTCCTGTAAAGACTAAGGTTCGATAGATGCGATTGCGTTCACGCTCCCAATCAGGAGCTTCGTAGCTATATTCTTGGGCCACCGATTCGCGCACCATGGCCGTGCGCTCAATCGCGCCTCGGACAAGCTCAATCGTGGCTGCTTTGCGTTGTGGACGATCATCAGCAGGCACATAGACCACCCGCACCCGCGCACCCCAGCGGACGTACAGCCGTTCAATGCGTCCGCCATCCTCCCAAATCTCGTACAAATCGCTGGCAACAGGGGCATAGGCTCCGGTGTCGCGATCCTCAACACTGGCCACGCTCGCAATGCGATGCGGCAGATAGATGTTGGTTGCGCTGCCGCGCACTACCTTGGTGATGCTGGCAATGCCATCGTTCGGCGCGCCAATGCGGCCAATCATGATCGCTTCTTCACGGTCAATCACGGCCTGAAGGTCGGCATTGTCCATGCCCGTTGTAACCACCGCGCGAAGCTCGGCCAGTGTTAAGAGACTTGCCATTGGTCTTACTCCATTGCTTTTTTCTTGCCTTTTGGTTCCGATGCCTGGTTGTCAGGCGCTTGGCCTTGGCCTTGCTGCGGATCGGGCGGGGGTTGACCTGCCGGATCAATGATTGGCTGACCCGCTGGCGCTTGAGCGAGCTGACGGTGCAGCGCTGCCATTTTTTCTTCAATGGCTTCAAGCTCGGATAAGTTCACGAATGAATCGGGTGAATCGTTCAGCAGGTGTTGGCCAACTTTCTCGTCAACCTCAAACACATCGCCTTCGGCATACGTGACCTTCAGTGGCTTGTTGCTATAGGCGCTGGTACATTCGAGTTTCAAAATTGAATCTCCTTCATTCGTACCAGTACTAGGCTGGTAGCAATTTGCCAATCAACACGGCATCAAGGTCAGCCGTTACGGGCGCATAGGCTCCGTTGGTTGTAACCGACACGCCAACCAACACCCCTGCATTGATCGGTGCGGCATCGACGCGCTTCACGCCGACGGCGTATTGCACCGTGTCACTCAGCACAGCGGTTGGGCCATTCCCAATCACGCCGCCCGCTGTTACCGCAAACGTGGCGGTTCCGGCTGTCAAGTCGGCGTTACTCCCGCCGCTTAAGCAGATGGGATGAAACTGATAGCCTGGGGGAACCTTGAAGCCCGTTGTTCCCTGTGGGAACGTCAGTGCGGTCGTGGCACTGGCTGCGGGGTTGGCGATGCTGAAGATCAAGGTCACATCTATGCCATCATTGCGATCTAATTCATTTGCCATAACTACCTCAAAACTAGGCATAGCCCCACCTGCGCAGGGCTATTGATTGTTTAGACCGCGATATTGCGAGCGCCAGCGGTGTGCTTGTTGGTCGAGCGGGTGCCATGGGCTGCGACGGCTTGGCGGAAGCTGCTGACCATGATGTAGGTGCGGCTACGAATATCGCGATCCACTTCGATCAAGAGGTCGCGCATAAAGCCAACCGCCCACATGCTGCGGTTCATCACACTAAAGCCACCCAAGGTGTTGCTGGCGGCGTTTGCGGATTGCTTGCCATCAGCTTCAGCTTTGTTGTAGGACTCGCTGAGCACAATCGGCACACCGCGATAGGAGCCTAATTGCCCGGTCAACACGACGGCACTGGGGCCGAATTTATCAAGCGTGGTCACGGTATCCAATTTCAAGAACCCACCTAAGTAGGTGCTGACATCAGTGATTAAGGCCAACTTATTGGGGTCAGTGGCATATTTACCCATGCGACCAAGCGCTGCCGTGATATCAGCATCAGCCAGTGCATCGCCGCCAGCATCGACGGTTTGCCCAGCATTATCGACAAGGTGCTGGTGGCGAATCCCATCTTGGCCTTCGGTCAAGTAGTAGCTATCAACATCTGGCGTGGCATCATCGCTATTGATGTTGCCGCTGCTCGCCAAGGTGCTATCTGCATTCAAGGCAAAGGCATCCATGGCCTCGCCACCAGACAGCGCCAAGTTGGTGCGCATGGCTGGCATCAGCGCCACTACGGCATCTTCGTTGAAGGTGTATGACCATTCCTGATCAGCAACAATTTCGGTCGCGGTCAGCGTGACCTTATTGGTGCTTGAATCTTCGGTGGTAGTGCGCGTGCGCTCGCGACCTTTGCGCCACGTTGGGCGGCCAAGCCCTAAGGGCAAATCAAAGGGGCTGCTGGTCATATTGACTTGCTGCATGAGACCAATCACGCGCGATGCCAAATACATGTCATCCCACAATTGATTGGCCATATCAGTTGGCACCAGCTCAGCGCCCGTCCCTACCCCTTCGGCGGTCATGGCTTTGACAGCGAGGGCTAAATCATCAGATGGTTTCGCCACCCGTTCAGGCATCGCCGCGTGCGCACCGCGCAAGAGGTTATAGGACATCCACAGGTCAATTGCTTTAATCTTGGTTGCGCCATGGCGGCTACTGCCGTCGCGCTCGAAGTTTTTGAGCATGCCGTGGTAGCGGTTGCTCTTCGATAGCACTTCGCCGTTGGGGCCAACCAACGCGCCAGGCACACGCCGATCAGGGGCTTCGTCCAGCTTTTGCTGGGCTTGCATATCGGTCAAGGCCTTGAATTGGGTTGCAAACTCAGCCTTGAGTTTTTCGGAATCGATCAACCCGCCTTCGCGGATTGCATTGGACAATTGGGCGATTTCGCCTACCAGTGTTTCAAATTCGGCTTGACTTGCCATGGATATACCTCAATAGAAAAAGTGTTGCTTGCTTAGCGTTTGATGACGGTCTTGAACTCGGCGATCACCTCGCGAATGTTGGTTTTGTCGATGTCGATCACCTCCTCGGGTGCTGGTTGCGTTTTGGTCGTTACCGCTTCGTCAGCCTCGGCCTTGGTTTCATCGCTGCCACAGGCTGCGCCCAGTGCGCACGCGGTATCGTGCATTTGCTGAACGAGATTCATATCCTTGGTACTGTGCCGTGCTCCGGCCTTGCCAATGACCTGAAGCATCGAGCGCTCAATGGTCGTCATGGTGGTGCTGATTTCAGGCCACTCGCGATCCACTTCAACCCACTCATTGCGTGGTTGAACGTTGACCAACCCAGCGTCAATGGTGAAATCAACGCGGTAGAAGGCAAGGCCAATACAGGCAATTGCGTGATCCTCGTAGACTGCCGCCACGTGGCGACGCACGCCGTCATAGTGGTAATAGCCATCGCTATCGCGATCCCACAACACGCGATAAATCGCGGTGCTGACTTCCTCAACCAAGCGATCGAGGCTGATACTTTTCTGAATCACGCCGCCGCTATCAACAGCAGAGATGGATGGGTGGATAGGTGCTTTTACCAGCATGCGGTCAAGTCCTCCATAGAAACGGCGTACAACCTCAGCTGGCTGGTGCACGCCTAATTGGCGTAGGGCATCGGGATTCATCGGAATGGGCACGAGTGACCACTCCACAAATTCCCACGATGGAAAAATGAAGCCACCGCTGGAATTCGCTTTATAGGTCAGTGGCCGCATACCGATGCTGGCACAACGCACCCAACCGCCCGTCCATTGCAGCAGGATGATGGTTTGCGGGTCATACTCATTGGCCGCTGGGCGTAACTCGAATTTGATATCGATATGCTCTTTGGAGTGATCGATCACGAGTGAGCGGCCAACGGTTGACCATGGCTCGGCATAGTTGTGCATCCACATCACAACAGGGTTAAGCACATAGTTGTCGAGCACGGCCCCACTGGGTGGAATAATGTCGTTTTCACGGTCGAGTCGGGCGGTGTTGACCCGAATCGTGCCGCCTGGCGTTTCACCTTCGTCCGCTTTCTGAATCACATCAAAAGTGAAGGTTTTGCGAATGACTGGCGCATCGGGGCCAGCCTTGATGATGCGAGCCATGACCTATCCTTTCGATTCAACCGGCGCAAAGGCGCGGGTACAGTTGGGATGTTCAAGGAGCTTTTTCTGTGCGTCCTTGAGTGACCATTTTTGGCCGTTTGCGATGCGACAGGCCGAATCAGGATCGTCTTGGCCGTTGTCGAAAACTTCCACCTCCTTAATGCCAGCATCCTTATAGCGGGCCAACGTGCAGATGTTTTGGGCCGTCCCCAGCTCCGTGCGAGCAATCGTGCGCGCGCGGTTTTTGTAGGTTTCCTGAATCAAGGCCTTGATGCCTGGCTGGTTTTCGTCGCCTTTGATTAATTGACTGATCGTCCAACCCTGCTCGGTCGCATATTTCAGCAGCGCTTGCAAGGCCGTCTTGGTCGTTTCGTCAATCATGCGCACTTGCTCGCCTGCTTGGTCGAGCGCTGCGACGACTGCCGCGTTATCGGCATCAAATTCAACCGTTAGGCCTAAGGCCTTATTCCACGTCTCCCAGCTGGCTTGGCAGATTTGTAGATAGAAGCTGCCAACAATGTCACCAAGCTTGGTCACATCGTCGTCCGTGATCAGCACATCAAGGTCAGGCACCGCCTTTTTGGTAATGGCCTTGTGCCAAAATCGCGCGAATTTGTTCGCTCGCGCACGGGCCACCACACTGTTGGCCAACTCCTCAAAATAGCCTTCAATCGCCGCTTCCATGTCCGCCGCAACCTGCTTGCGAATCCGCTGGAGTGCGCGGCCTGTACGGGCAGCGCTCGGCTTCTGGGCTCTGGCTAAGACCTCAACCCCTTTTGTTTGGGGTGCTGGCAGCGGAGCGCTCATTTCATCAGCCGGAATCAGATTGGATGGTAGATAGCCCACATCACCGCCTGGAATTGCGCCAATCCCAAGACTGAGCGATTGATCAACGGTATTGAAGGGCACGCCCATATTGAAAAACTTGGTTGCCCGTTCGAGGAGCGCATCGTCGTCTTGCTGGAGTGCGCTCACGTCGCTTACATCGGTTTCTACCCGTTCGCCCTTGTTCAGCAGCGGCATGGTGTAGGTGAAATGCTTGGTGTAGACCGAATCGCGTCGCCCAATGTAGGGCTTGAGTGTGACCCGCCACAGCAAGCGCTCGGCCATTTTCAGGTTGTCATACGTATCTTTGCCATAGCCCATGATCTCGTCTGGAATGCCAAACAAGCCGCCAATTTCATCACGGGCAAAGCGCCGTTGCTCAACCCATTCCATATCCTTCGGTGCCCAGCTATAGGGCACGACGGTGGTTTCATCGTCGAGCATCAGCGGGCGGCCCGTACCATGCTTATCCATGATCTGCTGCTCAAGGCGCTCTTTTTCACCATCAGTCAAGAACTTCTTGGTCGTTACGGCATACTCTGGCTTGGCTCCAGTGGTCACAATGCTTTCATTCCAGCGTTGGCCCGCAACATCGAGCTTCACGCCTGTGCGTAATGCGCCAAGCACCGTAATGCCACGCCACACATTGCGCGGGTTATAAAAGCGATCAAACACCATATGACTGGCAGGGACGCGGATTGGGTCAGCGTCTTGGCCATAAAACACAAATTCAGCGATGCGCGGGTAGTTGAGCCGTGCATAATCAGGCAGAATCCACAACCGATCAGGCCGTCGATTCCACATTTCAATGACCTTCGTTTTGGCCTTGTTCGTGACCAATTCGACCGGATTTTCACCACCAAGAATCAAGTGAATAAAATATTGTTGCCAGTGTTGGCTTGGCGTGGTTGTATCGTTGATATAGCCAAACAGATCATTGAGCGGGTGCGATTTCAGTGGCTTGCCATTACTATCGACGACACGCACGGGCAGCGGAGCCAGCGACTCAACAAGCACGTTGACGGCTTTGCGCACCCACACATAACTGTTGTAGATGCCCGCAAACTCCATGTAATTGTCGATTTCATAGAGCGAATCGCCCGTTCGCGCACTACTAAACACATGCTCAATGCCGTGCAGATGCGGGAGGTATTTACTTGCTTTTCGGATCGCAGCGACACGCTGCTTGATTGCCTCAACAAACTTCATAGTCGGCCCTTCCGATAGCCTTCAACTACCGCCGCGATCACCCAAACGAACACCGACACCACTACCCCAACCAACCAACCCAGCACAAAGGGAATGACCAACAACACGATAGGTGCGCTTTCACGCAGCCAGCGCCAAAGCAGCTGCACCCACACCACAACCATGGCAATGGATTCGATACAAAAGAGTTTGATTGTGGCAGTGGCGTGCTTCATGGATTCCTCCACTTGGGAATTTTCCAAGTGCTAGTCGTTGGTGATAAACCGCTCAATCATGCTCATAATCAGCCAAGCTGGCGTTACCTGGCTGATTTCCTCAACCACCCATAGCCCTTGTTTACGATTCCGTTTTTCACCGCTTTTGCGTCCCATTTAGACAATCCCCCGCCGAATACGCCCAATGATGTAGCGTTCAGCGTCCATGAAGTGGAAAGTCGATTTGTCCTCAATCTCCTCGGTCGGCTCGCCTTCCTTGTCCAGCGCTCGGCTATAGCTGCCTTTTTCAGCGAGATAGCCCTCGCAATCATCAAAGACAAATATTTCATTGCGCGCATGAGCACCAAAGACTCGATTGATGCCAATTTCAACTTCTTTGATATCGGGTTCGTTGACAGGCAAGCCAGCCATCCGAAACTCGCGCCGCCATTGGCCTTCCGACTTCGAGCCGCCCACACAGAGCGGAATCATTGGTTCGCCTTTGCGCAGGTCGCGCGCATGCTCCGCTGCCGTCTTTTCGCCTGCCTTGTATTCACGATACAGGTACAGCTTTTTACTGGTTGGCTCCTCGGCGTAGAACAATCCGGCGGTATTCACCCCCCCGAAGTCGAGGCCAAGGTAGCGCTGCCAATCGTCTGGGATCGTGAAGCGCGGAACCTTGTGAATCTCCGGCTTGAATGACCCATAAATCAGCCCAGCAGGCCGCTCAAACAAGCCTTGATAAAACATTCTGAACTTCCACAGCGGAAGCTCGGCCTTGGCCCGTTTATATTCCTCGCGCGGAAATACCGGATTCATAATTGAGGCGAAATTCACCACCTCAATCGTTTTGTCACCTTTCAACCACTTGTCGTGCAAGACCTTCAGCCAACCAAGGTCATAGGGTGTGGTTGTGATCAGTGCTCGGCCTTGATTGAGCGAGAGCCGCCGCTGGAGCGCTTCCCAGCTGGCGAGCTTGAATTTCTTTTGGCCTGCTTCGTCACACCAGACGGCTTTGGCAGTTGCTGATTCGAGTGATTCCGGATCAGCCGCATAGCCAAAAAACACCGTGGTTGTATCCGCATTGAGGCCAAACATGCGCTTGGCTCCGGCCTTACTGAATTCAAACCGCCGAACGGGCGATCCGTAGTAGCGACCAAGCTTCAGTGTTTGTTCGAACAAGCGCCGGAATTCCGGCAGGGCTTTAACCTCCAACAAGGGATAGGTGGGCGTAACCACCATATAGTCGCCAGGGCCACGGCGTTTGATCTCGCGATACAGCCATTGCGGCCCGAACGATGTTTTGCCTGATTGCGTCCCAGCAATAACCGCGATGAAGCGGCGTTCCGACTCCCAAGCCTGCGTCTGCCCATAGTGCAGATCAAGCTCAAGCCGACCCTTAGTCGTCGTCCAGAGCTGGGGGAGGCTCATGGCTCTTCTTTACAACGATTTCAGAAATTTCAATTGGGCCACCATCCTCGCCCGTGACTTCCGCGCGATCCACCCACATCGCGTGGTATTTGCCCAGCGTGGTCAGTGCATCCTGCGCGTTATACAACTCAATTGATTCACCTTTTGGCCCCGTTGAATACTTCTTAATTAGGTGCATCTTGCCCAGGTTTTGGGCTTTGACGAGGCTGAGGTAGACGGCTGGACGCATAGCCTTTTCCTCGGTTTCCTCCAAAATCACCTCTTGCCCTTGGCGGCCCTTGTCGTCAACGCTGATCTGAATCCGGCGTTTTTCGATTGTTCGTTCTTCCATGCCGATAAAAAAGAAATCCTGCATGGTGCTGCGAGCTTGCTGTGCGAGCCGCCCCAAGATTTCGGCTCTTGGCATGATGCTGTCGAGTCGGCGGTTAATCTCGGCTTGAATCTCAGGTTTTCTCAGGTTTTCCGATCCGATTGATGCCGCTGAACGTTGAGAATGGCCCGCACGAATCGCTGCCTGTGTGGCGTTGAAATCGACCAAATATTCATCAACAAAGCGCCGTTGTTTCGCCGTCAATGCTTTTTCTGCTTTGTTGGTGGTCATTGGTCACCGCCTCGGTCGTGTCGCCGCTGGCGCGGCGGGTAATAATACGTTTGAGTTTTAGGGTGCTAGATCAAGGTCTCTGAAAAATCGCCATAAATCGATATTGATAGCGATCAAAAAGACATACACGAAGCCGAGATAGCTCAGCGCACACCAGATCATTAGCCTATCTTTCGCGATGTTGTAGGGTGAACAAAACCACGCATGTCACCACTGTTCAGCCATTCATCAATTCCGGCGATTGATTGACCACGGGTAATGCCGTACACATCAAACTGATAACCAACCGGATAGACCACGGCAATTCCTGCTTGGGTCGTGGGCGCTTGTCGAACGTTGGCCCCATCTGGGCTAATAACTTCATAGCGACCAAGGCGATCCGTTTCATTTCTCCACGTTTTGATCTTGTCCATCAGCGGGATGCCTGGGCATTCGCTAGGATTCCACTCCTTATGACCCAATGTTTTGGACTTCGCATGAAACCCGCGATCATCAGCCAACGCATTGAACAGTTTGATCATGGAATCCCATTGTTTATCCGCTGGGCGTTGCTTGCCACCAATAGGCGCATGGACGGCAACAGTTGTGTTGTTGCCCGTCGCATTGCCACAATGCCAAAGGATGTCGCTCTGGTTGCGCAGCCAGTAGATCGTCCCGCTCGCCCCAACGGCGTAGTGGTACATGACCCCATGGCCATAAATAGCTACGCCTTGAGCATAACCCCAAATTTTCCCAACGTGATACTTCGCAATTGCCTGAAGATGCCGAATCTCCGCGCTTTCAAGCACGGCAATATCGGTTGCGTCACCGTTGTAATGCACTGCACTACCACCAATGCTGTTCAATGACCGTGTAATGAGATGGCGCGATGGGCGACGCAACAGCAGATGCCGAATATCAACAACTGGCAAATCAAGGATACCCATTGGCTACACTCCGTCGGTCACAACCGGCACGAACGAACTATCAATCACCATTGGCCGAAGGCGCTCTTGCTTGGCCGCCTCGGCCTCAATCAACGGTGTGAGCGTTTTTGGGTCGAGGGAGATGCCAAACCGCTTGGCATACTCGATGGCAGCGTTGACCGCAACGTCTTTGGCCGATTCCCATGCGTTCTCAGGGGTAAAGCCTTGCGCAGCAGCGGCCCGTTCGCCGACCTTCACGGCGGCATAAAGAACCGATTGTTGATGTTTGGTCAGTTTGGAATTAATGAAGGCTGTGCCAAGTTTGATCAGCGCTGGGCCTGAGCTGGCGATGATGCCAAAAATGATCGAGAGTAAGATGGGAACAAGGGTGTTCGCGATGGAATTGACGGTTGCGAGCATGGGGTGCTTCCTCCTACATGGGTAATGGTTGGTTGGGCTTCGTTTGGGTCCGGCTCGGCTGCTCTTGTTGCAGCACGGTGAAAATGCGGGCAACATCGGTCTTGATGTCGGTAACGCCCAGTTGGTTGTCAGCAACGCCTTGGCTAATGCGTAACAGTTGTGCTTGGGTCAGCAAATCACTATCGAGGAGCTTAGTCTGAATAGCCTGCATCGTCATAATGACCTGGACATTGACCTCGGCATTTTTCTTGTAGGCATCGAGCAATTCGCCATCATAGGAATGTGTCAACAGATCGAGCTCTTCTTTGCGTAAGCGAGCTTCGCGATCGTCATCCTCTTTCTGCTGCTTTGCCTTCGCATCAGCACGGGTTGGATTGAAATACTCTGCAATGTGATCAAGCATTTTTGTAATGGATGGCATTGCAGCCTTCCCAAAGAACACGAGCAGCACGATGATCACGCTGAGCAACCCGTTACTATTCACCAATTTGATGATTGACTCAGCCTCGGCCATAGAAAAAATCCTTGAAAACAACAAAAACCCGCAGGATCAACACGCCCCAAATACATTCGGGGAGTATCGACCTTGCGGGTATCGCATCAGTCGTGCGCCTAGTTGCCTAGGTCGCCATGGCTAGCCCAAAAGCAGGCTAGTCACACAAAGAGCGAGCTTCGCTCTTCATTAATTAGTGGTCGGCGCGAGGATGATTTTCGCCAGTGTTGGCTGGTCGTCTGCGTAGTCCACTTCCATCGTCGCCGTCAGAGATTGCTTGGTTGAAGCAAATCGTTGTTGTTTGAACGTTTCACCATTGCGCTGGCAGCGTTTGAGAAAGGAAAGCGCTGATTCGTTGTTGTTGCGTTTAATGGTGACTATTCGCGCAACCTCGGGCCAGTTGCCTGGCGATTCCAAAACAAAAATAACTTTGCCATGAAATCGTGCTGTCATCATGACCTCATTTGGTTGCGTCGATACGATTGCGGAAATTATAGCACGCATGTACTACTTGTCAATAAAATGTGGCAATTTATCCCACATATCCCACATATCCCACATATTGAACTATCACACTACTATTTATGATCGTTTTTAAAAAGCTCTATTAAGTGCTCAGCAATAGCTTCGATGCCGGAAACTTTCCAGTCTAGTCTAAACATTTCGGCAATATCATAATCTAGACTCCCTGACCAGCGATAGGTTACTGGTACATCACCTTTATAGATAAATAATTTATATCCATCCCCTTCACCAAATACCCGGACCTCATACTGCTCACCATTGTGTTCAAAAGGGTAGGAATTGATCGGTGAAGCCATGATATCTCCTTCTTAAATTCTTAATTAGATAACAAATATAATATCAAAATCCTAACGAACATTTCAAAACAAACATTTGTGCTTAAACAAAAACACCACCCACCTGGGCGGTGCTTGCAGTCCCCTCGCGAGGATTCAGAATTTTCAGTCGGTATGTTTATCGGAGCTACAATCGTGCGCCTGATGAAGCTTTAATCCTCTCACGAAGATTGAGGTCGTTCGAGTCAAATTTTGGCAGAGCTACCAGCAATAAAAAACTGGTGAGTTTTAATCCCCTCACGAGGATTGTGGTCTTTCGAATACCAAGTTACCGATAAGGATTGCTACCAAACGCCAATGTGGTTTTAATCCCCTCGCGAGGATTGTAGCCATTCGAATGACAATTTGTACTGACTCTATTTTATTTAATACTCAATTCTCGATGAAACTTGATTGATACTATGAATTTAATCTGTTAATGAGTTTATATTGGGTAAAATTTCTGTCTTCACGAAATCTCTAAATTTACTATTGAATCCGATTCTTGTATGATATAGAATAGCTACAATTCGAGGATCTGAAAAAGTATGTCCCATACTATCTTTCCATTGCTTCCATATTTCTTCAGGAATCATATTCTTTTTATATTGATAGTAGATAGCCTCATATTGCCGAATAAATAATATAAGATTAAGAATCGAACGAGGTTTAACAGGCGCTGTACCAATTTTGGCCTGACCGAGATCTAAATGGTGTGCGGTAAGATCTATCATTTCGCTATCATCCATAACTATTTTCCAAAGATCACGTTCAGAATCGGCTATGGTTTGAATTGCATTCGCTTCTTGATTATCTTTAATATTTTTAAGTTGCTTATTAATATAAAAAAGCCCGATAATTGTTCCCGATGCTCCAATGGCCGTAGCCACTGCGCTTAATCCAGTCCAAAACAGAGACCAATTCATGGTAATCTCTCCTCGTTCTTTATTGGTAATTACGGCTTCTATAGTGTATCAAATCCCCAACACACCATGCAAGACAAACATTTGTGTTATTCAGGTATAGGTCGGCAGCACTATCTAAGTGAGGAGGTGATGCTGCCGACCTATTTTATTAGCTTTCGCAGCCAATACCATCTTTATCGCGATCAAAACGGTGTGGATCGGGTGCCAAAACTCTAAATCGACGATATGGGATGTCGCCACAATCGAGATCTGGCGGTGGTGGTGCAATACAGACATCAGGATAGGAAGGATCGCATCGTGGGACAGATGTTGGGGTAAGTGTCGGTGTTGTAGTTGGAAGAGCCGTTGCTGTCGGTAGTGGAAGCCCTGTTGGTTGCGGCATCGGAATTGTGGTTGGCTGGGCTACGCTTCGCACTTCGCTCCCAAGTAACCCTAGCAATACCTTAAACTCATCAGGATTATTGGGATGCCATTCAAATCGGGCACGCTCAAACCACTGCGTTTGGACAGTATCTCCATTCGCATTCGTTTCAGTGGCTACACTAGTAAGCGGGAGGCCAAAAAGTTGTAATGATCGTGCGTATACATCAAGCCCAGGTATCGTTAATCCATGCGATTGCCAGTAGCTTTTGAATCCTCGGTTTGGAGCTTGATCACAGACATTATGCCCGGTCTCCTCAAACCACAAACACCCTGGGATTGGTCCAGCTTCGCGGGCATTAGCAGTGCGACCGAGTTGTGTCAGTCGCTCTTTTCCAAGCAATCCTAAGAGCACTTCATAAGGAGTACCAACATTTTCCGGATGGTACTCAAAGCGATTGCGCTCTAGCCATTGTGTTTGATAGACCATCCCAGTATCGGGATTAGCTTCACCTGCAGCTGCGCTAATGGGATAACCAAAAACGGCGAGACCGCCATTAGCTTCCCAATAATCCGAGAATGGATCATCAAGGCAAAACGCTGATTGTGCAAAGCAAAGGTTGTGTGCATTGGCTGCTTGTGGAAGAAGCAGGACGATGAGACTCAGAGAGCATACAAGGAAGATGAGCCGACGCATGCAAAGACTCCTTAACAAACTGATGGTTATCTTATTTAGATGCAATTTTCGTGCATTTTTTGTATAGGAACAAGCAAAATATAGCTTTATTTATGGGTGAGGAATATAATAGACCATACTATACTAAAATTCACTCTCTATCTAGTGCTTCTAACTCGTAATCGTATTGAGTATTTTTAGGAGAAAGTATGACGGAGACTGTTGACTTTAATGAGGTTGATCACTGGCGCTCAGTAGTGCTGTATGGTCTGAATACATCGACTTATAAGTTAGCGCTTGCATTGGTCTTACTCGAGACATCACAACAAGGCAAAACAACGCTGTCAAGGGAAGATCTTGCTCGAGCATTTCTAAATCGGTATCAAGAACGATTGAAAAATCCGCTACCCCAACTATCTCATCCATGGCGACAAGCGGTTATGGAGCAAATTGTTACGCGTTATACGAAGGATAGTATTACTGAAGTAGAGGCGATCGATGCTGTAGTACGCCAAGCATTTGATGATGTGTTGCCAAGATTTCATACCGTTGGAGGTCAGCCTCTACCGGTGACATTCTATCAATCAACACCTCATGGTATTGTATTAACTGATGCGATCTTTCATGTACCCGAAAAAACTGATCGGCAGCAACTTATCGAAGAAATTGATGGGCGCTGGGGATTACTAGAGAGTGCTTTTGATCAAAAACGTACCCAAAGTACATTAATCAATGATATTCGTACTTTCTATCTCCAGCGTGGGTATGAGCGACGATCCTTGGCTCGTGTTGGGACAATGCTTCAAGCATACCAAGATGATCACTGTTTTTACTGTAGTGAGTCGCTGCTTGGCCAGCAAGCAGCAGTTGATCATGTATTGCCACGCCAAGTTCTTCAGCATGATGCGGTATGGAACTTAGTCATTGCTCATGAGTTTTGTAATTTGGATAAATTGGATTACCTTCCAAGTCTCAAGATAATGGAAAAATTGATTCAACGTAATGAAGCACTCATTCTCAGTAAACACCCACTCCATCAACAAATTATTACTGACCTTGGAAATACATCAACACTACGTCGAAAAGCCACCATGCAATACTATGCAGATGTTCAAAGTGTGATTCCTACAATTTGGCAGGGTATGGATGGAAGCGAACGCTATACCGATCCTTTATATCGAAAGTTAGTTCGTCGATTAGCCACAACATAGTAGGATTTAGCGATGCATCGATTTCAAGCAGAACCAGCTTGGGTTCTTGTCAATAATGCGCTTGCTCATGTACGCGAATTTGCTTATCTTTCGCCTGAAGATAGACCTGTAGCTTTTTGTCCTGTGTGTAATGAACAAGTGATTATGAAGCTAGGTCAGCAACGGGTCTATCACTATGCCCACAAGCATGATTCCTATTGTGATACTACTAAGCCTGAAACAGCATTACATCTCAATACGAAGTTTTACATTGCGAAGCAGTTACAGCAATCGCAATCAATTCTCCTTACTGAAGTATGTCAACATCAGTGTGGAACAACACGAGATACTATCTGGTTAGAAGGGTGGGATGATGTGAAAGTTGAGTATCATACCCATTTTGTCCGTCCTGATATTGCATTACTTCGTAATAATGTGGTTATTGCTGCTATCGAAATCGTAGTGACACATCCGGTTAGTCAAGGTAAAGCCGATTATTTAGCAGATCGGAAAATTCTTTGGATTGAAGTTGCTGGTGATCGCTCGCTCTATGAAGGAAAATCGCCATGGAACCCATCAATACCACTACCAATCTGCAATTCATCAACGATCAAAAACTCATGGATCTGCAATCCATGTCTAGAGCAAGCACAATTGCGAATTGATCAAGAAGCAAAACTACGAGAGCTATCTGAGCAACGGCTGGAAATATCTAAGAAGCAATGGCAGGAACAACAGCGACGAGCCGAGTGGCAACATGCAAATCGTGAAGAAATTCATGCTGGAAAAATGGTTGATTATTACTACGCTTCTGGTAAGAAATATCGTGAAGTATATTATGTTATAAAACGATATCGCGAGAATCGTATCATTACTGTGCTAATTAAGACGAAGCAAGGTAAGACTATTGATAAAGTCGACGGCTCAATGGATAAAATTACTCTTCAGATTCTGAATGAATCACTCAAGAATCATATTCAAGAACTTAAGCAAAGTCCGAATTTGCTAAGGGTAGATGCACGCGAATGGCATCTTTGGATAAAAGGCAATCGTTTTCTTGCCAAAGATATTAGAAGATTTCCTTTTCGATATCGATGGAATCACGATAAGAGAAGCTGGATATGAGATTATTGATTTTTTGATTCTCTTGCTATATCTTGAATGATATCAAATATCAGTTTAAAATTGTGAATACTAAAATTATCAAAACCTTCTTTTTGATTTAAAATATTTGAAGCAAAATCATTTTTTGATAATGCAACATTATCTTCGTTAGAATTATATACATGACTGTCAATAATATAAATCACACCTTGTGATCCTTTCTTTTGAAAGGTAGTATTTAGCTCTCTATCAATATTATGTCTTTTGGTTTTTATATTAAACTCATTGTTAATATATAGCCTTCTTCCTTCATTAGAAAGGGTCTTAATTTCTGTATCAGAATAATAAAACTCTATGGATATAGAATTATTATCTTCATCTAATCGATTTATAGGTACAGGAATAGCAAATGAGAAAACATTGCTGTTATCCCAATGCTTAATATCTCTATTTTGACCAGTTATTTTCTTTAGTATATCAGGTTCATCTCTATCAAACATACAAATTATAGGAATATCATGTTTTATTCTTGAGTTTTGTTCACAAAAAGTTACTAACCCTGGACTACCTTTATCACTATTATTTTCATCAAACTGGATTTCAATATTTTGATAATAACCTTCATTTCTTAATTTATATAATGCATTTTTTAGGTGCATTATATCAGTTTTTCCTTCAGTACAAAGAATAACTCTATATTTTGTATCAAAACTTCTTAAAAGAGATTCTGAGATTAAAGTATTATCAATAGATCCAAGTTGACGATAGAAATTTTGATATAAATGATCAGATTTCCCTCTGACCATCCCTAAAAACTCTATTTTTCCTCGTAGAATATTTTTGAATAAAGCTTTATTTTCTTTTGAAGAATTATATTCACTCATATACTTGTTATAGTACTCCTCTTGCGCCAAATCATAACCAAACTTTTTCCATGCATGTAACATTGCTCGAATTTGTCTAATATAGCGGCGGGTAACATTGACTTTCTCATTTACAACTAAACCTGTTACTTCTTGACGTTGTATATTTGTTTGTAATCTTGATTTGTCAGGATTGATGGTAAAATAATTCTTAGTGATAATTTCTAATAATTCTTCACTAATCTGCAACTTTTGTGTTTCTTCGGATATCATTGCTATACTAGAAGGGAAATTTTTTACATTTGTAGAAAAAGTAATGTCATCAGCATAGCGAGAATAATAACAACGATTTTTTTTAGCAAGATTACGGAGGTCACTATCTAACCTAGAACAGATCATATTCGAAATGATGGGGGATGTAGGTGCACCTTGAGGCAACTTTCCTTGAAAACAACATAGTTGTGCAATAGCTGTTGCAATATCAGCAGTACATTGGTATGGCCACGCCATTAATAAGCCTCTAACTCGACTAAATGTAATTGTCGGAAAGAAGTCTTTTATATCTATATTAAGTATATATCTTTTCCGAATATGGAGTTTTGCATTCGTAACTATACTACGATTTTTTATAAATCCATGAGCAGGGGGATGATTTTTATATACTGATGGATAAATACTTGATAATATAGTAGAGACTTTTTGTTGAATTACTTTTAACGGAGGATTAGGCGCAAATATTTCACGAAATCCGCCAGATTTCTTTGGAATCTCAAACCTTATATAATTATTAGATGCTTTATAAAGATAAAAGTTTAGTGTTTTCTCTTCGATATCCAATAATTGAGCAAGATCATACCTATATATTAGACCTCTAAATCTGTCAGCCAATTCTTCTGTGCTTAAATCTTCTATACTCATAGACATCCAGTTATAGTATTTGATTCTTATAGAGGTAAAAGATAATCTGGCCTTTTGTTGATTCTACCCTATCGCCGAGTTATGTCACAAATATTATGTGGAGCATTGACTCTTTAAGATAGGATCGTGTTGCTAGGCGTTTCTGGTAGCATTTTTATTTGTTGTCGCAGGATCAACGACATCATCAATCAACAAAAGGCCTGTTAGATGCGAATATCCTAGCATAAGTTTAGTTAGTAAACAATAGAAGCTATAATGATCTTAAATAGAGCACAATCAGCCATCATATAGACTCCGTTTTATGCAATTCAGTTATATGCTTAAACAGAAACACCACCCTACTGGGTGGTGTTTCTAGTCCCCTCACGAGGATTGTAGTCTGGCTATTACTCCAAGAACGGCGAGCTACGGAATTCGCTCTTTTCGTTTTAATCCCCTAGCGAGGATTAAGGTCTTTCGAATCTACTCCAAGGCGGGCCTTGTGCACATTGACGGTCGTGGATTTTAATCCCCGCACGAGGATTGAGGTCTTTCGAATGTTGTATGAAGGTTAGCGACGGCTGCAAAAATTGCTACGCGTTTTAATCCCCCAACGAGGATTCAGGTTTTTCGAATCGCCGCTTGGCTCGTGGCCCAAGCTGCTTTCTCGAATATGTTTTAATCCCCCAACGAGGATTCAGGTCTTTCGAATATATAACGCCATCCCGGTGGCCTATCGCACTAGCCCAGCGTTTTAATCCCCTCGCGAGGATTCAGGCCTTTCGAATAGTTAGGTACGGTAGGTGATTGTACCGCTAGCCCGTCGTTTTAATCCCCTCGTGAGGATTTAGGTGTTTCGAATGGATTTAGTAGGATAGGCTTTTGCGTTATATCGGTGGGTTTTAATCCCCTCGCGAGGATTGAGGTGTTTCGAATTGCCGAATCATTCACGCGCCAAAATCACATTGCCTATGAGTTTTAATCCCCTCACGAGGATTTAGGTCATTCGAATCCAACCCATACGAAGCTGCATTTCGGTTCATTATCAAGCAAGTTTTAATCCCCGCACGAGGATTGAGGTGTTTCGAATTTAGCGATGTTGTGGAGTTGGTTCAGTCGTTCGTTATGTTATTTTAATCCCCTCGCGAGGATTGCGGTCTTTCGAATAAGCAGCAAGGTGTACTGCACACCATTCGCCATCTGGTGGCATTTTAATCCCCGAGCGAGGATTGAGGTATTTCGAATTTGGCGGTCGCTATCCGATTGTGCAAGAGGATTTGACGTTTTAATCCCCTGACGAGGATTTAGGTGCTTCGAATATTTGATGACTTCCACAGCAACACCAAGCACAACTATCAGTTTTAATCCCCTCGCGAGGATTTAGGTCTTTCGAATCGCCACTATGGTGGCAATGGGGGCAACGATGATTGAGTTTGTTTTAATCCCCTCGCGAGGATTGAGGTCTTTCGAATTTACATTACAGCAAACAAAATAGATCAAGCAAGACTTCCGTTTTAATCCCCGAGCGAGGATTCAGGTCTTTCGAATGAACGGGGCCTGAGCCTGCGTGGTTACACCATTGATGAGTTTTAATCCCCTCGCGAGGATTGAGGTGTTTCGAATCCTCTCCTTTGAGGAAACGCCCACGCTGGATGCTGTTATGTTTTAATCCCCGAGCGAGGATTGAGGTGTTTCGAATCAACCATTCGACCCACGACGAAACTAACGACGACGAAGAGTTTTAATCCCCTCGCGAGGATTGCGGTGTTTCGAATCCGCGAGGACATCCGTATCTTCACAGACGCTCAATACGGTTTTAATCCCCTCGCGAGGATTGCGGTGTTTCGAATTAATATTAGCCTCATCTGGCTAATGCCTGATTTACTGTTTTAATCCCCTCGCGAGGATTGCGGTGTTTCGAATAAAACTGTCCACCCAGACTATTTACATCTGATCCACTACCGTTTTAATCCCCTCGCGAGGATTTAGGTCATTCGAATTTACCTTCGCGTATAGCGATATGTACGGGGATATGATCGTTTTAATCCCCTCGCGAGGATTGTGACCATTCGAAGACCCCCGAGCAACCATGCCGAAGCGTGAAAACGTTCAAGTTTTAATCCCCTCACAAGGATTGAGGTCTTTCGAATTTCGTAGTAACCACCTACGAACCGATCACGATTGCTCAGTTTTAATACCCTCGCGAGGATTGTGGTCTTTCGAATGGATAATTTCGATTATAGTGGCGTGCAAGTGACTGATTGGTTGTAATCCCCTCACGAGGATTGCGGTCTTTCGAATAAAGCGTCGAGTCTCACGTGAGACTATCACGTTAGCGAGGTTTTAATCCCCTCGCGAGGATTGCGGTCTTTCGAATCGTAGCCAAGGCCAAGCGTGGCGGCAACCTGAGTGTGTTTTAATCCCCTCACGAGGATTCAGGTCTTTCGAATTGACAAAAGAAGAGGGTTTGAAAGCGGTTGACGTATTCAGTTTTAATCCCCTCACGAGGATTGAGGTCATTCGAATCAAAACTGGCGACAACCAACATAGCCGTAATCATCGGCCACCGTTTTAATCCCCTCGCGAGGATTGCGGTGTTTCGAATGGATCGGGCCAAACGGGGATCGCTGCCAAGCTGCTGGTTTAATCCCCTCGCGAGGATTGCGGTCTTTCGAATACAAAAACGCACATTACCAAAAGAATAGTTGCGTAGTAGGTTTTAATCCCCTCGCGAGGATTGCGATGTTGCGAATACAAATATTAAGGCCGTGCGCCTCTAATGTAACTAGTAGGTTTTAATCCCCTCGCGAGGATTGCGGTCTTTCGAATCTTGTTGTGGTTCGCCGTGTGGTGTGCGCTGATTGAGTTTTAATCCCCTCGCGAGGATTGCGGTCTTTCGAATATATCATTATCTATAAAGGGGATACTACCATGGCAACTGCGTTTTAATCCCCTCACGAGGATTGCGGTCTTTCGAATTTAGTCTCCTAGGAGTGGCACTGAATACGCTTAAAATGTATCTGTTTTAATCCCCTTGCGAGGATTGCGGTGTTTCGAATCGATTTATTATCTCTTTATGATTCCCACGATAAAGATGTTTTTTAATCCTCACACGAGGATTGCGGTCTTTCGAATTGATTGAGATTGTCGGGATCGAAACTGGCTATCGCTATGTGTGTTGTAATCCCCTCACGAGGATTTAGGTGTTTCGAATACAAGGAGCCACCGCCATGATCGAACGTTTTTTCCAATACACGTTTTAATCCCCTCGCGAGGATTTAGAGATTTCGAATTCAACACCTGTTGGCACATCATGTTAAAACGGCTAATGTTGTAATCCCCTGCCGAGGATTGCGGTTATTACAATGGCAACACCAACCGGAAAAGCCTTAAATCTACGCCAGGTATTCTAATCCCCTTCCGAGGATTGCAAGTATTTGATTTAGGCGAGAAAACAAAGCTCATGTCAGCGCACTGGGAATGATGTAATCCCCTCACGAGGATTTAGGTCATTCGAATGGCGCTCTAGGTCGAAACCTTAAGGCTGCGTTATATACCGTTTTAATCCTCTCACGAGGATTGAGGTCATTCGAATTTCACATGATAAGGATGTTTCTGGTCTTTCTCTTGGGTTTTAATCCCCTCACGAGGATTTCGGTCTTTCGAATCATGACCTTTCATGGCAACATTATTCCACTCGCTTGGTAGTTTTAATCCCCTCACGAGGATTGCGGTCATTCGAATTCGTACGTATTAGGCAGACCAACAGCCGCGAGAGTGACAGTTTTAATCCCCTCACGAGGATTGCGGTCATTCGAATGGAACTCGTGCAAGCGTCGTATCCGTACGACAAAAGCTGTTTTAATCCCCTCACGAGGATTGCGGTCATTCGAATTATTATTTTTCTCGCTCAATCGTTTAACGGTTTATGTGTGTTTTAATCCCCTCACGAGGATTGCGGTCATTCGAATACATTGTGAACCAAGGCAAGAAAGACATAGGCAAATAAATGTTTTAATCCCCTCACGAGGATTGCGGTCATTCGAATAGCCGCATCATGTGGCCTATACGGGTGAGCAATATGCTGTTTTAATCCCCTCACGAGGATTGCGGTCATTCGAATATACCCTATTTTTTAGGGCTTTGCAAGGCCCTAAATTGAACGGTTTGCGCGGTCCGGTTACATAAGGCTGTTTTGAATCCAATATTGGACGAAAAATTGGTGTCAAAAACGTATTTCATCCCATTAGAAAAGGATCGCGCGGCATGTTCGTAGCATAAGGTATAGATTTAGCAGCTGGTGGCTAGGCTGGAGCAAAGCAACAACAATTGTTCGCGCTATGTTATCGCTCTATTCGCGCTATGTTGTTGGTTTGTTGTTGTTGATAAATGATGCTACGCGCTTTCGACAATAAAACAGCATCATGTGTTGTCGATCTGGCAGTAGCCGCAGCGAGCAACAATAAACCAACAACGTTTGTTGTCGCTTTGCTTCTCGACCCTGTTATCAATTGATAACACTCGTAAACATCCTCACAGAACGCTGTTATCAATTGCTATCAATTGTAAACAATCAGCGCTCTGCCCTGTTTACAATTGATACTGCCACATGTGGAATAATTCTTTTGGGTTAATCGGTGTAAAACTATTCCACGTTTGGATCACTCAAGAGGATTATTTGCAACGCATAAGGAGATAATTACATTAACTATTCCTTGTCTGGAATAAAAATATATTTCATCATGACGGCTAAATTTATGTGCTTTTAATGGTATTTAATGAGGATTTATAAGAATATCGTTAACATATGAGCAAGAAAAGCTATTTGTGCGTGATTCCGGTGTTTGTTGTACTTGCAAAAATAAAACGTTTCAATCATAATTTTTACTATTGCATCGGCATTATTTGCTCACTTCTTCGCTGTCGGTGCTCGCTCATTCACCCCAGTTAGAGGGACAACACCATGTCGTGTGACCATCTTCTCCGCTCAGGGGTTTGTGGAGGGCTTGATCTTGTGGTCAATGCCCGCCGCGTAACCGCTGGTTCAATGCATCATGCCACGCCTGCTGATGCGGATGCCCAGGTTCACCATGTTCGTGTCGGTGTAGAACTGTTGGAGCAGTATTCGGCAGCACACAACAATAAGACCGCTGTGCTTGACTGGATAGAAAGTGTTGACATTGATCGGCAGCTTGTCGACGAGAGTCAATCAGTGGGGGAGCGACCAGTGGTTGATGATCAAAACAAAGCGGGTCGGGGACAACCCGCTTGTCAGGATGGCGATCAGGCGTTCGTCGACGTTTCGACTTTCCAGCGCAAATGAGACAGGATAGCAGCACGATCATCGGGCGAGAGTTGACCCAATAAGTTCAGAAACATGCGTACCTCGGGGACGGCAGTGATGAGGGCTTGGATGGTGGCATCCTCATCGCTGGGGTGAGCGTCCACAGGAATGCCACAGGCTTCAACAAGCTGGCGGATGGGCAGGTTGAGGCTAATAGCCAAGGCATTCAAGGTACGAAGATCGGGCATGACATCGGGCTTATTGATGAGATTGGAGAGGGTTGAAACGGCAATGCCAGAGCGTGTGGCAAGTTCCCGCAACGACCAGTTGCGGGAAGCCAGTTCTTGCGACAGGAGACTGGATAACCCAAGCATGAAACACCTCTCAAGGGAATGGTAATAGGACGAAATTCAGGGATTGACAGATGTTCGATTTAGTGTACAATCCGACACATAATACACGAGGTTGAGGAAACAATCAACCAAGCAAGCACTCCACGTAGGTGGAGCATTTTTTGAATAAAATGTTCGATTTGCAGAACAGTTCAAAAAATAATTAGGAGTATTTATGATTTCGTAATCAAATAAGAGGAGGTATTGTATTAAGGTTGATGCAATCTTTAGACTATATTTTTCTGTCGATACAGACGACGCATTTCAATATATGCCAGAACATCAGCTTGATCGAGAGGAGAAAAGGTCATCATCTCTTCTACAAGACGTTGAAAGTCCGGAATTGCTGAAACAATAGTTTGTAGTCGTTGACCATCTTGTGTTTCAGTGCTAGTAACATCAAAACCACATGCAGCAATAATTCTGGCTAGAGGTATCTCAAAGGCATGAGCCAATGCTGCAAGATTTTCTAATTTTGGTATCTGATTTGGATTTTTGAGAATCTTGGATATAGTTGAGTCAGGAATTCCTGATATTTCAGACAATTTTGTCTGATTCCATTCTCGTGTATCCATCTCAGATTTGATAAGATAAATCAAACCTGTAGTCATTTTTGAGCCTCTGTTGATAGTAAATTAGGCTAATCAGTAATTTATTCTAGGGGATAATAAATGAACCATCTACGAGAAAATTCCACTATACACGGAAATTTGCGTTCAAAGATTATCAAATTTGTAGATGCTATGCTTGAAGCGCGGACTACTTCTTGTGAAGATACCCTTGAATATAGGCCTGAATTACGCGTAAATCCTCAGCCTGGAGTTGTGCTAGATCTGAAACAACCGATCGCAGCTCCGGTAATGAGTTCACCAGAATCGAAATCTGTTCTTCTGGTAACTCTCCTCGAAGATCAATATCGAAGCCGCAAACTGTAATAAATCGTGCCAGAGGGATATTCAATGCTTGGCTTAATCGATCAAGCGTCTCTAGCTTTGGAACCGATTGAGGGTTCTTAAAAATATTACTAAGAGTTGATCGATCAATACCTGCGGCATCTGCAAGCTGGCTATCCAGCCAGCCTCTTGCATTTAGTTCAGCTCGTAAAAACGCCGCTAATCCGTTTGCCATTCCGTTCCCCAATGCAGTCTTGAGAGGGCTAATTAAGTGCATCATATCATAATCCTTAGATTGTACACAACATATGTGTACAAAGTGTTGACTCTTCATTGAATTAGATCTATAATTGAATTAATTCAACAGGAGCATTTGTATGAAACTAGTGCGTAAACAAGTTCTTTTGGAAGAATCTACCATTCCCTACTTAGAAAGAATTGCTGAGATAAAAGGTGTGAGCGTTAGTTGTCTCCTAAGGTGGGCCGTAAATGATCATCTCATTCCCTTTTTTTTACCTGTTGATTTAATTGATTCAACTATTGATTTAATTCAACAATCTGATCATAACCAAGCAGCATAACTATCACTAGTAAGGAGCCAACCATGCAAACGATTGATACTATTCACATTCGTCGGTCATCAATGCAAGCCTTCGCCCCATCCTATCCTGTCCCAACGCAGGCCTTTCCAATATCCGCTGCCCCGATTAGCCCTCTCAAGCCAACAACCAAAATCAAGAAGAACCGCAAAGCCAAAAAGCCGCAATGCACGTGCCCTGTCTGTACAACACAACGTGCTGCGAATGGTGTTTTTCACTGCATCAAAGATCGCGATTACTCGGCCTACATCAACGGCCAATCGCTTGGGAGTCGTGCAACCCAAAGTGATGCGGACACCCTGCTCCGCGATTACCACTACACCAGCCTGACCAAGTTTTAGTTTCAATTCCTAAGGATAGCGGCTATCGGCTGCAAGCCATATTGCAGCGCTGGAAGCGTCACCAGCAACTAATTATCAATCATCAATCGACAGGAGTTTTTGATGGCAGCCAAAGTCAAAGTTTTTTCGGTCACTCGCGAAGATGATGCCTACCTTGCAGCAGCGTTAGCCGAGCGGAAAGTCAATGAATGGCTTGAAAGTAATCCAACCATCGTTCCAACGAGTCTCTCTACGGCCTATGCCTTTGATCCTGAAACCGACATTGCCGAAAAGCGCCATACCTATACCGTTGCCGTTGCTTATACCGAGTAAAAGCTTTGGCCTGAGCAGCCCATAACCTGCTCACCACTGGCACCTTAACAAGTTGCGAGATTCCACAAGAGTCTCGAAGGACGTTGCAAGATGTTGCGCGCACCCAGCGCGGGATCTGCCAGTCCGATGATCGCACGGTTTTGTTTTGCGATCATGGACGAGCCTTGCAATTGTTCAGGCAGGAATTCACGCATGCCTGCCCAAAGCACACTATCAAAATATTACTACAGGGAGTCGTTTTTGTATCTCAGTTTATTGATGAGGTTGTGATGATTGAACTGCTTATTTGCACGCTTGGCTGTGCCATTAGCTTGGCCACTGAGCACCTTGTCTTGTGGGATAACCCATGGAGGTTACGCCCACCCATCACCTACATGATCGGCATGCTCACGATCATTGCATGGTTCTCGCTTTTCTGTTGGCTGGTTAGCCCGATTTATCTCTTTTTTGGAGTGGCCTTGTTGCTCTTATCGGGTGGAGCGGGGCTGGTGGTGATTCTTGGCTATTGGCTGCGCAAGGTATTTAGCGCCAAAGATCAGGCCGCATTTACCGCTGGGCAGCTTAGTCGGTCGGTTCCCGAACCGCTGACACAGGACTTTATCGATACCTATGGCCAGCACTAAACAGCATGAGCGTTGGGCGGAGATCACGGATGCATTGGCGTTGCGGGGCAACGCCGACGACGCGTTCGTTGAAATCGCCCAACGTTCCCGCGAACCTGTAATTTTGCAGTTTGTTCAAAAAGGGCGTGAAGAGTTGGCCAAGCAACGCCAACGCCTGATCGCGCTGCGTGATGCAACTGAGAAGGAGCCAAAAAAAGAATGAGTTTTCAAATTGTCATGAACTATGGCGAGGCCGATGTGGCCTTGGCCATTGGCACGCTTGACCAAGAAGAGGCGCTGATTATTCAGCGCCAACTTACCACTGTTGCGCGAGCAGTATTCGCAGATATTGGTGTTATCGGCTTGGACTGTTTGCCATCGTACTATGTTGAGGAGCATGTCAATGACAGCTTGGATTCACACCAGTGATGGTGAATTCGAAAATCTAGGTGATGCTATTGAAGCCTACCGAGAGCGACAACGCAAGGCCGATCAAGTTGAGCGCCGTGCGGCGTTCCATGCAGTCCAAGCCGACCCCAAAGTGAGGGCTTGGATTGAGGTCGCCGAGCGCGAAGAAGCACTTCGCACGGCAGCACGGACACAATGTCCAAACAAAAAGCCCACGGCATAGGCCAATGGGCTTTCGTTTACCGTTCACCAGCACCGATTCATGGTCAAGATGAATTGGTGCTTTTTGTTTGAAGCTTTTGCCAGTATAGCATGTTTAGTAGGAGTTACCAATGATCGACAGCATCATTATTACCGATAACGCTACTATCACGAACTATTCGGATAGTGGGTTAGTTCTTCATGAGCCAAACACCGATTGTATCGTAGTTGGTGAAACGGTTCAACAAATACTTATTGGTCGCGCAGCCAACGAATTAGTAGAGCAGTGGAACGAAATTGTGTTTACCAGTACCGATGCTGGCTCGATGTTCGTTGATCTCGATCTCTTCGATATTCTTCTCCAAAACCTTGGCTACAATGGCAACTTCGATCCTGATCTCAATCTCAAAATAACCTTTTGCAAGAGCCGCGGTGGTGCTTCGTTTTTACAATTTGAGTGGCGCAATGAAGATGAAAATTCCGATCAGCGCCGATTTGCATGGTTGGCACCGCTCGGTCAATCAATTAGTGGCCCGATTAAAAGTCACAGCGCACTGAATGCAGCAAATGGCGAGGATGTATGAGCACTGCTTTATCACTAATTGAGCAAGTCGTTGTCCAGGGCGATCTTGCCAAACTCACCCCACCGCAACGGGTTGAATACTATCATCGGGTTTGCGAATCGTTGGGGCTAAATCCATTAACCCGCCCATTTCAATATCTGCAACTCAACGGCAAGCTCCAGTTGTATGCCAGTAAAGATTGCACCGAGCAGCTGCGTAAACGCGACAACATTAGCGTCACGATTGTGAGCCGCGAACTGGTTGAAGGGGTCTACGTTGTTACCGCGCGGGCTGAAAATGATCAAGGCCGCCGCGATGAAGCAATTGGGGCCGTGGCTATTGAGGGCTTGAAAGGCGATAACCGTGCAAATGCCATGATGAAGGCCGAAACGAAGGCCAAGCGCAGAGTAACGCTTTCGTTTGCTGGGCTGGGAATGCTTGATGAAACGGAAACGAGCAGTATCCCTGATGCGCGAGTGGTCACGATCGATGAGCATGGCGAAATTATTGGCACATCGGAATCACGATCGCTGCCAGCTGCACCACCTCAGCCCAACCCTAGCCCAGTTTCTGAACAACCAACCAAGCGCGAACGGATTGCCAAATGCCGTGGCTGCGCAGCCGAAATTGTATGGGTTGGCACGATGCCCTACAACACCAATGGCCATGGCCAACGAATCGAGCAAACCCATTGGGAAACCTGCCCCAAAGCCCATCTCTTCCGCCGAAACAAGCGCCCAACCGCTGCTGAACAGGCCGAGCGTGATGAAGTCTTTGATAACTAACTGATCGTTTTGCTGAGCGCCTTGCGGGGCGCTCATTTGTTTAAAGGTGTGCTATGACAACCGGAAATGCATGGGTTGATGCGATTGGCCAACTGCCAATCGAGGGCAATATTGTACCGCCAGCGTGGTTTCAACATATTACATTCGAGAATGGAAAGCCCCATGCCTGTGCGGTGATCTTGCTTTCCGACATTGTCTATTGGTATCGCCCAACCATTCTCCGCAACGAAACCACGGGCCATGTCACAGGCAGTCGCAAGAAATTTCGCGCGGATATGCTCCAGCGCAGCTACGACAACTTTGCTGATCAATATGGGTTTACCAAAGCCCAAGTCAAAGCAGGCATTAACGCCTTGGTCGAAAAGGGGTTAATTGTGCGCGAATTTCGCTCGGAAACCGTGAATGGGCAGCGCTTAACCAATTTGCTCTATGTTGCCCCGATTGCCCATGCCATTGCCAAGATTAGCACCCCCCTCTGTGATTCTAATGCCATACCTCCCTCAACAGAATCGCATACCTCTCCCAATAGAATGGCAGAGGTGGGTGATTCTAATGGCACACCTCCCCCAACAGAATCGCAGACAAATACAACAACTACACAGAGACTTCCCAAAGACTTCCCAACAACATCAACTCCTGCGTCGCATGATGCAAATGATGATGTTGTTGTCGTCGAGAAACCATCACGCCGATCACAAGTTGCGACCGAGACCTATCTTCTGCTCCGAAACCATAATCCGCCCATTGGCGCTGCTCGTGAATTTGCCCATGAGGATTATGCCCAAGTCAAGGCCTATTTAGCCCATGCCGATGCCGCAGGCTATCACCCTGCGCAGATCGTCGAGAATTTGCGCGCTGGCTTGCATCGCCAGCCTGCTGCTCAACCCGCCGCTGCCGAGCCAACCCAGTCTGATGAACAAGTGGCTGAATGGCCCGCGTGGTTGCCTGCTGATCATGGCTTGCCCGCAGAGATGGCCTCGTGGATGAGGCAAGCTATCTGGATTGAGGAACGCGGCGAAATTGAAATCCCCAAACATAACGAGCGCTTCCGGCGACGCTTCAGCTACTGGCTGACACCGCTTGAAGCTGCCTTACGAGGAATCTATGCAACGCATTAATTCAAACTTGGCCAGTGTGCTCACGCCACCAGAGCCACAACCATCACCGCCCAGCCTACCGTGGGAACCAAACGCAACCTGCCCACACTGCAACGGTGCAGGCTATTTTGTTTACGATGTCGATATTCATCACCAGATGTTTGGCAAATTGCAAACCTGCCAATGCCTGCAACAACGCCAAAATGAGCGCCGACGTGGTGAATTACATGCCAAAAGCGGCCTAGCCTCATTTCGCGGCAAGACCTTCGCTACCTTCGATAACGCGGTTGCTGGCGTTGGGGTTGCGGTTGGGGCCGCCCAAGCTTTTGCGGCCAACCCCGATGGATTTTTGACCTTGGTTGGCAATCCAGGCTGTGGCAAAACCCACTTAGCCCAAGCGATTGGCAACGAGCTGCAAGCCAGTGGCTTCGAAGTCGTCTGGTCAACTGCACCCGATGCTTTGCGCTTGCTCCGTTCGACCTTCGACCAAACTAGCGCCAAGCCCAAGAATAGCTTCGATGAGCAATTCGAACTCTTCCGCAAAGCCCCAATTCTGCTGCTCGATGATCTTGGGGCCGAGAATGCCACCGATTGGGGCAAAGAAACCTTGTTCCAGTTGCTCAACGAGCGCTACGAATATCAACGTCCAACCGTGATTACCAGCAACTTACACCCGAACACCACCGAAGCCAATCGTCGTTTTGGGATGCGCTTATGTAGCCGCCTGCTCGATGCGGTGCAGGGCCAGTTGGTGGTTTTGAACGCTGCTGATTATCGTCGCCGTGATCCGATGGATCGACTGGGGGCCGCCTGATGCGCCGCAAACCGGTGAGTTTTACCGCCGCGCGGCTGGTGTGGGCTGCAGTGAGTCTTCGACCACAAGCGACCGTGCGCGATCTTGCTACTGAAGTCAAACTCGGGTATAGCACCGTTGCCCAAGCGCTGTTGGTGCTGCGCGATGCTGGCTATATCGAGTTCACCTCGCAGCGCTGCGGCTGCCGCAAAATTATCATTCCCTTGCTGGCTGCCGCATGAGCACCCTGATCAATCTTGTTGGCACGCGCTTGGAGATTCAAGAGCATTTACACAATGGCAATCTTGCCGCTGCTCGAAACCTCATCACCAATCGCATGCTTGCGCCGTGGCGCATGGCCAAGTGGCTCACTCCAGCCCAACAGGCCGCGTTGGCTGCACCACTGCCCAACGAACCCATGGCCCAGCCCAAACGCGAAGTAACCCAATTAGCCTTGGAGCTTGTTTGATGAATCCGTTTGATGGAACCACCCCACATGAGGAGCAACCACACGATGAGCAAACCGTTTCTGATTGACCAATCTGCCTATCCTGTATCAGGCTCTGGCGGTCTCTGGCATACCGATGAGTTCTACTTGATGGAAACGCCCTATGGGTTTTGTACCATCTATCATTCGCCTGAGCGCACAGTCATCAAGATCATCACACACGGCAAACGTCATACCAAAATTATGGCGAATGTGCAATCGAAAAAGCATGCGGTGACGTTGGCCAAGCGATTCATTGATGAGGTGCTTTGTGGCTACCGAGAATAAACCTACACCTGATCACCAACCATCAACCCCCGATCCCCAACCCAACCAACCACAACCAGAACCCAAACCGATTACCAATGCAGAAAAACAAGCAGCGATCGAGTGCTTTCGCCGCTTAAGTGACAAGCATCAACCAACATGAGGACAATACATGCCAGCGTATAACTTCAAGCCCCAGTTTGCCGATGCGGTTGCTAGTGGCACGAAATCCTGCACGATTCGCCCGAAGCGCAAACACCCAACCAAACCTGGTGATCAACTCAAGCTCTATACCGGAATGCGCACAAAGCACTGCCGTCTGCTGCGGAAAGCAACATGCGCGAGCGTTCAGTCGGTGCGGATCAGTGCCAATGGAATTGAGCTTGATGGAGCAAAAATGACCGCCGCCGATGAACTAGCCTTGGCCCAAGCCGATGGCTTCACTAATGTTGCCGAAATGCTCAGCTTCTTCAGCGCGGTCTATGATGGCTTGCCCATTGAAAACATGGAGCTAATTCGATGGAACTAGACCAACCGCCGCAATATAGGATTCGGATAACTCAACGGCGAACAAACCAAATTCGCTATCTCGATCGCCATGATCTTCTAGTCCCCAAGCAATTTGCCCAAACCTACGATTACACCACCGCTTGGCGGATTGTGAATCGCCTGCAATGTGATGATCGCTATCATAATTTCGATCTGGAGCTAGAGGAGATGACCAGCTGATGAGTGTCCAAGTGCAAATTCAACCCACACTGCCCACCGAGGCAGTTTTTTTTATTGAAATTGAGCCAGCCGACCCTGGCACCGACCATGGCTTGATCAATACCTTGATCGATATTCTTGCGAACTTGTGTACTATAGAGGACACAGGAGGAAAGCAGCATGCGAATAGCGATCTATCGGCGTATTAGTACGGAGGAACAATCGGATTTTTCGCTCTCGGCCCAAGAAGCGAAATGTTTAGTCTACATCGACGAGCAACAGTGGATGCATGTCAAAACCTATACCGATGAAGGGGTGAGTGGTGCGAAGGAATCACGGCCCGCACTGGATCAACTCCGCCACGATGCCAAACTCAAGTGCTTTGATGTGATTCTGGTCCACGACCTCAGTCGTTTGGCCCGTGGGATGCGGATTCAAGAAAACATCTTGCATGACTTCATGAATCTCCGCGTGCGCTTGATTGCCTTGAAAGATGGCTTTGATAGCGCCAATCCGCAATCGATGCTCATGGCTCAGTTCATGGGTATCATCAATCAACAATATCGGGACAACCTACGCTGGCACACCCAGAAGGGCTTGCAAGAAAAAGCGGCCCGCGGCCACTGGGTAGGAACCGTCCCATGGGGCTATCGCGCACTTGATAAAAACACGATTGCCCCTGATGACAACGCCCAGTATATTCGCCAAATTTTCACCTTGTATGCCACCGGTCAATATTCGCTCAGTGCCCTCGCTGATCACATCAATGAACTGCAATCTCGCCATTGCACCCGTGATTTTATTCGGGCGGTGCTGAGCAGCCGAGCCTATTTGGGCTATGTGCATTGTGGAAAGGAGTATCAAGGGAATCACGAGCCACTGGTAACCGAGGATGTGTGGCAAGCATGCCAAGCGATTCGCAATGAGCGCAGCGGTGAACGCCGGATCATGCAGAAGCCCAAGGCAACCATTAAAGGCTTAATCATGTCGATTATCTGTTGTGAGCGCTGCGGAGCCACGATGTGGCAGCATGTGAATAGTAATATGGGCAAAGCAACGCCCATCTATTATTACCGCTGTAGTGGCAATAGTCGTCGCACCTGTAATGCTCCGCTTTCACGCATGACCAAAGTCGATCAAATGGTTTTGGATATGCTTGCCAGTTTCATGCTCGACGATGACCAAATTCAACGGGTTATGGAGGGACTTCGCCAGCGACATCCTACGCCACCGCCAGCGATTGATCACGCGAACATTCAAGCGCGAATTGATCGACTTACCCTGGCATGGTCGCACGGCAATCTGTCTGATGCAGTCTATAACCGGGAAGTGGCCAAACTCAAAGCACGCTTCGACGAGCAGCCAAAACAACCGCAGCAAATCGATATTACGAAAGCAGCAACGTATTTGCGCAATGTCCCCATGTTGTTGAACGCGGTTGGATTACACGAGCAACGAAGAATTGTACAGGAATTACTGGTGAAAGTGGTGGTTCGTGAGGGATTAGTGGTTCGTATAAAGCCAACAGCGGCGTTTGCGCCGCTGTTTCCCCAACAATTTGATGTTGTATTTGGAGCGGGAGACGAGACTCGAACTCGCAACCATCTGCTTGGAAGGCAGATGCGCTACCATTGCGCTACTCCCGCATCGGTTGTGTTAGCGCCAATAATGCCCGAAGTTAGCGAATTTGTCAAGTCTGATCAAGGCTAAAGTGTGATTGAACTAGCCCTTCAGGTTTAATGAAGGGCTACTTACTTGGGTTTATTCAGGGACGTTAAAATCAAAATTGGCTTGATATTCTTTGCCAGCAAATTCGGCAAACACGCTCACTGACCACGCCCCGCTCATGGTGTAGATGCCTTGGGCGCGATAATTGCCGTTGCCTTCGCCTTTGGCCAAGGGCTTGTTCTGGCCCATCGGCATCGACGGCATATCAATATCCAAATAGACATCGGCATTATCAACGGGCTGACCATTTTGGCTGACATTAATCACCCACGTTTGGTCGGTGTTTTGGCTCAGCGGGCTTTCCGACGTGAGCTTGAGCGTCACGCCATCAACGGTTTTTTCGACCGGAGCCGGTACCTGCGCCCCATCATTGCCGCCACACGCAACCAAACTTGTCAATACTAATAAACAGATCAAAAGTCGTTTTAACACAAAATACTCCTCAAAAATAGCATTATTCAGTAGCAATTTAATTGATATGCGCTCATTTTGGCGGCGGTGCAAGCGGTGGCTGTGAGGCTTGGCTTTGCCAAATCAGTGGCGCAGCGCAGTATTTACGCCAACGCCAGATTAACATCATCATCAAGCCATCATAACCAAGGAGTTTAAATAGCCCTTGGTTGGCTGGATTGGGGTTTGAGTTGGGAGCATGAGTATGCAAGCCACTGGCTGGTGGCTGCGATTCGGCAATCAAACAGATAAATATTCCCGCATCGAGCGGTTGATTTGCTTCGCTCAATTGATTTGAGCGATCGCAATGCCATAAGCAACTCAGCGGATTCAGCCAACCAAGCATAAGGATGCAGAGTAAACTCAGCCAACGCCGCTGGTTGCTTGAAACGCTTGGGTGCTCGATTAAACGTAACGTCGCCGTTTGCATGCCAATCCATACATTCGATAATCACTCAAGTTATCGTATCACAGATTTTGGGGGCTTAAATGCTTCATTGCCCACAGTTCAATTAACTATGAGCAATGAAGCGCTTAATAATCAATTAATTAGCCGCGTGGCTCAACGCCATCGGCTAAGCGCAAGCCAAGCTCACGCAATTGCTTGCTATCGACCGATGAAGGTGCGTTCATCATCAAGTCTTCGGCGCGTTGGGTCTTGGGGAAGGCAATCACGTCGCGAATGTTGTCGGTATCAGCCAACAACATCACCAAGCGATCGATGCCTGGGGCCATGCCGCCGTGTGGTGGCGCGCCATATTCGAAGGCTTCCAACATATGCCCGAAGCGTTTTTGAATTTCTTCTGGGCTGTAGGGCAAGCGATCAAAAATGTATTGTTGAATGCTGCGATCATGAATCCGAATTGAGCCTGATGCCAACTCGTAGCCATTGCAGACCAAATCGTAGGAAGCGGCCCGCACGCCTTCGAACTCGCCGCGCTGCATTTTCTCCACATCAGCAGGATTAACCATACAGAAGGGGTGGTGAGCAGCATCCCATTCGCCGCTCTCGGCGTTGTATTCAAACATTGGGAAGTCGATCACCCATGCAAAATGCATCAGATCTTTGTCGGCGAGATCAAGCCGTTTGGCCATTTCGCGTCGCACTTTATCCAACGAGGCCGCGACAACTGCTGGTTTATCGGCAACATAGACGATTAGATCGCCTGCTTCTGCTGCGGTCGCAGTTTTCAGTTGCTCAAGTTGGGCTGGCTCAAAGAATTTAGCGATTGGCGAGCGCACGCTGCCATCAGCTTCGATTGCCATCCATGCCATGCCTTTGGCTCCGCCAATTTTGGCAACTTCTTGCAGATCGTCAATTTGCTTGCGCGAATAGCTGCCACAGCCAGGCAAACGAATCGCTTGCACCTTGCCACCGCTGCTGAGTGCGCCAGTAAACACACCAAATTGGCTATCTTTGACAATTTCGCCAACATTGACAAACTTCAAATCGTAGCGCAAATCGGGCTTGTCAGAGCCATAATATTCAATCGCATCGGCGTAGGTCAAGCGTGGGAAGGGCGAAACCAGCCGTTTGTGAGGCGTAACATTGGCAACCAATTCCGTCATCAAACGCTCAACCACGTCGAGCACATCATCTTGCTCAACAAAGCTCATTTCAATGTCGAGTTGGGTGAATTCTGGCTGGCGGTCGGCGCGCAAATCTTCATCACGCATACAGCGCGCAATTTGGAAATACTTGTCGATGCCCGAAACCATCAGCAATTGTTTGAGCTGCTGGGGCGATTGGGGCAAAGCGTAAAATTCGCCTGGGTGCAAGCGGCTTGGTACGAGGTAGTCGCGTGCGCCTTCGGGGGTGCTTTTCATCAAAATTGGGGTTTCAATTTCCCAAAAACCCTCAGCATCCATCCAATCGCGCATAAATTTGATGGTGCGATGGCGCAAGCCAAGGATATGCTGCTGGCGTTCGCGGCGCAATTCGATATAGCGATATTTGAGCCGCAGCGCTTCATCTTCGCCGCCATCACGATTGACCAAGATCGGAGGAGTTTTGGCAGTGTTGAGGATTTTGGCGCTTTGAACTTCGATTTCAATTGCGCCAGTATCCAAATTGACATTCTCTGCGCCAGCAAGCCGTGATCGCACGCGGCCAGTTACTTGAATCACATACTCGTTTTTGATGCTATCAAGCACAGCCCGCGCTTCAGGATTCGACGACGGGTCGACAATCACTTGCGTCAAGCCATAGCGATCGCGCAAATCGATAAACAGCACCGTGCCATGGTCACGGCGGCGATGAACCCAACCAGCTAACGTCACGGTTTGGTCGATGTGGTCGCGGCGCAACTCGCCGCAAGTGTGAGTTCGGAGCATACGACTGCTCTCCTCGCGTTTGGATAATAACAAAGCCAAAGCCACGCCAAGAAGCGGCACGTCGGTGTGCAACCAGCGTTGAGATCGCGGCTAGAGCCGTTGGGCGACAACACAATGTTGCGTATTTTAACACAAGGATGGTGCTTGTGTCGCATCTGGCTTTTATGCTATCCTTCAGCAACCATCAATCGCAGTTCTTCAGCTGCAACATTTTAATAATTACCACGTACAGAAGCTACACTCGGATGTGGAGAAAACGCTCATGAAGGTATGGACAACGTGGTACAACCTACCATTTTTGATTAGTCTTGGTCTTGGTTTGGTTTTTGCGGTTTTGCAAATCGTTGGTGGCTTCGGCGATCACGATAGCGATGCCGATCTTGATAGTGATGGCCACGGTATGTTTGATGCTGCCCTCGATACGCTCGGGGTTGGCAAAGTGCCCCTCATGTTTATCCTCGTCAGTTTCTTATCGCTCTTTGGCTTAATTGGGTTGTTGCTGAATGCCGTGGCAGTGCAAATTGGCAGCGGCTACCAGAACTGGTTTTTTGGCCTGATTTTGCTATTGAGTTTGCTGCTGGCCTTTTTGGGTACCAGCCGCACCAGCAGAATCTTCGCAAAATTAGCTCCCGAAAGTACCAACGCGATTGGTTTTGAACAATTGGTTGGGCGGGTTGGCCGCGTTAGTAGCCCAACGATTAGTATGACATACGGGCGGGTTGAGGTGCGCGATCCCCATGGCTTATTACACACGGTGTTTGCCCAATTAGCCACTGGCGAGCCATTGCCAATCAATACCGAGGTCGCCTTGGTTGAATACGATAGTACGAAACGTTGTTTTATTGCCAAACAATTTCGCCATTAGGATAGATTATGGGTTGATATTGAGGAATAATGCAATGTAAGGTTAAACTTTTTGAAAAGAAGGAATATTAAACGAGGGAACGTCTCTAGGGTGGCTATTTGAGTATGTATATGTACCATCCCTGGTTATAAAGGAGTAATCGATAATGGAACAAATTGCAATCTTGGTTGGGGTCGCAATACTGGTCGTAATTCTGTTGATAGTCGTGTTTTTTGCCTTGGTCAATCACTTTTATGTCAAAGCTCCTGCTGATCGTACCTATGTGCGAACTGGTGGCAGCAAACCAAAAGTGGTTTTCAACGGCGGTAGCTGGGTTATTCCAGCCTTTCACGAAATTACGTGGGTTGATTTGCGCACGATGGATATTGATGTTGAGCGTACTGAGGCCAATGCCTTGCTCACGATTGACCCACAATATGCCGATATTCGGGCAATCTTCTATATCAAAGTTAACCCAATTGCCGAAGATATTGAGCGCGCCGCCCGAACGATTGGTGGTAAAGAAGTCAATACTGATAGTGTCAAACGCTTGGTCGAAAGTAAATTGGAAGGTGCGTTGCGTGACGTAGCCGCAACCTTTACCTTGATGTCATTGCACCAAGAACGTGAAAAATTTGTTGAACGAGTGCAAAATTTGGTTCGAAGTGATTTAGCTGAAAATGGTTTGGTATTGGAAGCTGTTTCGATTACTGCATTGAAGAGTGCCCGCCAAGGCAGCTTTGGTACCGATGATGTGTTCGGCGCACAAGTGGCCCGCGCCAATGCAGAAGTTATTCAGCAAGCGCTCAAACAACGCAATGAAATTGATCAATTGACCCAAACTGAAATTGCCAAGCGCAATGCAACTGCTGAGCAAGAGCGCAACACGATTGAGCGCCAAAAGCAGCTGGAAATTGCTCGCCGTAATGCCAGCACCTCGCAGGAGCAAAATGATATTGAACGCTCAAGCGAATTGGAAATTACCCGCCGTAATGCTGATGTTGACCAAGAAAAATTGAATTTAGAGCGGAATCTCTCGCAAGCGCGTGCCACCCAACAACGTGAAATTTTGATTCGCGAATCAGAAGAGCGCACTGCTGCCGAGCGTGTTGCCTACGAGCAACAACAATCTGCTGAATTAAGTCGGGTTGAAAAAGAACGCACCATCGCCGAAGCAGAAAAGCTCAAAGAACAAGCGGTGATGTTGGCCGAACAACGCAAACAACAAGCGATTCAGTTGGCCGAACAAGAACGCCAGCGCGAAGTGCAACGCAGCCAAGTTTTGCGTGAGCAAGCGATTCAAGTGGCCGACCGCGAACGCCAAGTTGCCTTGGCCCAAGAGCAAGCCAAACTTGAACAAGCAGAAAAAGATCGTTTGGCAATCGCTGCCGAGCGTGAAGTTGCCGAGCAAGGCGTGGTCACGGTGCAAGAACGAGCCGCTGCCGAACGTGAAGCTCAAATTCAAATTATTAATGCTGAACGTGATGCGAAGCGCGAAATTATCAATCGCAAAAACGAAGTCGAGCTAGAAACCTTCCGCCAAATTAAGCAGGCCGAAGCCGATGCTGAAGCCTTGAACAAGAAAGCAACCGCCGAAGCAACTGCCGCAATCAAGATGGCTGAAGCGCGTCGCACCGAAGCCCAAGCCATGTCCGATGCAGAAATCTTGCGCGCCGAAGCCAGCAAGGCCACGGTTGCCTCGCAAGGTTTGGCCGAAGCCGAAGTTATCAAGGCCAAAGCTGAAGCCGCTCGCATCGAAGCCGAAGCAATTCGCGAACGTGGTTTGGCCGAAGCTGAAGCTGCGCGGGCCAAAGCGCTGGCCGAAGCTGAAGGCCAAAAAGCCTTGGCCGAAGCCTTGGCTGCCCACGCTGGGGTGGCTCAAGAGCTGGAACTTGAACGGATTCGCATGCACGCCCAAGTTGAAATTGGCGTGGCCCAAGCCAAAGCCATGGGCGAAGCAATGGCCGCGATGGACTTCAAGCTTTATGGTACGCCAGAAACGGCCCAACAAATCCTGCGCATGATCGGCTTGGCCGACGGGGTTGGCAGCTTGATTAACACCGCACCAGCTCCATTGAAGGAGCTTGGCAATCGCTTGATCAGCCGTGTGTTGCCAGCCAACGGCAATGGTAATGGCGATGCTGAAAAGCCAGCCAGCAACGATAATGGCATGAACCTGACCTCGGCTCAGCCAGTGTTGCGCGAAGCAGCCTTGATTGCCAGCCAATACTTGAGTGCCGAAGAATTGCAAAGCCTAACGGTTGGCGCAGCTCTCGAACAAGTGTTGAGTGTTGCCAGTGCCGACCAACAGCCAGTGTTGCATAAAGTGCAGGGAATGCTGCAATTGATGCCACAATTGGCCGCCCAACCATTGAGCAGCGTGCTGATGTTGGTGCAAAATAGCTAAACTAGTGTGCGATGGCTGCTCGTACTTGACCAGTGCGAGCAGCCATTGCTGTTTAACAATTGAGTTTCGCCAGCCAAGCTGCTAGAATCGTGATAATTGGTGGTACGAAAATCGCAGTAGTAGCTGTAGGATTATGTGCTTAGCACCAAAGGAGTTGTTGTATGTCGAAGGCATTGACCGACCTGTTTGCCGAAATAACCAACAATTTGGCTGATGAACGCGATTCATTGAATGCACTTGATGGGGTTGGCGATGGCGATGCTGGCGATAATATGGTCAGTAATTTTGAAACAATCACCAATACGCTCCGCCAAAATGAAGGCCAAGGCTCGGTTGATCAGGCTTTACGTGCTGCTAGCCATGCCTTGCGCACCTCGGGCAAAGGCCCAACCGCGCCAATGTATGCCAACGGTTTAGACCAAGCTGCCAACGATCTTGCAGGCAAGACCTCGTTTGGGGTCAACGACATTATGAAATTGCTGGGCGGTTTGCTGGGCGGGGTTCAAAATACGCCTGGGGTCAAGCAACAAGGCGAGGGCGGGATTCTCGACGGCCTCGTGCCTGGCGTAACCACCTTTATGCAATCGCGTAATAACGGCAAATCGACGCTCGAAGCGCTGATGGATGGCTACAAAGCCTCACAACGTGGCGCATATGGCACGAGCCAGCAAGGTTCAGGCTTTGGTCTATTTGGCAATAACGACACATCTGGCAAGATCGATCCAGGGGCTGCTGGCGCTAGCTCGTTGCTTGGCAGTTTGCTGCAAACTTTGCTTGCCAATGGCCTTAGCGCAGGTCGCGGCGAGCCATCCAAAACCAGCGGCTTTGAAGAGTTATTTGGTGGCGGCCAACAACAGCAACAACCGCCTCAAGGCAGCGGTGGCTACGGCGACCCACTTGGTGGCTTAGGCGATTTGTTTGGTCAATTGTTCGGCGGCGGTGGCGGCATCTTTGGCGGCCAGCCCCAACAACAGCAACAACGCCCAAGCAGCCGTGGCGATGATCCCAAGCCACGCTTGCGCGACCAAGAAGTGATTTAAGCTCGAAGTGATTTAAGCAGAGTGCGGCGCATGAATTTGGTTCATGCGCCGCCGCTTTTTTAGGCCGCCGAATGGCCTAATTCGCTGTGCTCGCCATGTTCAGCCATGGTTGCCGCCGCATCGCGATCGCGGATGAAGAGCGCCACACAGGCCGAAATAAAAGCTAAAACTGCCGCTGCCATAAAGGCATATTGGTAGCTTTGGGCATTTTGATTGATGCCCGTGCCACTATGATTGAGCGCCAAAACGCTGCCCAAAATTGCCACGCCCAAGGCTGAGCCAAGTTGTTGTTGCATGTTGAAAATCGCTGAAGCCTGACCAGTTGAAGCATGGGGAATTTGGGCAAATACTGCTGCTTCAATTGGCAAAAACAGGTAGGCCATGCCCACGCCAGTGCCAAACATCAAGGCTCGCACCAACCATAAATTGGTTTCTGCATCAATCGTGCTCATCAGGCCAATCATAACGGCAACTCCGAGCACGCCGCCAAAGGTCAAGCGCCGTGGGCCAACTTTGGGGTAGAGCCGCGCCACAAGTTGGCTCGAAAGCACGACCCCAATTGCTTCGGGCGAGGTGGTCAAGCCCGATTCGAGCGCGCTTGCGCCAGCGACATTTTGCAGAAATTGCGGCATCAGAAACAGAATCCCGGTGAATGCCGCCGAGCCGAAAATTGCCACCAAATTGCTCACCCGAAACAGCGGAATCGAAAACAGCCGCAGATCAAGCATTGGCTTGGCTTTGGCTAATTCGACAAATACCAGTGCTGCAAGGCTTAAAATCCCAATCGCTGCGCTGCTCAGAATGAGTGCCGAACTCCAGCCTTTGCTTGCGCCTTCGGTCAAGGTGTAGAGCAAAGCTGCAAAGCCAGCGCCTGCCAAAATAAAACCCAGCCAATCGAAGGCCCCAACTTGTTCGCGCTTAGGGGTTTGCAGCCAAAGTGCACCAAAGATCAAGGCAGCCAAGCCAATCGGGCCATTGACAAAAAAGACCCAATGCCACGACAAGCGATCGACCAGATAGCCACCCAATACTGGCCCGACTGCTGGGGCAATTACGGTTGGAATAATCAAAATCCGCGAAACTTGAATCCGTTGGTGTGGTGGAAAGGTTCGAAAAAGCATCGTCGTGCCAACTGGCATGAGTGCGCCAGCAGCGATGCCTTGGGCGGCACGAGTTAGCATCAATTGCTCAATATTTTGGGCCAAACCACATGCCATCGAAGCCAAGGTAAACAGGCCAAGTGAGGTCAAAAAGACCCATTTGGTGTCCCAGCGGTCGCTCAGCCAGCCGGAAGCGGGAATCACAACCGCAATACAAATTAAGTAGATCACGACGATGGCGTTGATCGCGCTACTGCTGGCCCCAAAATCTTGCTGAATGGTGGCGAGGGCGACGTTGATAATCGTGCCATCCATAATGCTCATAAACAATGCCGCCACAAAGACGACACAAACTGCAATTTTTTGATCGATGACGATCCGTTTCATGAAGACCTCGTGCTTGAGTGCTACCAGATTGCTGGCTAGTACGTGCTGAAAACTAGCCATCGCTCTATTGTACTCATTGATTGCGCTGGAAAAAATGGAAAAATTTTGGCCCTAACATATCATTTTTTTGTGCTTTGTTCGCGATAGCGGCGCGGCGAAATGCCAAGCTCTTGCTTGAAAAACTTGCTGAAATGAAAGGGATCGTGAAAGCCGAGGTTGTGGGCAAGCTGCTGAATTGGCAGGCTGGTAAATTGGAGATAGCGCTGGGCTTCGAGCAAAACGCGCTTGAGAATTAGGCGTTTGGGTGGTTGGCCACTATATTGGCTACTAATTTGGGCCAATTGCGTTTTGCTCAGATTAAGCTGGGTTGCATAATAGTGAATGTCGTGGTGTTGCTGAAATGCCTGCTCAAGCAAGCCCAAAAATTGGCGATAGATAGCATAATTTGGCTGCTGTGGCTGGTCGTGGGCTGCTTGATTGAGGCGCTGGCTTTGCCAAAGCAAGGTTAATAATAAATGGCGCAGGCTGTGATATTTGGCTGCACAATCTTCGCGTTGATATTCTTGGGCCAATAAATCAAATAAACTATCGATTATGTGGCTATCGGGAGCGCTAAGTTGCAGCCCGCCATTGGCTCGAAACAGCGGTTGCTGATCATGGGCTTGGGGTTGCAAAAATGCTTGATCATAACGCACATAATAGCCATTAAGCTGATCAGCTTGCTCAAACACATGCACCTGGCCTTGGGCAACCAAGGCTAAAGTGTGGGCTTGCAAGCGATACGATTGTTGGTCAACTTGATGGCGACCAGTGCCTGCCTTAATCCAAAGCAGCTCGTGAAAGCTATGTCGATGGGGCAAATTAACCACATTTGGCAGTTGCTGCGGCTCAAGTTTGGCGATGAAAATCGGTGCCCAAGCACTATGTTCAAGTTGAATCTGCTCAATCTGATAGTTATTTGACATAACTATTGAACAGCTACCACGACTAAAGTGATGTCGTCGTGGGGCTGAATAGTGTGGCTGTAGCTACGAATTGCCGCTAAAATTGCTTGCACAAACTCCTGCGGGTGGTTACTGGGCATGGTTTTGACCAGATGCAACAGATTTTCAAAGCCCCACATTTCGCCTTTGGCATTTTGGGCTTCAACCACGCCATCGGTGTAGAACACCAACAAATCGCCAGCTTGCAGGCTGATGCTTTCTTGAACATAGGGCATTTGCGGCCCCATGCCAAGCGGCAAACTACCCTGAATTTCCAAAAACTCGACCGTTTGCTGGCGACGACGTAAGGGTGCTAATTGGCCTGCATTGGCTAAAAGCATGCTGCTGGTTTGCGGATTGAACAAGGCTACTTGCAAGGCCACAAAGTTGTTGGTTTGGCGTTTGGTGCGCAGCCAACGATCAAGCTCACTGAGCACGGCGGCTGGTTCGGCGTGATCATAAATCTCCGATTGCAACACGCCCAGCGTAATGCCCATCAACATTGCAGCACTGACGCTCTTGCCCGTCACATCGCCAACGCTAATGCACAAACGCCCGTCGGCGGTTAAATCGTAGCTTAGCAAATCGCCGCCAACTTCGTGCGCAGGAAAACAACCACCAGCAATTGCTAAACCATTGATTTCGGGAGCTTGATCGGGCAATAACCCTTCTTGAATCATCCGAGCGAGGCGCAATTCTTCCGAGAGGGCAGCATTTTTGCGGAGTGCTTGACGACCTTTTTCTAAATCATTCAAGATACGTTCGGCAGTATAAAACAGTGCGGTGGTGCTGGCAGAGAGCAACGAACCCAAAATAATCCAAAAAATAATGAAATTGAAGCGCTCGGGCGCTGGAATGAAAAACAGGCCAAAAATCACTGCATAGATGATGCTTGCAATCAGTCCGCCAATAAAAACGGCCAGTGACCAAGCCCGAATTGGCGACCAGCTGCGACATTGGGCAATTGGCATTGTCCAGCGCAAGAGGAAAAAGACCAGCGACGGCGCGGCGATGCCAATCGAATAGCTCGAACCAAAAGTTAGCAGCACATTTTCGAGCTTTACTCCAGAGGTAGCGACCGGAATCAGAATAATAAAGCCCAAAACGGTTGAGAGCAGCATCGACCAGCGCAGCAGGCGGCGAAATGGCATTGGGGTGTAGGTATAGCTGGTTCTGGCGGCTTGCATGAGTTCCTCTGGCCAATGAAGCTTCAATGGAGCAAAATTGTTGGTTGCATTATACGGCACAATCCTATGCTATTATAGGCTATCTAGCTATGAGATCGTTCTCAAGTACCGACTAGAGCAGCAACAATTGTATAGCACTGTAGCAGCAGCTTTAGTCTGGATACCCTTCTTGCATTTACGCCTGTGTATTGAGACCGATTCCAATGAAGTGAATCATGGAGGCAGCAATGAGCGCTGACCACAGCCGTACCGTGATTGGTATTCGTTCGACGAGGAGCTTTTGGGCGCGAGGATTGTTCGGGCTTTGGCTGATTATTGCTTTAGGATGTCAACAAGCAATCGTGCCTGCAACTTCACAAATTCATGCCCAACCCCCACAGACTGTCGGTAATTTGCTGCAAAATGGTGATTTTAGCGCTGGGATTGCGCCGTGGTGGGCCACCAATTCGGTTACGGCGGATGCGGCAAGTGGCTCGTTGGTTGCCACAATCACCAATGCCGGCAGCAATCCATGGGATGCAATTGTTGGCCAAAATGGACTTAATTTGCAAGCTGGCCAAACCTATACCGTCACCTTTCGGATTCGGGCCGCAAGCACTGGCACGGCGGTGCTTAAACTCCAAAAAGAAGCTTCCCCCTACACCAATTATTTTAGCCAAGATGTTGCCCTAACCACCAGCGATCAAACCCATCAATTTGTGTTTACATCGGGTTTTGATGATGCTGGGGCGGCTTTTCAATTTCAGATGGGCGGCCAAGGCAATAATGTGCTGACGATTGACGATGTGCAGGTGCTTGGCGAAACAGGGCCAGCAGCGCCATCGAGCAATTTGGTGCAAAATGGCAATTTTGTTGGTGGGATTGAGCCATGGTGGACAAGCGGTGATCTCAGCATTGATACTGCTGATGGTGCATGTTTGACGATTAATACTGCTGGCAGCAATCCTTGGGATGTGCAGCTTGGTCAACATAATATTGCGTTACAAGCTGGCGCGAGCTATCAACTCAAATTCGCCGCTAAATCGACCACCCCAGTAACCTTGCCAGTGCGTTTGCAACAAAATGGCGAGCCATATACTGGTTATTTTGCGACTGATCCCGGGCTGAATGCAGCTTGGACTGAATTTGTATTCAATTTTACGTCGGCCTATAGCGATGCAGCTTCGTTGTTGTTCCAAATTGGTGGCTTAGGAACGCCGACGATCTGCTTCAATCATGTGAGTTTAGAAATGTTAGAAACTGGAATTCGGGTCAATCAAGCTAGCTATTTGCCCTCAATGAGCAAAATTGCCAGCTTGGCGCACCCTGCAACCGAGCCATTGACTTGGCAATTGCACAATGCCGCTGATAGCGTGGTGTTGAGCGGCCAAACCACCGTCTATGGCGAAGAAGCAGCTTCTGCTGAACATGTACACTTGATCGATTTTTCAGGCTATCAAACAGTTGGCGAAGGCTATTATTTGAAAGTTGGTAGCGAACAGAGCTACCCTTTTGCGATTGAGGATGGCTTATACTCGCGGCTGAAATACGATGCTTTGGCCTATTTCTACCATAACCGCAGCGGCATCGCGATTACCATGCCCTATGCTGGCGACGAACAATGGACGCGGCCTGCTGGGCATATTGGGGTTGCGCCAAACCAAGGCGATACCGCAGTAACCTGCTTTAGTGGCACTGACAACCAAGGTCAAACCTGGCCTGGCTGTGATTATGAACTTGATGTTTCCAAAGGTTGGTACGATGCTGGCGACCATGGCAAATATGTGGTTAACAGTGGCATTTCGGTGTGGACGTTGCTGAATCAATATGAACGGGCACAGCAACGCGGCGCTGAAAGCCTTGCCCAATTTGCTGATGGCAGCATGAACATTCCCGAAAATAATAATGGTGTGCCCGATCTGTTGGATGAAGTGCGCTGGAATATGGAATTTATGCTGGGAATGCAAATTCCTGCAACTGCGCCAATTTCCAAAACTGGCATGGTGCATCATAAAGTCCACGATGCCCATTGGACGGGCTTGCCAATGGCTCCCCATGACGATCCGCAAATGCGCTATTTGTATCCACCAAGCACCGCGGCAACCTTGAATTTGGCAGCGACGGCGGCTCAATGTGCGCGGATTTGGCGCGGGATTGATGAAGCGTTTGCTGACCGTTGTTTGGTTGCTGCCGAGCGCGCTTGGCAAGCAGCAGTGGCGCATCCCAACGAATTTGCCAACGATCACTTCGATGGCGGTGGTGGCTATGGCGATCGGACGTTGAATGACGAATGGTATTGGGCCGCCGCCGAATTGTACGTAACAACTGGCTCGGCAACCTATCGCGAGGCCATCGAAGAATCACAATATTATTTGAAGCTCGATATTGGTGGCGGCAGCGCCATGAACTGGGGCAGCGTCGCCAGCCTTGGCACCTTGTCGTTGGCCTTGGTTCCCAACGATTTGAGTGTCAGCGAGTTGCAAACTGCTCGCGCGGCAGTGATTGCGGCAGCTGATCAATTTGTGGCAGCGCAACAAGCAAGTGGCTATGGCATTCCCTACAATCCGGGCAGCGAATATCCATGGGGTTCCAACTCATCGATTCTGAACAATATGATTGTGATTGGCTTGGCTGGTGATTTTACTGGCGAAACCAGCTATGCCAACGCAATTAGCCAAGGCATGGATTATTTGCTCGGGCGCAATCCGCTTAATCGCTCGTATATTTCGGGCTATGGCTCGGTTTCGTTGACCAACCCGCACCATCGTTTTTGGGCCAAACAAATTAACCCAGAGTATCCTGGCACGCCGCCAGGTGTAGTAGCTGGCGGCCCAAATTCAGGCATTCAAGATCCGTATGCCCAAGCGGAATTGACTGGTTGTGCAGCTCTGAAATGCTATGTTGACCATATTGATTCGTGGTCGACTAATGAAGTGACGATTAACTGGAACTCGCCGCTGGCGTGGGTTGCGGCCTATCTTGATGATTATGCAACTGGCTCGGTGCAATATTTGCCCTTGGTTACGAAATAAGGGTCAAGATTCCCTCACCCCAACCCCGCTCCCGCACGCAGGAGAGGGGTTTTTGCATGGTGGTTGTATCGATGATGTTTGTTTCTTCCATCGTGCTCCCCCTCGCCCGCGTCTAGTGGGAGAGGGGGTTGGCTTACAAGAGTAGGTTGTTAAGATCCCCTCACCCCAACCCCGCTCCCGCGTGCGGGCGAGGGGCTTTATTTCTCTGGTTCGCTCCCAATTCTTTGGTGAACCACGGATGCTCCCCCTCGCCCGCGTTCAGTGGGAGAGGGGGTTGGGGGGTGAGGGGGGTGAGGGAACGTTCCACCGCCGACCAATCGCTCAAAACCTACCCTTGTAAGAGAGGGGGTTTGGGGGGCGAGGCGACAGTTAATCGCGTTGGGCAACGATGAAGATTTGGGTTTCAGGGGTCGCGCCGTGATGCGGCACGTAGTGTTGCAAGCGGGTTTCTAAAATTTGAAAGCCAGCTTTGGTGATGGCTGCTTCGAGTTGGGCTTGGGGATAGGCCGTGACAAACACAGGCTGATCGCCGATCACGATTTGAATATAATCAAAATCGCCTTCGACCATTGAGAGCAAGAGCAAACCAGCGGGCTTGAGCCAATGGTGAAATTGCTGCAAGGCATGCTCAATATCGTGGCGGCGCAGCATCAGCAGGGCAAAAAACGAAACCACCGCATCAAATGAGTTGGGATCAAAATTAACCTGATTCACGCTATCGAGCACATATTGGCCATTGGGTACATTTTGGCGCGCCAAATTGAGCATGGCGGCGGAAATTTCGAGGCAGGTTACTTCATGGCCTGCTTTGGCCAACGTTTGGGCGGTTGGAATGCCCGTGCCGCAGCCAGAATCAAGCACCTTTGAGTTTGGCTCCAACAAATCGGCCAGCCATTGGCTGAGATCTTGTTGATCTTGGTTATTGCCAAACATCAGCTCATAATCGGCCCCAATGGCGTTAAACACGGCGGCTTGTTGTTGAATATCATCAGACCACGGTTGCATAATTCTCTCCTTAAACCAAGCCGGTTGGCGGCGTGTTATCTTCGTGAGGCTTTGGTTGCGGTTGTGAACGCTTCAGAGGCCGGGCAAAAAAGCGATTTAAGAGCGGCGAGCCAAAATTACCAACTCGCACCACCCATGAGCTTTGAGCATCGGCTGTGATGATAAAACGGCGTTTGAGAATCCCACGGACAATCGCTTGCGCAAGGCGATCAGGATTGGGTTGCGATTGATTGTTGCCATTTCCATCGCCATTGTTGCTTTGCGTAACTGGCATTGGTAAATCACTAGGATAGACCACGCTGCTGGTGATGTTGTAGGCTTTAAGTTCTTGGCGCAACACTTCCATCAGCCCACGGATGGCAAATTTAGTTGGTGTGTAGGCGCTATAACCAAGCGAGCCAACAAAACCCGCCACCGAAGAGACGGCGACGAGTGTTCCAACGCGGCGGCTTTGCATATGCGGCACGACAGCGCGAATTGCATGCAAGGTGCCGAAATAATTCAGCTCCATTAAATCGTGAAAAATCTGCTCATCAAGGTGCTGAAAAGCTCCCGCTTGGATACTGCCAGCGGCGGCGATCAGCACATCGCAAGGCCCAGCGCGTTGAATCAGATCGGCGATGGCTTGACTGACATCGTTGCGCACTCGCACATCGGCGGTGGCAATTTCGATGCGCTGTCCAGCCCGATTAACTAAAGGCTGAAGGCGTTCGGCGGCCTCGACCAAGCGAATGCGATTGCGCGCGATCAACGAAACCGACGCTCCGCGCGCCAACATTCGTTGGGCGGTGGCAAAGCCAAGTCCGCTGGAGCCACCAGTGATGATCACATGTTTATTTAGGAGACGCACGATCAAATTCCTCAAACAGGTTGATTAGCGCTTGCAAGCCGTTTGATCACCACTAAAGTGAGGTCATCGAAGGCTGGTAAATCGCCAGTATGAGCCGCAAGGCGGCTACTGATAGCGTGTAGCATGGTTGCTGCATCAGCATGGGCGGTCTGATGAATCGTCTCCATCAGCCGTGGCACGCCCCACTCATCCATTGTACTATCAACTGCCTCGGTTACGCCATCGGTATAACAGACTAAAACATCGCCTAATTCAATCGTTGTTTCAGCTTCGCCCAAGACTGCATCATCAATTACACCTAAAGCAATGCCTGGCGTGCGTAATTGCTCAATCTCACCAGTTGCAGCGCGATAGAGCAGGGGCGGGTTGTGGCCAGCGCAGGTATAGCGCAAGCGCCCAGTTACTGGATTGATAATGCCATAAAACAGAGTTACAAACATATACGACTGGCTATCGCGCATAATCCAGCGGTTGGCGCGCTCAATTGCTTGTGATGGCGGCGAGCCATCAAGCGCTGCACCGCGCACCAGCGAGCGCGAAAGTGCCATAAATAAGGCAGCTGGCACGCCTTTATCCGAGACATCGGCAATCACAAAGCCCATTTCGCCAGCAGACGGCCCGCTGCGAAACTGCCAGAAATCGTAGAAATCGCCGCCAACTTGGCGCGCCAAATTCCAATGTGCGCCGCTATCCCAGCCTTCTAGCTGTGGCAAGCGGGCTGGCAACAAACTCATTTGAATTTCGCGAGCGACGCTAATTTCCTGTTCGATGTGTTGGCGGGCGGCTTCAATTTGGGCAAATAAGGCGCTTTCGATCGCCGCAGCTGCTTGGCCGGCAATCCCGGCGGCAATCGTTACTTGGCGCGGCAACCAGGTTTCATCGGTGCCACATTGCTCAAGCAGCAGCACGCCAAGGGTTGCGCCGCGCGAGTTGAGCGGTTGGGCCAGCACTGCACCATAACTGGTATAGGGCACTAAGCCTGCGCTCGAAAGCTGTTCAAGATCAACCAACTCGGCTGCAAATGATTCGCCTTCGGAGCGCATCCGTACCAGCCATGGCACTTGTTCATCGGTCGCGCTGGCACCAATCGATTGGCGCTGTTCGTTGGTCAAGCCCCAGCCTTCGGCCAAAATCCAGCGGTTGCTTTCACGCTGCCAAAGCAGACATAACGCACGTTCGCAGCCAACCAATAAGGCTGGCAGGCGCACGCTGAGATAGAGCATTTCGCTAATCTCGCTGACCCAAGCAAAATTTTCTGCCGATTGCAACAGCGCATTCAGCACCCATGCTTCTTCTTGTTGCGATTGAAAGACCGAGGCGCTATCGATGGCGATGGCAATTTGATCGGCGAGGGTTTGCACGACGAAGAAATCATTTTCATCGAAGGCCCCGTAGCGTTCGCTTTGCACATCTAAAACGCCAAGCAATTGCTGGCCAACCCGCATGGGCACTGCCAATTCTGAGGCAATGCCTGGTTGGTCAGGCAAAAAGCGAGGCTCTTCGCGCACATCATTGACCAACATTGGCTCGCCACTGACTGCAACATGGCCGACAATTCCCAGTCCAAGCGGCAAGCGTTTGCCTTGGCGTTGCCAAAATGGGCTATCGCTGGCGGTGCTAGCACGGAAAAACAGCTGTTGATGCAATTGATCGAAGGTAAATAAATGCACTTGCGAATAGCCGAAGCTTACCCGAATCCGATGCACAACCGAGGGCAACAAGCGATCCAAATCGAGAATTGCGGTTACTTGGCGGCTTACTTCGCCAATTGTGGCGAGTTGGGCGGCGCGGCGGCGCGCTGCCGAATAGGCGCGAGCTTTATCAATCGCGACTGCTGCTTGATCGGCAATTAGTGAGAGCAAGCGCAAATCATCGGTATCAAAAGCGCGTGGCTCGCTGCTTTGAATTGAGATTGTGCCTAAAACCTCATCGCCAGTCATCAATGGAATATAAATCCCTGAACGGGGCGGAAATTCTGCTTGATAAGTTGGCTGAGCAGGCAGGCGATCCATTTCGGTCTCAAAATCTTCGACCAACAACGAACGGCCTGTGCGGCGAATCCAACTGACGATCCCGCGATCGTTGGGGATTTCAACCCGCAGCGGTGGCTCGTGATGGCCATCTTGCACGCGCACTTTAAGCTCAAAGAAGCGCCCTTCAAACAAGCCCAAGCGAAAATTGCTGGTATCGACAACCTTGCTGGCCTCGCCAAACACCAGTTGACAGAGCGAATCAACATCGAGTTCAGCGCGAATGATGGCGCGGCTGATTGCATTAATTTGGCCAAGTTCAGCGACCGTGCGGCGTTGCAAGCCCAACGATCGGCTGGCGCGTTGCACCATCCAGGCGCTGCCAATCAAGCCTGCTGCTGAGATCGCCACCAAATTAAAAGGGAATGATTGCGCCATTTGGGCACCAATCGCAGCCAAAGGCAAGGGCAACATTTCAATTGAAAAAATATTGGGGGCGCTGACTTGCCAAGTGCCAAGCGTAATTTGCTTGCCATCCCAGAGCAAGGCAAAGATCAAGCGTGCGCCTTGAACCACCACAATATAACTCAAGATGAGCAGGCAGAGCTTTGACCACAAACCTAAATCATCGATAAACGGAAGCGCGAGGGCAAGGCCTAAACTCCGTGCGCCACTTTCGAGTGCTCGGCGAGCCCAATCTTCATAGCGGGAACGGGCCAAACGCCCAAGCCGAATACATAAGCCAGAGGCGGCGGCTAAAACCAAGGTTGTGCTAGGGGTGCTAATTAACGCAACTGCCAACAACACAACGCCTGAGAGGCTAAGCGGCTGGTTGGAGCGATCGCGGACGGCTAAGCCATCGAGCAAGAGCAAGAGTGCACCTGCAACTGGCAAGGTCGCCGAGTTGAAGGTGGGCAGCCCATACCAAACAATATTGGCGCAGCCCAACAAAAAGAGCATGGCAGCCCAACCAAGGGCCACCATGCGTGGTTTCGAAAGCCGGATTCCACGATCAAAACTGGGTAACATGCACCTTACTCAACCTGGGCTAACGCTGCAAGTGCTTCATCACGCGTGCGGTGAATGGTAAAAATTTGGGTGAAGCCTGTCAGTGCAAAGACTTCGGCGACTGCTGGTTGCAATGAGCATAAGCGCAGTTCGCCGTTGGAGCCTTTTAGCTCGCGGGCCAACAACAGCAAAATGCGCAGGCCGCTGCTGCTCAAAAAGGTTACGCCCGTCAGATCAAGTAAGATACGTCGTCCGCCAGTTTCGGCGGCTTCATGGACAATCGTGGCTAAGGCTGGTGCTGCCGTGGCATCAATCCGGCCTTGAACTGGCACAACCCGCACATCGTCGGGCAGGCGTGTTCCAACGATTTTACTCATGTGTAACTCGTTTTCACCAGTTTCAGGATTGTAGTTGAATTGCACATCATCCATCATTCTGCCCATCAAATACATACCAAGGCCACCAGCCTCGCGGGTTTCGATTGATGAGGTCAGATCGGGAGGAGGAACAGTTTCAGGATCAAAAGGAACCCCGCGATCAAACAGCCGTACCACAAAACGGCTGCCATCGCGTCCGCAGACCAAGCGAACATCACCAGGATGTTCGGCAGTGTAGGCGTGTTGGATAATATTGGTGGCTGCTTCATCAACAGCCAATTCAATTTCCCACGCCGTATGTTCGTTAAGCCCAGCTTCGAGTGCTGCCTGATAGGCAAACTTACACAGGGCACTGAGCGAATCGAGTACCCCTGGCAGTTTAAGTTCAGCGGTTTGCGCCATATCGTCTCACCGAAATTCGTCTAGAAGCTGCCAACAGCTTCCACCAAGTCGTCGTAAATTTGGAACAGTGGCGTGAAGCCAGTCAAGTCGAATACTTCGCGAATCCGTTGGGGCAGATTGGCGATCCGCACATCACCCCGTTCAAGCTCGCTAAATTTCCATTCGCGGGCTTTTTTACGTGCTTCAATCAAGACTCGTAAGCCTGGGCTGCTGATATACTCTAAATTTTCGAGGTCGAGGACAATCCGATGGCGGTTTTCCTCATAAATTTGGTTAATCTTATCGTTCAGCGCATCTTTGGTTTCTGCGGCCAACCGTCCAGAAACGGTGATAACATCAACACGGTTATAGGTTTTATGGCTAATATCCATGCATTCCTCCTGCCACCATTGTAAGCGGGTTACATTTTGGCGAATCTGCGGCATATTATAGCACAGCGATATTAATTTTCTCAGGGAACTTTTGGCCGAGTTTTAACGTTTTGGCTAGGTAACGAATAACTTTTTGGAGGATTCTATGCGCCGCACATTAACGATATTTGCTCTCTTTGCTGCTTTGGCTGGCTGTGGGAGTGCGTCCACGCCAACCGCAATGCCAACCAACCTGCCCACGGTTGATGTTTCGCAACCAGGCGCTGGCTTGACTGGCTCAAAATGGAATGTCTTGCAGATCAATGGTCAAGCGCTGAAAGGTCAGCAAGCATTGCCATTAAGCTTTGAAGCCGATGGCCGCGCTTCAGGCCATAGCGGCTGTAACGGCTACGGTGGCGATGCCAGAATCGATGGCGATCGATTGACGCTTGGCCCTATAATGTCGACCAAAATGGCTTGTGCCGACCCTGAGTTGCAACAACAAGAAACCACGCTCTTCGAAGCCCTCGAAAAAGTAACCAGCTATAAAATGGCTGGCGATAAATTGAGCTTGCTCGATGATAGTGGCACAGTTATGGTCGAATTGGTCAAGCAAGCCTAAAACAGGCATTGAGGCTATAGGCTATAGGCTATTGAATTGTTGGGTTAACCAGGATCTGATCCCCTCACCCCCTGACCCCTCTCCCGCCCGCGAGGCGAGGGGAACCACAATTCCAGTGCTCCTCTCGCCCGCGTTCAGTGGGAGAGGGGCTGGGGGTGAGGGGACACGGTTGCCAATCTAACGAACCAGTACACATAGAACATATGGCGTTGAGGATCGAGGATCGGGGATCAGGGATCAGGGATCAGGCTATGGGAACACTAATCAAGCTAATCTGTGTCATCTGTGACTAAAAAAACAGCCTTCGCGATCTTCGCGTCCTTCGCGGTTTCAGCCCTTCGTGCTCTTCGTGTCCTTCGCGGTTTCAGCCCTTCGTGCTCTTCGTGTCCTTCGTGGATCAAAAACGTAACCTTCGCGATCTTCACGGTTTTAGCCCCTTGACAATTTAATGTTGAACACATATATTGTTATCGAACATTGTTCGATGAAATGATTGTACTTGAAATGGAAGCAACCATGGGCAGTAAAGAACGGCGTGAACGGATCAAACAAGCGACCCGCGAGGGGATTTTGAATGGTGCGCGTCAAATTGCCCAAGCAGATGGTTGGTCGGGCCTGACCATCCGCAAAGTTGCTGAGTTGATCGAATATAGCCCATCGATGGTCTACGAATATTTCGCTAGCAAAGAAGCTATTTTGGAAGCCTTGTTGGAAATTGGCTTTCAACAATTAACCAGTGCCATGCAACAAGCCAGCGCCACCTATGTCGATCCCTATCAGCGCTTGCAGGCCTTGGCCTTGGCCTATTGGCACTTTGCCCAAGCCAATCCCGACCTCTATCAAGTAATGCATGGCATGGATGGCGTGATGGTTAACCCTGATTTGCGCAACCAAGCAGCGTGGCCAACCTGTTTGCTGGTTGAACAAGATTTACAAGCTTTATTGATTGACGAGCAGGTGACGAGTCCCAATTTACGTGAAGATAGCGAAATTCTCTGGGCAACCTTGCATGGCATCGTCAGTTTAGCACTAAGCCAACGCCTCAGCCAAGCAGCACAGATCGAAGCCCGCATCCAACGCACAACCCAAGCCTTGTTACAAGGCTTATTAATGACCACCACATAAATTTTTTTATTCTCTATCGAACATTGTTCGATTATTGAATGATGTACAAGGAGTATTAAAATGAGTTCATTGCATGTGATTTTCGGGACTGGCCCAGCTGGGAGCAGCCTCGCCGAAGAACTTTTAGACCAAGGCAAGCAGGTACGTTGTGTCAATCGCAGTGGCAAGGCCGATCTGCCTGCAACGATTGAAGTTCTGGCTGGAGATTTGTTGAATCAATCCCAAATCAATGAATTGTGCTATGGCGCGAATGTTGTTTATCACTGCGCTAACGTTCATTATGCTGAACAGACCAAAATTATGCCTCAGTTTCAGCAAACGATTATGCAGGCAACTACGGCGGTGGGTGCACGCTTGGTCGTGCTCGATACGCTTTACGTTTATGGTTCGAGCCAAGGCCGCCCATTGACTGAAGCCACGCCGTTTGCGCCGCATACACGCAAAGGCCGCATGCGCGCTGCGTTGGTCGAAACCTATTTGGCCGCGCATCGGGCTGGCACGCTGGAGGTGGCGATTGGCCGCGCCGCCGATTTCTTTGGCCCACGGGTTTTAAATTCAACCTTGGGCGATCGGGTTTTTCCCATGTTGTTGCAGCATAAACCAGCGCAATTGTTGGGCAACATCGATTTGCCGCATAGCTTTAGTTATATTGGCGATGTGGCGCGCGGCTTGGCGTTGTTGGGCCAGCATCCATCTGCCGTGGGCCAAGCATGGCATTTGCCAGTTGCGCCGCCATTAACTCAACGCGCGATGTTGCAAACCATTGGCCAATTGCTGGGCTACCCCGTGCGCAGCATTGCCTTGCCCAAAATGGCGATTCGTGCCTTTGGCCTGATGGATTCGTTTATGCGCGAGTTTGTTGAGATGTTTTATCAATATACCGAGCCACAAATTGTCGATGCCCAAGCGATTGAGCGTGAGCTTGGCTTGGATGCAACGCCATTGGAGCAAGCGTTGCAAGCAACAATTGCCTGGTATCGCGGCCAACAAACCAAGCAAAAAGCCGCTGCCTAAAGCTGGCAACGGCTGTGGATTCAATTATTTGGGCTGCGCTAATCTGAATCGATCAGCGCAACTTTTGATCTTTCTGATCTATTGGTTGCTTTTCCATGCGCCAGCCACGTTGCGCCGAAACTGATCGGCGGGCGTGAGGTCGTGGCCTTGCAAATAGTGGCCGAACCAATCGAGAATATATTCGATGCGCGCGATGCGATGCAATGGCTCGCCGCTGCGCGAAAGTTCGTGGCCTTCGCGAGGGAAGCGCACAAAGCGCACAGGCTTGTCGAGCACCTTGAGCGCGGTATACAGTTGCTCAGCTTGCTCAACTGGGCAACGATGGTCTTCATCGGAATGCAAAATTAACAACGGCGTGTTAATTGAATTGACATAACGAATCGGCGAGCGTTCCATAAATTTATCGATATTGGCCCAAGGCTGGCCGCCAAATTCATCTTCGCCGAAGTATGGCCCAATATCCGATGTGCCGAAGAAGCTCATCAAATTCGAGATACAGCGCTGGGTATTGGCGGCAGCAAAACGGTCGCTATGGCTGATGATCCAGTTGGTCATGTAGCCGCCATACGAGCCACCGAGCACACCCATGCGTTTGTTGTCGATCCAATCCCACGTTTCAGCCAAATCGGCGGCGGCCATGAGATCGCGATAATCGTCGCCACCAAAATCTTGGCGCACCAAGGCGCGGAAGCGTTGACCATAGCCCGTGCCACCGCGCGGGTTGGTGTAAATCACGCCATATCCAGCAGCGGCCAGCACTTGAAATTCATGCATAAAATTGTGACCATAGGCGCTGTGCGGGCCACCATGAATGTAGAGCAATGAAGGATATTGCTGGCCTTCAGTGAAGCCAACTGGCTTCATCGCCCAACCTTCGATCTCCAAGCCATCAAAACTGTTGTAGGTAAAGCGTTCTGGCTCGATTGTTTGCATGCTGGCAAGCAAGCTAGCATTTGGATCATAAAGCAAATTAATGCTGCCATCTGCATCGCCCATATACAAGCATTCGAGCTGGGTGGCTGTGCCTGCGGTAAAGGCGGTGCGCTTGTTGAGCGATTGGCTGTAGCCCGAAATGCTGGGATTATCCTCTGGCGTGAGTTCGTGCATTGTGCCATCGCTGTAGCGATAGGCGCGGGTGCGGGCTGCGCGGGTTGCCAAACAATAGATGCCGTTATCGCGCCAATATGGTCGATAGGGAAAACGTCCAATCCGTGCATCGCTGATAATGCTATTTTCCAGCCCATGTTCAAAGCCAACGCTGAGCAAACGCGCATCGCCACCAGATCTGCTAACACACCACAAGGCCTCATTTGAAGCATTGCCAAGCTGCTGATCGTGGCCGATGTAGGCGATTTGGCTGCCATCAGGCGACCACGTTGGGTGATAGACCGGCCCAAGCGCGTTGGTCAAGCAGCGTGATGTACCAGTATCGACATTTAAAAGATACATATCTGCTTGGCGCGTGTGCTCTAATTCTGCCCGCGAAACCGTAATAAACGCCAACTCGCTGCCATCGGGCGACCACGCTGGATCGGCGTGATCAAACGCTTGGTCGGTAATTTGGCGCGGTGCTTGGCCAAGCTCCACCAGCCAAATTTGGGCATATTCTGGCTGCAAATAGCCAACGCCATCAAATTTAAACGGCAAGCGCTCGATAATTTTTTCGTCGCGCAAGCTTTCAACATGTGGTTGTTCTTTGGCTTTGGCTCCGCGAGAGATGAAGGTTAATGCTTGGCTATCAGGCCGCCAGTTGATTTCGGCCACGCCATAGCCAAGGCTGGTGAGTTGCTGGGCCTCGCCACCACGAGCCAAATCGAGCACAAATAATTGGGCTACGCCTGCATCGCGGGTTGAAATAAACGCTAATTTGCTGCCATCGGGCGACCAGCGCGGCGAGCTATCGCGGCCTGAAACGCTGAAGGTCATGCGTTGCGGTGTGCCGCCATCGGCCTGAATCAGCATAATTGCCGAGCGATAATCGGGCTTGCGCGGGCCACTTTTGCCTGCTGTTTCCTCGATCCAAGTTTCAACAAACGCAATCTGCTCGCCATTGGGCGCAATTTGGGCATCGGAGATAAAACGTAACTCCAACAGACTCGTGGCCTGCCAGGTTTGCAACTCTGCCATGGGTGGTTCCTATTCTCTATATACAATGATTCGTTAATCTGCAATCCCTCACCTCCTAACCCGCCTGGCGAGCGAGGAGGAACCATTTCAGCATGAATATTGGAACTCCCCTCGCCCGCGTTTAGTGGGAGAGGGGCTGGGGGTGAGGGGACAAATTACAGTTATATGCAATTCTGCGCATAGTAGCATAGAACGATTAACTATTTAACCAGCCTTTGGAAGCATTCAGCATGCGAAATGACTTATTTTAGTCATTGAATAATAGTTAGGAAAAAATTAAAATGGCAGTATATGGATTCTTTGATCGAAGGAGGTTGCTTGATTCATGCGACGAGGAGTTCATAACATTTCGGCTATCGACGTTGATTAGTACACGAGGATGTGCATGAATACACAACATTTGCCTAATCGCTCAAGACGATTACCATGGCTCGCAGGAACCCTCCTTACGTTTCTAACCACGAGTTTGTTCTTTTCTCCAAGCCAACCCGTTGCCAACGCGGATCAAGCAGGGCTTGGCAGTTACACCACCAACTTACCAGCAGGCGCGAAAGTTCCCGATGATTTTAATGGCAATCCGGTTTCGCCCAAGCGCACTGCCAATGTTACGGGCGCAATGCCCACCAACGACTGGTGGAGTTCGCTTGGCTGGCAGCGCTTCCCTGGCAATCCCTATTCGGAAAATATGACGGCCTTGCCGTTGATTGTCAAAGCCAAATCTGCTGGCTTGGGCGTAACGTTCCCCACGATTCCAGCAATTTCAACTGGCTCGCCCAACTACATTGGCGAATTTCACTATAACGCTTCTGAAGACCTGAACCTTGGTTTGGTGGGCTTGAACTCGCCTGATGCCAAAGTTGACGGCTACTCGGATTGGACGGTCACGGCTTATTGGAATGGTGGCGGAACATTGCGCGCAACCTTCGGCCATGGCATGCCCTTTGTCTACCTGACTAAGAGCGGTGGCGATGCCTTGATTGGCGCTGCTGCCCCGCCAAGCGTCTGGACTGGCGCTGGCACGAATGCGCTTGGCATCACAGTCAACGGCCATCACTACGGTATTTTTGCCCCAACTGGCGCTACGTGGAGCCAATCGGGGAACAATTTCCAATCAAATTTGGCAGGCAAGGATTATTATTCGGTGGCGGTGCTGCCTGATAATAGCGTGGCAACCTTTAATTTCTTCAAGTCACGCGCCTATGCTTTTGTGACCAATACCACTGCCAGCTGGAGCTACGATCAAGCAACGGCTAGCCTGAACACCACCTTCAATGCAACCACGGTTGCCAAAGAAGGCTCGAATACCAACACTGTGTTGGGCTTGTATCGTCACCACGCGATCAACTCATCAACGGCGTTGACTAACTACAGCTATACCACGGCGCGCGGCCAAATTCGTTTGCGCGATGGGAATTCGTTTACCACTTCGATGCGCTTCAATGGCGTGTTGCCAGCCTTGCCAGATGCAGGCGATTACAACCGCACCACGCTCAACAATCACTTGAACGATGTTGCCAACGAAGCCAGCCACTTTGGCGGTGCTGATACCTATTACACTGGCAAGGCGTTGCTGCGTTTGGCTAATTTGATTCCGATTGCTGAACAATTGGGCAATACTAATGCCCGCAATTCGTTGATTACCGCCGTGCGCAACCGCTTGCAAGAATGGTTCACCGCCAGCGCCAACGACACCAACGGCCAGTTCTACTACAACAGCAACTGGGGCACGGTCATCGGCTATCCCGCTTCATTCGGCTCGGATACCGAATTGAACGACCACCACTTCCACTATGGCTACTACATCTACGCTGCGGCAATCTTGGCCCAATACGATCCAAACTGGGCGCTCGATAGCAACTGGGGTTCGATGGTCAAGCTGTTGATCAACGATGCTGCCAACATCAGCACCGCCAACGATCCACGCTTCCCCCGCTTGCGCACCTTCGACATCTACGAAGGCCACTCATGGGCTTCGGGCCACGCTGGTTTTGGTGCAGGCAACAACCACGAATCATCATCAGAAGCGATGATGTTCAACAGCGCTGTGCTGTTGTGGGGCGCAAACACTGGCAACACCCAATTACGCGACCTTGGGATTTTCATGTATACCCATGAAACCCACGCCATTGAGCAATATTGGTTCAATGTGGATAACGCTGTGTTCCCTGCTGGCTTCACCGCCAACAACAATCACCCAGCCGTCGGGATGGTTTGGGGCGATGGTGGCAGCTATGCAACCTGGTTCAGCGCCAATCCAGAAATGATCCATGGCATCAACTTCTTGCCATTCCATGGTGGTTCGTTGTACTTGGGCCGCAATCCAGCCTACGTCAACAAAAACTACAGCCAAATGCGCAACAACATTGGTGGCGCAGAACGCTACTGGCTCGACATTATTTGGCAATTCCAAGCTTTTGGTGATGCTGCAACTGCTGCAACCAAGTTCGATACCGTGCCCTTCACGCCTGAAGAAGGCGAAACCAAAGCTCATACCTACCACTGGATTCGCAACTTGAAGCAATTGGGTTCGATCGATACCTCGATCACTGCCAACACGCCAACCTATGCGGTGTTCAACAAAAATGGTGTTCGCACCTACGTTGCCTGGAATCCAACCGCAAATCCATTGAGCGTTACTTTCTCGAATGGTGTGGTCTTGAATAGCATTCCAGCGCGCAGCATGGCTCGCAGCACTGGCACAACCCCACCGCCAACGGCGACTCCAGTCAACCCGAATCCGACCGCAACGCCAGTCAATCCAACGGCAACGCCGGTCAACCCAACCGCGACTCCTGTTCTACCAACTGCCACGCCAGTTGCAGGCTGTTCAGCAGTTAGCTTGGATGCCAATGCCTACTATCGCGTAACTGCTCGCCACAGTGGCAAAGCCTTGGATGTCGATGCAGTTTCAACCGCTGATGGTGCCAATGTTCATCAATGGGGCTATGTTGGTGGAGCCAACCAACAATGGCGCTTCGAAGGCGTTGGCAGTAACTACTTCAAAGTGACCGCTCGCCACAGTGGCAAGGCGCTTGATGTTGCAGGCGGCACGACCGCAACCGGCAACGGAGTTAACATCCATCAATGGCCATATGGCAACACGACCAATCAACAATGGTGTTTGCGCGATGTTGGCAGCGGCTACTATGCGATTATTGCCCGCCACAGCGGCAAGGCGCTTGATGTTGCTGATGCCTCAACCGCCGATGGTGGCAATGTCCATCAATGGGAATATGTTGGTGCGACCAACCAACAATGGCAACTGACCAAGATCGATGCTGGTGGCAGTGGTAATACCTTGCACGTGATCGATGGTGCTGCCCAAAATGTGGCTGGTACCTTGAGCTTGAGCGCAGGCGCTGGAGCCAACAGCGACAGCATTCCATCAGCTAGCGGAGCCAACTACGATGGTACGCCAACCAACGCCTTGGTCTATACCATCTCAGGCTTGACCCGCAGCTACAACAGCCAAGCCACCCAATTCAAGTTGTTCGTCGATTCCAATACCGCCGTAGGCAATGGGGTGCAAGCCCGCATCTCCTACGACTGGACTGGCGACGGCAGCTATGATCGCACCGAAACCTACAACTACTTCCCAACCGATCCAGTTGCTGGCTTCGAGCAATATAGCCAAACTGCTGGCCTCAAGAGCAGCAGCGGGGCTTGGGCCAACTTGAGCAATGGTCGGGTACGGATTGAAATTTGGAACGCGATTGGCAATGGTTCGGCGAGCGTTCGCACCAGCGCCACCAGCGGCCAAGGCCAACAATCCACCATCACCTTGCCATTCAACTAGAATTCACTAATCTTTGGTTACAAACCCGTCACTCGTGGATACGAGTGGCGGGTTTTCGTCACTATTCAGATACATTTCTAGTAAACATTTGTTTCAAAAATAGTAAAATTAACGCTATAATGGTGCAATATTTTTGCGCCGAGTACACCGCCTATGCAATGTACAGAATGTCTCAACCTCAACCCTGCCAGCGCACGTTTTTGCTCACAATGTGGCCGCATGTTGGCCGATGCGCCCTTGCCCCGTAGCGAACGGCGGCGGGTTACGGTAATGTTCGCCGATTTGGTGGGTTTTACCTCAATTGCTGAACAGCTCGACGCAGAGGCTGTACATCGCTTAATCAATACCTGTTTTGACCGTTTGGTGCCAATTATCGAGCACTACGGTGGAGTCGTCGATAAATTTATTGGCGATGCAATTATGGCGATTTTTGGCGCACCCCTCGCTCACGAAGATGATCCGATTCGCGCTGTGCATGCTGCCAGTGCCATGCTCGCTGCAATTGCTGAGCTTAGCCAACAAGAAGGCCTCGAACTTGGCTTGCACATTGGCATCAATACTGGCGTGGTGATTGCTGGTGGCATCGGCTCGCTCGGTCGGCAGCAATATTCAGTCATTGGCGATGCAGTTAATTTGGCAGCCCGCTTGCAAGATTTGGCGAGCAACGCCGAGATTTTGGTTGGCCCCGAAACTCAACGGATGACGGCCCACGTGTTTGATTATGCAGCCCTTGGCGAACGCACAATCAAAGGTCGCTCTGAACAAGTGGCAGTATTCCAGTTGCGCGGCCTCAATCCGCGGCCCTCATCTGGCCGTGGCATCAAAGGCCTGCAAAGCCCAATGGTTGGCCGCAATGGCGAACTCGATAGTTTGTTGGCGGTAACTGCTGATCTCAGCAAACAGCGCGGGCGGGTGGTGATGGCGGTCGGCGAGGCGGGCATTGGCAAAAGTCGGCTGTTGACCGAATGGCGTAACCAAAGTTTTGAGCAATTGCCGCAAGTTGTTTGGTACGAAGCTCGTTGTCTCTCCTACACCCAAGAAAGCGCCTACGCCTTGCTGCGCGATTTGGTGCGCTCGCTGATTGGCGTTTCAATTACCGATAGTGAAGATGATATGGCAGCGGCCTTGCATCAAATCGCCACAGCATTATTGTTAGATCAAGCTGATCAGGTGATTCCAGCGTTGAGTCATTTGTTGTTGCTGCCAGCCTCGCGCCGCTTCGATGAACTCAGCCCGCAAGCGTTGCAAGCCTTGTATATCACCGCTGTGCGGCGTTTGGTGCTGGCCCAAGGCCAACATACGCCCGTCATTTGGTCGATTGAGGATATTCACTGGGCTGACGAGGCTTCGGTTGATGTGCTGCAAAACCTTTTGCAATTGCACAACGACATTCCGCTCGTCATTTTGGCCACCTCGCGGCCTGATCGCGAAGTGGTGGGCTGGCGCTTGGTCGAATCTGCGCGCGATTTAAGTGGCCTCGAATTGAATTTAGCGCCTTTATCACTCGCCAATGGCCGCGAATTAATCGCCAATTTGCTGCATTTCGATGGCTTACCCGAACATTTGCGCACCGCGATTCTCAACAAAGCCGATGGCAACCCCTTCTTTGTTGAGGAAGTGATTCGCACGCTGATCGATCGCGAAGCGATTATGCACGATGGCAATAGTTGGGTGGCGCTGGAAGCAATTAATCAAATCGAATTGCCCGATAGCGTCCACGGCTTGTTGGCGGCGCGCATCGACCGCTTGCCCAGCGAGTTGCGCCAATTGCTGCATATTGCAGCGGTGATTGGCCGCCGTTTTGCAATTCGCGTTGTAGCCGAGGTGCTTGGTTCGACCGCCGAAAAAATGACTAATTCAATCGATTTGTTGGTCGATCGCGAGTTGTTACGGCGTGATCGCACGAATCCCAATGGCTATTTGCGTTTTCGCCATGCCTTGGTGCACGAAGTGGTGTATAGCACGACCTTGCAAACTGAGCGGCGGCGTTTGCATGGCGTAGTTGGCGAAACCTTGGAAGCCTTGTATCCCTCGCGGCGAGAAGAATTGGCAGCGGCTTTGGCCAACCACTTTATGCATGCCGAGCATCCCAAGGCCTTTGAATATGCCTTGCTTGCTGGCGATGTGGCCTATCGCCAATATGCCTTGCGCGAGGCAATTCGCCATTACGAACGCGCCCACGATTTGAGCCATCATTACGATTTGCCGTTGGGTGTGGTGCGCGGCTTGTATCTGAATTATGCCCGTGCTACCGAGTTGATTGGCGAAACCAAACAAGCGCTTGATTTATACCATCACGTGCTTGAACGCTGCGAGAACGAAAACGACACTGAATCGTTAATTATTGTCTTGATCGAGCATGCACGTTTGTTGATGCTACCGAGTCACCATCGCGACCTTGATCGTAGCCGCAGCGAGACGACGCGTGCTTTGGAACTGGCGATCCAACAAGGCGACCGCCAATCGGAAGCTCGTTGTTATTGGCTTTTGGCCTTGATCGAAGGCCACCTCAGCCGCTTTACTGCTGCCGAGCCGTGGGGCGAAAAAGCGCTTGGTTTGGCCCGCGAGTTGGGCATGCGCGAGCTGCAAGCCTATTGTCTCAACGATTTTCACCGCGTCGCGATCAACAATGGCCAACCAGAATTGGCCGAACGAATGTTGCGCGAGGCGATTGAACTTTGGCGCTCGTTGAATAACCTACCAATGCTGGCTGATAGCCTTTCAGGCATGGCCGATTTCTACTATTCGCGCCGCGATTTGGATCAAGCTGTGCGCTATGCCCGTGAGGCTGAGCGCTTGGCTGTGATGATTGGCAATGCTTGGAATTTGGGCTTTTCGCGCTCGGTGCTTGGCGGCATTGCGCTTGAGACTGGCGATATTCAACAAGCCTTGCATATGTTCCAGTCGTCAATCGAGCAATCGAGCCTTTCTGGGCCGATTATGCTGAATATGTATGGGCGCACTGAGCTGATTCGCTTGTATCGCATGCTTGGCGATTATCAAGCGGCGCTGGATGTGCTGGAAGCTGGCGAAGCATACATTGAACAAGTTAACGATGAAGCCTTAATTGCATTGCGCCAATTGTTCATTGCCCTGCGCTTGCTGGTTACGATCGAGCAAACCAACCAAGATCCAGCTGAGCTGAGCGAAACGATTCGGCATATTTTGAGCTTTGAACTTGGCGAGCAACAAGTTGTGGCTGGGGTGATGTTGCGGGTTATTCATATTGAATTGTGCCTTAAAATTGGCGACTATGCCCATGCCGAGCGCTTAGTAGACGAAATTGTCGAGCAACTTTCGGTGTTGTGGTTTGGTGGCTCGTTGGTTTCCAACTATCGTGCCCGTTTGGCGGCGGCCCAAGGCAAATTGGCTGAAGCGATCGAATTCAGCGAAGTATTGATTAACGAAAAGCCTGCTGGCGATATTCATGATCTTTGGCGCTTTCGGGCGTGGCGCGCTGAATGGCTCGAAGCACAGGGCCAATTTACGCTGGCGGTAAGCGAGCGCCAACATGCGCAACGCTTGATTCAACATATTTCGGGCAATATTCTGCGCGATGAATTGCGCGAGCGCTTTTTGGGGCTGCCTCTGGTTCAAGCAACGCTGCAAGAACCAAGCTCAAGCTTTATTATTTAGTTACGATCGATAGTTTGAGAACAGGTGTGATAGCCTTTCTGATCAAGTGAATTAGGAATGCAACGCAACGGGGCGTTGGCTCATGGGCTGGAATGCGATGCCCGCCTATGCTGCGCTGTTGCACTGGTTCTCGTAGATGCTGCATTTTGTAGCAAGGAAAGGTCGAATTCATGACCGCGAGCGATCAACAAATCAACGACTTGTTGACTCAAATGACGTTGGAAGAAAAAATTTCGCTGACCATCGGCCAAGATATGTGGAGCACCCACCCCGTCGAACGCTTGGGGCTTGGCTCGATTAACATGAACGATGGCCCGCATGGCTTGCGCAAACCCCCAGAAAATTCCTCAATTGGCATTGTCGATGCGCTGCCTGCCACCTGTTTTCCCACCGCCGCCGCCGTCGCCTCGACCTGGGATGTTGATTTGGCGCGCGCGATTGGTGCAGCGATTGCCCAAGAATGTTTAGCCAACAACGTGCAAATTGTGCTTGGGCCTGGCATCAACCTCAAACGCACGCCGCTTGGTGGCCGCAACTTCGAATATTATTCCGAAGATCCGGTGTTGGCTGGTGAGTTGGGCGTGGCGTTTGTACAAGCGGTGCAGGAGCACGGCGTTGGTACATCGCTCAAACACTTTGCCTGCAACAACCAAGAATTCGAGCGCATGACGATTAGCGCCGAAGTCGATCAACGTACATTGCGCGAGTTGTATTTGCTAGCTTTTGAGCAAGTTGTCAAGCGTGCCCAACCTTGGACAATTATGGCTGCTTACAACAAAATCAATGGCATCTACGCAACCGAGCACAAGCAATTGCTCAGCGAGATTTTGCGCGATGAATGGGGCTTTGAAGGGATTGTGGTTTCCGATTGGGGCGCGGTTAACGATAAAGCCGCAGCATTAAGCGCTGGCCTCGATTTAGAAATGCCCGGCCCAGCCCTGAATCACGTTGAATTGTTGGCCGATTTGGTGCGCAAGGAAACGCTTTCAGAGGCAGTGATTGATGCTGCTGCCAGCCGCATGCTCAAAATTATTTTGCGTGGGCTGGAGCAACGCCAACCAGCAGCAAGCTATGATCAGGCGGCGCATCATGCCTTGGCGCGACGAGCTGCTAGCGAATCGATGGTGTTGCTCAAAAACGATGGGATTTTGCCGTTGCGGCCTGTTGCTGGCAGCCGCGTGGCGGTGATTGGCAATTTTGCCCAAAAACCACGCTATCAAGGCGCTGGCAGCTCGGAAATTAATGCAACTCAGGTTGATACGCCACTTGAAGCCTTGCAAGCATGGCTCGGCGAACATACGGTTGAAGTGACCTTCGCCGCTGGCTATGATCACGATGGCAATACCAACGAAGCATTGTTGAACGAAGCCTTGGCTGCTGCCAAAGATGCAAGTGTAAGCTTGGTTTTGGTTGGCTTGCCCGATGCCTACGAAACTGAAGGCGCTGATCGTACTCACATCAACATGCCAGCTGGCCATAATCAAGTGCTCGAAGCGGTAGCTGCGGTGCAGCCGCATACAGTGGCGATTTTGATCAACGGCTCGGCGGTCAGCATTCCGTGGCTTGGTCAAGTGCGAGCGGTGCTTGAAGCAGGTTTGGCGGGGCAGGCTGTGGGCAGTGCCTTAGTTGATGTGCTGTCTGGCGCGGTCAATCCAAGTGGCAAATTGGCCGAAACATTTCCCTATGATCTGGTTGATACGCCAGCCTACCTCAATTATCCAGGCGAAGCTGGGGTGGTGCGCTATGGCGAAGGCCTGTTTATTGGCTATCGCTATTATGATGTACGCAAAGTTAAGCCGCTGTTTCCCTTTGGCTATGGCTTATCCTACACCACATTCCGCTACGATCAGCTTGCGCTGAGTGCCAGCACCATCGACGATGCTACACCGTTGACGGTAAGCGTAACCCTGACCAACACCGGCGACCGTACAGGCAAAGAAGTTGTGCAAGTCTACGTTAAGCCAATCAAATCCAGTTATTTGCGCCCAGTTAAAGAACTGCGGGCTTTTGCCAAAGTCGAATTGGCTGCTGGCGAAACCAAGACCGTTGAATTAAGCCTTGCTGCCCGCGATTTCAGCGTCTACGACCAGCAACGGGCGGCGTGGCGAATGGAAGGCGGCGAGTATACCATTTTGGCTGGTGGCTGTAGCGACGATCTGCCGTTGGTCGCCGATCTGACCGTTAATGAAGATCCGCGTTCGGTGCGCAAAGTGCTGACCCGCATGAGTTCAATCAAGGAATTCTTGGACGATCCGATTGGGGCTGAGCTGTTACAAGCAAGTGCTGGAGCCTTTATCGAAGGTCAAAGCGCCAGCACCCGCGCGATATTCGAGCCAATTCCGTTGGCCAAGTTTGTTAATTTTGGCTTTTTCGAGGCCAGCCAAGTTGATGAAATTGTTGCCAAGGTTAATCAGGGCTAGGTAATCGTAGGGGATCAGTGGTAAGAACTGATCCCTTTTTTTGATCCACGAAGGACACGAAGAGCACGAAGCATGGAAACCGCGAAGAACGTGAAGAGCGCGAAGGCTGTTTTTTACCACGGATGTTTTATTCCGATAGCCGATAGCCACATCGCCTCTGCGCCGCTGCGTTAAAGAATTCAACCACGAAGAGCACGAAGTTATTTTTAGCCACGAATTCCATGAATTGCACGAAGGGCTATAGCTTCATCTTTCATCTTTCATCCTTCATCCCTCTCTTGCTCTCATTACTTCACAACATAGCCTATAAACACTCTATACGTCTGACTTGGCATCGGCGTTGGCTCCGCCGTGCTTGTTGGGATATTGGTTGGCGTGTTGCTTGGCACAGCTGTGTTAGTTGGCGTATTGCTTGGCACCGCTGTATTTGTTGGTGTATTGGTAATTGTTGGAGTAGCTGTGTTGGTTGGCGTATTACTTGGAGTTACGGTGTTGCTTGGTGGTTGGTATTCTACGCTTAAATGGGCTACACCCAAGGATGGAATCGATCCAGCGTGAGTGAAATTGCCTGCGAGATACAGATCGTCGCTGGTGACAGCCATGTGCTCAACTGTGCCATTGACAGGTGCTGCTAAACCTTGCCAAATCATGCCATCCCAGCGGGCAACTGAGCCAGTAGTTTGTTGATTGACTGCAGTGAATTTGCCAGCAACATACAGATACTCATCACCAACGCTAGCCAAGCGTTTAACTATATTATTAAATTGGGCAATCTGCACAATGTTGCCATCATCATTCAATTGATACAATCCAGATGATCCACTGATATACAAGCGATCTCGCCACACCACAAACTGCACATCGGTTTCATTGCCAATTTGGATGCCATCGCTTTCTTGCCAGCTATTATTGCGCCAAACATTAACCAAAATGATCGTCGAATAGGGTTCGGAAAGGAGTTTGAGCGCATAATACTGATTATTGACAAAGTAAATGCTAACTTGGTTGTCATAATGACGAACATTAAATTGTTGCCATGAATGGTCTTGGTTAATCTGGACGGTTGTGCTATAGGCTTGGCCATTGATCGTGCCAGTACTGCCGTTCGCTAGCAAACTTGTGCCTGAGCGCGTCCAAGTTATGGCAGTCCCATTAATTGCGACTGGATTAGTGAGCGTCCCTGTTGAACTGAATTCCCAAAGGGCGCTGAGACTGCCATTATTTGGGCTAAACGGATAACCGCTCGTCAGATAGGTGTGTTGGCTATCAACCGTAACCATCCGAGTGCCTTGGACCATGCTATAGAGTTGTTGCCATGAGCTGCCATTCCATTGGTGCAGGTTGGTATTGCCACCCCGATTAATCACCAGCTTGCCATGCACACCGCCAATATCAGCGATTGCTGGCGGCAAGGTAGTGGTTGCGAGGCTCGTTACACTGGTTCCATCCCACGCAATCAACTGGCTTGGCTGGTTATTGACCACAAACTGGCCTGCAAGATAGAGCTGGTTGCTCGTGCCAGCAACTGCGGTGATGCTGGTAATGCTGGCCGGAATTTGAACTTGTTGCCATTGACTATTGACCAGTTTCCACACATTTCTGTTGTTATAAGCATACAAGCCATTGGCATCGATGATACCGTCAATCAGGCTTGGTAGATCATTACCAAGCTGCGTCCATTGGTTATTGCTATAACGATAGACATAATGTTGCTTTGGATTGGATAATAGGTAGCCCCACGCATAGATTGCATTGTTAAGCCCGGTCGTCCATTGAGGGTTAACTCCAATACTGCTTGGCATCGGCATTGATGACCAATGGCCGTTCGTAAATCGGGCAAAAAAGGGGATTTCAACATTATTGATATATTGAAATGCTCCAGCGACGAACAATTGCTGGCCAGTTGACGCGGCAACAAAGGCTTTGTTATCAAAACTGCCAAGTGCGCCAATTCCGGTGGGTTTCCAATAGGCTACCGAATTTGCTGCAATCGTATCAAATTGCGAAAAATTGCCAGCGAGATAGAGCGTATCGCTGATAACCGTAATGTCGTTAACTTGCGATGGCGTATTGCCCCAATAATCATTGGAGCCTTGTGTACCTGCCCCAAAGCCTTGAAACTGGCTTCCATCCCAACGACCTACGCCATTAATCGCTCGGCCTGCGAGGTTTTGGAAACTTCCACCAATAATCAGTTGGTTTTGGTAGGTTTCGAAAGTTTTGATGCTATTAATATCGTTGGGCTGTAAGCCGTGGGTGTGCCAGTTCGTGCCATCCCACGAGACTAAGCCATTGCCCAACTGATTGTTGAGATAGGCGAAATTGCCAGCAACATATAAGCGCTGATCGGGGCCGATGTAGAGTTTATTGATGCTGCCTGGGGTTTGGAGGCTATTGCCAATCGTGCTATCCCAAACGCCATTAATTGGCGGGTTGGCTGGTTGTTGGGCGCGGGTAATCGCAAGGCTCGAGAGCACCGCTACAAGGGTTAAAAGCAACGCTCCAAAGCGGCTGGGCTGCCAAAATTTGGACATACATACTCCTCAAATCAATGTCTGGTTGGGCGATAGCGCCATAGTAGCATTGAATAACGGTTATTGCACTCATCAATTAGGGGGAATGTTTGATCTACGAAGCATGGAACCGCGAAGGGCGCGAAGAAACACGAAGGTTAAGTTTTTTTAGCCACAGATTGGCACAGATTGTTAAGATTACGTTCTCGCCAGCCCATAGCCTATAGCCTATAGCCATGCCTGCTCTGCGCCTCTGCGTTAAAGCATTGATCCACGAAGTTTCACGAAGGGCCACGAAGCACGGAAACCGCGAAGGGCGCGAAGATCGCGAAGGGAGTTATGGCTTTTGATTTCTGACTTTTGATTTCTGACTTTTGATTTCTGACTTTTGATTTCTGACTTTTTCGCTCATTGCTTAGCTTATTTCAAGACCATGCGGTGGCAAACCATCATATCCCAAAAACCATGGGTATTTGGGTTGTTATAGGGAGCTGGCAACTCATAGATTTGTCTGCCTTCGGGCGTAACAACTAGGGCTTGTTCTTGAATTGCGAGCAAAGCAGGAGCGGCCAATTCAATCAGCTTAGCTGTATAGAGTGGTTCGATTAAAACATGGATTGCGTGGTAATCGCCAGAGTGTTCATTAAATGGCGCTGGTTTGTCGGCAAGCTGGGACTGTAATTCGGGATAATAGCCCCATGGTGCTTTGCTTGTCATAATAAATTGCAGCACGCTATAGCTCGAAAGGCAATCGGCGCGTCCACCAGGCCCAAACTCAATGCGCACAAAACGCCCATCTTCTTGATTGCTGATATCGCATTCCAAGCCATGAAAAAAATAGCGCCACGCAGTGTCTGCAATCATGCCCGATTGATCACGCTGTGAGCGCCAGTTATAGTACACATCATTTGGCTGCATGTTCCATGAAGCCGCTAATAGACTGAGTAACTCAACTTGGCGCTGAACTGATTCACGGCAGGCTGCTAAAAACTCAGGATTGATTGAAGGCATTAAATTCTCTCCTTAATTGATTCACGAAGGGCCACGAAGCACGGAACCGCGAAGAAACACGAAGGTTAAGTTTTTTGGCCACAGATTGGCACAGATTGTTAAGATTATGTTCTCGCCAGCCCAAAGCCTATAGCCAATAGCCATGCCTGCTCTGCGCCTCTGCGTTAAAAGTGAGCCTCTTTTCGCCACGAATTGCCCGAATTCCACGAAGAATCTTCCGAAAGCCCAAAGCCAATAGCCTCTGACCTCTGATCCCTGATCCCTGAATCCTAGGCTCTATGTTCTTTGCTCTATGCTCTATGTTCTGTTTTTTCCCCTCTGCGGCTTAGATCGAAATAGGAGTTGTGGCGTTTTGGCTCGTTAGGTTGGTCGTAAGCTTCAAGCCTGATACTACGATCAAATTCTTCCTCCTCTACACTCTTCTCTCCTGCAAGCGGCCCGACTGGGCCGTTTGTGGTTTTAGCAAGTTTCTGTATGCTGCCGCCAAGCTCGCGTATAATAGCCTGCGACATGTTGTGTTGGAGGAATCAATGAACCTCATGCAAATTCATGGCCAATTTGCGGCCTTGCAGGCCAATCGTGGCCGCATCGCTGCCAGCCGCGCAGCTGAACGACTTGGCTATTTACAGCAATTTAAACGGGCAATTGAACAAGCCCGCCCCGATATTTATGCAGCCTTGCAGGCTGATTTTGCGAAACCTGTGGCCGAAACCGAAGCCACCGAAATTCAACAGGTAATCGAGCAAATTAATTTTGCAATGAAACGCCTCGAAGGCTGGATGCAACCCAAACGGGTTAAAACGCCAACCATGCTTGCTGGCAGCAAAAGCTGGATTCAATACGAGCCGCGCGGCGTGGTGCTGATTTTGGCTCCTTGGAATTATCCGCTTTCGCTGGCTTTGGCTCCCTTGGTGGGGGCGGTTGCCGCTGGCAATTGCGCGATTGTGCGGCCATCGGAGCGCACGCCGCATACCGCTCAAGTGATTGCCAACATTATCGCCGCCGCCTTTAAGCCTGAGCATGTAACCACGGTTGTGGGCGATATTGATACCGCCGAAGCCTTGCTCGATTTACCATTTGAGCATATTTTCTTTACTGGCAGCCCACGCATTGGCCAATATGTGATGCAGCGCGCCGCTGAACATTTTAGCTCGGTTACCTTAGAACTGGGTGGCAAATCGCCAGCAATTATCGATCGTTCGGCAGATTTGCAGCGAGTGGCCCAATTGATTGTTTGGGGCAAGTTTGTCAATGCTGGCCAAACCTGTGTTGCGCCGGATCATGTTTGGGTGCAGCGCGAGCAAGCCCAAGCCCTGACCCAATTAATTATCAAACAAATTGAGCGTAATTATGGCAAAGGCGATTATACCCGTCTGCAATCGCCTGATTTGGCCAATGTGATCGATGCCAATGCCACAGCTCGCTTGCGCGGCTTGCTCAATAACTCGGTTGCCCAAGGGGCCTTGGTCGCCTTAGGTGGTCAATCAACCGACCATCCAGCGCGCTTTGCCCCAACCGTTTTGACCAATGTTAAGCCTGGCATGGCAATTATGCAAGAAGAAATTTTCGGGCCAATTTTGCCAATTTTGGTCTACGACCAGATTGATGAAGTGATTATGGCCACCCGTGCTAGTGGCAAGCCCCTAACAATGGCTATTTTCAGCGAAAATCAAGCAATTACCAATTGGCTCTTGCGCGAAATTCCAGCTGGTAGCAGCGTGATTAATGGCGTTTTGCTCAATTTAGCCAATCCACATTTGCCATTTGGCGGGGTTGGCCAAAGTGGCTTGGGTAACTATTATGGTTTTTATAGCTTTAAAACCTTTTCGCATGAACGAGCGGTCTTTCAACAAGGTGGCCTGAATCTGGTTAATCTGTTTCAACCGCCCTATCGGGGAGCTGCCAAGCGTTTGGTGGCGTGGTCGCGGCGCATGCTCAACAAACGCTAAACGATATTCGCCGCTATCCATAGGGGGGGATAGCGGCGAATGAGGATTTTTGAATCGTTCTGCGATGTGTGACCCCATCACAGGAGGGGTTTTGTCGGTCGATGGTTGAAGGTGATGAAGTTATCTCCTTCCAAGGTCTCGTCATCGTCACGATTGTTGATGCAGTTTCCTTGTACCGAGCGTGGTTTCCGAGAATGATATTATGCTACTTGGATGAGTAGCAGATGAGTTAAGGGTAAAGAACCGTTAAAAAATTTCAGCCGCCTTGGCTAGACGATTTGGGCCAAGGTATAGCCTAAATCTTCATAGGTATGCGGCTTCAAAATTAACGCATGAATGCCCAAAGCTTGAGCACGTGCATAATCTTCTGGGCGTACATAGCCCGAGGTTAAAATAATTGGCAAATTGGGCTTAATCGCGTGCAATTGTTGGGCCAAATCGAAGCCCGACATATGTGGCATCGAAACATCACTAATCACAATATCGGTGGCATTGGGGTCATTCTGCACATATTCCAAGGCGTGTTGCGGGTTGGTAAAACCTTGCACCGTGTAGCCCAAGGTGGTGAGCATCTTAATGGCCAAGCTCACCAATGCTTGATCATCATCAATATACACAATCTGGGCCGAGCCACTTTCGCTAATCAGCTGGCGTTTTGGTGGTTCCGGCGTTGGCAGTTCGTTGGTGGTCGGAAAATAGAGCCGAAAGGTGGAGCCTTTATTAATTTGGCTATAGACCGTAATTGCGCCATCGTGGTTCTTCATAATTCCATCAACCACCGATAACCCCAGCCCAGTGCCCTCGCCAAGCGGCTTGGTTGTAAAGAAGGGATCGAAAATTCGTTTGATTGTCTCTTGTTCCATGCCGCAACCATTATCACTGACCGAGAGCCGCACATAATGGCCCTGTTGTAGGTTGGGGACTGCACGCAATAATTCAGCAGTCAGATGGATTAAATCAAGCCGAATTTCAATCAAGCCGCGATTATTGCCAATTGCATGGGCCGCATTGGTCGCCAAATTCATAATAATCTGGAAAATTTGGGTTGGATCAGCGGCAGTTGCCGGAATTTGACCCACAACCTTGACCTGAATTTCAATCAGTGCTGGTAAGGTTGCGCGCAATAATTTTACTGCCTGATCAATAATTGTTGGCAATAAAACAACCTCGCGTTTTACTTCTTGTTGGCGACTAAAGGTTAAAATTTGGCGGACTAAATCTGTTGCACGCTCGCCTGCTTGTTCAATTTCACGCAGGTTATTCTGCACAGGATGCTGTGGATCAAGGTCTAACATTGCTAATTGGGTATTTCCCGTAATTGCTAGCAAAATATTATTAAAATCATGGGCAATTCCGCCTGCTAGCGTGCCTAAGGCCTCCATTTTTTGGCTGCGTAATTGGGCATCTTCTGCTCGCTTACGATCATCAATATCGTTGCTTGCGCCAAACCACTTAATAATTTCGCCTTGTTGGTTGAAAAAAGGCACAGCTTGGGTATCAAACCAACGATAGGTATTGTCATGTCGCCGAATCCGATACTCGCTATGAAACTTTTGGCGATTATTAAGCGCATTGTTCCATTCGTTCAGGATTTTTGCTTGATCATCAGGATGAATTTGTTTGATCCATGCTAAGCCTAATTGTTCTGCTTCCGGTATTCCCGTATATTGAACCCATTGTTGGCTTAAATAATCACATGCTCCGGCTATTGTACAAGTCCAAATTAATTGTGGTAATGATTCAGTTAGTGTTCGAAAGCGTAGTTCACTTTCTTGGAGCGCTTGGGTTGCTTCTTTATAAGCAGTAATATCACGGTTAATTCCAACAGTTCCTTGAATTTGGCCTTGAATATTTTTAATCAGCGAAACACTACTGAGCATATGCAATTTTTGGCCATTACGGGTATATTGGTAGACTTCGCCTTGCCAAAATGATTGCTCGATTAAACGTGTACTTGCTTGATCACGGGTATCGTTATAAATATATTCAGTTGGAATCAAATGGCCTAAGCGCTGGCCAATTGCTTCTTGGGCAGGCCAGCCATAAATTTCTTCAGCAGCACGGTTCCAGCTTCTAATAGTATAATTGCTATCGGTTGAAATAATTGCATCGGAAACATGCGCTAAAAGATTGGCTTGATATTGAAGCTTTTGCTCAACCTTTTTGCGTTTAGTAATATCGGTAATTGTTAAGAACGCAACCGTATGCCCAGACGAATCGATAACGGTTGCACCACCATAGCAAAAAATTCGTTCCCAAACAATTGGAGTATTAATGCGGCGAATTTTTAATTCAATTAATTCTAAAGTTTCGCCCCGAATCAGCCGTGCCATTGGCCATTCTTCAATAGCTAATATACGATCATCAAGGGTGCTAATTTCATAAAAATCGTGAAAATCAGGCAAGCGTTCACGACATTCTTGCATACTTGCAAAGCCATGCATCGCTAAAGCTGTACGATTCCAATGAAAAAGATTGCCATCAACATCCGATAATACAATTCCTTCATTGAGATTTTCGATCACGATTTTTAATCGTTCTTCACTTTCTTGCAGTTTGCGCTCAAAAATTTTGCGATTATTGATATTATGAATAACTGTAAAGCCACATAAACTGTTATCTAAGACAAGCAAGGTCATTGAGCAAATAACAAAAATTGTTTCATCAGATTTGGTTCGAACTTCCAATTCATAATCACTAACGTAGCTTTGATTTTTTAATATTCGAACCATCGCAATTCGATCGTGCAGATTAACGAAAATATTGAGTTCTTGAATCGGTTGATTAATTAATTGATCGTATTGATAGCCAAGCAAGCGACTAAAGCTTTCGTTTAAATCTAAAATAAGCCCATCGTGCAAACGGGTAATAATCATTGGGCTTGTGCTCGTTTGGAAGAGTGCATTAAAGCGTTGTTGCGATTCTTGAACTGCAACCGCTAATTTTTTATTGCTGCTCAGATCGTTAATAAAACTGAAAAATCCTTGCACTTCGCCTGCTGCATTCAAATCTGGCTGATATTCAAGCGCGACGCTGCGAATCTGATCGTCTGCAAGCGCAATTACGGTCTCAAAGCTTACGGTTTGGCCAAGCAAGGCTTGATGGATGTGATCATAAAATTGCTGGTAGGCGGCTTCGCCCCAAACGTCGCTGAGCGTTGAGCCAGTAATTTGGTGCAGTGGCCGTTGAAACCATTGTTGATAGGCCTGATTGTTGAAACGATAATAGCCCTGGCGATCAACGTAGCCGATTAGCGCGCCAAGCCGCTCGTGCTCAGGCTGAAGCTGCTTGGTTGGCTGCAAGCTCGGCGTGGATTGCTCGATTAAATGTAAAAATGAAGCTGGTGTTGCTTGAGTAGAGAGATTTTTCTGGGCGCTGTGGCTGTGGGTAACGCTATTTAGCACGCCCACAATGGTGCTGTGTTCTGCATAAATTGGGCTAAAAGCTAGATCAACGCTTAATGATTGGCTTAGCGCAAAAGCTTTGAGCTTGATGCTTTGGCCTGCACTGGCCTGTTGGATGGCTTGTTGCAACGCTGGATAGTTCAAGAAGCCGGTTTCAGAATTTGCTTGGCTGGGGGGATTATCAGAATCAAGCAATTCAAGATAGTGATCATTATGAAAAATAGTCTGCGTTGCCGACCAAATTAATGCCATGGGGATTGCAGCTGATAACACCATACTCAGCGCGGTTTGTAAGGCACTTGGCCATTGTTCCATTGGCCCAAGCGCATGCATACGCCAATCGATCTGTTGTAAGCTTGCTCCAGCGATCCCGCCATTGCGCATCCATGCAGGAAGATTAAGTTGCAGTGATGAATCTTCAATATCAGGCATTGCGCCATCCTCATCAGGCTTTGCACAATTGATTGCAGAATTTGGCTGTTGTAGCGCTAGGGAGTCTGCGATATATTCTAGTTAGAGGACACTCTCGCAGTATAACAGCCGCGTGTGGCTCATGCAATAAACAATTTCCACACTTTCAGCAGCGAACAATCTTCGATTAAACAAATGCCGTTGGAAATTGATCCAACGGCATTTTTACAGCTATTTGATTAATTGATGCCTGATTTAGCCAAAAACATCGGCCACATAGCGACCTGTTTGCTCCATTTCGCTAATCCAATCCATGGCTGCTGCTTGCTCGCTACCAGTGGCTTCAGCATAAATTTTGGCGAGCGTTTCGCGCACTGCTGGAGCCATATAACGGCCATCGCCACAGACCGCAATTACTGCGCCTTGTTCGATTAAGCTCCACACTCGTTGGCGCTCTTGCCAGAGCCGATGTTGCACAAAGCTGACCTCGCCGATTGGCTGGCGATAAAAAGCGGGATAAAATTCCAAAACTCCTGCTTGCTGCCAATTAACAATTTGATCGCGATACAGCAGATCGACCTCGGGATGATCGCAGCCAAAAAACAGGGCAGTTGGGCCAAGCAGCTCGCCTTGCTCGTGGCGGACTACCCGTTCTTGGATAAAACCACGAAATGGTGCTAAACCGGTGCCTGCGCAAATCATCAGCAGTGGTTGGTTGTTGTCAGTTGGTGGCTGAAATGGAATATGTGGCTGGCGCAACGTCAAGGCAACCTGATCACCAACCTGCAAGCGGGCCAAATAGCTTGAACATGTGCCATAAAACTGGCCTTTGCCCGACCATGCAGGTGCATCAACTACCGCTACGGTTAGGCTGGCCTGCTGCGGATTGAGCAATGGCGATGATGAAATTGAGTATTGACGCACCCGCATTGCTGGCAAAAGCGCCAAAAATTCGCCAAAATTCAGCAGCGATGATGGATATTGTTCAAGTAAATCGAGCAGGCTGAGCCGTTTTTGCAAAATTTCGTTGCTGTAGCGTTCGTGATCATTGGCCAAGCTAGCCAAATGGATTTGATGCGGCGGACAAACATTCTTCTCAGCCAAAATTGCTAGATCGCGCTGGGTCGCTGGCGTTGCCAACTCAACGTGGCTTTTGAGCAATTCACCAAGGCTGATTGGCTGCTCAAGCGGCAAGTTGGCGGCCCGATTGGCGTGTAAAACCACGGTTTGCTCTGTTTTTAGGCCAAAATGTTTACAGACCCGCTCGATTAGGCTGGGGTGGTTTTCGGGCAGAATTGCCAGATAATCGCCAGCTTGATACTGAATTTCAGCAGGCAAGTTGAATTCGAGATGGCGTTTTGAGCGGCCCAAGGGCGAGCTTAAATCCACCAATTCGCGATTTTCGAGCACGCTAGCAAACACCAAGCCACTTTGTTGGGCGAGTTGGTTGCTACTTGATGGTAGTAATTCAACCTCGTACAGCGGTTTGGTGTTGATTGCTGTGGTTTCGATTGCAAATGCTTGATTGTGGGTTGGCCAAAATGGCGCGTACCAACGCTCAAAATCGCCAAAGAAATCGCTGCGGGCATCAGCTGCGCCACGTTCAAGCAAGCGTTCTGCTCCTGCGGCCTGCAAGTGCTGATCGATTTGAGTTGGCACTGCTTGGTAGGTGCTTTGCCAATCGCGGTTGCCACAGCCAAACACGCTATAGCGCACGCCCTTGAGCGAATCTGGCTCCACGCTGGCCAGCCATTGGCAAAAGGCTTGGGCATTATCGGCGGGCTGGCCATTGTACGACGCTGCAACAATGCTCACTACGCCATTTGTTGGTAATTTATTGACATAATCATTGAGTGGCGCAACACTTACTTGGTAGCCTTGAGCCTCACCATCGCTGGCAATGCGGCGTGCAAAAGCTTCCGACGAGCCAGAATTCGAGCCATAGAGCACCAACAGCGGCGTGTTGTGCAGGGCTTGGTTGTTGGCGGTTTTGGACATAATTATTGGTTGTGCTGGCTGGCTTGCCCGATTAATTATTTTGCGCAGGCGGGCGCGAACTGTCAAGCCTTCTGGTTTGAGGGTCAAAGTTTCTTTGACATGCAATTTGTAGGGCTGTGGCTGCGATAATTCAAAGCGTTGCAGCAGCATTGCCAGCACCAACGTGGCCTCTTGCATGGCAAAGGAGCGGCCAATACATGCGCGTTGACCGTTGCCAAACGGCTTCCAGGCATGCTCAGGAATTTGTTCGCGGCTTTCGGGCGCAAAGCGATCAGGATCAAACGCTTCTGGATTGGCCCAAACTTTGGGGTCGCGGTGCAAGGTTGGCAATAGGGCAAGGAATTTTTCGCCTTGCTTCACCGGAAAGCCAGCAATCGTTGTATCGTGCTTGGCATATACGCCAAATACAGGCGCGGTTGGCCAAAGCCGCAGCGTTTCGCGCAAAATTTGGTCGAGATAGCCAAGTTTGGCTAAATCTTCGTAGCGCGGCAAGCGATCGCCCAGCACCGCATCGACAATGCTTTGGGCGCGCTGCAAAATTGCTGGTTGTTGCAATAAGAAATAAGTGGCGAACGAAAGCAAGCCGCTGGTCGTTTCGTGGCCTGCAATCAAAAATGTCACCAATTGATTGCGAATATTGGCATCATCTAAGCCTTCGCCAGTGATTGAATCTTTGGCGTTGAGCATCAATCCCAATAAATCGTTGGGCACTTCATTGCTGGGCAGGCTGCGGCGTTTAGCAATTAATTCGTCGGTAATGCCGTGCATATAGTGCATATCAGCTTCATATTGGCGCTGGGTCGAACGCATCAGCTTGGTTTGAATTGATAAACGGCGGGCACGCGCACCTGCTTCGGCCAAGGCTCGCACCATTGCCTCAACAAAGGGGTGCATTTCGCGCTGATAAAATGAATTAAAGCGATAGCCAAAGCCACACAAGGCGATCGTATCCAGCGTCAGGCGGGTCATATTATCGGCGACATCGAAATCGGTTTCTGGCCCTTGGCGCTCCCATTTGGTAAATAATTGGTCGGCAATATCGAGCATGTCGTCGAAATAATTGCGCATGCTGGCTGGCCCAAAGGCTGGCATCAATAAACGATGCGCCTTGCTCCAATTGGCTTCCTCGGTGTAGGCCGTAAATAAACCATCGCCAGCAAAATCGCGAATTTGAATCAACGGGCCATGCAATAATTTATCGAAGCGTTGTTGATCGCTAATTTCGGCCACCAACGCTGCTGAAGAAACCACCAAAACCGAGCGATTAGGAAAACTCACGCGAAAAATTGGCCCATAATGCTGCGCCAATTTCATCAAATTTTGCACCGGCGTTTCCATGCCAATATCCGGTACATTGCCAACAATCGGACGGGTTGGTGGTTGGGGAATAGCACGAATGGGACTAGAAATACTCATACAACGAGCCTCGCTTATTGCAATGCTGGCCTGTGCAGGTCGCCGCGAATTATCAAAAAATATGCTTGGTACTATTGAGTACCAACACGATTTATGCTATCATTTGCTTCTGGTACTGTCAAGTACCAAGAAATTAAGCTAGTATGCGTGAGGAATGGCTCAACGACGAGGGTGGTATGACCGAACAACTAAGCGAAACTGACTATCGTAGCCGCTTGATGGATGGAATGACGGCGGCGGTAGCCGAAAAAGGCTATGCCGAAACCACGATTGCCGATATTGTGCGCTTGGCACGGGTTTCCAAGCGGACGTTTTACGAGCATTTTGCCAGCAAAGAAGATTGTTTGTTGGCGCTCTATACCGCCGCCACCGATCAGCTGATCGAGGTTATTCGCCAAGCAATCGAGGGCGCGCACGATCTGCATTCGCGGGTGCGCTGCGCCCATCGGGCCTATTTACAGCGGATCAAAGCCCATCCGTTGCTGATGCGGACCTTATTTATTGAAATTTTGGCCGCAGGCCGCAGGGGTTTGCAGGTTCGCCGCGCCGCCAATCAACGCTTTGCTGATTTGTTGCGCGCAACGGGGGCTGATCAACAATACGATTCGCCGCAGAAACGCCAAATCACGCCAGCTTTGGCGATGGCGATTGTGGGCGGAATTAATGAATTAATTTTGCAGGCGATGGAGAGCGATCAAATCGATCAATTATTGCTGATTGAGGAGCCAGCGACCGCCTTGTTGGAAGCAGTGCTGGCTCGCCCAATTGCCGAGGATTAAAACGTCAGGCTTGCGCTATTGAGTTCGGGGTTGCTTGCGCTAAGGCTCATTGGCTCGTCGCCGCCAGTGTGTTGCACAATAACTTGAGCTAGGCCGTTGAAGGCGCGGCGTTGCCATGGCGCTGCTGGCTCGATCACTTGGACCACGCCAGGCTCGCGATTGGGGAAATCCCAAGGATTGGCTTTTTTGATCCAGCGCCCAGTTACCAGATATTCGTTGTGGCCGGGCTGCACTAAATCGTGGCTCAATTCAAATACTTGGTCGCCTTGATCCAGCGCAATCTCCCTGGCGATCAGTTGGCCATTGATATAAACGCTATAGTCGTGGGCGATGCTTTTGCTGAACAAACGAATGCTGCTAGCATCGCTGTAGCTTGGTAGCTCGAAGCTGCCATTGAAGACGATATAGGGTTGTGGATTGGCTTGTTGATCGTCGTTGTGGTGCAAAAATGCTGGTTGCCAGCTTTGGGCTACTGCTCCGCGAGCCAATTCCAAGCCAGTGCTCAGATCAGCGGCGGTTTGCTCGCCAGTAATCTGAATTGGGCTAATTAGGTAGCTTGGATGATATTGTTCTGGCTCGTGGCTAGCAGGATCGCCATTGCCAACGCCTAAAATTTTGGCCGAACCAGCTAATTGGAGATCAAGCAAGTGGTTGGCAGTTGGCACAATTTGGCCTTGATCGTCGCATATTTGCAGCGTAACAATTGCCAAATCGCCTGCTTGTTTGAGTTGACCATAATCAAGCACAAGCTGAATCTGGCTGGCTGCTTGGCTGGTGCGCAAGCTAGTGCTGATCACTTCAACGCCATCGGTATAGCCGCGGGCCAGCAATTCGCCTGGCTGATAGGCAACTTCCCATTGTTGATGGCCATTTTCGGGCATTGCACGGCGGCCAAGGCTTACGCCATTCAGCCAAAGCTCAACTTCGCTGCAATTGCTATAGATTGGGAAACTCTTGACTTGACCAAGATCATGTGGCCAATCCCAGTGATAGCCAATGTGCAACACTGGGTTTTGCCCCCACCAAGCCTTGGTGAAATAGGCAATATCTTTGGGAAAACCGCAGAGGTCGAAAAAGCCAAATTGGCTGGCGACTGCTGGCCATTCAAACGGCGTTGGTTCGCCGCGATAATCGAAGCCTGTCCAGAAGAATAGCCCAGCCAAGAATGGGCGTTGAGCATAAAATTGCCAGCTAAATTCGGTATCGGCATAGCCATCGCCGCTGGGAGATGCCGCCAAATGGCCACGGCTAGCATCAGTTTGGTAGATGCCGCGCGTGCCGTAGGTGTTGCTTTCCTCGGTGCCAACGCCAGATTGCCATGGGAATTGGGCATGATGAGCATCAATATCGCCATGCCAAATGTAGTTATAGCCAACCACATCAGTCACCGTGCCGATGCCCGTATCCCAGCCGCCGCTACAAGCAATCGTAAATAGGCGGGTATGGTCGAATTGGCGGGCGAAGCTTTGCATGGTGCTGGCGATGCGTGCGCCGATGATATTGCCTTCAATCGCCCATTCTTCATTGCCCAACGACCACAAAATAACCGATGGATGGTTGCGATCGCGCTTAATCAGCTGCTCGACATGGCGCAAATGCTCAGGATTCGATCCCATCAAGCGGTTTTCGTTCAACACCAACATGCCCAAACGATCGCAGGCATCAAGAAATTCAGGCGTTGGCGGGTTGTGCGAAGTACGAATCGCGTTGTGATTGAATTCCTGCAAGCGTTGAATGCGATATGCTTGCAAGCTATCGGGCAGGGCCGTGCCAACTCCGGCGTGATCTTGGTGCTGATTGCTGCCAACCAATTTGACCGAGCGCCCGTTCAAGAAAAAGCCCTGATCGGGATCGAAGCGAATGCTGCGTACCCCAAAGCTGGTTTCGTAGCTATCGACCGTTTGATCGGCGAGCTGCACGCTGCTGGTGAGTTGATACAAATTGGGGCTGGTGAGATCCCAGCGTTGTGGATTGTTCAGCTCGTGCTGGTGGGTAAATTCGGCGCTTTGGCCCGCAGCCAGTTGATAGATTGAGCTTTGGGCTTGCACGACGGGCGTTGCATCAGGCGCGTTGATCGTTTCGAGCAAGCTGAATTCAACTGGTTGCTGGCTTTGGTTGATAATCGTGGTTTGAATATTGATGGTTGCGCTTGCTTCATGGACTTCGCTGGTGACGAACGTGCCATAGCGGGCAACATGCAGCGGCGCGGTTTTGCTGAGCCAAACATGGCGATAAATGCCAGCGCCTTCGTAAAACCAGCCTTCCTCGGTGGTTGCATCGGCGCGCACGACGACCACGTTTTGGCCGCCATAATTCAGATAATCGCTAATATCGTAGCTAAAGCTGGTGTAGCCGCTTGGCTCGTTGCCAAGATAAAAGCCATTGACCCAAACCTGCGCAGCGCGATGCACGCCATCGAATTCGAGGCTGATCCGTCGCCCAAGCTCGCCGGCGGCAATTGCAAAGCTTTTGCGATACCAGCCAATGCTGTTGGCGGGAAACTTGCGACCAATCGCTTTGTAGCCATGGCTGTGGCTGGCACGTTGATCGAATGGCAGTTCGACGCACCAATCGTGGGGCAAATCGACGATGCGCCAAGCCCGATCATCGAATTTGGGCGAAGCTGCACCATCGCCATAGCCAGCTTTGGCCAAAAACGAAAAATGGCTGGTATCAAGCTGAAAATCTTGGGCGGGATCGAAGGCATGGCCGAGGGCAAAACGCCAGCCTTGATCAAACAATATGCGTTCGCGGGGTGGGTTGCTAATCATCGTTGATGCTCCATGCTGCTCTACATCGTTGTTTGCCAAGCAGCGCTTAGTTGCTCAAGGGTCGCGCCCCGCGTTTGGGCAAACGCAGATTAGCACGCCACTTTAACGAGCTAGTCTACAAGCCTTTTTACTAAAATTCTTCTAAAAAATGCTTGGATTTCAAAATGAGCGAGGGACTGGAGGTCGGGAATTAGGAACCGCGAAGATCGCGAAGATCGCTAAGTTTTGATCCACGAAGAGCACGAAGGCTATCGGCTCTTGGCACAAGCAAGCCCTCCTGATCCCCGACCCCTGACAACTGATCCCCGACCCTTGAACCCTAATTTCTCAACGCCAGCCAGCAAACATGGCGACGCTGCCGATGCGTTTAATTTCGTAGCGCTGAAAGGCCTGTTGCAACATTATTTCGAGGTTGGCAAGCGTGTCGGTTTGGTTGGCGAAAATTTGGCGCTGGTTGTAGATGCCCATCAAACGGCGGGCAGTGCTGCTATGAAATGGCTCGCTTGCACTCAGAATCGTGGCCCCAAATAACACCCCATCAGCGGTTAACCGCTCGGCTAAGCGTTGCAAGACCGCGGCTTTGATTTCAGGCGTGCCAGCAATACAATGCAAAATATAGCCTAAGCCAATCGATTCAAATTGCTCGTTTAATGGCAAGGCATGCATAATCGAAGCTCGCACGCATTGCGGTTGCCATTGGGTAAGATTCGCGCTGGCTTGGATTAAGCACTCTGGATTAACATCGAGCAGCACGAGTTTAGCTAAACTGTGTTGGGCCAGAGTTTCGCGCAGCAACAAGCCGCTACCTGGCCCAATATCCAAATGCTGAGCACGCAAATGCTGCCGATACCACTGCACTAAATTGGGCTTGGGGCAACGCCAAATAAAACTATCGGAAATGCCGTGCACCAAAAAATCATAGAACTTTAGAATATGATTGTTGTAAATGCGGGCGCTGGCTGGCAAATCACTCATTATTTGCTCCAAAACACTAAACTTTCAATTGCATCTTAACTGATTTCTGCTAAAAAAGAACGAATACAACCCTTCCATGTGTGAGGAACACTATGCAACGCCGCTTTCAAAATCCAATTCTGTCGGGCTTTTATCCTGATCCGGCGATCTGTCGGGTGGGTGAAGATTATTATCTGATTCATTCAACCTTTGAATATTTCCCCGGCGTGCCGATTCACCATAGCCGCGATTTGGTGCATTGGCAGCAAATTGGCCATATTTTAGATCGTCCTTCGCAGCTTAACCTCGATGAAATTCACCCATCTGCTGGAATTTATGCCCCAACAATTAGCCATCACAATGGCACGTTTTATATGATTACGACCTTGATTGCTGGTAAAGAGCGTCATGGCAACTTTATTGTGACCGCTGAATCGCCAGCTGGCCCATGGTCTGACCCCTATTGGCTCGATGCTGATGGAATCGATCCCTCGCTGTTTTTTGAAGATGGTCGGGCCTGGTATGTGGGCAATCGGGGCAAAGCCAACCCCGAATACGAAGGTCAATGCGAAATTTGGCTGCAAGAGCTTGATCTGAGCACGATGCAATTAGTTGGCGAGCAATATGTCTTGTGGCGCGGCGCGCTCAACGGCGTGGTTTGGACTGAAGGGCCACATCTTTATAAAATCGATGGTTGGTATTATTTGCTGATTGCCGAAGCGGGCACTGAATATAACCATGCAGTGACTATTGCGCGCAGCAGCGAGTTGACGAAAGGCTATGAAGGCTATCGGGCAAACCCCATTCTGACCCATCGCCAACTTGGCCGCGATTATCCGATTATGGGCACTGGCCATTCTGATTTGGTGCAAACTCAAAACGGTGAATGGTGGATGGTGCTCTTGGCAATGCGTCCGTATGGCGGCGAATTCTACAATCTTGGCCGTGAAACCTTCTTAGCTCCGGTTGAATGGGAACAAGGCTGGCCCTTGATCAGCCCTGGCACTGGTAAGGTTGAGTCGAGCTATCCTGTGCCCGATTTGCCGTTGCAACGCTGGCCATTTCAAGCGGCTTGCGATCATTTTGATGGCGATACTGTTGGCATGCATTGGATGTTCTTACGCACGCCGCGCTCAGAATGGTGGAGCTTGAGTGAACGGCCAGGTTGGCTGCGCATGCAACTGCGACCTGAGCAAATCAATCAAATGGCCAACCCCAGCTTTGTTGGTCGCCGCCAGCAGCACATGAACTTTTTGGCCCAAACCGTGCTGGAATTTCAGCCGCAGCAAGCGCATGAAGTTGCAGGCATGGTGCTGATTCAAAATCATAAATATCAGGTGCAATTTGTGATCGATGGCGCGCAGCAAGCCAGCGTGATTGTTTGCCGCAACGGCGAGGAAGAAACCTTGGCCCAAGTGCCAGTCAGCGGCCAGCGTCAGTATTTGCGCATTGTGGCCTATGGTCAAGAATATAGCTTCTTTGTGGCCGAACAACCAGATGCATGGCAACCAGTGCTCGAAAATCTCGATGGGCGCTTTTTGAGCACGCCAATTGCTGGGGGCTTTGTGGGCACAGTGATTGGCCTTTATGCCAGTAGCCAAGGCCAAGCCAGCCAAACCGTGGCCGATTTTGATTGGTTTGAATATCGTGAAGTCGCCGAATAACGGTTTTGGCTAATTTGTGCGTTTGGCAGCTAAGGGTTTTTTGGTTAAAATACTCTCCCCAGTGGATGCTTGTACTGCTGCTGTGGGAGAAAGTAGCGTATCATGCCACGCAAACCAACTAAGCCCAGTCGGCAACCAGCCAGCCAGCAACGCCCTGCCAAACGCACCGATCGCAATGATCGCTCAAACAACTATGGTCGCAAACTTCCGGCTCAAGCCCAAAAGCCTGCGCCAGTTGTTGAGCAAATAGTGTTGCCCGATATTGTTAAAGAAATTCGCCAATTGCGCTCGCGCGATGCCCGTGACCGCACTGGAACCTACTATATTGAAGGTGCGCGGATTGTTGCGCAAGCGATTAACGCTGGCTTACCAATTGAAATTGGGGCCATTTCGCTGGAGCTACTTTCGCGCACCGAGCACTCCAACGAAACCGTCAGCGCCTTGCGCAAAGCTGCCAAACAAATGGTTGAGCTTTCGATTAGCGCCTTTTCGGGCATCTCATTCAAAGAAAATCTCCAAGGCATCGGGGCTGTTGTTAAGTTGGAGCAAGAACCATTAAGCAACGTGCAATTGACTGATCGGCCTTGGGTTGCCTTGAATGGAGTTGGTAACCCTGGTAATTTGGGTGCAATTATGCGTACCTGCGATGCAGTTGGCTGCGAAGGGCTGATTTTGATTGGCGACACGACCGATCCCTATCATCCAGCGGCGATTCGCGCGAGCATGGGTTCGTTGTTTGCCTTGCGCATGGTCCGAACCAACTTCGAAGAGTTTGGCGAATGGAAAAAGGCTAACGGCTATCATGTGATTGGCACCACGCCAGATGTAGAGCAAGAATATCAAACGATCAGCTACCCTAGCCCTGCGATTTTGTTGATGGGCAGCGAGCGGCTTGGGCTGTCGGTAGTTGAGCAAAGCATCTGCGATACCTTAGTGCGGATTCCGATGGCTGGCACGTGCGACTCGCTCAATTTGGGCGTTGCGACCAGCATTGTGCTGTATGAAATGTTTCGTCAACAGCGCTTAGCGCAATAATTGATTAATTGCATAATCGACCGACCGACTGAGCAACCTCAGTTGGTTGGTTTTTTATTGGGCTTGCCGCAGAACACCCCCCCCATTTTGGGTTCCCCGCGCGGCATGCATGCGTGCCAGTTCTAACGAAGAGCAATTAAAGAGCGTAATGGCAGGCTCCCTCGTGAAGAGCAATCAACCGTGGTTCGGTTTTTTTGACTGCGTACTCTATTCGATGCAGTCAAAAAAATGGCTATTATCCGCGATAATAGCGGTCGCTCTGCCTTGCTTCGTTCGGTGGAGCCGCGCTAGGAGTGTTACAGCATCGCCTAGCTTTTTTTCACTCAGTCTTTAACTTACGCATCAAAATCTGATTGACATCCTCCGTGTCAAAGAATTCCATTAATCGATCGATGGTTTCAAAATCGATTCGCGTGCTTTTCCCATTAACAAGTTTCACTAAGGCGCTATGCGTGATATGTGTTTCACGGGCTAATTCACGAACACTGATGGAAGACAATCCTTTTTTAGCACGTTCAAGGTTCCGTTCTGCAAGAAGTACGCGCACGTTGCATTCGATTGGCATAGTTGATACCTGCATTTAATCCATTCCTTTCTGTACTATAGCAGCCTCGATTGAATTACACTAATTTATATCTTTATAGTCTATACATATTGACAAAATAGTAACATTGATATACAATAAAGATACAAAATAAAGCATTATAGTTGCGGTAGCAACTTTTGTCACCAACTATCGGCATTGCGTGCTCAAGGGATACATTGCCATCACACTCATGGATTTCTTTCAGCACCGCCCACAACCGCGCTCATGGTGATTGGGAAGATGTTGAAAAGTACCCTTGTCGTGGATGGGTTTCGCACATTCCTAACGCTGAAACGCCGCCATTGTTGGGGTCGTGGGCTTTGGACAGATGGTTGTCGGTTCGGCGGGAACGGTTTCCGCCCAAACCATTGCCATGGATAGTGCCAACCAAAAGGAAGCCTGATGATGCGAACGCTGACCCGTTGTTACACATACCGTCTGCAACCCACACCTGCCCAAGTCGGAACCTTGGTCCAGTGGGCAGGTTGCCGACGCTTCATCTGGAATTGGGCGCTGCACTGCAAGCAAACCCACTACCAAACAACGGGTCAACGGCTGAGTTACTCGCAACTGGCGGCTGCCTTGGTCGATCTAAAACGTCAGCCCAAAACGGCTTTTTTTCGCGAGTGCCATTCGCAACCGTTGCAACAAGCGCTGATGGATTTAGAAACCGCCTTCAGCAAATTTTTTGCCAAACAGGCCAAGTACCCGCGCTTCAAAGCCCGCAAAGCCACCCCGCACAGCCTCCGCTTCCCGCAAGGTGTGGTGGCGGTTGATGAATGCACGATCAGCGTGCCAAAAATCGGGCATATGCAGGCAATCATTCATCGCCCCTTGCAAGGCATAGCGAAGGGTGCAACCATACAAACAAGACGCAACGGGCGCGTGGTGGGTCATTTTCATCTGTCATATCAACCTCCCTGATATTCAACCAACGGCTGATCGGCCTGTGGGGATTGATGTCGGGCTTGAATCCTTCACTACGCTGTTAACGGGTGAGAAAACTGCGCCACCCAAGTTCTACCGCCGCAGCCACAAGAAACTTGCCCGCGCTCAGCGCAAGCTCGCACGCGCTCAAAAGGGTAGCCACAACCGCGCTAAAGCCCGTAAGCGGGTTGCCAAAATTCACCAGAAAATCAGCAACCAACGCGCCGATTGGCTCCATAAACATGCGTTGGGGATGGTTCAACGATTCGATGTGGTGTGCATTGAAGATTTGAATATTAAAGGCCTTGCGAGAACCAAGCGGGGTACCCTCTGGGTCAAATCATTCAGTGATGCCTCCCTCAGTACCTTCATGCAACGATTGCAGGAAAAAGCCGAATGGTGCGGACGGCGGGTCGTTAAGGTTGGGCGGTTCTACGCCTCATCGAAAACGTGCCACGTCTGTCATTCCAAGACTGCCTTAAAGCTGGCGGACCGCATGTGGACATGCCCCACCTGTGGCACGACCCATGATCGCGATGGCAACGCCGCGATCAACATTGTGCATGAAGGAATACGCCTGCTTGCCGTTGGGACGACGGAAAGTCAAAACGCTGCTGGAGATGGTGTAAATCCAGCGAAACGCTGGTAACCGTCGTTGAAAGCAGAAGCTACACCCCTTGTGGGTGTGGTAGTTCACTGGGCTAAAACTCCAAACGGCCCAGTTGGGCCGCTTGAAGGAGAGAAGAGTGTGTGTGAGGAGGAAGGATTTGACCGTAGTATGCCAGCGCGAGCTTACGGCCATCCTAACGAGAATCATTCTTGGTAGTCCTATTGTGAGGCTACCTGCATGGCCTACATTGTAGCTGACTTATGGGCTAGGTTACACGCCACCAAAATATTGCAGGGCCAAGCGGAGGCGTTCTTCGGTGTCGGCGGGCGCATCTGCTGGCAGGGCATTGAGCGCTGCTTGGGCCTCAGTGCTGCTATAGCCAAGGCTGGTCAAAATATCGATCAATTCGGTATTGATCGCGAGCAAGCCTGGGTTGGTGCTGAGTTGATGGCTAATTGTGCTTACGCCAAATTTGCCCTTCAGTTCAAGCACTAAACGAGCAGCGGTTTTTTTGCCAATGCCTGGCACTTTTGAGAGCATGATTGTATCTTCGCGGGCAATCGCCTGTTGCAATTCTTCGGGGCTGGCGGCGGAAAGCAGCGCCAATGCAACCTTGGGGCCGATGCCACTCACGCCAAGCAATAACTCGAATAAGGCCCGTTGGGCTGGCGAGTTAAAGCCAAATAAGGCCAGCATATCTTCGCGCACATGCAAGTGTGTATAGAGTTGGGCACTATCACCGACAGCGCCAATCGTCGCTAAAACCGTGCGCGGCACAGCAATCGCCAAACCCACGCCATGCACGTCAATGATTACCTGATCCAGCCCAATAAATTGCACAACACCCCGTACCGATGCGATCATCGCGATCTCCCTGCTAAGCTAGGCTTGGGCCTATTATACAGGTTTGGGCTGGCTTACGCGAAAAGGCGGCTGCTTTGGAATAGCAAGCAGCCGCCTTGAAACTTAGCGCGTTACCGCTGGTAGATAAACGCTGTTTTGAGGCACAACCGTTGCCGTAGCTGTTGGGCTTGGGGTTTCGCTTGGCATAACCGTAGCCGTCGGGGTTTGGGTTGCGGTAGCGGTCGCCGTTGCGGTTGGGCTGGGCGTACTACTTGGCGTTGGCGTGATTGTTGGTTCGTTGCCTTGGTATTCGTATGGTCCCATATCAACTAAACCTTCGTTGACTCGTGGCAAATAATCGATGGTTAATGGGATTGTTTCCGCAATATCGCCATCGCCGTCAAGGTCTGTTTGGTCGGTTGGCAGTAAACTGTTGTTACCAGCATTGCGAGCAGCTGAATTGGCTTGCAATTGCACATTATCGTCAAGCGTGCCAATCAGATTATCAGCGCCATCAGCATCAACAAACTGGGGATCGGCACTGCTATTGCCAGTACCAACAAAGCCACCCTGCACAATCGAATAACTCACCGTAAGGTTAAAATTATTATTTGAGCCGTTGATTGGCGCGATGCCATTATTGCCCCAAACGATGCTATTATGCAGATTCAGCGTGCCACCAGCATTGGCAATGGCGCTCACGGTATTTTGCTGCGAAATATTGCCAACAAATGTGGTTGATCGTATGTTAACGATTCCATTTTGTTGATTTTCCAGCCCGCCACCAGTGCTCAGTGCCCAGTTGCCAGCAACAATGCTTTGACCAAGCATTAATGTGCTATTGAAATTCAGAATCCCGCCGCCAAACAATGCAGCATTGTTGTAGATCCGAGTATTTAAAATCGTTAAATTACACTGATCTGCGAGGATTCCACCGCCCATATTGCGTGGAAAGATTTGGTTTGTTGCTTGACCGCCACGAATCACAAATCCATCGATTAAAATTGGCTCAGACTTTGATACACAATACATAACATGGTAGCTATTATCGCTCCTGGTTGGGTTGGTATCATTGGCTGCACCAGCGTCGTTGCCAAGCAAATCGCCACTCAAAATGCTGGGATATTGCAGTGGGTTGCGCTGTTGGCGGTTGGTTTCAGTGCCAGCGAAGCCGCCAAAAAGGTTTAGCCCATTGGTTAGGGTAAAGGCGACTGTCCGATCTGCCCCAGTGGTTGGCCGATAAATGCCTTGTTTAACCCAAATTTCGGTGCCAGCGGCTGTGCTTTGGATGGCTGCTTGGAGATCCTTGGCATTGGCCCAATCGCTGCCTGTTTGGTTGCCAGCGCCGCCCGGCACAACATACACAACGCCATCGGCCAGCGAGGCTTGGGGAGCCAAGCCAATTGCCAAACCTAAACTGACTATACAACCAAGACTGCGCAGTTTCCACCAGTTGCTCATCGAAGTTCCCTTTCTCAGACTTAAAATAGTGCTGCCTACAACCAGCTTGATTGCAATTCAATAGAATTGGTTTGCGTGAGAGTAAGCGTAGGCATTATGACGCTATGTTGAGGGGTTAGGCTGCTCTCATCAGCCCAATCAACGCCACGATTATAACTGCTCTTAGCCAATTGAACAATCATTCGTTCGATGGAGATGCTGCCCAGCATAAAAAAGCGGCATACTTAACCGATTGCTGGTTAAGCATGCCGCTGATGAGCGGTTTTATTAGGCCAAGCGTTTGGCGTTGATGCGATCGCGAGCGGCAGCGACGATTTCAAATGAACGCTTGCGCGCTGCTTGATCGTAAATATTGGCGCTAACCATAATTTCGTCGGCGGCAGTTTCTTTGATAATCTGGCTGAGGCGTTGCTCCAAGGTATCAACTGTGCCAATCGCGGTGTAGGCCAACATTGGGCTTTGCGCAAAGGCAAAATCTAGCGCTTGGCGCTTGGCTGGATCGTTGGTTGGAGCCGGAATTGGCCGCGGCGTGCCGCGCTGAATATCTAAAAAGGCTTGTTGAATGCTGGTAAACAAATATTGGGCTTCGGCATCGGTTTCCGCGCCAATGACGTTGATTGCAACCATGCTATAGGGCTTGGCAAGCTGGGCCGATGGCTGAAAGTGCTGATGATACAATTGCAAGGCATCAAACAAATGGGTTGGGGCAAAATGGGCAGCGAAGGCAAAGGGCAAGCCTAATTTGGCCGCCAACTGCGCGCTAAACGTGCTTGAGCCAAGCAACCACAACGGCACATGCAAGCCCGCCCCGGGAATTGCCCGCAAATATTGGCCTGGGCTTGGCTCGGCAAAATAGGCTTGCAATTCGCGCACATCATCGGGGAAGCGCTCGGCGCTGGCCATCATATCGCGGCGCAAAGCCATCGCGGTGCGGCCATCGGTGCCTGGCGCTCGACCCAAACCTAAGTCGATGCGGCCTGGATAGATCGATTCGAGCGTGCCAAATTGTTCAGCAATCACCAATGGTGAGTGATTGGGCAACATCACCCCGCCAGAACCAACCCGAATGCGCTTGGTGCCTGCGGCCACATGGCCAATGACCACGGCAGTCGCAGCGCTGGCAACATTGGCCATATTATGATGCTCGGCCAGCCAAAAGCGTTTAAAATCGAGCTGCTCTGCATGTTGTGCCAGTGCTAAACTATTTTTAAACGCATCAGCAGGCGTACTGCCTTCGAAAACGGTGGCTAAATCGAGCACCGAAAATGCTATTTTTCTGGTTGTTTGGGCAGGGCTGGTTTGACCAACGGTGGCTTCCATGAGTACTCCATCACATGCTAAAAACGCTGAAATGCTGTTGGTCAGCGTTGTTCTAGCAGTATTGTACCCCCAGTTTGCGTGATTAATCTAGTAATTGCTAGCTTAATCTAACAGGATTCATGCAGGCGAACCGTTTTCGCGCGCTGGCAATGGCTGGCTAGGATTGGTTAATTGGAGATAGACCAAGGCGGCTCGCACCCGATTGTCAACTCCTAATTTGGCATAAATCCGGTGTAAACTGGTTTCGACGCTGCCTGTGGTTAAATTTAAGGCCATGGCAATTGCTTTATTGGTCTGACCTTGAATCAGAAGCTGCATAATTCGCTGTTCGCTGGTTGAGAGTGGTCGTTTTTGCCTGTTCATAGCCTAAAATCTCCTTGCACGAATTCCTGCTTAGTTTACTTATGGCAATGACCCTGCTGCAAGCCCCAGCAAATGGCGAGTATCGCCTCGCAACACGCCATTCTAGCATCGATATGAAGCTGAAGCTCCCGCCAATTCATGGCATTCTTGCCTTTTTAAAAGGAGAGTTAACCGCGCTCTTTAAGCACCAAAACCCCTTTGTTCAACGAGAACAAAGGGGTTGAAGAGGGTTAGGATTACTCCTTAGTTATAGGCGGCGATTTCCCACAGCGAGTAGCCCCATTCGGTGGCACGTTGGGTCGCATACACTCGCAGGTAGCGTCCGCTGCCGCTGACATTCAACGTATCGGTGCCGCCATCGCCGTTGCTGACCGTGCTCAGCGTGCGCCATGTGCTAGCATCATCGGAAACTTGCACTTGATAGGCGCGAGCATAGGCTGCTTCCCAATTTAGTACAACTTTGCTGAGGTTTTTGCTGCTGCCCAAATCAACTTGAATCCATTGCGGATCGCTGTAGCTGCTGGCCCAGCGGGTGTTGCTATTGCCGTCGGTGGCGTTCGCTCCACCTAGTGCGCTGGTTTCTGCTGAAGAAACTTGAACTGGTCGCCCAAGTGCCAGATTTGGGCTGGTTGTGCTACCGTTACAGCTTTGGCCATTGACAATACAGTTGCTGGGATTAACCCATGCGCCGCTGTAACTGCCACTAAAGCCAAATTCGCGAGTTTGGCCAACCTCAATCCGCTGGTTCCAGCCTAAGTTGCCAGCGGTGTAGCGGTTGCCATTCTTAGCTTGGGTCGCATCCCACCAGCTGGCAATTGTCGCATTGCTTGGTAAATCAAAGCTAAGTGTCCAGCCATCGACCGCGCTGCTGCCATTGTTGGTGATGCGATACACGCCAACGTAGCCATTGCCCCAATCCGAGGTTTTGACAAAGGTGGCTTGCAAGCCGTTGCCGCTCGTTGGTGGGTTGTTGGTGGTGACGCTGAGGCTGGTGCTGTTGGCCGAGCGATTGCCTGCCGCATCACGAGCCTTGACCGCAAAGCTATAGACGGTGCTGGGATTCAACCCATTGATTGTAATATTGGTGCTGCTGCTGCTAGCAACTGGATTGCTGCCGCCATTTTGATAAATATCGTAGCCAACTACGCCAACATTATCGGTTGCTGCATTCCAACTCAAATTCACGCTGTTATGGGTTTTGCTGGCTGATTGTAGGTTGCTCGGCGCGCTTGGCGCAACCATATCACTTGGGATGTCGCCTTGGGGCGTGAAGCGCAACCAATCGACATCGAGCGAACGGGTAGCCCGAGGTGGATTGGTGGCATTGGCGCAGCATTCTGGAGTCCAGTTGGGGTGATGCCATAAGTTGACCATAAAGGCCGCTGGATTTTGCGGAATCCGCGCACTTGGTCCGCGATAATCCCAAAGCACAATTTTTTGGCCATTGCTGGGATTAACAACCCACAAGGTCACGTTGCTGGCAGTCCAATTGAAGCCATATTCGTAGAATGCAGTGGCCGAATTGTAGCCTGGAATCGCCTGCACCGTGGTGGGCTGATTTTCGCCTTGGCTGTTCGATAAATCGGTGTAACTCCCGCCGAAGGTTGTGGCATAGCGGGTATACTCAACCGTGCCAGTGGCCACATTGATCTTGCGATAGACCCGGCGGCTGATCGCGGTTGGGTCGTTGTAATCAGTCCAAATCGTAATCAAAATTGATTGTGGCTCAGCACACAGCCATTCAATATCGATTTCGCTGTTATCGGGCAAGCCATTGCCATTGCTATCGCTACCATCATTGAAATAGGTAAAAAAGCCATTGATTACGCCTTCGTCGCTGGCGCAATTAGCGGTTTTCATCCGGCCTTCGTAGGTGCCATAATGATACATTTGGCGTGAAACTAAGTTCGAGCCTTGACCTGGATAGGCAGCTTGGTTCGCGCCAATCGAAAGCCGCAGAATTTTGCCATCTTGGGCTTGGCTATCGCTAATGTTGGCCGTGCCAGTCGCCGTGCTTGAGTTGGTGTACCAGCTAAACATGCTCGAATTGCTGATTGGCTGGTTGAACTGTTCGGTGCTGCTGGCTGCACTGGTGACGAGCGGTAAAAAGACCAAAAACGCGACAATGAGTTTGAGCATTGGTTTATAAACTTTCATCGTGTACCCCGTACTAGATTGTGCCACTCTCTATGTGCCTCGGTTTGCGCTGCGCATGGCCTCCTTCGTTGACTAGCAGCTGTATTAGACCAAACGCCACCAGCCAACAGAAGGATAAAAAGCGGGGCAAAAGCGGGGTATTTTTAAATAAATTTAAGAATTAAGTTTGAGCTAAAAGCGTTTCAATCAGGTTTGCCAAACCAAGGTTTTGGCTATCGAACCAGATTTGTTGCCATTGAGCCGAGCTTAGTTGCTGCTGACAATGGGCGATAGTTGGCTGTAAGCGTTGTTGCTCAGCCTCGAACAACGGCAAAGCCAATTCAGCGCGCAATTGCTGGGCTTTGCTCCAACATTGAATTGCCAATTCGGCCTGGCCTTGCATGCTTAATAATTCAGCAAAGCGTTCCAAATTCCATGCCAAGCCATCATAATCGTGCAAGCTCCAGCGAATTTTTAGGCTGGCTTGGATCGCGGCAAGTGCTGCGCTGATTTGGCCTTGCTGCACCAACACTGGCGTGAGTGCATTCAAGGCCGAAGCGATGCCACGTTGATCATCAAGGCTGCGCCAAATTGCCAAGGCTTGTTCATGGGCTTGTTGCGCTTCGGCAAAGTTGGTTTGATAAAGCGCAATCATGCCGAGATAATTCAGGCTAAATGCGAGGCTTGGCAAAATGTGCTGCTGCTGCCAATAAGCAAGGCTTTGCTGCAAAAGCTGTTGGGCAAGCTTCAATTGGCCTTGGCGCACCAACACCATCGCTTGGCAATCGTGCATGGCAAACACAGCCTCTTGATCGCCAAGCTGCTCGTAGAGGCTACAAGCGCTGCGATAATGCTCAAGCGCTTGGGCATAATGGCCTTGCTCCATCGTAATTTCACCCAATTTTGCCATATTTTCAGCAATTGCTGCTGGTTGTTGCATGGCTTGGCGTTGGGCCAACGCTTGTTGATACCAGGCTTGGCCAGCGCGATATTGGCTTTGCAAAAAGGCCGCAATATAGCCCTGCATTTCGCTGCAACGAGCATGCATCCTTGGCGAGAGCGGCTTGGTGCTTAGCCAATCGAGCCAGCTTTGCAATTCCTCGCTCGTTCCATAACGATACCAAAATTCAGCCAAGGGCACGATACAGCTGCTGGCTGCTAGCCAGTTTTGCGTGCGAATAGCCCAATTAATTGCTGCTCGCAGATTCTCGCGCTCGGCCAAAAGCGCGTGGCGCTGCTCCAACACTTGCTCACTCAGCGATTCACAATACATGACATAATATTCAAGATGGCGTTGGGCAAGCGTGTTTAATTCGCCATGGTTGCTCAATTCTTGGGCTGCGAATTCTTGAATCAAGCTGAGCATGCGAAAGCGCTGTGGTTGCTCTGGTTCAGCTTGCATCGCTAACAAACTATGATCAATTAACCCCGCCAATTGATCGAGCAAATCAAGCTGTTGTGGATTGGGCACGATTGCCTGAATCGCATCAAGCGTACAGCCAGCCTGAAAAATTGCCAATTGGCGCAACAGTTGCTGTTGTTGCGGCGAAATTTGTTGGTAGCTCCAATTAATCGCGTTGTGCATGCTTTGGTGGCGGGCTGGCGCAGTCGGATCATTGGTCGTCAACAGAGCTAAGGGCGGTTGCAAATAGGCCAGCAAGGCTTCTGGCGTGAGCAAGCGCGTGCGGGCTGCCGCCAATTCCAAGGCCAAGGGCAAGCCATCGACCTGCCAACAAATGTGTTTGATAGCCTCGGCGTTGGCGCTGGTTAGGCTAAATTGCGGGTTCAAGGTTTGGGCGCGTTGCACAAAAAGCTGAACCGCTGGATTGGTTTTGAGTTCGCTAAGCGTAGCGCTGGATGTCGGCAACCGCAACGGCGCAAGCGGCACAGCATATTCGCCAGCGCAGTGCAACAAGGCGCGACTGGTCAACAATAATTTGAGGCCGGTGGTGTGATCGAGCAACCAGCGCAAGACTGCGGTGGCACTCAACAATTGCTCAAGATTATCGAGAATCAACAAGATGCGGGCATGCTGAAAATGAAGCTGAATTTGGCGTTGCCAACTATATTTGCTACTTGGCAAATTGAGCGCTTGGCTCAGCGCTAAACCAAGCTCGGCGACGCTGGTAGCTTGGGCCAAATCGACAAAATAGACTCCATCAGGAAAATACTTCGAGCTTTGTTGGGCAATCTGCAAGGCCAAGCGAGTTTTACCCACGCCGCCCGGCCCAGTCAACGTGATCATCCGAATATGTTCAGCGTTGAGATATTGGTGCAGGGTTGCAACTTCGCTTTGGCGATTGATTAATTTGCTAGCGGTTAAGGGCAATCCGCTTGGCGTTTGTTTGGTTTCAGCCGTGCCAACAAGGCGCGCTTGAGCGCAAAAGAGCTGAGTTTGCTCATTTGATAGCTGCAAAATTGTGGCTAAACGAGCAGCCAAACTGCGTGATGGCCGCTGGCGATTAGCTTCCATCTTGCGAATACTCTCGACCGCGCAGCCAACTTCCTCGGCCAAAGCTGCTTGGGTAAGTTGGCGTTGGTGGCGATATTCGCGCAATTGTTGGCCAAATGATCGTGGTTCTGGCATAGACGCAAGCGACTCCTTGTGAACGATGGTAGGTTATTTGGCGCTGGAATCGGGTTAACAGTCGATGCGCCAGCTGCTAGCCCTACGGTACACTAGCCAAACAAATCAGGCAATGGCCTTGCGCGCGATTCATTCCAACCAAGTTGCAGCCGCCATCGCACGCAAGGGCCAGCATCCAGTGCGGTTGGGTTTGCTACAAAGGCTCGTAGCTTTAGATGAAGATTGGCTAAATTTAAGCCCAATTTTCTTAACCCAAAGTTGATATTTAAGCGTCAAAATTCAGGTACACTACAACAGTACCTTGGGTACAAGCTCGATGACCCAAAAGGACTACTCTCTAGGATGACTTATATCGAGCAGTATAACGAATACTAACCAGCCATGCATCGACGGCTGCTGCGTAGAAACGGTTATTGTATTCGTTTTGGAGCAAGTCCATGTATCCGGTTGTTCGAGCGAGCGCTTCGCCTATCGTCGTTGCCAGCCGTGCGAAAGTGATGGTCATCGAAGATAACGTTGATAGTATGAATTTGACGTTACGGATTCTTCGCGAGCAGATTGGGGTTGCTTACTGCAATGCGCGACCTTCCGGCGATGCCTTCTTTAGCTGGCTCAACTCGCCGCAGGTGCGCCAAAATCCAATTCTGAGCTTTCTTGATTTAATTTTGCTTGATATTCGGATTCCCCGCGAAAACGGCCATATTGTGTTTCAAAAACTGCGGGCCCTGCCTGAACTCAAGCGCACCAAAGTTGTCGCTATGACCGCCAATGGCTCGCGCGACGAAGCAGAACGGGCACGCGTTTCTGGCTTCGATGGCTTTATCGCCAAGCCAATTTCGCTCAAAACCTTTCCCGACCAAATTGCCCGCGTGCTGAGCGGCGAGTTGGTGTGGGATATTGGCTAAAGCTGAATCCAAAACCTTGGTTAAGGGCTGGCAGTGTGGCGCTGTCGGCCTTTTTTTGTGCTATTCGACCACGCAGAGTTCATGCTATACTGACGCTGTTAATCAGCGTTTTGCCGGCTCAAGGAGGTGCTGCGCGTATGCCCGAACAATTAAAGCATGAACTCTCGTTATGCCATCGAGAGCTACGGGCGATTTACGATCTCGATGCTCTCCGCGACACAACCGATTCGACCGAAACCTTTTTAAATGGCTGCGCGACGATTATTCGGGGCGTGCTTCAGCCCGATTTACTGCAATTAATCACCCTCGATTTGGAAGATTGCCCAGCCCAAAATATTACGATTGAACGCTGGCGACCAAATAACGCAGCAGGTTTGATGTTGGCCTTGACCAATGCCTTGGCTGGCGGCGAAACGACGAGTTTGCAGGAGGGCGATGCGGAAATTATTGTGCGTTCGCTCTCGGTCAAAGGCGATCGGCTCGGCGTGTTGGTGCTTGGTTCTGAAGATCATCATTGGTCGGTTGATGATCGCCGCTTGATCGATGCGATGTGTTCGCAAATCGATTCGGCCATGGCTGGGCTGCGTTTGTTCCAACAGGTGCAATCGCGCAACCGTGAGCTAGAAACAATTTATCGCTTGGATCGGTTGATCGATGCCACGCCCGATTTTGACCAAGGCTTAGGTGCGGCCTTGGGCCTGCTCTCCGAGACGATTGGCGCAACGTGGAGCTTTATTATGCTCTATACTGCCGAGGAACATGAGCTAGAATTTCGCGCCGCTTCGCACGACGATTTGGCCGACCCAAACTCGCAAGTTTCGCAGGTATTGCGCGATTTGGCTCGCAACACGGTTGATCAAGGCAAAATGGTGCGTCGCGAACAGATCGATCAAACAATTGGTTCATATATTGGCGTGCCCTTGATTTTGAAAAATCAAATTATTGGCGTGTTTGGCGGGGCCAATCCACCGGGCATGCGTGGGTTTAGCATTCACGAAGTTAAAATGCTGAACGCAATTGCTTCGCAAATGGATACGGCGCTATTTGAAGACCGCCAACAACGCCATATTCGCGAAACCTTTGCGCGCTATGTTAGCCCCGATGTGGTCGATTTGATGTTGCGCACGCCTGGCAACGATTATATGAATGTGCATCGCCAACAATTATCGATGCTTTTTTCGGATATGCGCGGCTTTACCACGGTTTCCGAGCAATTGCCTGCCGATGTGGTGGCGCGCATGCTCAACGAACATCTCTCAGCCATGACCACGATTATTCGTAATGCTGGCGGCACGGTCGATAAATTTGTGGGCGATGAAATTGTAGCCTTTTTTGGCGCACCCTTGCCCTACGAGCAACACCCGTTGTTAGCTGTGCAAACCGCCTTGTTGATGCAAACCCGCCATAATCAATTGATGGACGAATGGCAGAGCCAAGGCTTGCCAGCAGTGGCGATTGGAATTGGGATTGCCACTGGCGAGGTGGTGGTTGGCAACATTGGTTCGGCCCAAATGATGAATTACACCGCGATTGGCCCCGATATGAATTTGGCTGCTCGTTTGTGTAGCGCTGCTTTGCCCAACCAAATTTTGGTCAGCCAAACAACCTATGATGCAGTCCAAACGCATGTGCAGGCCGTGCCAGTTGCGCCATTAAGTTTGCGCCATATCTCGCAGTTGGTACAAGCCTATAGCATCGAAGCGGTGCTGAGCAGCAAAGCCTAGTTTTAGTTGAGGACAACGATGTCTGAGCTTTTTGAAGTTAGCGAAGTGCACAATTATGGCGGATTTTTTGGCGGCGATACAGTGACCCTCGACGTGATGGCAATTGCTGATCACAACGATTGGCGACCATTGGTGATCGATGCCAAAGCCTTGGAAAATATTCCAGAGCGGCATAATTTGTTGGCTGGAATGGTCTTGACCCTCGAATTTAGTGGCGAACGGGTTGATCGGGCGGTGTTGATTGCGGCACGTGACTACGACGAATTACGGGCCGCACTTGGTATTGCCCAAGTGCCTACTATGAGCGCTGAGCCAATCAAATTGAGTGGTTGCTGCAACCAATGCCAGCGCTGGCTGCCAGCCCAACATCTGCATGCGCAAGGCTGTGTGGTGTGTACGCCAGCCTAAATTGGCCTGCTGATCTGCTACAATAGAGCTACTGAATTTGTTTATTTGTACGTGAGGAATGGTATGAAACAGCTTTCGCATGCGGCAACGGCAGTGGCTTGTGCCAACATTGCGTTTATCAAGTATTGGGGCCAGCGCGACGCGCATCTGACTCTTCCAACCAATGGCTCGATCTCCATGAATCTTGATGGCTGTCTAACCGAGACAACCGTACAATGTTTGCCCGAAGCCGTGGAAGATAGCGTTTGGCTCGCCTTGAGCGGTGGCGAGGAAGTTCAGGCCAAAGGTCGCCAGTTTGAGCGAGTCATCCAACAGATTGAGCGTTTGCGCCAATTGGCGGGGGTTAGTGAGCGGGTCGAAGTGCGCTCGCGCAATAATTTCCCTTCTGATGCTGGCATTGCCTCATCGGCTGCGGCCTTTGCTGCATTAACCAGGGCTGCGGCTGCGGCTTTTCGCTTAGAGCTTGATGAAGCAGAATTATCACGCCTAACGCGGCTTTCTGGCTCTGGCTCGGCCTGCCGTTCGATTCCAGCGGGCTTTGTTGAATGGTTTGATGATGGCACGCATGCTGGCTCGTATGCAGCCCAAATTGCGCCACCAGAGCACTGGAATTTAGTTGATATTGTGGCCGTAATTAGCACTGAAGCCAAACATGTTGCTTCAACCAGCGGCCATAGTGTTGCCACCACCAGCCCCTATTTCCCTGTGCGTTTGGAAGGCATTGAACAACGCTTAGCCGATGTGCGCCAAGGCATTCTTGAGCGCGATATTCAGCGTTTGGGCCAAGCCTCGGAAGCAGATGCCATGTCGATGCATGTGATTGCCATGACCGCCCACCCAGCAACAATGTATTGGTTGCCTGGCACCTTGGCGGTGATGCAGGCAGTGCAGCGCTGGCGGGTGCAAGATAATTTGCAAAGCTACTGGACGATTGATGCCGGCCCGAATGTACATGTGATTTGCGAAGCCAAAGATGCGCCTGAAGTCGAAGCGCGGCTCTGCGAGTTGGATGCTGTCCAGTGGACAATCGTTAATGGTGCTGGCCCCGAAGCGCGTTTAGTTGGATAACAGGTGAGCCTATGTTGCGCCGATTACGAATCTATCTCTTGATCGTTGGCTTGTTGGCGTTGACCGTCAGTGCTGGCTCAGCGGAAACTGCTGCGGGCCAGCCGCGCTATTTTGCCGAAACTGGCCACACTTTAGCCTACAATTTTCGGCTGTTTTGGGAGCGTAACGGCGGCTTGGCGATCTTTGGCTATCCAATTACTGAAGTGTTTGTTGAGGCTGGCCGTCCGGTGCAATACTTTGAGCGAGCACGTTTAGAGTGGCATGCAACCATTGGCTGGACTTTAGCGGGCCATCTTGGGCGCTGGGCCGCCGAAGATTCTGCTGATCAGCCAGCCTTCAAACCGCGCAGCGAGGCCGCCTACCCTGGCCAAATTTTCTTCCCCGAATCAAAACACACCTTGGGCGGGCTATTTCGCCAGTATTGGGAGCGCAACGGTGGCTTGCAAGCCTTTGGCTATCCGCTATCGGAAGAATTTTTAGAGCGCAACCAACAAGATGGCCAGATTTATACGGTGCAATATTTTGAGCGGACGCGCTTTGAATATCATCCAGAGCTGCCAGCAGCCTATCAAGTATCGTTGGGCCACTTGGGCCGCCAATATTTGGATGCGACGAATACTGCGCCGGAATGGGCCAAGCGCAAAGTTAATAATGCTGAGGCTGCTTGGCAAGCCTTGCTCCCAACCCGTATCACGATGCCGCGAATTGACCTTGATAGCCCAATTATCGAAGCTGGCTTTTCGCTTGGCACGTGGGATGTGCCAACTGATGCAGCGGCGCATTATTGGCCAGTGGCAGGCTTTCCAACAACGGCTGGGAATATAGTCCTAGCAGGGCATGTCGGCTATCGTGGTATTATCTTCAGTCAGCTACCCAACGCAGTTGTCGGCGATAGCTTGCTATTAACTGTCGATGGCGCAGAGCGGCGCTACCAAGTGACTGAGATTCGTACCGTGACCCCCGACCAAACGTGGGTGATGGACCCAACCGCTGAAGAAACGGTTACGTTGATCACCTGTGTGCCAATCGGTGTCTATTCGCATCGCTTGATTGTGCGTGCGAAGCCCCAACCGTAGGAGTTGTATGTCAGCACCTGTTCAACAATTAATTCAACAAGGCATTCAAGCAGCGCGGGATGGCAACCATGCAGAGGCCCGCCTGATTCTGCGCCAAGCGCTGAGCGCTGATTCAAGCAACGAGCAGGCTTGGCTTTGGCTAAGCGCAGTTGAAGCAACAAATAGCGAGAAAATCGCCGCTTTGCAACAGGTTTTGGCGATTAATCCAGCCAATGCTGCGGCCAAACGTGGCCTTGAGATGCTTAAGCCAACCCAAATTGATTTTGCAAATTTAGGCCAGACAAGCACTGCCGCTCCAGCGAAAGCCAGTTTTTCTCCGCCACCAGCCCGCGCCGCAGGCAACAGCAGTTTACTGCAGCCTCGACCTAGTTTCGATCCCAGCCCAGCTGTGCCTGCAAGCAACCAAAGCTTGAATACTGTGGCTCCTAGCCTGCCAACGCATGCTGCTCAGCCACAAACAGTAGCTCCAGCAGTAGTCGAGGTTAAGCCAACGCCAGAGGCAGAAAATGCCGTAAATTATGCGAATGATTTGGTTGGTTCGTTGCGCCCTGCAATTGCCAAAGGCCCCAAAAAACGCTCAGTGCTGCCGACCAGAAGTGAATTGATCATTTCCGCTATTCTTCTTGTATTGCTGGTTGGCGGCTTTAATCTAGTGCGTTCGGCTTTAGCTGGGCGGCTTGCTGGCTCGCGCGATAGCAACGCTGTTACTGCGAGCGAGCGGGCAACTAGTGAAGCCTTGCTTGGCTGGAATACTGGTCGCCCAACGCCGGTTGTCGAGGTCGTGATTGATCCTGCTCAGCCTAGCCCTGTCCAACCAGTCCAGCCAGTGGCCAGCGGTAACCTTCATCAATCGCGCAGCTATTTCTTAACGATTGGCGAGACAGTTGTGTCGAATGATGGCAATCAGGTACTGGTTAATGTGACGCTCCAAAATCCTACCAACCGACCAGTAAGCTTTCGGGCTGCCGATTTTACCATCCAGACCAATGTTGGGGCGTTGCCAATTACGGCCCAATCAACCATTCTGAGCACCCTGACAATACCTGGCAACAATACAATTGCTGGAATCTTGGTAGCTCAAGCTAATAATGGCGGGATTAAATCGGTCCAGTTGGTTTGGCGACCAACCAGTGGCGGCATTTCCAAAACGATTACATTACGCTAACTCAATTTCAAGCATGCCATGGTTGCTTGCTCACCCAGAGCGCAGCCATGGCGTTGCTATGTAAGGAACTTGGATGTTTGATCAGTTTGTACCCTATTATGATGCAGATTATGGCGATTTTCAGGATGATGTGCTGTTCTACCGCGAATATGCGCGCATGGCTGGTGGCAGTGTTTTAGAGCTGATGTGTGGCACTGGTCGGGTGGCAATTCCGTTGGCCCAAGCTAAGCTGAATGTGGTCGGCATTGATATTGCTCCTGCGATGATTGAACAGGCGAATGCTGCCGCTGTGAGTGCTGGCGTTGATACACATTTGAAGTTTGCAGTGGCCGATGTAACCGATTTTCAGCTTGACCAGCAATTTGGCATGGCCTTTGTAGCGATTAATTCGTTTATGCATTTGGAAACAACCCAAGCCCAAATTGCCGCCTTACATGCAATCAAGCGCCATTTAAAACCGAATGGCCTGTTGTTGCTCGATTTGTTTAATCCCGAGCCAAGCCAACTAAGTGCGGTTGATGGCCTGATGGTGCTTGATAAGAGCTTTCGCGCGAGCAATGGTAATTTGGTGCAAAAATTTGTTTATCGCAGTGTTGATTTAGCGGCCCAGCACCAGCAGGTTCAATTCTGCTACGATGAAATTCAGCCCGATGGCCAAGTGCGGCGCTGCGTCTTACCATTTGGCATGCGTTGGCTCTATCGCTACGAAGCCGAGCATTTGCTGGCGCGCTGTGGCTTTGCATTGCAGGCGGTCTATGGCTCGTATGAGCTTGATCCCTATACAAGTGAATCAGAACGAATGTTGATTGTGGCACGAGGAATTTCCCAATGAGCATGCTTGATCCCTATGAGGTTGAACGGCTCGAACGTTCGCGGAAACGGGCAACCCGCTTGTTGACGCTAGTGATGGGTTTGGCAACCATATTTTGCGGCGCGTTATTTGTCTATATTATCAGCCCGCCAGCCCGCACCTACACGCTTGGGCCGGTGAGCCAATTTCCGCTTGGCCAGACGGTTCAAGTTTCAGTTAAACAATTAGTTGCCTCGGAAACGATCGCTAGTCGACCTGAAGTTAGCGATGATCCGGTGTTGGTGACGCGGCTGAGTGCCGACCAATGGCGCGCCTTTCTGGCCTGGGATAGTCTGAGCGGTTGTATTGTAATTTATGAACAATCCAACCAAACCTATCGTGATCAATGCTCCGATCGGGTGTATGATGAACAGGGCTTCTTGATTAGCGAGAATCGGCGCTTACGCTTGGGCCAACTACCGGTCACCGTAGTTGACGAACAAGTGCAAATTCGTGATGAACTTTTGCCCGATCCTCGTCAGCAATAGCGTGACAATAGTCTATAATTGTTTGTGGGGATAGAGGTTGATTGGCCGTTGAATTTTGCAAAGAAGGAGGGCCTGTGCATCGCTTTGCGCGATCTGCCCCATTGGTGGTGGAAGAATTTGCTGACCCAGGCATTGATCAGCGCGAAGGCCCACCATTGAGTATAGGCAGTGCATTTTTAATGTTGGGAATGGTTGCTGGGGATGAGTGTCCGCCGGAAATTCTGAATTTGCTCGATCAAATTAGCGCTGACAAATGGTATCATGGCCAACTGTTTGAAACCATGTTGAACTATTTTGAGGATCGTGATCCACGCTTATTGATGGAAATTGGCCGTGGGATTTACTACTCACTAGCAGCGCAATTTCGCGAAATGGGCCTCAGCTCGCCAACCGCCATGTTGGTGGCAATGCCCGACGTGTGGCATACAGCAACTCGTGGCGCGAGTGGCGAATGGCGAACCACAATTTTGGCCGCGTATCATGCCCAAGTCGAATTGAAACAACCCTATAACTGTATGTTCGAACAAGCGGCAATGGAAGGCGTGTTGCAAGGCTTGGGCGCACGCGATGTTCAGATTACCCACGACCCATGCATCCGCAATGGCGCTCCTGCTTGTGTCTTTACGATTCGCTGGACGGAAACTTAATTAACAGCCCTTGGTTCGTTGTTTGATGCTTGCCTGTTATGCCTTGGCATAACCACGTTGCTCGCTCCTCATTGAACAGCTTAACCAAGGGCTTTTATTTTCCCTCACCCCCCAACCCCCTCTCCCACAAAAACGCGGGCGAGGGGGAGCACCCGTTTTTCGCCAAGGAGTTGCGGGAGAACCAGCGTGTTAAAGCCCCTCGCCCGCGCCACGGGAAAGGGGTTGGGGTGAGGGAATCTTAAAACCTCCCTTGTAAGCCCCAGCCCCCTCTCCCACTAAATGCGGGCGAGGGGGAGCTACCATTTTTCATCGACGAATTGCGCAAGAACCATGGGCTTAAAGCCCGTAGCACGGGCGAGGTTTAGGGTTAGGGCATTTAGCATTGCAATAGTTCGGCAAATAGCTCGACGTTGGTTTGGCGTGGGCTTGGGTCGTAGAGGGCAAAATCAATTTGTTCAAAAGGCCATGGTTGTTGGCCGATAACCTCTTTGAATAGGCGCGCGATCAGCGCTGGATCGTTGCCAAAGACCCCGCAACCCCATGCTCCCAAAATCAAGCGTTCGATTGGTTGGCTGGCGCAAAACGCCAATAGCCGCTGCATGCGTTGGCGCATAACTGGCTCAACCTCGGCACTTTGGCCAGTGCGATTTTGGCGAATTGCCCCAGCATTCACCGCCGCCATGGTAATTACATCGACCAAATACGGTTGATCAAGCCAATTACCAGCGTCATCGCAGACCACTGGAACCTTCGGTGACCAAATCAGGGCATCGGAATAGAGCAAATCGTTTTGCTGTTTATGATAGCGATAAAACTCACTACAGTTGGTCAAACACGGATACAACCCCGACGAACGGGCGATACTTTCCTCTTGGGCTTGGCTGCCACCTAAAAAACCACCGCCTGGATTTTTGGCCGAGGCGAAATTTAAAATCCCCACCCGTTGGCCTGTTTGGGCAGCACGTTGGGCAGCCTCCAAGGTTGTGGCTGCATAGATCTTGATGCCTGGTTGTTGGCTGGTGCTGCGGGCTGCCGCCAAGGCCATATTAGGCCAAACAATTGTGCTGGCTTGCTCGGCGGCATGTTGCGCTGCAGCAATACTGACCCATTGATCAGCCTGATTGAAATAGCCGCCCTCGCTCAAACAATCGAGCGTGCGTTGGGCGATAAGTTTGCGTTCTTCTCGTTTCATCGTAACCGTGCGGTTGCCTCCCAAAAACTGCCAACTTGCTGATAGCCAAGCGGCTCATAGATTTGGCGGGTTGCAAAATCGTTGCTTTTGACATCGTGAATGATATTGGTACAGCCTTGATCAAACAAACTTTGGGTCAGATGGGCAATGATCGTGCGCACATAGCCATTGCCACGCAAGGCTGGGTCGGTGTAGACGTTGCCAATCGTCGCCAAATGATCGCGGCTATTGACCAAGTGGGTTCCGCCAACTGCAACTAAAGCTCCATGGCGGCGCACGCCATAATATAACCCGCCATGCAACTGATCAGGGCTAAACGTTGGCACATCGTTCATGGTATAGAACGCCGATAATTCGCCAATATGCTGATCTTCCAGTTGCTCAAGCTGCGTGCCATTCGGCAAATCGCTGAGCTGGCCAGCCGCAATCGCAATCCGAATGATCGCTTGCTCGTTGCTGAAACGGTAGCGTTGGCCCAATACTTGGCGATAGTGCTCGTTCATATTCGCCACAATACAGGCTTTTGGCCATTCGTTTTTGGCTGCCAAGATCGCGTTAATGCCTTGGGCAGCGCCATAGGGAATTAATGCGGTAAAGGTACTGGTGCGATACCACAGCAAAATTGCCCATTGTGCGCCATTTTGCGCAAGGCTAAATTGCGAGCGTTCGCGAAATGGTGGTTGCAAATCTCCTAATGCATAGGCTGATTCAAGCCGATTTTGGCTTAGTAAGGCATGCAATGTGTGGTCGGATGGAGTGAAATCAACCTGCCAAGTCATGGAAACGTCCTGTCTTTGGGTTTGATGAAGGGATGCCGCTGCTTAAATTATAGACCTTCAGCATAAGATTACAAGATTAACACTTTGCCAACGCAGCGTCACTACTGTGTTAATGGAGCAGTGTTATGCTTTTTCTAGCAGTTCTTTTTTGTAGTGGAGGTCTAAATCGATGGCTAAGTTTCTTGTGGTTCGCCAATTGCCGCGCCTCCACACCCAACGGAGCGCCTTTGAACGCGATTGGCAAACCCCATGGCCGCGAACCAGCAGCGCCCGCGCCCTGATCTGGCGACCGCAAGCAGATGTTCATGAGTACGCCGAGCAATTTGTAATTAAGGTTGAACTGGCAGGCATGCGCGATGCTGCAATTGAAGTAACCCTCCACGATGGTGTGTTGTATGTCAGCGGCCAACGTGAGGAGCATTGCCCAAGCCAAGGTGTTCACATCCATGAATTGGGGATTAATTATGGCCATTTTGAGCTAGAGTTCGCGCTTCGTGCTCCAATCGACGAGGCCGCAATTAGCGCTCGCTATGACGATGGCATGTTGATTATCACCTTGCCCAAGCGCAATCCAGCCCAAGCCGAACCACGGCGGATCACGATTGAACAAACCAACGTCTAACTCGCATTGGTGCTAAAAAGGGGTTTTTGTATGTCAGATTTTGAACGAACAACCACGATTCCAGATGAAATCGCGATTTTGCCATTATTGGGAACGGTTGCCTATCCTCAAACCATCGTGCCTTTGGCCGTTGGTCAGCCAGAGTCGATTCGTTTGATCGACGATTTGATGGCTGGGCAACGAATTGTTGGCTTGGTGGCGCTAAAAAACGAAGAAGAACGACCCAACCCAGTTACGCCTGAAGATTTTTATCAACTTGGCAGCGCTGCGGTTGTGCATAAATTGATGAAATTGCCCGATGGTACCTTGCGCGTGGCGATGCAAGTGCTTGAGCGGATTGAGATTGTTGAAATTATTCAAACTGAGCCATATTACCGCGCCAAAATTCGGGTTGTGCCCGACCAATTGATCGAGAGCGAAGAGCTTGAAGTTATCGCTTTGATGCGCTCGATTGGTACAATTGCCAGCCAAATTGCGCCCCTGATTCCACAATTTCCAACCGAGTTGTTGAATTCGGTGCTGAGTGAAGAAGATCCACGCCGTTTGGCCTATTTGGTGGCTTCGTATGCCCGCATGAGCGTGACCGACCGCCAAGCGGTTTTGAGCGAACCAAGCATCAAGCAAAAATTGCTCAAATTAAACGAAGTGCTGACCCGCGAGCTGAATGTGCTGCAAATTGGTCAGCAAATTCAATCGCAGGTGCAAGATGAGCTTGGCAAATCGCAGCGCGAATATGTGTTGCGCGAACAACTCAAAGCAATTCGTAAAGAGTTGGGCGAAACCAATGAGCAAGAAGTGGAAGTTGATCGTTTGGCCGAGCAAATCGAAGCTGCTGGCATGAGCGCCGAAGCCCACGAGCAAGCCATGCGCGAGCTTGATCGGCTGCGCCAAATGCCTGCTGCTGCCGCCGAATATAGTGTCATTCGCAGCTATTTGGAAACCTTGATTGCCTTGCCATGGCAAAAACGCAGCGACGACACGATTGATGTAGCGCAAGCTGCCGAAATTCTCGATGCCGACCATTATGGCTTGGCTGAAATCAAAGAGCGGATTTTGGATTACTTAGCGGTGCGCGAGCTGCGGCGCAAGCGTTCGCCAGAGCGTGATCCGGGCCGTGGGGCAATTCTGTGTTTCGTTGGCCCTCCAGGCGTTGGCAAAACCAGCCTTGGCCGTTCGATTGCCAAAGCTATGAATCGCGAGTTTGTGCGTTTGTCGTTGGGCGGCGTACACGACGAGGCTGAAATTCGTGGCCATCGCCGCACCTACATTGGCGCAATGCCTGGCAGCTTAATCCAAGCAATTCGGCGTAGCGGGGTCAACAATCCAGTTGTGCTGCTCGACGAAATGGATAAGCTCAGCTCAGATCATCGTGGCGACCCAACCTCGGCCATGCTTGAGGTGCTTGATCCAGCTCAAAACGCCAATTTCCGCGACCATTATTTGGATGTGGCTTGGGATTTATCGCCAGTGATGTTTATTGCAACCGCCAATACCTTGCAAACCATTCCTGGGCCATTGCGCGATCGCTTGGAAATTATTCAGCTTGGCAGCTATACAACCCGCGAAAAGTACGAAATTGCCCAGCGCTATTTGGTGCCAGAGCAACGCGAGCAACATAGCCTTGAGCAAAGCGAAGTCGAAATTCAGCCAGATGCCTTATTGGTCGCAATTGAAGAATATACCCGCGAAGCTGGCGTGCGTAATTTGGAGCAACACATTGGCACGGTGATGCGCAAAGCAGCGCGACAAGTTGCGCTTGGTTCGGCCACGCCAATTGTGGTTGATCCAGCTAAAACCCGTGAATATTTGGGCAAGCAACGTTATTTCTCGGAAATTCACGAGCGCACCGATCGGCCTGGGATTGTGACAGGCTTGGTTTGGACTCCGGTTGGCGGCGATATTATCTTTATCGAGGCCACCAAAATGACCGGACGCGGCAACTTTGCGTTGAGTGGCCAGTTGGGCGATGTGATGAAAGAATCGGCGCGGGCTGCATTAAGTTGGGTGAGGGCTGAAGGCGAAAGCTATGGTATCGACCCCCATTTTGCCCAGCATTTCGATTTGCATGTGCACGTGCCAGCAGGCGCGCAACCAAAAGATGGCCCATCGGCAGGGATTGCCATGGCCACGGCCTTGGTTTCATTGCTCACAGGCCGTGCCTTGCGCGACGATGTGGCGATGACTGGCGAAATTACCTTGCGCGGCAAAGTGCTGCCAATCGGCGGCGTGCGCGAAAAAGTGCTGGCAGCCCATCGCGCAGGCATTCGAACGATCATTTTGCCACAGCGCAATCTCGCTGATTTGGATGAAATTCCAGCAGAAGTGTTGGCCGAAATGGAATTCCACGGCGTTGAGCATGTTGGCCAAGTGATTGAGCTAGCCTTGCGCAAAGAGCCGAGCGAAGCACCAGTCAGCGTGCCAGAATCGGCGGTAATGGAAAACTTAATCCAATCAGATGTCGAAGTCTTGGTTCATTAAACCCAAACAGCGCCGTTGGAATTACTCCAACGGCGCTGTTTATTTAAGCATCTGTACTTATTGTTTGGTTGGTTCGCTGGCGGCTTTTTGATGGCGTTGCATCGCAGCGATAGCTTCTTCTTCGGTGGCGAAGATGTCGGCATATTGGGCGAGACCGACCATGCGGAAAATCTTTTGGAAGTGGGGGCTAAGGCCGCTAATTGCCAGCTTTTGGGCTTGGCGATTGACCTCAGTGACCACCCCAATTAAAATAGCAATCCCCGCGCTGTTGATATAATCGCTTTGGCGCGAGTTGATAATAATATACTTAGCGCCATCTTTGCTAACGCCTTCGTATGCACCCGTAATGGCCTCTTCGGCAAATGTCGTGACATCACCTTCGAGATCAATAATCCAAATCCCGTCACGTTGACGGGTGGTAACTTTCAATTCATCATCAATCATAGGTCTAAAACTCCTTGACCAAGGATCGCGCTAGGCTGTGGCTGATCCATGCCGTCGTGGTGGATTATACATCGCTAATCGGAAACGATTGCCTTGTCCGGGCCGTGACGGTAGAAAGCCGCACTCATCAACAAGTTGTTCAATGAGCATTAAGCCCATCCCTCGCGCCGATGCCAGCCCAGCAAGTTTTTGCTCGATGGTTGCTGTTTCGATCTCTTGGGAGGGGTGAAAACGAAGACCTTCATCGCTAATAACCAACACCAGCCGATTGCGTGAAATCGTGCAGGTGATATGGATGCGGCGTTGGGTTTGGCGCTGATTGCCATGTTCGATGGCATTGATACAGGCCTCGCTGAGCGCCGTGCGTAAATCCTCAACGCGCGTTGGGTCAAACCCCATATTCCGTGCGAGCGTACCAATTGCTTCACGGGCGATTTTTTCATAGCCAAGCTGGCTGGGAAATATCAGTTCGATGGAGGCTTGGGTTTGCGCCATGTTCTTCAACTCAACGATCTAGGTGGATAACCATCCGTAATTTATTGCCGCCTGATGGTGCGACCGAAAACTGGACCTCATCCATCAGTTCTTTAATTAACCAGATTCCCCAACCACCTTTATCGTCGCTATGCAATACCTGGTGAATGTCGGGTGTACGCTCAGTGATGGTCTGATCGAGGATTTTACGCCCTTGATCGGCCACATCAACAATCAACCCGTCATCGCTGCCAGTAAAGACCACCACGACTTTCATTGCTGAATCGTGTTGATTGCCATGTTCAATTGCATTCGTTACTGCTTCGCTGACGGCAGTGCGCAGCGAATCAACGCGATCATGAGAGAAGCCCATCCGTTTCGCCATTGCACTGGCGGTATCCATGGCGACTTTCTCGTACCCCAGCCGACTCGGCAAGTGGAGTTCAATCACCCGTTCTTCATCGCCACTAGGGGCCATGTATTGTGGATTGGACATTTGGAAACCTCACGTCGCTCGCAATGACGATGCTAGCCCTCAATATACCATAGGCGAATAAGCGTATGCAAGCTTGATTTTGCCGCTGCTAGCACTTGCGCGCAGGCTACGTTTCTGCCGAGTATAACAAAGGTTTCTGGCTGCTTCAAGACCTACACTTATAATTATCGTTGCTAGTTATTAATCCGATGTTCTTCAATTTGGCTATTCAGGCTTTGGCCTGCAATTTCCACATATATTTGTTGTTCAGTCACTGAAATACCTAAATCACAGCGGCGTTCGATCAAATTGGCAACGGTTTCAATAAAGCGTCGATCAAAGGCATAGACCGGAATTTGCTCTGCTTGATAGATGGTTTTGCCGCTGAAATTGCCCAGCACTTGGGCAACATCGCGATGGGTGTAGACCGCCGCGCGTCCAGCCCGTTTGCTGCCGCGATGTAAACGCTCGGCATCTGGCGCGCCAACTTCAAACCAGCCAGTCACTTGTCCGGTCAAATCGCGAATCCAGACAGCTGGTTCGTCGCCAGCAGCCACGCCTTGGGTAAAGGCAATGCCATCCGTGTATTCCAAACAATAGGCCAAAATCCGCATCAACATATATTCTGCTGATTCAGATGGCTGGCGAGCGACGCGCAGCTCTAATTGCTCGTAGACGTTGCGGTCAACATTCGCCAGATCAACATTAATCGTATAAATGGTTGCACTGAGTGCCATGAATGCTCCTAATTAAGTAATTTTTGATAGATTGCTAGCTCGAAGGGGTTGCCATTGCTGTTGACCCCATAATACTGCTTGAGCAAACGAAACTGGGCGGGGTTTTCCAACAAACTGCGGGGCGTTTGCCATTGCAGCGTCCAAGCAAAGCGCGAATCCCAAACCACAATACTGCCAACTGGCGCTTGCGCCACGGCGCTAGGCGTAATCGACTGATACTTGGTTGGATCATAGGGATCGATGCCTGTGCCATAGGCAAACCATGGAATTGCCGCCAAAACCAGCTGCTGGCGATGCTCGCTTTGCTTAAACCATACAGTGCTGTTGAGCACTTGCTGGTCGCTATCCTGCATGATAAAAGGTTGCACCCGAATGAATAGCCCCAATAGCCCGACGATCACGCTAGCACCAACCAAGCGCTGATACCACAACGTTTTGAGGGTTGGCAGCATCAGCAACGCCACCAAACCAATGCTGAGCAACGCATCATAGAGCACAATTCCCCGAGTTCGCCAGCGAATCCAGGCCATGCCGAGCATGCCAACGATTACCAAACCTAAGGCTCCGCGCATTGCCCAACGCTGCCAATTGATGGTTATTGGTTGACGTAATGCGTGCAGTCCATAGGCGCTAAATGTGCCAATAAGCGGCGCTAAAATGGCTAAATGGCGATCGTAGCCAGCAATTTGGGTCGCGGGAATTTTCCAATAACTGAGTGCCAAAATTGCGATATAGCCAACCGTCCACGAGTGCAGGGAGTTCCAGCGCATGCGCAAAAAGCCATACACCGCCAGCGCAAACGGCACGCTGCCAAAGGCAACTGGCAAGCGCGTGATGTAATGCCACCACGGGCCAGTGCCATAAAACGCCACGCTGCCGCCTTTTTCAAACAACACCCGATCAAGCGGAAACAGCAGGTTTGTCCAATCGTTGAGCCGCAACGCCCAAAAACAATTCCAAATCAACATTGGCAAGGCCATCAGGCCAAGCTGCCAGTAGCGCCGCTCTTTGACCAGGCTAAAAGCGAAGAAGATTAATAGTGGCAGCGTTTCATAACGAGCCAGCGGAATCAAGCCTGCAAACAAGGCCATTAAATTCCAGCGTTGGCGGCGTTGAGCCAGCAAGGCTGCTGCCAAATAAGCCGCGCAGGGCAATTCAGTTAATGCAGCAAAACTGAGGCGAGCAAATTCTGGCTGAATGCCAGTGAAGATTGCCGCCAACCAATACCACTCAACCGCGAATTCTGCTGCCAAATAGGCAGCTAAACCACAGATCAAAGCTGCCAAAATGGCGCTTTGCATGTGCACTGCCGTCAAGCCAAACTGGCTGATCAGCGCATACAGCACGGTAAAGCCAGGTCGCCCCCAAACATCAAGCAACAATTCTGGGTGTTTGAGGCTCCAGCGGGCAATCAAAAAATGCTGAATCGAATCGTCGCTGTAGGTGCCGCTAGAGCGCAACCCATAGCTTATAAAAATTAACAGCAACAGGCCACAGCTTAGCCAGAACCATTTGCTTGAACGGCGCAAAAATCCCACCACACATTCCTCGTTGGCTCATTCGAACGTCTGGCAGTATACCACTGGTCGGCTGGGGATCGGAAAACGGCAACCGCGAAGAGCACGAAGGGGTGAGGGATCAGGGGCTAGGGGTCGGGGATTGGGAAACGAAACCGCGAAGAGCACGAAGTGCACGAAGGTTAAGTTTTTGGCCACAGATGGCACAGATTTTTTGATTCGCGTTCCAATAGTCTATATCCAATAGCCAGCTTGTCTCCGCGTTAAACGATTGATCCACGAAGGACACGAAGAGCACGAATTCCACGAAGGTTAGGAATAAAAATAAACAACAACAATCCTACACGTGAATATTTGGGGGTGCTTATAAGGGTAGGTTTAAAAAAAGCGTGGTGGTTAAATATTCCCTCACCCCCCATCCCCCTCGCCCACGAAAACGCGGGCGAGGGTGTGCAACCATTTTTACCAAGGATTTTTGCAAGAACCACCTCGTTAAAGCCCCTGGCCCGTTGGACGGGAGCGGGGTTGGGGTGAGGGGATCTTAACAACCTACCCTTGTAAGACGGAAGGGTGGTGATCATTCATTCTTTTTTGATAAATGTCTATTTGGAATTATAGTCTGCTTTGAAGAATAAATAATTGCTGCCAAGTCCTAATCTCAGGCATAGCTTGAAAGTGCTATAATTGCAGGCGACACTTGTTTGGAGCGAGAAACCCCATGCCCAATTTAGGAGCGCATGTTTCAACCGTTGGTGGTTTGCACACAGCCTTTGAGCGCGCGCATGCCACAACCTGTCATGTGATTCAAATTTTTACCAAAAGCCAACGCCAATGGAATGCTAAGCCATTAACTGCCGCCGATTGTGCTAATTTTCAGGCGGCGCATCGTGAGGCTGGCATGCCACCCTTGATTGCCCACGATTCATACTTGATCAACTTAGGCAGTCCCGACGATAGCTTATGGGAAAAATCGATCGCAGCGTTTCGGGTGGAGCTTGAACGTTGTCAGCAATTGGGGGTTGGCGCGTTGGTCACCCACCCTGGCGCGCATGTTGGCTCAGGCGAGGCCGCAGGCTTAGAGCGGGTTGGCGCTGCATTGCGCCGCTTATTGGCCGAAAATGCTGGCGAAACCGAAATTTTGCTTGAGATTACCGCTGGCCAAGGCACAGCTTTAGGCCATAGCTTTGAGCAACTAGCCCGTTTGATCGAGCTATGCGATGGTCATCCAAGGCTTGGAATTTGCTTTGATACCTGTCATGGCTTGGCTGCTGGCTACGATTTTCGCACTGCCGAAAGCTACCAACGCACGTTTGAGCATTTTGATCGTTTAATCGGCATTGAGCGCTTGCGGGCCTTCCATCTCAACGATTCCAAGAACGATCTTGGCAGTCGCGTTGACCGTCATACCCATATTGGTGAGGGATTTGTGGGTTTGAGCGGTTTTGAGTTAATTATGAACGATCCTCGCTTTCAAACGATTCCGATGGCCTTAGAGACCCCGAAAGAACCAGATGAAAGCGCAGATATTCGCAATTTAGCAACGCTGCGTGGTTTGCGCCGCTCAGTTGTTAGCTCAGCACCACAAAGCGAGGTATAAATGGGAAACCAACCAAAAAGCAAACGCCGGTTGTGGGTGTCGTTGTTGTTGGGCTTGGCCGCTGTGGTGGTGATTGTGCGGCGCAAGCTGCAACCAATCGATTCGTCTCCAATTTTGCCACCGCCACCGCCGCCACCATCAGATCCACCGCGGATCGTCTTGCCAACCGATATTTTAACCACTGAAGTCGCGACCAGCGCTCCCGAAGTCGAAGCCGATCCGGTTGCCATCGAGCCAGAGCCAGTTGCTGATGAAGCGCCATTGTTGGAACGCGAAGTTGGTGGCAATGACGCTGCGAGCGCTGAAACCACTGAGCCAGTCGCTGAAGCTGAAACCCCAGCCGAGGATGATGAGGATGAGGATGAGTTGCGCAGCTACTGCGTCTCATGTCGCGCCAAGCAGCCAATGATCGATGCTCATGAAGAGTTGACCGAAAATGGCCGCCGTGCCTTGCGCGGAACCTGCGAAGTGTGTGGCGCAGGGATGTTCCGCTTTTTGCCCAACAAAGATTAATCGCTAAATGAGCTTTGGCAACCCCCAGTCAGTTTCAAAATGCTGGGGGTTGTTGATTTTAGCCCTTGGCTTCAGGCTCAAATTCAATATAATCAACTAAGGTAGTCGATGGCGGAATCTCTTCGCCTTCCAAATGGAATACAATCGCTTCTTGCAACAGTTGTTTAACTTCTTCTGGCGTTTCACCAGTGGCAACACAGCCTAAAACATCGAGAATATAGCCTGAACAATTGTTTGGGCCTTGTTCAATCACAATTGCATAGCGCATGAGCATTCTCCTTTGCGAAGATTGATTGCGCTAGTATAGCAAATTAAGTAAACTTTGGCTGCTAATCAGTGCGAGGGAGAGAAACTGATGAATTATTTACGCATTGCACTATTATCCATGGTCTTAGGTTTGATGCTCGTGCTTGCTGCCTGCGGCACTGCCGCACCCTCAGCTGCATGTTATCCCCTGAATGAGATCGAACAACGTGCGGAAGTTGCCTTTTTGCCAGCTGATACGGTTCGCTTGAGTTATGAGGCAACTAGTGGGGAAAATTATCAAGAAAGCCCATATTATGGGGTTGTCCGCGTCGTGATGGGCAGTATGCAGAATACAAGCAGCGTCTTCCAGACCTACAGCAACTATCTTCAGCAGCAAGGATGGTCGCAAAACATCGCGCATGCTGATGAGATTATGTGGTCAAAAGATGCACTGACCCTGAGGCTCATTGCTACTGATCCCACGAACAGTCGTGGTATTCCAGCCGAATCGAAACAAGTTCATCGCACATGGTATGTGCTCTTGCTTGGAGAATCCAAAGCAAGTGAATGCCCAACCGCCGCAGTACCGAAATAATCTGTGAAAGCCCTAAAACTCCAAACGGCCCAGTTGGGCCGCTTGAAGAAGAGAAGAGTGTGTGTGAGGAGGAAGGATTTGTGTATAGTATCGCCTTCCTAGCTTACCGAGAACCTAACGATTGCTCACACCCATAGTCCTATATTCCTGCCTGCCATGAGGGTTAGATTTTGCTAACAATATCCCCTTGGCGAATTGTGCCTGGCTGCACAACTCGGGCATTGATGCCGCGCAAGTGCAATTCCTTGCCGACCGCCGAATTGACAAACTTAATCGCATCTTGGCCATAGCGCTGGGCAAATTTTTTGCAGCCATTATGTGGTTGATCGGTTACCTCGATAATTGCATCGCCAATTGCCAAGCGCGTGCCTGCTGGCAAATTCTCGTCGCTCAAATCAAGGTCGACAAATAATTGATCACCAGCCAATTGCCAACGCTCTTGATCTGGCGAGAGCAGGCCAATCGCCCGTACATTGATAATATTCAGCTGCATATCGGGGTGCGAGCTACCATCCTCGGTGCGCGAACTGCCGCGAGTTTTCCAATTGTCGCCAACTAAGCCTTCGCCCAAATCAAGCTGGCCTTGATCGAGCACTTCGCGTTGCTCGCTGGCAGGTCGACGAACGATTAATTGCAAAACCCCTTGATTCTTGGGCGCTTGGCGAATATGGTCTAAGCCAGCTTCAAGCGTCTCCATTGGAACATATTCAAGATCGATCATGCTACCTACCTCAGCCTAAACAAAAAAACGAGCCTCCTGTTGGAGACTCGCTGCGCCAACTGTGGCGCTTTATTATGCCATAGCCATGGCTGTGATGCTAGCGGAATTTGAGCAAATTGCCCAATTTGATTCCGTGGGCTTGCAAGCGTTTGCCAACATTGCCCAAAACCCAGGCAATTGGGGCGATTGCGGCCAAGGCTAAGCCTAGCCACAAGCTAAGCGACCAAGTTTCAAGCAGCGCCGCCCGCCAAACGAGCAGTGCGCCAAGCGCTGAAAGGCCAGTCCAAATGCCAAGCAGCCAGAGCATACTTGCGCGACCTTGGATCGCACCACGCAATGTCGCTACTGCAACCCAGCCGAATCCCAGCAATGCCAAAAAGCCGAGCCACGCCAATAACGTCCAAATCATACATCCTCCAATGCCAAGCAAATGCAATCCGAGGATACTACGCTGCTCACGCCCCGAGGTTCCAGCCCAATTTAGTGATTGAGCGCCACAACTTTGCCCGTAATCAGATATTCGATCTGTTCAGCCAAGTTGGTAACCCGATCGCCGAGCCGTTCGAGATTATGCGCCAAGGTCAGCAAGTGAATGGCGGCGGCAGCCAGTTCAGGGCTGCTAGTTGAAATTTTAACTGTGGCTTCGAACATCTCACGATACAATTGATCGATCACATCGTCGAGCGTCGTTACGCGGTCGGCAAAGCTACGATCGTTTTTGCGCAACGCTTCGAGGCCAGCATGCAAAATTTCGCTGGTGCGCTGGCTCAATTCGCTAATTAAGCGCGGAATTGGCTGCGGCATTTCGGCGACGCTCACAAAATTGGGGGTGGCAGCAATTCGTTCCTGCAATTTACAGATCGTCGCCGCATAATCACCCATGCGTTCTAGCTCTGGCAGAAGGCTGAGAACCACACTCACCAAGCGCAAATCACGGGCTAATGGCTGTTGGGTTGCGATGATCAACAGGGCTTGATCATGCAACCGCTGCACCTCGTGATTGATTGTTTGGTCGTTTTGCACAACCTTGCGCACCGCCGCTTGATCGTAAAGTTTGATTGATTGCAGCGCTTCAGATAAGGCTGCTTCAACCATGGTGCCAACGCGAAAAACCCCATCGTGCAACTCGGTGAGTTGTTCATCAAAAACTTGACGGTGAGACACGCCCATTGAAAACCTCCAACAGAGAATTTGCCAACCTGTTCCTCAATTACGCCCGTTGTTCATTCAGGTCGGCGATTTGCCCTGTTGCCATAAAGACAACCCGTTCACCGATATTGGTGGCACGGTCGGCGATGCGTTCGAGATTATGCACAACGTACAATAAACGGGTTGCTTGTTCAACAGTGCTGGCATCAGCAATCATAACTTCGAGAATTTCGCGTTGAACGCGATCGGTTTGGTTGTCGATTTCGTCATCGGCAGCGCTGAGGGTTTTGGCCAGCTTAACGTCAATCCGCGTATAGCATTCCAAAGCGGTGCGTAGCATCGTTTGCGCTTTGCTGGTCATCGATGGCACTTCAGCTTGCGGCTTGAGTGCTGGCGTTTGGCCTTGCCGAATCGCAATTTTGGCAATTCCTTCAGCATAATCGCCAACGCGTTCAAGCTCACTCGCAATCGTAATAATCGCACTCACTAAGCGTAAATCACGCGCGACTAATGGTTGTTGGGTTGCAAACAGCAAGAGGGCTTTTTCTTCCAAAGCATATTGGGCTTTGTCAATTAAATCATCGTTGCGAATAACATCCTGGGCCATGGCCTCGTCGTGGTTGGTTAAGGCCTGAATCGATTGGCCAATGGCGGTTTCGACCAACGCTCCCATGCGTAAGAGATCATCATTCAGTGACCGAAGTTGCTGCTCGTAATGTTCCCGTGACATACCATCCTCCGATGCGCTAGGAAGGCTACGCCTGCTGGATAAAGTAGCTGAAATGTCGAATTAGCTTCCCGTGAATAGCCTGCGATTATACCACGCTTTTGGCTTTTTTTTCGATTGAATTAGCTTGATTATGCAGTCAGCGATTAATCACTCTTGGGCAAGTTGTAGGCCAGCCGAAAGCCCAATAAATGGGTCGAGCGTTCAGGGGGCAAGCGAAAACGGCAGGTATTACGGGCAAAATGGCCAGGATTACCCCAGCAGCCACCGCGCATAATTCGCCGCCGATCGGCTTCTGGAGCAGGTTGCAGCGCTTCGCGCCCATCATCAGCAACATAGGGATACGATTTTTGCAGCGAGTTTGTCCATTCCCAAATATTGCCCGCTAAATCGTAAACCCCAAACGGGCTTGCAGCCTGTGGATAACTGCCAACTGGCGCTAAGCCACCGCGCATACTTTCTTTAATATTCATCAGCGTCGGGTCAAAATCATCGCCCCACGGATAGATTCGCGTATCGTCGCCACGCGCCGCTCGCTCCCACTCTGCTTCGCTTGGCAAGCGCAGAGCTAGGCCAACTTCGCCGCTTAGCCAGCCGCAAAAGGCCACCGCTTCATCCCATGTTACATCGACCACCGGATAGGCGGCAAGCTCGGCGGGCGGTTGCGAGCCATGCCAGACAATCGGCGCACGCTGGCCTGAATGCTTGATCCAGTGCGCATACAGTTCATTGGTAACTGGCACTTGGGCCAGCGCAAAGGCGGCAATTTCAACTGGATGTTGCGGGGCTTCTTCCGCATACGATTCGCGCGTGCCACCGAAACGTCGCGCTAAATCGCTGAGTTGCTCGTTGAGTGTGCCCATCTGCAAAATCCCATGCGGAATTGAGCAGAAATGGGGCAAAAGATCACGAATTTGCTTCAATTGGGCTTCCTTCATGCCAAAAAATGCCAATCTGTGGCTCTAAAGATACCAGACTTTTAATTGTGCTTGGGAGGTGCGCCGATGTTACAACAGATTCGTTGGCAATGGCTACTGGGAATTGTCGTGGCTGGCTTTTTGGGCTGGAATCTCTGGCAATCGACCGCCAGCGCTGGCTCGGAGGGCGAGGAGGCCTTGAGTTTATGGCCAACTAGCGCGCCAACTGAAGCGCCAACGCTTGAGCCAATTACGCCGACTTTGGCATTAACGCCGACCCTGGCTATCGCCGAAGCAACGCCTACGATAGGCTTGTTGGGTGCATATATTAGTGGCGCGGTGGCTAAGCCTGGGGTTTATGAGTTGCCGCTTGGCGCGCGGCTTGATGATTTGGTGCAGGCGGCTGGTGGCTTGCAGCCCGATGCGGATTCACAGGCGCTGAATTTAGCAGCCTATTTGCAGGATGCTCAGCATGTGCATGTGCCAATTGTTGGCGAAACGCCTGCGCCAACCAGTGAGCCAACGCCTGTGCCCCAAGCGGCAGTGCCTGCGCAAGCGCCAACCAGCGTTGCGCGGCAACCAACATTAATCAATATCAATACGGCAAGCGCTACTGAATTAGAAAGCTTGCCCAAAATTGGCCAAGCGATTGCCGAACGGATTGTGGCCTATCGCGAGGAGCATGGCGCATTTGCCACGATTGAGGCCATTCAAGAGGTCAAAGGGATTGGTGCGAGCACCTTTGCGGAAATCGAAAGCCTGATTACGGTCGAATAGCTGTTGCTTGCTGATGGTGATGCTTAACCATCAGCAAGCAAGCTTGGTTAAATGCTAGGTTGTGCTTGCTGGTTCAAGCGCGATCGCCTGATACTGTGGGCGCAAGCGCAGAATGACCACGACTAAACTAATTGCAACCAAGGTTGGCAAGCGAATGCCCAATTCGCCATCAAGAAATAACGAGTTGCCAATTAAACTGAGCCATGGCAAAAGCAAGCAATATTTTGGTAGCCAAGTTGGCTGTTGGCGTTGTTGATAGAGTTGGAAGAGCAAGAGTACTGGTGTAATGTAGAGCATGGCATCATGGCCATACATATGCAATGAAAACAAGCCACCAAAGGTTATGGCCAAGCTATAATTCCATGCTTGTTGCTGTGGATGCTTGGCTGAGCGCCAGATTAAGCCAGCAAAACAGAGCGCAGCTAAACCTAAGCCAATTTGCGAAACAGTATTGACCAATTGTTTGTTCTCTGCGCCAAACCACATAGCTAAGGTTCCGCGTAAGGTAAAGGTTTGGCTGGGTTTGATGCCATTTTGATCAAAAAGATTGAGCGTGCTGCTGCCGCTGGCTAAATAATTTGGCCACATATCCCAGCCCCAGATGAGGCTGCTGATGCCAACAAATCCAACGCAAATCAGCGCAAACCAGAATAAGCCGCGCCAATAGCGTTGAATAAGCATCCATAAGCCGATAAATAGCACAAATTGAAACTTAAACGTCGCCATAAAGAGCCAAAACGCTGCCTTAAACCATTGTTGGCGCTGGCTTGAACGATAGATTTGATAGGATGCCAAAAGCATTAGAATTGAAAATGTGCCAAGATAGAGCACGGTTGCAATGGTATGAAACCCAAAAATTGTGCTGATTATCAACCATTTATTAGCCGTTTCGGTCGCGCCCAGATCGTTCCAAATGAGGCGCATAAAATAGGCCAGCATGGCTAAATTAATCGCATACCAGACAAAAAACGATACCGTAAAGGGAATCCATGTTAGGGGCAGCATAAAAATGGCGGTATGTGGCGGGTTGACATAAATCAAAAGATCGCTGACATTACCTGGTGCAAAGCCACGATATGGTTGTTGATAGTCGGCTTGGGTGTTCATATCGTAGAGCAAATGGGCATGATCTGCTTTGACAATTTCGCCTGCAATATAAAAACTCGGATAATCGGAAGTTGCAGGGTCAAAACCCAACAGAAAGCCACTTAATAATAAAAAGAACCCAATAATAAAATTGGTTAAGGTAAGCATTGAACGATAATCACGCATGATCGATGCTCCATGTCTCAAGGGCTTGATAGCTACTGGCTTGGGGTTGGGTAATGCTTCGGATAAGTTGACAGGTGGAATATACCACCGGATTGGCTGGCCATTGGCTTGCTTGGAGTTGGCTCGCAAGCGCTTCACGCTGCTGCTTGGTTAATTGTGCGCTGACGTAGCCCAAGGTGATATGCGGATGCCATGGCCGATCTTCGGCGACAATCCCAATGTGGCTGCTACACTCAACAATTGCTTGTTGTAGTTTAAGTAGCTGCGCAGGCCATTGTTCAAAGCCAGCCCAAACGACGCGTGGTTGGCTGGCATTTGGAAAATAGCCCCATGTAGTGCAACTGAGGATTGGGGCTGTTTGGGTTGCGAGCATTGTGCTTAGGCTTTGTTGCAATCGTGGCAAGCGATCGACCGCAACATTACCTAAAAACTGTAAGGTTAGATGCAGATTTTCGGGCTTGCTCCAGCGAATCGGCAGCTTCAAACGGCGTAAATCTGCTTGGATCGCCAATAATTGAGCATGGCAATCGGCGGGCAGATCGAGGGCAATAAAACACCGCCATTGCTCGTTCATGCTCAGTCCTTGCTATTAAAGGAATTGCACAAAGGTCAGGCCGCGTACTGCTTCAATAATTGGGTCGAGCACCAACGGCGGATACAAGCCAATCACCAAACAAATGCCAAGCAAGGCCACAGCGACGGTGGTTGCGCCCAATGGTTCAGTGCGCTGGGGCGGTGGCGGCGGTAAGCCCAAACCGCGAAAATCGGTTAAATCTTCTTCGGGCATGGCTGCTGGGGCACGACCCAAGAAGTGGTCGCGCAAAACCAAGGCAAAGGCATACGCGCCTAACATCGTGGCAATTAGCAACGCCACAAGATAGCCGCGGCCCTCTTCAGCAGCGCCTTGGTAGAGCAAGGTTCTGCTGGCAAAGCCATTGAATGGCGGAATGCCGAGCAAGGCCAAAACCCCACAGATAAAAACGCCACTGGCCCAAGGTCGTCGCCGCAACCAGCCATCGCCAGCCGCCGCTCTGGTTGGTTCGGGCCGCTCTAACAAGGCCACTGCTGTCCACAACACCACGCTCAAGACCAATTGATTGAAGGCTTGGAAGAGCGCGCCCGTTAAGCCAGTCGTCGAAGAAACCACGCCAAACAGCATCATACCGCTATCGGAAATTAACAACATTGCCAAAAAGCGGCGTAATGATGGCCGTTCGTGGATCGCCAGCAAACTACCGCCGATGGCTGAGCCAAGTGCCACAAAGCGCACCAAGCGCAAGCGTCCAGGATCAAGTGTCAACAAGCCAGGTGCAAGCAAAAACTGAAACGCCGAAACCAAAAACAGTAGCGCCGCCAAATTGATCATGCCAATCAGAATGCCGACCAAGGGTGGCGAATCTTCAAGCAAATCGGGCAGCCAACTGTGAAATGGAATAATTGCCAAGCGCAAGCTGATGCCCACAACCAATAAGGCCAACAATGGCCGTGCTAATGAGGTTGTGCTTAATCGATCGGGGGTATTTTCGAGGTCTGCCAGCACAAAACACAAAGCCAACAAAACGCCAGCTAGCAGCATCATCACCAAGTAGCGCAAACCACTGCCAATCGCCCGACCGCGCAGCAAGCTTGTTGTGCCAATTGGCAAATCGACTTGTGCCAGAATAATTGCCAAGCCCGTGGCCAGCAGCAAGAGCGTAATTAAGAATGGTGATTGAACGTCAATGGTTAATGCAGCATTGATCAAACTAAAAATGATCAAGCCAATCACCACGAAATTTTCGCCGTGGGCCACGCGCGTTGCCACAATAAAGGTTATACAAAAACTGCCAGCGACGGCAAGCAAAAATAAGCGATTGATCGCCCTCACGGTCATGCTTACGCCAACGATGCTAATTGGCTGATCAACTGGCACTTGCCAAATGACCCAGCCAAGCAGAATAGTCGTGCCAATCGCCAAAATTTGCACCAAGCCTTGTTGTTGGCGCAGGGCAAAACAGACCGCCGCCATGACCAATGGCAAGCAAAACATCAGCAAGAAGGTCATTTCAGGCGCTCCGTTTCACTCAGATTCAAGGTTTTAAAGCGGCCATAGAGCAAACCGCTGAGGTAGGCGATGGCCAAAGCCAAGAGCAAGGTAACCAAACTTAATGTTCCTAAGGCCAAAATGTTAATTCGATTGGCCAAGGTGGTGTAGAGCAAGTCTAAGCCGCTGAGACAAAGCAATAAGCCCAGCCCAAGCTTCAAAATATCGGTGGCTAGCACGAGGCTAATCAAGCCAATAAACACCTGCCAATACCAGATAAAATCGATTGCACGCGCCAAGCCCAGCTGATCGGGATACATTTCGACCGCTAATGGCAAGACGCGGGGCAAGAAAAAGCTGGCCAAGCCAACCAAGAGTGTGGCCCAAATTGGCACAATATAATCGCCAAATTTGCGATTTTCTTGGGTGCTGGCGCGTTGGGCAACCCGGGCGGCGCGGCGTAGCTCAGCCAACGAAAATTCATCGAGATCTTCAAGGCCATACTCGCGCGAGAAGGTCAGCGCCGTAATGCCCAAAATAATCGCCACGCCCACGCCGGTAATCAACTTAATAAAGACCAGTGAGCTAAACTGCCGTCCAGCAATCACCAAATCTGGCACAATAAATTGCTGTTGGGCAATAAACAGCCCTTGGGCAATATAATTAACCAAAACCGCAATCAGGCTAAAACGCCAATCACGCATAATCGCGATGACTGCGCCGCTGGCCACCAGCAACGTCATTAAAATCCAGATGGTGATTGTCATAGGCTGTGTATGCTCGTCGGATCAAGCCGAGCAAGCTTCCTCTATTGAATTAATAACAAAACAATCGTAATCGCTGCGATTAGGATGCCGGTCAGATAGTAGCGCCCGCTAAAGAGTTGCAGAACCCAGGCGACGCGACTACTGAGGCCTTGCAAAATACCATGACTTTGGCGCAAGGCTGGACGCGGATTGCCAAGCAAGGCAAGGCCACTGAGCATGCGGCTGCTGGCTGCTGGCAAATGCGCCGTACCATCATCGCGATCTGGCTGCTCGCCGCCAGTCCACGGCATAATTGCTTGACGGTGGCTGCGAAAACAACCGAAGAGCAGAATACTAAAACCAAGCGCGAAGCTCATCCGCAAGCCAATACTCATGCTGCCAAGATCATCCATTGGGCTGGGCACTGCTTGCAAGGTACGCAGGGCTGGTTGCAACACCCAAACCAAAATTTCCGGAGCCAAACTCAAGCCAATCAAGGGTAAACTTAGGCCAAGCAAAAGGCCATCGTTGGCGCGGCCTGCATCGACTGGGGTAACTGGGCGTTGCGGATCGACCCGCCAAAACAGTGCATTCGAGCCAATAAACGAGAGCAACAGCAAGCCACTGCTGACGAAAAAGACACCCATGCTCCAACCGCCAGCGCCGGTGTAATCCATCAACCAACGGCGTGCCCAAAAGCTGGGTAGCGCAGGCAAGCCAACCGCCGCTGCGGTGGCCAAGGCATAGGCCAAGCCAGCCGCCCGCAATGGCGCGCCAAGCGCAGGTTGTTTGGCGATCAAGTCGCTGCCGCTGCGTCGTTCCAAGGTGCCGAGGGCCATGGCTCCAAGCATGGTTGCAACCAAGGTTGTGACGGTAATCGTCAGCGTTGCCATCACAACGGCAGTATTATGTTCGCCGCCAAGCGGCAGATTTGGCTTGTAGCGACCTAAGGCCATGGCCACATTGCCCCATTGGGCAACTGCCTGCCAACCAACCAATGGGCCAAAGCGGGTTGCGCGCAACGCATAGGCCGCCCCTACAATGCTGGCTAACGCGCCAACGTAGCTTAAGCCCATAAACCAGGTTTCTGGCCATGTGCCAAGATTTAGCCCAAAGAAGCGCAAGAAGGTATAGACCGCTAGCACAGGCACGCCAGCACTGATGATTAAGCCATGCAAGGCTGGCGTTGTATCTTCGTCGTCGCTGAGCACGCGGCCAAATGGCGGGAAGCCAAGCGCAATGCCAACCCCAACTGCCAGCGGCAACCAGGTGCGTAAATATTGGCCAACTCCAATATCGGCCATCACAAACGAGCCATCAAGCACATCTTCTGGCCGCACTGATTGACTGAGGATTGCCACCAAGATTGTAAAGCCGCTGATACCGCTCATGCCCAAGGCCGAGGGCGTGCGCTGATCGTCGCTGCCAACAACTTGGCGTGCAAGGGTGCTGCCCAATAAGGCAAGCCCCCAGCCAAACGCCAGCAGCAGCAAATCGCCAGCCAAAATGCCCAGCAAACTGCCAAAGACCATAATCGCAATGCCCGCCCAGAGCCGCCCATAACCAACCAAGCCTCGCCCAAGCGCTAGCGCCAAGTGGGCAAAGCCAATGCTGGTGAGCAATAAAGTGATGCCTGCAAAGAGCAAACTCAAGCCATCAAGGTGCAAGGTCAGCAGCGAGCGCATCAGGGGGTTGGGGCCAACTCCATAGCTGGTAAGCCAAGCCCGTTGGCCAACATCACGCGGCAAATCGCCTTGAGCGAGCCACCAAATGATAGCCAGTGCTCCAAGCGCCAATCCGCTGGCAATTAAGCCCAACAAGCGCGTGCGCAAACGCTGGCCAGTTAACCAACTGACCAAAGCGATGATCATCAGCAGCCCAAAGGGCGCAAGGGTGAGTAGTGTTTGTCCGTTCATGCGTTATTCTTCGCTACAGGCAGTGCAAGCACTAGCCGAGGCGATAATTAAGGGTGCGTCGTCGATGTTCATTCCAGCCAAAATTGTCCGTGCAATCAAGCGATCGAATTGACGTGGTGCATCGATCTTGACGCTGGTTAATTTGACTCCATTGCTTTGAATGCTATAGCGCAGCGTGCCCCGAGCTGATTCAACATTCGCCGTCACGCTGCCTTGTGGCACGCTATCGGGTGCATTGCCCGCCCAATCGCCGCTGGGTAAATTGGCGAGCACCCGAATTGCCAATTTGAGGCTTTCAAAGGCTTCAAGCGCAAAAATGACCAAGCGCGCATAGACATCACCACGCTCTTGGGTGACACGGCTTGGTGGAAATTGGGCATACGCACCGTAAGCGCGATCAATTCGGGCATCAAAGCCAATGCCCGCAGCCCGCGCCATCGGGCCGCGCACGCCAAATTGTTCGGCTGCCTCGCGGCTCAGCACGCCAATGCCAACACAACGCCGCAAAACCCCACGATGATCGATAAAGCGATCAACGAAGCGATACATGAGGCGTTCGAGGCGGCGAAATTGTAGCGCCATCGATTCTTGTTCGGTGCTGCTGAGATCTTGACGCACTCCGCCTGGCACAATATAGTTGGGCGGCGAGCTGCTGCCACATAAATGTTGCATAACTTCAAATAAGCCATGATGCAGTTTTTGCACATGCTCAGCATCGCGCTGCAAGCCCAAAATCGTCAGCACATCTTTCATGGTGCTAAGATGGACGGTGGCGCGTTCGACTTCGCATGCCAGCAGCCGCAAGGCAGCAGCCCGTTCAGAAGCGTTAATGTTAAGTAATTGTTCGAGTGCCAAGCAAAATCCCAGCGAGTGGGCATGGCTATCAGCAGCACAAATATGGCTCACAAGGTGCAATCCCTGAGGAATGGTGGTGCGCGTCAAACGCTCGCTAATGCCGCGATTGGTGTAGCCATCGCGAAATTCAACATCAGCAATCTGTTCGCCCTCAACCCGTAAGACCATGCGCATCGGGGTTTGCCAGTCGGGGTGAAACGGGCCAAGCGGTAAAACGTAGCTCAAACTCAATGCCTCACACAGATCACGAACCATCAACCCTGCCGATTATAGCATAGGCTTCTCGATACTGTGGAATTGGTTGGCAAATGGCGCTCCTGCCGCAACAACAGCGCCACTACAATTAAGCCAAGGGGAAGTTTTTAATCACGAGGAAGATGCCCAGGGCAATCACGAAGAAGGCAAAGCTGCGTTGTAAGGTTTGAACTTGAACTTTTTGGGCAAAGCGGGTGCCGAGCAAGTTGCCAACCACGCCGCCGCTGATAATCAAGCCAATCAGCGTCCAATCGAAATGGCTGCCCTGCAAATGGCCCAAAATTCCAGCGCTACTATTTAATGCAATCACAATCAGCGATGAGCTAATGGCGGTGCGCATTGGCATATGTAGCAACAACACCAAAGCTGGCACAATCAAAAATCCACCGCCAACGCCCAAGAATCCGGTCAAAAAGCCAACCCCTAGCCCGCCCATCACGACTGCTGGCCATGCGATCGCTTGTTCGTTGGTTTTGGCTTGAACTTTGGGACGTAACATCATACTGCCAATGATCAGCATCAGGCTGCCAAACATTGTTAATAGCCATACCGCTGGAATATATTGCGAAACTCGGGCACCCAAAAAGGCTGCGCCCAAGCCGATGCCGCCAAATACAAAGGCATGGCGCAACATACACGGGCCACGTCGACAATTCAGCCATGCTCCAAAGGCGGCGTTCAAGCCAACAATCACCAATGAACTGGTGGTTGCGTCGTGAGCGCTTAGTCCAAGCACATAGACCAAGGCTGGCACGGTCAGAATCGAGCCGCCGCCGCCCAACATTCCCAAGGTGATGCCAATGCTAGCACCGACCAACAGTGCTAGCCCAATCGAACTTATATTCATGAGCTAGTTGCTATCCTTTTATTAGCGTTCTTCTGGTAATCCAGCTTTGTTCCATGCCAGCATGCCGCCATGGGCGTTGTAGATGGTGCTCCAACCATTGCTTGCCAGCCATTGGGCGGCCATGCTGCTACGTTGGCCTGAGCGACAAACTACGACGATTGGCAGATCATGTGGGATTTGGCTGCGATAATTGTTGAGTTGGCTTAGGGGCATCAAATTGCTGCCTTTGATATGACCCGTGGCATATTCAGCTGGCTCGCGCACATCGATCAAGAAGATCGGTTGTTGATTGACCCACACTTGCAGTTCTTGAACACTTAATTCGTTGATCATATGTGATGCTCCTGTTGTAATTCATACCAACCATTCCAGCCATCGCTCAGCTCAAGCATTGGCTGGCTGAAATGGGGTTTGAGCAAACTCATCGCGATTGGCGAACGCCCACCTGCCTGACAATGCACAATCAATGGTTGATCATTGGGAATTTCGGCCATGCGCTTGGGCAATTCATTTAATGGAATGTTGACCGCATTAGTTCCATGGCCGTTGGCATATTCTTCTGGCGTGCGTACATCGAGCACAAACGCCTGATCAAGCTGATCGACCAAGCTGGCGGCTGGTAGGCGTTGATAGCTTTGGCTTGGATTGGTTTTGCACCATTCGGCTAGCACATCGGGCGTGATAAAGCCCTCAATCTGGTCGATGCCGATCATACTAAGCTCGGTTTGGGCAGTTTTCGCTTCTGCTTCCGTGCCAATTAAGATCAGCGTGCTCTCAACTGACACAAACCAACCAGCCCAGCGATTGAGCATTGCGCCGCTGCTGAGGCTGAGCGCGCCTGGAATGCTGGCTTGGGCAAAATCATTGGCCGAGCGCAAATCGATAACTAAGCGATTAGCGAGCTTAATGTCGGCAAGGCTGAGGGCTGGCAAGCTTTGCGGGCGTGGCTCAGGGCCATCGCGGTTTATGCGCTTCATCGCGGCGAAATAGGGCGGTGGGCTTGGCTGACCATCGAGCACTGCGGCTACAAAATCAGCCTCGTTCTGCTGTTTGAAAGCCCAATTGACCTGTTTTTCGTAGCCCAAAGTGCTTTGCGGCACGGCTCCCAATGCTTTGCCACAAGCGCTGCCTGAACCATGGCCTGGCCAAACTTGCAGAAAATCGGGCAACTGCTTAATTCGTTGTAATGATGTGAACAAATCTTTGGCCGCAGCTTGGCTTGCGCCTTGCACGCCAGCGGCTTTTTCGAGTAAATCAGGGCGGCCAACATCGCCTACAAACAATACGTCGCCTGTGAAAATACCCATTGGTTGATCGCTAACCGGCGTGTCGGTTAAGAGAAAAATCACGTGTTCTGGGGTATGCCCAGGCGTGTGCAAGACCTCGATCTTCAAATTGCCAACCATCCAGCTCGCGCCATCGTTGATCAATTGAACATTGGGGCTGCTGCTGGCAAAAGCATATTGCCAGGCTGCTGGGCCTGCCGCCGAAAGGTATAGTTTTGCGCCTGTAATCTGCGCTAACTCGCGACTGCCTGAGACAAAATCGGCGTGAATATGGGTTTCAGTGATTGCGCTAATCCGCAGGCCAGCAGCTTTGGCAGCATTCAAATAGACGGTACTATCACGATGCGGATCAATAATTAAACCTTCGCCGGTTTTTTGGCAACCAACCAAATAACTGGCTTGAGCCAATCCATCGTGATATAAGCGTTGGAAAAACATAGACAGCCCTCCATTTTGCTGTTACATATTCTTGATGCGTTTGCTTGTACAATGGTTACATGGATTGGTTTGCAGTTAAGGAAGTGCGATGCAAAAGCCATGGGAAATTGATGCCACCTACTATCAAGAGGAATCAGAGTTGATTCAGGCCTTGCGGCGGCGTGAGCGCATGGCTTGTACTTGTCTGCTAAAACGTTATGCTTCACGTTTGTATCATGTGGCCCTCCGTATGGTGGGTGATGCCGATGAAGCCGAAGATGTGATTCAAGAGAGCTTTATTGAAGCGTGCCGTAAAATCGAGCAATATCGTGGTGATGGTGCGTTGGGTGCGTGGCTCCAACGGATTGTAGTCAATAGCTGTTTTATGCGGTTGCGGCGTAAGCGCGCACAAACCGTATCAATCGACGAGCAGTTTGATTTGGAGAGTACCAGCCCACGGCCTGAATTATGGGTTTTGGATCGTGAGTTGAGTGCTGAATTACGCAACGCGATTGAGCAATTGCCCCAAAGCTTACAAATGGCCTTGATTGCCCGTGATATTGAGCATTACAGCACCGAGGAAGCAGCCAAATTATTGCAGATAACACCCTCGGCATTGAAAGTGCGGTTACATCGAGCACGTGCGGCCTTGCGCGATATGTTGGCGCAAGGCAGCGAAACGGCTGAGCCAGCGATCGATCATCTGACTGATCAGATGTTGGAAACACTATGCACTGCTTAATCCAGCCCGTCAATAGCCCATCAGCATTTCCCACGCATAGTATGAGCGGGTATGTGTGCAGCAAGGAGCATCGATGCATACCATCCTTGTCTTTGGCAATGTTCGTTCAGGCCGCCATAGCTTAATCGAAGCTTTGGGCTTGCTTGACCCAGCGCGGATCAAGCTTGAGCCAGCCAGTTATGGCGAAAACAACCTTACCCAGCAAATCATGACCATCGATAAGCATCAGATAAAGTTTATGCTGGCGACAACCTATGATTGTGGGCCTGAAGGCACAACATTAACTCAGTTGCTTACCTACCCTTGTGATGGCGCAATCTATTGTATCGAGCCGATTCATAGCCACAAACATTGGCTGATGGTTCCGTTTCCCAGTCAAGTTCTCCAATTACAGGCTACACTCAAGGCTTTTGCCCAAGCAAAGCGCGATCTGCGCAAGATTCCATGGCTGTGGGTGGTTACGAAACAGGATCAAGCAACAGTTAATGGGCTGGAACCGATAATTCAAAAAATCGATACGGTCGGTTTCTCACGCCAGATAGCGTGCTCGATTACGAATCCGACAAGTCTTCGTCCCATTATGGAATGGCTCCAGCAACGAATTGCGCCATGTCATGACCCTGCCTGCATTTCCGCACCAGTTTTAGCAGAACCAGACAACCACGACCTTGAGCTAGGTATCGACAGGAATTGGTCTGATCATGAGATTTTGGCAGCAAAACTTCCGGTTGATTGGTTGGTTAAACGGTCTTGTGCAACCACCGCCCAAGAATTCCCTTTTTACCTGTTTGTAGCAAACTCACGTCAAGGATTAATGGCAGAACGAGACGAGCTGCTGCTGCTTGTTCTGCATTCTGTTGAAGCAATCGAGTCGCATCGCCATCCGATCGATCAGCAGCATAACCCGTTACTGCAACACGTACCACCGGCCATGATCGAGGTTATAACCGTAGCGATTCCAATGCACATCTTCCAAGCAATCCAAGCATCGCAATCGGTCGCTCACGTTCTGTTGATGCTGATTGTGCGGATGACCCAGGCCATCTTTTTCATCAGTCTCACTGATTATCTTGCCAAGCTTATCCTGCCGCAACAGCAAGGCCAGCTTCCCGCTCTCAATGAACTGGCAATCCATATTCCGATTGCTAATCGCGTGAGTTCAACAAATGCCTCATTTGATCAACTCCGTTGGTATGCCCAACGCCCACGCTTCGTTGTTGAATGTCAGCACTGGCAGGAACAATGGACTAGATTAACGCAGTTACGTGACACAGCATTGCTGAACCAAGCCCGCGTGTTTGCCGAGCAAAACTACGCTGCCTTGGCCGTGATGGATAAAACGATCTGGAAACCATTGACCAAACTTGCTAGCGACTTTGCGCGAATTGCCCAAGCTGCAATTCCTGCTACGGCGATTGATGGCTCACCACCGCCTGATGCTGCCGATCAGGACATTTGGCAATCGCCGTGGACAACCCATCCTGTGACTTGGGCTGATGTCAATCGCTATGGTTTTGTGATGCGCTGCTGGCGGGATGCAATTGACCTAGCTTTTACCTACGAAGCGGTTTGTCGCCAATGGTTTTTACCAACTATTTTTGGTTAGCCAAGGCCGCCTCAGTTGCGGGATCGTTGGCTATGACCAATACTGCACAATGCTTGGGCTTTTCATGCGTCTGTTATACTTGCTGACATGGACGATTCACAGCGCTTAGCCATCTATTTACAGGCATGGCATCTTTCGAACCCGCAGCTGCTTGAGCGCACCGCAACTAGCACCCTCTATACTGTGATGTATGCTGGTGAGACGTGTGTGCTTAAACTGCTGAATGCTGAAGAAACTGATGAACAGCGTGGTGCCTTGGCACTGCACTTGTTTCAGGGACATGGCGCTGTGCAGCTGCTTCAGGCGGATGCGCATGCTCAATTACTCGAATATGCAGCGGGAGCCGAGCTTGTCACCTTGGTCGAATCGGGCGCTGATGCAGAAGCCACATGTATTGTTGCCGAAGTTATTACGCGCTTACATTCAGTTCCGCCGACCAGCCCGCCGAGCGGATTAATGGCGCTTGATCGCTGGTTTGCGGCATTATTTCGCCAAGCAAAGAGCGACCATGCAGCTGGAATCGCATCGATTTATGTGCGTGGAGCTACACGCGCGACCCAGTTATTTGCTGAATCGCGTGAGCAACGGATTCTCCACGGCGATATTCATCACCGCAATATTCGCCATTCAGCCCGTGGCTGGCTTGCTTTTGATCCGAAGGGCCTTGAGGGAGACCGAGCCTATGAGTGCGCCAATACCCTGTGTAATCCGGTAATTCCTCAGCTCGTTCATAACGATCAGCGGCTGCTCAGTACCGCCACTATCCTTGCAGATCTGCTTAAACTTGATCGAGCGCGCATTCTTGCATGGACGTATGCTTATGCTTGCCTTAACGCAAGTTGGTGGCTTGCGATCAATACCGTTCAGGCGATCAATTTTGTTGAGTGGTCGGTTGCGATTGCCGAGCGCATCGAACCGCACCTCGATTAACCGTGCATCTAGCAGCCTAAACATTTGATTATCGACGCTCAGCGCACGGATTTGGGGCTTGCTGATTATGTGATTGATCAAACGCGGAGGCAATTTAGCGTATGCATAAACGGCACTCCGCGTCGCCAGGATGTACTGTTGGCCTACGCAAATCTCAATTTAGCCAGCGAGTAGCTCCCGAACCATCGGGATGACTTTGGTTCCATACAACTCGACGGCACGCATGCGTGAACTCATTGTTTGAGTTCCAGAGGTGTAAATAAGATCGAAACGGCCAACACCGAGCGATGAAATCGTGCGCGCTATCTTGCGGGCTACTGTTTCTGGCGAGCCGATGTAGAGCGAGCCAGAATCGCGTTCACGCTCATACTCGGCTCTGCTTGATCGTGGCCAGCCCCGATCTGCGCCAATTCGATCGCGCATGACGCGGGCATGCGGCCAGTAGGCATCCCATGCTTCTTCATCGGTATCAGCAATAAAGCCTGGCGAGTGGATGCCAATCGGATGGGCTGTGGTGCCGAACTCGGCAGCCGAGCGCCGATACAACTCCATGTAGGGCGCAAACCGCTCTGGTGCACCACCGATGATCGCTAGCATTAGCGGAAACCCATAGTGGGCCGTGCGCACGATCGACTCGGGAGTGCCGCCAACCCCAACCCACGTTCGAAGGTTTCCCGACTCGGTTTTGGGGAACACATCAGCGTTGACCAGCGACGCACGCGTCGTGCCGCTCCAAGTAACGGGCTGCTCATCAAGTAATGCTGCAAAGAGCGCAATCTTTTCCTCAAACAACACGTTGTAGTTACGCAAATCGTAGCCAAACAAAGGGAATGATTCAGTGAACGATCCGCGTCCGAGGATAACTTCGGCCCGCCCATTCGAAAGCGCATCGACGGTTGCAAAGCGCTGAAAGACCCGCACTGGGTCGTCGGAACTCAAGACAGTCACGCCTGAGGCGAGTTTAATGCGGTTGGTTCGCGTGGCGATTCCTGCCAACACCGTCTCGGGCGTTGAGATAGCATACTCCTCGCGGTGGTGTTCACCAAGGGCGATTACATCGACCCCGATCTGATCTGCAAGCACAGCCTCATCGACAACTTGGCGAATCGCCTGAGCATAAGAAACGCGATTCCCAGAGTCGTCGGTCGGCACATCGCCGAAGGTGTCCAAGCCAAAAATAATATCAGTCATAAAAAAGCCTCTTAAAAAGGGTCGGGCAATGGTAGTGCGCCCAACTTAAGCAGAGTAGCCGCCAGCAACGATGTGCAATCGCGAGTAGCTTGCGCCTGATTCGTCTATTCGAAGTAGTTGGAGGGTAGCTGAATCAGCCATAGCACCAGCTACTTCTAAAATTTCGTTTATACTTAAACTACTAGCGTAAAAAAATGTGCTGTAGTGCGATTAGATTAACTGCTGTTTTTCACTGATCATTCTTTCTCCACTTTTGTTATTTGGTTTAAGCATAAACTATTTAATTCAGATTCGCAACCATGCAGCGTTAATAAAGCAATAACACTCGATTTTAGGGTAAACCAAGCACTGCCATCAGCTCGCTTGCCGCAGCCGCACCAGCCCGATTTGCGCCAATGGTCGAGGCGGAAGGGCCGTAACCGACCAGATGCACGCGGGGATTGCTTGCGACCTGGGTTGCCAGCCGTCCAGTCATGGTAATGCCGCCGCTCGGCTCACGCAGCATGAGTGGGGCGAGATGGTCGAGTGCATTGCGAAAACCGGTGCACCACAAGATAACATCGACCTGCTGATAGCTCCCATTCGCCCAGCGCACGCCATCTGCTTGGATTTCGGCAAACATGGGCTGGCGCTTCAGAACGCCACGAGCCTGCATTGCCTCGATCGCAGGAGTAAGCGCCAGCCCTGTGACCGAAACCACCGATGTGGGTGGCAAGCCACGCCGCACCCGATCTTCAACCATTGCTACCGCCGCTCGGCCACGTTCCTCGGTAAATGGGCCAGCAAAGAATTCTGGTGGTCGGCGTGTGACCCATGTCGTTGTTGTAACCCGCGAAATCTCGTCAAGCAACTGGATCGCCGAGATGCCGCCGCCGACGACAAGCACATGCTGGCCGCTAAACTCCTCAGCAGTTTGGTAATCGCGGGTATGCAGTTGGCGGCCTTGGAAGCGTTCAGCGCCAGGATATTCTGGGATGAAGGGCTGCTCCCACGTACCTGTGGCGTTGATCAGCCCCCGTGCCGACCAGATCCCGCGATCTGTTTCAACGCGGAAGCGCTCGCCGCGCGCACAAACTAGCGCGACATGGACGGGTCGATAAACTGGGAGTTGGAACCTTTGCTCGTAGGCGGCGAAGTACTCAGGCACGGCCACGCGCGCTGTCACCTCGGAGCTGTTTGGATCAACCACCTCGGCAAAACCCATCCCCGGTAAGTCGTGAATCCGGTTGACAGTACTCAAAGTCAACGATTCCCAGCGATCTTGCCATGCTCCGCCGGGCGCTGGTGCTTGATCAAGCACCACAAAGCCACGATGGGGTGCCAAGCCGCGCCGTTTAAGCTGATACGCTGACGAGAGGCCAGCTTGGCCAGCGCCGATCACAACAATCTCGGTCTTAATCGTGGCCGAAGGTGTTGCTACTGGTTGGGTTGGCTGCTGGTTATTGGTGTTGTTCATAGTGCTTATGCTCATCCAAAAATGCGATCAGCGTGTTACTCGGTTATTCGTTGGATTAAAAAATTACGCTGATCTGAGGGCATGCTTAAATCGGCGCAGCAGATCATGCAAGCTGTGGCCATCCTCTGGTGAGAGCACTGCCAAACATTCGGCAATCAGCGCCTCATGCTCGGGAACAACCTGCGTCGCCAGCATCGTTCCATGGGCTGTTAGGCTAACGAGATGGGCACGACCATCATCGGGGTGGGGTTGGCGCATGACGAGGCCAGCCTGTTCCATACGATTAAGCAGGCCAACAATGTTACCTTTAGTCACCAGTAGACGATCGGCGAGCGCTTGTTGGACAAGCCCCGGCGTGCGGAAGAGCTGAGCCAAAACATCAAATTGGGCTGGTGTCAGGTTATAGCTTGCAAGCTGGGCTGTTAGGCGCTTGTTCATCGTTGCCATCACACGATGGAGATGCAGCCAAGTGCGTACTTCCTGACTCAAACGAGGTGGCATAGCGCCGTCCTTCCTAAAGATAGTTTAAGTATATACTATCTATGTAGCATGTCAACTCTGACTAGCTTCAAGCTGCTACTGCGTGGGCGAGGTTAAATGTTGAGCAGCCGCAGTAGCGGGGTTAATCTACGAGCCTGCCAATTCAGCAGCTATCAAACGAGCCTTGTGGGATGCTGTACCAAACTGCTACAAATTATCGTAGCTCTCCATCAGGCCGATAACTATTTACTTGTCATAAGCTTGAAAACACTATCATTTATCGCTATGATAAGAGTCTATGGTTCGACCTGTTTTTTAAGCTCATGGCTATAGGCCTAGTTATGCTCTGATCGGATCATCTGCTTGGTGATCGCTCTTGCAAACATCCGCATCGCGAACGCTAGCGAAATTCTTTAGGACAAGGATCGATGCTCACTGATTGGTCGTTGTTCGCCTTGGTCGTTACTTTAAAGGAGCAGGCAATGTTCAACCGTTCCATTCGCCCCCATCCTCGCCAGATCGTCACGCGCCTCATCGGTGGCTTGGTGATGCTGGTGCTCATCATTCTGCCGCTCACCACCACGACCGCACGTCCCATTGTTCCAGCCCCTGATCGCATGAGCACGACTTGGAGCGGCCCGCCGCCTATTGGCTCCAAAAATGCGACCCAACAGCCAGCAACCGACCCCGCTGGCATTACCAAGAGCGGCCCAGCCTTACCTGGGACTAAAAATTACAGTCCGCCTGAGCCGACCGCCAATCGCGCCATCCCTACGGATGAAGCCGCTGGCTGGCGCTTCACAGCCTGCGGATCAATTCAAGATGGGGGCTGGACAACGACCTCGGCAGCCTTCGCGGTGATCCGGTCGTGTTCGCTTACGTTTAGCGAACCTGGCTTTGTCTATCTGGCCGCCTCAACCTCAATTGGTGTCGCCACTGGCGGCAACGTGGAACTGCGCTTGAACCTCAATATCGACTCAACCAGCGGCAATACCAATACCGACCGTTGGATCAACGTCTACACTGATGCCACCGACGGCACCGATAAGAATGCCGCAGTCACCATGTTGGCTCCAGTCAGCGCGGGCACTCATACCTTTTACTTTCTCGGCGCACGTTACAATGGTGATGGCACAGTCCAACTGTACGATCCATCGCTGAGTGTGTTGTACTTCCCGAATTCATCAAGCGATGTTTTAGCTTGCGGAGAGTCGGGCAATCTGGTCTGGAATACCGCTGAAACCTCGTTTCAGGCGATCCGTTCGTGTGCACTGAATGTGCCACAAGCTGGATTTGTGTATCTCAGCGGTACTTCATCAGCAGGCTTGGCAAGCGGCGGCGCATCCTATGAAGGTCGATTTCGGCTGGGGGTTGATAGTGTTACTGGCACAGCCAGTACCGACCGTTGGGTGAATGTGACAACCGATGCTGGCGACGGCACTGATGAAGCCATGGTGACCTCGCTGCTGACCTCGGTCGACGCAGGTGAACACACCTTCTACTTAAGCGGGGCGCGCTACAATGGTACTGGCCCCGTCCAACTGTATGATCCTGCACTCACGGCGCTGTATTTTCCAGCACCAAACGTTACGCTCAAAGTCTGCGGTGCTGGTGGCTCTGACACTTGGACAAATAATACAACCAGCTATTCGATTATCCGCTCATGTACGTTGAATGTGCCGCGCGACGGCTTCGCCTTTGTCGATGCTAGTGCCTCGGCAGGCCTGAATGACACAGCTGCTGGCAATGATTGGGAAGGACAGTTCCGACTGGGCATCGATAATGATACGGGAACTTCGATAACCGACCGCTGGCTCAACGTGTACACCGACGCTACGGACGGCACCGATCGTCCAGTTTCCAATATGGCACTTTTCAATATCAACAAGGGTGTGCATACATTCTACTTTGTTGGTCGGCGCTATGCAGGTGCGGGGACGCTGCGGCTCTATTCGCCCTCGCTGAGTGTGCTGGTGCCAGGCGAACGTGTCTTTCTGCCGCTAGTTATTAAATAGATGTCGGTGGATGAAGCGTTCTCGATGCTAGGCGCACGATCGAAATGGCAACCATGTCCCCTCACCCCCCAACCCCCTCTCCCACTGAACGCGGGCGAGGGGGAGCCGACCATGTTTCGCCAAGGAATTGCGGGAGAACCACGCGGTTAAAGCCCCTCGCCCGCGCCACGGGAGCGGGGTTGGGGTGAGGGGATCAGGCGGTGGTTAACCTGATGTATCAGTACATCTAACGGCGAGCGCGCAATTCAGCAATGGATTGTGCGTTTTTGTTATCAGGGGGCGTAGCGATGATTATTGTGCTGATCGTCATTGCGCGCTCGGTTTTGCTGCTTGTCGAAACAACCAGCCATGGCGTATTATCAGGTTCAACTGAGCATAAGATGAATGGCGGCTTTCACTGCCACAGAGGTGATTGATGAATCAGGAGATTCTTGAGCAGACATTGCAGGCAATTCAAGACCAACGTATCCATGGCGGCTTTGATACGAGCCATGAGTGGGTTGATCGGCTTGTGGCCGACGCAGGCGAGGAGCGCTTGGCTGAGCGCTTAGATGCAGCGATTGCTGACACATGGCCATGGGAAGTTGTCGCGGATTTATTTGGCATGTTGATTTGGCAAACGAGTGATAATGGCGGAGCTTTATTTTGATACAACTGATGATTGGTTGCGCGAAGGGACAAATCTGCGCCGCATTCAGATTGCGCTCCATGGAGAAGCCTATCCCTTTCGTGATGCCAATGAAATGTTTCGAGTGCTGGAAGGGATTGCCCAACGCTTTCCTGAGGTGGCAGATACCTGTCAGCGCTGGATCACATCGCGACACAAGCATATCCTTAAGCATGGCCCCTAAGATTCAGCGTGATAGATCTTTGAAACAACAAGCCCTACCATATTAGCAGGCTAATCTGTCGCTGGTTAGCAATAGAGCCGAAGCGGCAGCAATGGTCGCATGTCAAAAACTTTTCCTTGGCGCTGATCATCAAAGGTCAGTTCTAACAAGGGATAAGCCCCAAGTTTCAACGGCAAAAGGCTCAGGAGTGGGTTCGTCGGCGGCACTGCATCGAGCGAGGTCACGGTGATTTGGAAATCTGTGAGTTGCTGCACGCCCAAGGCATGACCATGTGGGTGCTCAAAGCGACTTTCCCAATAGGCCAGCGACCCATGCAGAATCGAGCAGGGTGGCACATATAACGATGGTTGCGGAAACAGTTCAAGCAACGAATCATCAGGCATCCATTGCGCAGTATGCCGCCGCGTCTCAAAGCCCATGGGCGCTGTATCAGGAGTGCGATAATGCATCCCGACCCCAAATGGACAGTGGCCTGTTGTGCGCCATGTGTCGCCAATTGGAATTACATCCGGTTGTTTCGCCAAGGAAGCATCAAGCTCTGCTTGGTCTTCAATCCACAAGAGTTCGAGGTACATGTTGTCGAAGTAGATGACGTGTGAAGCAGTGCCCTCGCCCTCGTGAATCCCAATTGTCGTTTTGGGGATGAAGCCAATACTTCGCAGCGCATCCATGGCTGTGCCATCTTTGGAAACCCATAGATAGAGATGATCGATCACCAACGGAGATGATTCCTGCAAGACCGACATAGGGCTTCCTCAAAATTCGCAACCAAGAACAATCTACCATGAGCTGTATTATTGCATAATCCACATCATTTCACCAAGCAAACCATCGAGTTCTCGTGAAATCTCTACCTGAATCAGCCTAGGCAATTGGATTGATCCGCATGCGGCCTGAAGAATGCGCAAAAAAAACCCCTCGTCTGTGCTAGACGAAGGGCTGAGGTGAGCGAAACTACCTGTTAGGCGGCGCTATTGGCATCTTGGCGCAATGGCAAGAGCGGCATAATATCTTCTGGCTCTAACGAAGGATGAATATACATAATTGCCCCCCGCGGTGCATGTCGAATTGAGCCACGCGAGTTGGCGATCAGAATAATTTCTGCATCGTCGCATTGATCAAGCCAACGAATTAAACCTGGTGTGCAAATGCTTGCATCGACAAAAATACGCTCGGGAACAAATTGTTGAAAGCATGCATTGATCATGCGTGGTGTAGTCACCATTAATGGCATTGCCAAAACTTCAAAACGGTCGATAAACCGTTGGCGAAGTTCATTACTCTCGGTGATCAAAACGACCATCTGGTGCTCCTAGTTCCTCAGCATGGCTGGGTGAAGTAAAAATGTTTGCTCCATAGCCAAAGAGTTCTATGTCGCAAAACATCGTCAACGATGCCTTTCCGAAGAACGTACATGAATGTTAGTTAAGAATTAAGTATCAAGTGTTGAATAAATGCATTTGCATTATAGTAGTAGCTATCATTGTTTACTCCACCAAAAAGCTAGCATAAAGGTACTATCTTGATTTAGGTCATGGCTTTGATAAATGAGGGATACGCTTACGTACAAAATATCCCCCACCTAGGTATTTGGCTCATCCTTGGTTGAAGCATACTAATACTAGAATAGGGGTTTTAGCTGATTTAACCGCTGAATCATTCGTGTGCATATATGAGCTATGCTCTAGCCATATTTGTTGGCATAGGTGACTGCAATAGCGTAGCCCGATAGTCCTAGATGAAGCTAGTTCTCTACCTATATGATTATTTTATAACTGCTGGGAGATAGCTCGTTTCGCGTTGCTGATGTTGTAATAATATGTTGGGATCACCCAAGAGAATCGAACTTTGCAGGCTATCTTGGCAACAGCCACCATTGCTGAACAAATGCACAAGCCCAGCTAGGACTCCCGTACCAATCTGGGTTTGGCGTGGGTTGCTCCACATGCGTTGCCACCAGCCTTCGTTCAACAGATCATGGCCATAGGCTACGCCTAAACCTGCCGACCCCCAAGTGGCAATTGCTCCACCATTAGGTTGTAAAACCAAGCGTTCATCAAGGCTCGTGCCACTCCACGCGATGGTTTGAAAGGCACTGGTCAAACATGTCATCTCCAAGATCATCGGCAAGGCTGGGCTATTTTGCAGCCGATCACTATCGTATAAACTCAAAAGATAGGGCTGGCTATTGCTCAAATCAGTAATTGCCCATTGATATTGATGGCTATGCCCAACGTAAGTCACCACTGCCGCCCCTTGATTCAATTGATCAAAGGTTTGTTGGCGTGCTTGATCAGCGCTGGCAATCCGCCATGGGTCGGTTTGGGGCAAGCCGTTGCTGGTTTTGCGCCACGGGTCATAATAAACGCGCTGAATTTCTAGCTTATTTGGTTGATAGCCAATCATTGCGTCGCTGAGCGCGGCAAAATCGCCTGCATAATCTGCTTGGCCGCTGGCAGTTTTATAGTTATCGGCAACGTAGATTTGGCGCGAACGCCAGCGCACATCTGCTGGAGCGCTTTCATAATTGTCGATTTTATTGATCAGATTGGTCAATTCGGCCTCAGTTTTGGCTGGCAAACGCCCGATTTGCAGATCAGGAAGCGGATCAGCCAGCGGCTTATCGCCATCAAGTTGCACAAAACATGTGTCGCAGGCAATTTCGCCAAGCCACGGGTCGCTATTAACGGGCAATGGTGGAATCTGATTCGGATTATTGCGACCCAAATAATTGCGTGGATCAATCGTGCCATCACCAACCAATACCAGCGCTTGCGGTGCTTGTGGCCAAGTGTTAGCGAGGTAGCGCATAAAATTGCGAATCGCCAACGGATCAACATTGCCGCTGCTCCAACGATCATAAATTGCTTGCACATCAACGAGCAATGGCTGCAAACCCTGCTGCTCACGCCGTTCGATCAACGGTTGCAGTAGGTTATGCCATTGTTTGGGCGCAAGATAAATGGTTTTGGCTGGGTTTTGCCAATTGCCATGGGCACTCGCTGCGATGCTTGGTTGCGGCAGGTTGGCCGGATTGACCAGCAGATAATCGCCTGGTTCAGCTGCCAGCAAATCATTGTTAAATTGCATTCGCTGTGGTTGCCAAGGCTGGCTTACGTTATAACTCACTGCTTGGTTTGGGCGATTAATAATTGAATAATTAGCTTTACGGACTGCTTGCCATTGGATTGTTTGCGCGTTTGCATTCAGCACGACAGGCCGTTGCCAGAGCACGCGATCGAGCGCGATGCCGCTAATCTGTTGGGTGTTGGCAATTGCGATTTGCAGCTGGTGGCTTGGCGCAAGCTGAGCCGATTTAGTAAAAACACCGCTATTCAAGCCAAGGTTAATTCGCTGGCTGCTGGTGATGGCGATGCTGGTTGGATTGCTGGTGTAAACAATGCCGTTTAATGTAACCGTGCTTGGGCCTGTCGCCAGTGGCAAGGTGCTGGTGAGCCAAAGCTGTTGGGTTGTTGGGTTTAATTCTGGCCCAGCCTTCAAATCGGCGCTAAACCAATGGTCGTCATCAGTGCCAGCCTGCAACGAATCGTAGATTTGTGGGTTATACCAGAGGCTGGTTTGATAGGCTTGGGTGCTGGTTGGCAAGCCAGTTGGATCAAGCGTTATCGACCCGATTTTGGGGCTACTGTTGGCCGTCCCAATCTTGAGCCAGAGATTGCTGGTGGTGTTCCAGCGATCGCCAATGCTGGGCAGATAGAACCAAATTGCATCGTTTTGATCAAAGCTGCCGTCGAGCGTGCCCCGTTCTTCGATTGCAAGTTGCTGATTTTTGTACCACAGCTGAAGGCTATAGGGTGCGAGGTTGGCAAGGTTAATGCCTGCTTGGGCTAAGCTGACACCAGTTAATTGCTGCATCCCTGCTTGGTTGGCTGTAATGCGCCAGCCTTGGCCAATTTGCGGGCTTGGTACTGCTTGATTGAGCTGAAACGGTTGGTCGATCAAACGATTTGGCTGATCAAACAATTGGGCATTGGCAACATACAGCTTTGCCTTGCTAATGCGTTGCTGGTTGATTGTGGTTTGGGGCTGCAAAACAACAATCCGTTGGCCGCGAAAACGGCCTTCGCGTAGCACATTGAGTGGTGCTAGCACTTCTGCAAGCTTGTTGATAGGTTGTTGATCGAGGCTGAGTGCTTGCAGGGTTGGCTGAAATTGCCAATCATCGGCCACTAAAATGGCAAAAGGTCGTAATTCCTTGGCTGCTTGCCATTCGACCATAATGCCATTTGGGGCTTCTTGGAGCGTTGCCTGCGTTTGCAGCGCCGATGGTTGCGCTTCGCTCGCTGGCACTTGGGTAAAGATACATGATCCGAGCAAACAAACAAGGATAAGGTAACGCCACATAATCCGATCCTCAACTACACAACAAACGCAAAGGGCTGACTGGAATTATTCCAGCCAGCCCTTACCGACGTGATTACCGCGTGGTCATTGGTACGAAGATGTGATACTTATTGGCTTGGGTACTATTGGTATTGGCTGGGCCATACTCGTTGGTGCTGCCATCGAGTTCGGTTTCAACCAACCAATAGGAGTAGGTGCTGCTGTCGTCAACGTTGGTGTCGAGCCAGCGATAGCTTGCGCCGCCGCTGCGGCCTTGGGCTGCAATCATGCTGCTCGTAACGCGGCTAGCATTGGCCCGATTGCGGTCGCTACTGCGATACAGATGGAAGCCCAAGGTCTTGGATTCGCTGACAGTTGTCCATTGAACAACCACATTGCCTGCCTCACGGATTGCGCTGAAATCAGCCAACTCAATGGCATTTGGTGTGGTTACGCCTGCGTAGATCGAGCCATTGTTATCGCCTGGATTCAAGACGATTACGCCAGTTGTGCCCGTGTTGGGGTCAACGTCGCTATCGCTTGCATCGCTGCCCGTATCATCGTGGGTAAAGACGAAGCCTGCTGGCAAGTTGTCGAAGCCAACGATATAGCTGCCTGGTGGCAAGTTGTCGAATTGATAGTTGCCATTGGCATCGGTGGTTGTGCTGATGATTGCCGTGCCATTGATGTCGTAGAGTGTGACAATCACGCCTGGTACACCACCATCGCCTGGCACATATTGGCCATCAGCGTCGGTGTCGTACCAAACGATATTGCCAAGGCTGGCGGGAACAAACACGCCAAAGTCGATGCTGAGATTGCTATTGGCGCTGCTATCGCCATCGTTGGTTGGCTCGCTATTGGCCAAAACCGTGACGGCTAAGCTCTTGATGCCACCTGCAAAGGTAGTTCCGTTGTCATCGTCGTTAATATTGTTATCGGGATCGCTAGCTGGCTCGAATGGCGTTGGTTGTGCGCCAAAGTTGCCCGTGCTGCTCACGAAATTTTCCAAGGCTGCGCCTGCTGCAAAGTTGCTGCTTGGCAGTACCACAATATAATCACCGGGCATGAGATTATCAAAGAGATAGTTGCCACCGGCATTGGTTGTGGTCGTATCGAGCATTTCGCCTGCATCTGGTTGATTGTTGGCGTTGCGATCGCGGTATAGATCAACCGTCACATTGTCGATCCCAACGGCTGCACCATCAACGATCCCATTATTGTTGAAATCGTTCCAAACCAAGTCGCCTAAGCTGACTGGCGTGTAGAACCCTGCATCCCAGGTTGGGTCATCTTCGCCAGCGGTCAAGCTGGTCGCAGCTGTTGCACCTGTAATTGGGTCAACATCGCTATCGATTGTATCGTCGCCACCAACGTTTGCTGTCGTGAAGAGCATGCCAACTGGCGCTTGGAAATCAAGGGTATAGCTACCTGGAATCAAGCCAGTGAAGCTATAGTTGCCGTTGGCATCGGTGATTTGGGTGTCGACCAGCACATTATTGTTGTAGAGATGGACAGTTACGCCAGCAATCCCTGGCTCGCCTGCATCTTGAATCCCATTGCCATTGCTGTCTTCCCAAACAAAGTTGCCAATGCTGGCGAGTTCATAGATTCCAGCATCGATGTTTGGATTATTCTCACCTGAGGCGAGAATGATCAAGGCGCTCACGCCCGTTGTTGGATTGGCATCGCTATCAATCGTATCGTTTGCATCGACGTTGACTGGGCTAAAGTTGTAGTTGGCTGGCTTGGTGAACTGAACATAATAGCCCACGCCTGGCATTAAGTTTGTGAATTGATAGGCTCCATTGACGGTTGTGGTCGTGGCGATCACTGCATTGCTGCTATCGAGCAAGTTGACCGTCAAGCCATCTACGCCAATTTCACCAGCATCGAAGAGTCCATTGAGATTGGTATCGTACCAAATCAGGTTGCCTAAGCTGGCGTATTGATACAAACCAGCATCGATCGTTGGGTTAGAGCCACCACTCGCCAAGGTTACCGTTGCAGCTTGGCCCGTTGTTGGATTGGCATTGCTATCAAGAGCTGGGTCGCTGCCAGCACCTTGTTGGGTGAAGAAGTAGCCGCTTGGGGCAACAAATTCAACCAAATATGAGTTTGGTGACAATAGACCAAAGAAGTAATCGCCAAGTGCGCCAGTAACGGTTGTGTTAATTGCTGCGCCATCGGGAATGCCATCATTGTTAGTATCAAGATACAAGTTGACGGTGACATTTGGAATACCTGGTTCGTTGCCATCTTGAATCCCATTGACATTGAGATCGTGCCAGACATAGTTGCCTAAGCCAGCCAATTGATAGATCCCAGCGTCGATGGTGTCGTTATAGCCGTTGACCGTAACCGTGACGAGGCCGCTACAGCCAGTAACTGGGTCTGCATCGCTATCGATCGTGTCGTCGCCGCCAACATTTGGTGTCGTGAAGACACTGCCTGTCGGCAAGCCACTGAACTGAACCGAGTAGCTGCCTGGCGTTAATTGACCGAAGCTATAGTTGCCTGTGCTGCTGGTTGTTTGACTGGCAATGACCACATCGTCGGCGGTACATGGCAGATTGTCTGGGCCTGGCGTGTAAAGCGTGACGAGAATGCCGCCAACGCCATTTTCCGAGCCGTCTTGCAGGCCATTGCCATTGGTATCGAACCAGACATAATTGCCCAAACCACCCAAGTGGAATAAGCCAAAGTCGAGCGAAAGATTGCTATCGGCTTCGGTATCGCCATCGTTGGTTGGCTCGCTACCAGCATTCAAGCTAATTGCTTGACTGGCAACCACGCCAGTTGTGCCCAATGTTCCAATCGTCGTGCCGTTATCATCGTTGTTGATGTTGGTATCAGGATCGCTGGCTGGTTCGCTATTGCCGCCAGTTGAGCTGGCCATGCTTTGTAATGGGCCGCCAGTCGCAAAGTTGGTTGCAGGTAAGACCACGATGTACTCGCCTGGTACGAGATTATCGAAGTGATACAATCCACCAGCGCTGGTTGTTGTTTGGTCAACTAAACTATCGCCTGCATCAAACACACCGTCGCCATCATCGGCATACAGGTCTACGGCTACGCCAGCAATACCAGTTTCGCCATTGTTGTACCAGCCATCATTATTGTCATCATCCCAAACCAAGTCGCCAAGGCTAAGCAGATGGTAAAAGCCGAAGTCAACCGTCAAGTTGCTGTTGGCATCGATCGCACCACCCGTGCCGTTGCTATCGGCTTCGCCAGTTGGTTCGGCTCCAGCTGCGAGGCTGAAACATGCACTTTGAACGCTGCCACCACTGCCGAGCGTGCCCACGACTGAGCCGTTATCGTTATTATCGGCGTTGTCGCTATCTGGGTCGGGCGCTGGCTCGAATGGGCCAGTTGCGGCTGTTGCACCGGTGCTGCTGCCCTTACCAAGCAATGCGCCAATACCGATGAAGTTGCTGCTTGGAATGGCCACGCAGTAATTACCAGCAAGCAAATTGTTGAACAGATAGTAGCCATTTGGATTGGTTTGAACACTCGCAACGATTGGTGCATCGGCGGCATCAATCACGCCGTTGCCGTTGCGATCCATGTACAGATCAACCGTAACATTGTTGATTCCAGCTTCGCCGTTATTGCGCAAGCCATCGTTGTTCGTATCTTCCCAAACCCGATTCCCAAGGCTGAGTGGTTGATAGACCCCAAAATCAACCGTCAAGTTGCTATTGGCATCAATCGTTGAATCGCCACTGCCATTGGTTTCGCCAGTTGGCTCGCTGCCAGCAGCCAGCGTGACGCTAGCGCTATGGATTACGCCCGTTGTGCCTAGCGTGCCAACAATTGTGCCATTATCGTCGTTATCGACGTTGTTATCGGGATCGGGCGCGGTTTCGTAGGGACCTGAGATGCTACCAACGGTTCCGGTGCTGCTGGTATAGCCGATCAACGCGCCTGCGCCGCTAAAGTTGCTGGCAGCAAGCTCAATATCATAATTCCCACCGGTCAGGCCAGCAAAATGATAGTAGCCGGTAGCATTGGTGGTGGTCGTGCTCAGGATCGTGTTTGAGCCTTCGAGATATAAGTTAACAACAACCCCACTAATGCCCGTTTCGCCAACATTGAAGAGACCATTGTTGTTGGCATCGTTCCAAACATAATTGCCAACCGCGAGTGGTTGATAAATCCCAGCGTCAACTGTTTCGTTGTGTTCGCTCAAAACCAAGCTGATGATTCCAGTACAGCCAGTAACTGGGTCTGCATCGCTATCGATGGTGTCGTCGGCTCCAACATTTGGTGTTGTGAACACATAGCCAGCAGGCAAATCGCTAAACTGAATCACATAATTGCCAGCGAGCAGGTAATCGAAGTCATATGCGCCAGTAGCCGACGTTGTTTGGCTGGCAACAAATACATCGTCAGCAGTACATGGCAGGTTGTCTGGGCCTGGGGTATAGAGCGTAACCGTAACTCCGCTAACCCCGCCGCCAATGCCATCTTGCAGGCCATTGCCATTATTGTCGTACCAGACAAAATCCCCGATGCTTGCTAAGGCAAAGACCCCAAAATCAAGGCTGAGGTTAGTATTGGCGTTGGTATCGCCATCGTTGGTTGGCTCGCTACCAGCATTTAAGCTGATTGCTTGGCTGGCGATCACGCCAGTTGTGGTGAGCGTGCCAATAACCGTGCCATTGTCATCGTTATTAATATTGTTATCGGGATCGCTGGCTGGTTCGCTGCCCCCACCAGTTGAGCTGGTCATGTTATGCAGTGGGCCAGTATCGCCGAAGTTGCTCGTTGGCAAGACCACGATGTACTCACCAGGCAAGAGGTTGCTGAATCCATAAATGCCATTGGCAAGTGTCAGGGTTTGAGCAATAAAGGTATCGCCTGCATCAAACACACCGTCGCCATCATCGGCATACAGCTCGACGGTTACGCCAGCAAGGCCAGTTTCGCCATTATTCAATAAACCATCGTTGTTGGCATCGTTCCAAACCGTGTTGCCAAGGCTCAGCAATTGGTAGAAGCCGAAGTCAACCGTCAAGTTGCTGTTGGCATCAATCGCGCCCCCCGTTCCATTCGTGTCGGTTTCGCCAGTTGGTGCGGCTCCTGCTGCGAGATTGAAACATGTGCTCTGGACGCTGCCACCGCTACCGAGGATGCCAGTAATTGAGCCATTGTCGTTATCGTCGTTGGTATCGCTATCTGGGTCGGGGGCTGGCTCGAATGGGCCAGTTGCCGTGCTTGCGCCAGTGCTACTGCTATAGCCAACCAATGCGCCAGCGCCGGTGAAGTTGCCGCTGGTGATTGCTACACAGTAATTGCCTGGATTCAGGCTGCTGAACAAATAGTAGCCACTTGCATTGGTTTGGGTGCTGGCAACTGCTGGTGCATCGGCAGCATCAATCACACCGTTGCCATTGCGATCGAGATAGAGATCGACAACAACATTGGTGATGCCAGTTTCGCCGTTGTTGCGCAAGCCATCGTTGTTGGCATCGTTCCAAATGCGATTGCCAAGGCTTAAGTTGGCGAAGACCCCAAAATCAAGCGTCAAGTTGCTATTGGCATCAATTGTTGGGTCATTACTACCATTGGTCTCGTCAGTTGGTTCGCTGCCAGCTGCCAGCGTGATTGAGGCACTGCGGATTACGCCAGTTGTGCCGAGCGTGCCGATAACCTCGCCATTATCATCGCTATCGATGTTGGTATTGGGATCGGGCGCGGTTTCGTAGGGGCCTGAGATGCTGCCGAATGTGCCAGTGCTGCTGGTATAGCCAACCAAAGCGCCTGCACCGCTAAAGTTGCTGGCAGCCAATTCCACTTCATAATCGCCAGCCCCAAGCATGCTAAAGTGATAGTAGCCAGTGGCGTTGGTCGTGGTTGAAGCCAGAACTGTGGTTGAGCCAGCCCGATACAGGTTGACAACGACACCACTGATGCCCGTTTCGCCAGCAGCGAAGAGGCCATTGTTATTGAGATCATTCCAAACATGATTGCCAAGTGCCAAAGCTTGGAACAAGCCAAAGTCCAAAGTTGTATCGTCGGTCGAACCAAGGGCATTATTCACAATCGTCGCATTTTGTGCACCAGTGCTGGCTGGCGTGAGCGTGATCAATGCACTGCGTACTACTGCACCATTGGTCGTGCCATTATCGTCATTATTGATATTATTGTCGGGATCGGGCGCTGGTTCGGATGGGCCAGTCGCTAACGCTTGGCTGCCAGTGCTCGAAACAAAATTGGCTGGTGGTGTTAGCTGAACATAATAATCACCAGGCAATAAGCCTGCAAAGCTGTAATTACCGCCACCACTGGTCGTTGTGCTGGCAATTAAGACATTCGCGGCGTTATAGATTGCAACATTAACATTGTCGATGCCTGCTTCGCCAACATCCAATAAGCCATTATTGTTGACATCGTTCCAAACGCGATTGCCAAGGCTGAGCTTGAAGAAGCCAAAATCAACGGTCAAATTGGTGGTTGCGTCTGGTTCGGCTGGATCGCTAGTACACAAGTTGGTTTCGGTGGTTGGCTCGTTGCCACCAAGCGTGATGACTTGGCTCAACACCCCATCGCTGGCAAGGTTTGCGCCTTCAACGCCATTATCATCATTTTCAATATTGTTATTGGCGCTGGCTGCGGTGATGGTGCTGCTGCGATAGCCTGCTAAGGCATTGCCTGCGCCGAAGTTGGTCGGATTAATCCGCACAACATAGCTGTTAGCGGTTAAGCCATCAAAACGATAGCAGCCATTGGTCGTGGTATTTTGGGTAGCCAAGGCGGTGCCGCTATCGGGAACGCCGTTGGCATCGGCATCGGCAAACAGACTGACGCTTACGCCGCCAATGCCTTGTTCGCTTGGATCGAGGGTACCGTTATTGTTGGTATCGTACCAAACGCGGTTGCCCACGCTATAGCCATAAAAACCAATGTCATAACTGTGGTTGTTATCGCCAGCAACGCCAGTATTAAAGGTAATTACTGCGTTGGCACCGCTAAGCATCGCGTCCGAATCGCGCAGATCGCTGTTGGTGCCACTATTGAAGTCGGTGATCGTCAGGTTTTTGTTGGCCAACGCTGCTTGAGCTGTAGCCACCCGAATTGAGTAGCCAGTTCGGTTTGGTTGTAAACCAGTAATATTGAAAATCGTGCTAGCGGTGTTGGTGCCTGCCAATGATGAGAAGCGATAGTTGCCATTGGTATCAGTGGTGGCAGTTGCCAGCACGGTTGTGCCATTGGTATCAAACAACCGCACGGCCACGCCACTTAATGCTGGCTCGCCTGCATCCTGAATCCCGTTATTATTGGCATCATTCCAAATCCGGTTGCCAATTTCAATCGGCGCTGCATCGCACAATGCTTCAAGGTCGCCTAAACCGCCAGCTTTGGCCAGCGTGTTGGTTTGGGCATTGCTATCGTAAATCCGATAAGCACGACTGCGATTGCCAGTGCTGTTGTTGAGCCACATGATCCCACCATCGAAGTATTGGGTATTATCGAAAATTGGATCATAAATAGTTTGGACAACATCGGGCTTGCCTGGAATTTGCAACAAGCCACCGAGTGATACTTCATCGTGCTCAGGATAGTTGTCGCGGTAGTAATATTCGCCGCCGCCGGGGCCTTGGTTGGTGCCAGCGCCAGCGGTGGTTGTGCCACCACACGAACCGTTTGCTTCGAGCGTCCAGCTGCTCCCATTGCCACAAGCACGCAAAATGTCGCCAGCTGAATCGCCAATATAGAGTTGAGTGCTGCCAGCGGTGGTGTTATTTTGATTAAAACCCATTTGATCGCTGAAGCGGTCGCGGATACCCAAAATCATGTTGCCGTTATCGAATTCGATGTCGGTCAACATTGGTTGGGGTTGGACATACTCGCCGCCAAAGCCAGTTGCCGTGACTGTGAAGTTGGTGCGCCATGGATTCCAGACGGCGCTGGTACAACCGCCAGCAACTACCGCACAACCACGGGTGTGGTTCAATGGAAAGTTCAATACTTGGGTGAAGGTTGTCGTGGTTGGGTTGAATTGATAAACATAACCACGTAAATTGGCGGCATTGGCCGTTGATTGGGCTGAACAAACCATGCCCAAATAGACGAAGCCTTCATTGACCGCCAAGGCGTAGGGGCGGTTATCGCCAACAGCACAATCGGCTGGTGCTGGCACGTTGTAGCGGCTAATTGCTGCTGCCGTTGGAGCGGTTGGCGTTAAGCCAATCGGAATTTTATACAGTTGTTTTGAGGCAAGGTTAACCGTCCAGAGCGTTGTTTCATCTTCGGAAATATCCATATCGCCGAGCGAAATTTTGCCAACTGGGTCCCAACTTGCTGAATCGTGTACGAGGTCAGTGCCCGTTGGATGCGGGTTTGCCCCAGCTGTGTTTGCGCCAAATAACGCATTTAAATCAAGGAACACGCTGACCGTGCGTGGGCTAGGCGTAATCCGATAAATTGCGCCGATACCGTTTGGCCCGAAGCCAACGTGACGTTTCATTACTGCTGAGGCAAACAAGCTTTTTGATGAGCGCTGCCAAGCCAAACCAAAGGTTGGGCCAGTTTCAGCACCAAAGGCTAAATCACTTGGGGTTGGGCTATCGACACCAGGGATCGGACTATTGCCAGTACTGCCTGCGGTATAGGGAAAGCCCACAATCGAGTGGAAGGCTGCTGATGGAGCTTGATCTTGATGGCCCATGCTGTAACAGTTTGTAACCAAAGTTGGGTTATCTTGGCAGTAGTTGGCTGGGTTGTTAAAGCCCATATTGGCGGTTGTGCTACCACCACTCAAAAACAAGACGCTTGAGCCTGAATTGCTGCCCATCGGTCCTGATTTGACTGTGCTGGGCGCATTGGTAAATTCAACCCGATATGGCCCGCTATAGGCCGTCGCATCGTTAATTGTATAGTTGCCAGAGGCATTGGTGGTTGCCGTGCTAACCACTGCATTGCTTGCATTGTAGACGGTGACCGTCACGCCACTGAGGCCTGGCTCCAAGCTATCGATGATGCCATTGGCGTTGTAATCGCGATACGCCCGCCCGCTAATGGTCGCTGCGGCATAAGCCACTGATCCAGCATTTGGCAGCATGGTGATTGCGAGTGCTACCAATAAACTACAACACACCAGTAATGTGCTGAATGAATATCGAGGAGATGCTTGCTTCATACGATAACCTCTGTGATAAGCACTACGCAGCGCGGCGTTGAATGCCAAAACCAATCAGACAGACCAAGAGACCTAAGAAGCCAATAAACCATAAGGCGGCGTTATCGGCGCTACTCGTTTGGGGCAATGGCCGTTGGCCGCCTGCTGGCGATCCGACAGGATTCGCGCTTGGTTGCGGCGTGTTTGGCCCAACGGTTGATCCGGGCATGGGCGTTGTGTTTGGCATCGGTGTTGTCGTTGGTTGCCCAGGCGTTACCCGTGGATCGGGAGTCACACTTGGAATACTTTGATTTGGCGTTGCCGTTGCCCCAGGAACCGAACTCGTTGGCGTACCTGGCCCTGTTGTTGGCACGTTTCTCGTTGGCGAGACTGTGCCAGCTGGAACTGTTGGCACGCTGCTCGTTGGCAAGGCCGTGCTCGTTGGGAGCGAAGGATCAGGCGTATTGGTTGGCGTATTGGTTGGGAGCGAAGGATCAGGCGTATTGGTTGGGAGCGAAGGATCGGGCGTATTGGTTGGCGTATTGGTTGGGAGCAAAGGATCTGGTGTATCGGTTGGCAAGACTGTTCGCGTTGGCAACGCAGGATCGGGCGTGCTGGTTGGCAACGGTGTAATTGTTGGCGGGCCGAGATCCGGCGTATTGGTTGGCAACGCCGTGCTGGTGGCCGTCGCCGTATTGGTTGGGGTATCGCTTGGAATCGCCGTATTCGTCGGCGTATTGGTTGGGGTTGGGGTATTTGTCGGCGTATTCGTCGGCGTATTGGTTGGGGTGTTGGTCGGCGTATTGGTTGGGGTTGGTGGCTCAGTTGGGGTTAACGCCAAAGGCCCAACATTCGCAGGTTGCGAATATTGGCTTGGCATAACCACCAGCGCGATGAGCACAATTACAAGAGAGCGAATGAACCAGATCATACAGGCTACTCCCACATCTGAGGGTTAACCGCTTTCGCTGATCGCGAATCGTGAAAGCAACCTAACCCAAACCACAAAACGGTGAATAATGACACTTCAATGAGAATTCGTTCTTTAGACCGTAGTAGGGGCTTTTTTTTGGTAAGCCGATAACCCCAATCTCACCATGACGGTGGATTAAGCAATGCCTAGGATTAATGGGCTAGTATCTTGGGGGGATGCAGTCATACTGAAACGAATGGGATTAAATCAAAAAAAGCACTAGATTAATGCTTGTTGCGCTGATTTGTATAGTTTCAACAAACCGCTAAGTTGCTAGCGGGCTTTGTTGAAACGTTTGGGGATTACAGTGCATTCTGATTAAGGTTGCTTATTAAACCTGTCAAGATCTTCTATGCTTGATTGAGAACAACCATTTTGGGAAATGAGGAGTAGAATGGGAACAACCATTTTGAGAAATGAGGAGTAGAAGCGGATTTTACTTGTTCAAGTCAGTGCCAACCCCTCCTTCTTATCCGCTATGAATCGTTGGAACGAGACAACCAAATTGATGCAAGTTGGTGGATAAATCATTAACACTAGCCTAGAGCACTAGCATCGCCACTGCCCCGCATCCAAGGAGGATTGCCCAATATTCCATGCGTAGCAACATAAACGAGTGGGCAGTTTGGAAATTTGATCGAGCCATTGGACTATCACGCTGATTAAGATATCGGCCAAGAAACCACACGATAATCGCGACAATAATTAACGCTCCGGCAAAGAGCGGACGAGAATATAGTTTGTAGATTCCAGAACCTATAAACTTATCAACGGCCAACTGTACAAGTGCTGGCATTGCTAGTATCAGGATTCCAACCAGCCAGCCCCGCCAAATAATCATAATACCTTCCTGTTATCTCCACGGTAAACAGCTTAAGATCAACATAATAATCAGCATAATTATACTTTATATCGAACTCATGTGGAGTTTATAAAGCATCAGAGATTCATGGCTAAAATGGTAGGGAATTCCTCGTATAAGGTGGATGTGTCTTCACCCACCTATACGAAGAATTCCCTACCGTTGCTTCCAACCTATCTAAATTTGGGAAACCCTTGTTCAGATATATGTCTTTAGCTTTGCTTAAAAATTAGCTTATGGCGCGGTATTGATCCAGGTGTTGAAGTTGCTCAACACGGTTGAGGTGATCCGTGTACCCGAGTTGGTGGTGCTGCCACCATTGGTGTGAACGCCAATCGAACAGTTGCTGCAGCTGCCGCTGCTGTTCCAAATTGGTGAGCCACTTTGGCCGCCGTAGGTATCGTTAGCATACGAGAGGCGATAGCTGGTGTAGCTGCGCACGGTATCGGCGTGGAACCACATTGTGCCTGAGGCTTTATCGCCTGGGTAGCCAGCAATGTTGGTTGCTTGGCCGACTAAGCCAGTGCTGCTTGGGGCGCGCAAGCCGAACCACCCAGTTTGGCTGCCAACGCTACAGTTGATTTTGAATGCACCATAATCGTAGTTGGCGCTGCCACTGGTTTGCCATTGCGAAACCGTGAACAATTTGGTTGCGTTACAGCCACCATACGGGTTTGAGCTGCCATTGCGGCCTGGGTAGAACTTAACATTGGTCACCCAAGCGTTGTTGCTCCAGAGACAGTGGCCAGCAGTTGCCACCGTATTGGCGCTGATCAACCAACCAGTACAAATATAGTTGCCACCACCACTGCTAAAGGTAATTTGGCCAATTCGGCGATAGGGATCTGAGGTGGTTGCGGTGATCCGCACTCGATTATCAGCCCCAATAACTGAACTGATGCCTTCTTGGCTGCCACTTTGGGTTGCTGGCAAGGCATTGGGATCAACTTCCTCAGCTCGATCACTTTCGGCTAGCACACCAGTTCCATCGCTGCCTGCAATGTAGGCACCAAATTCATCGTAGACAATGCCTTTGGTGTTGACTTCTACCGGCTTTCCATCACTGGCCACAATTGTATGCGGATCGACCGCAACTTCGACTTCTTTCTTGGCCAAGCTAACATCACCCTGGGCCAAGCTTAAGCCTAAAACGCTCAAGACTACCGCGACCCGTGTGTACCGCCGAACAGATAGACGCATTGCTGATCCTCCTAGGTAGGTTGGGCTAATGAGAACCGAGATTGGAAGTGGGGTGTCATTTGATGTGTGGATGAGCATAAGTATATATTAAAATATTTTAATTGCAAGTTAAAGATTTTAATATTATCAATATTGCTGTTTAGTGAACGTTGCACAATGAAATTGGCTATCGCCAATCATTACAAGGATAGGTTGTTAACTATCATTAATTAATCACCACCCTTCCGTCCCGCCTCAAGGCGGGAGACACAGGGGGCTTTAATCCCCCCTGTACCCCCTAATATTTATGGTGTGGATTATTGTTGTGTTTCTATTTCCCCTTAATTCAAATAAGGAAATTTGGGTTGAAATTATGCTTCGCGTGCTTCGCGTGCTTCGTGGTTTCAGCCGTTATGATTTTTTGCATTTCCGTTCGCTGGCCCCTAGCTGCTGGCCCCTGACCCCTCGCTCCCAAGCCCTAGATTGACAGCCATGCTGAGGCGTTGCACAATGGCACAAACCAAACGCTTTTGTGAAGGAGGTCGCTGTGTTACAGCCATTTGGCGCACGCAAAGGGCCATTTGTGATTGGGCATCGGGGAGCTGCGGGCTATGCGCCTGAAAATACCATGGCTGCATTTCAGCGCGGCTTGGCCTTGCGTGCCGATGCAATCGAATTAGATGTGAATTTGAGCAAAGATGGCGAGTTGATGGTGATTCACGATCCAACGCTCAACCGCACAACCAACGGCTCTGGCTTGGTATGTCAGCACACTGCTGCTGAAATTCAGGCGCTTGATGCTGGCTCGTGGTTTGATCCGTCGTTCAGCGATTGCCGCGTGCCAACCTTGCGCGAGGTGTTGACCTGGGCCAAAGATCGCACCAAAGTGGTAATCGAATTAAAAAATGGCCCAATTTTCTATCCTGATATTGAAGTGGCTTTAGTGCGCTTGCTCGACGAGTTGAATGTGCGCGATCAAGTGATGGCAATTTCGTTTGATCATATTGTGTTGGGCCAGCTCAAAGCGCTTGCTCCCGATGTGGCTACCGGCGTGATTTACGCCTCGCGTGTGCCCGATGCGCCAGCAATGGCAAAGTTGGTCAATGCCGATTTGGTGATGCCATATTGGGCAATGCTGACCCGTGAGGAAGTTGATGCTTGCCATGCTGCTGATTTGTTCGTTAGCCCGTGGGGCGGCCCCGAACAAGATTATAAGCATATTTTGAGCTTGGGGGTTGATGCGGTTGGCGCTGATTATCCCGACCGTCCGCGCCAATTTATGGCTGAGTAACCAATTTAATTGATCGACGGGCTACCAAAAACTTGGTAGCCCGTTGATTTTTTAAGCGGCGTGGAGTTGGGCTTCGCTTGGTTGGGGTTGCAAGGCGGCGCTGAGATCACGGCGCAAGGCTTCAATATCGCCTAAATCATCATCGCACAGCATGGTAACCAAATAATCACCGAGGGTTTCGACAATCAACGTGCCTTCGTCGGCATGCAGAATTAAGGCACTCGCCCAGCCCAATTCACAAGCATAGCCCATTTGGCGATAGACATCTAACAAGGCTTTGGAAAGGCCGCTAATTCGTTGATGGCTGCTGGATTTGGTAAAACTAAGTGCCGATGTTAGCCCTTCGTGATTTGCAAGCGCAATGCCGCGCAAGCGATAGTGCGAAACATTAACTAAGCTATTGAGAATTTGTTGCAAATGGGCATGGCGTTGGGCGGTTGCTGGCGCGAGCTTAATTGCGTTGGCGACCAAGCGATACAACGTGCTAATTTGTTGCATTTCGCAGCTGGCAACGCTGGCATAGCTCGACGTGCCCAAGGCTTCGCGCATGGCTTCGCTGCTCAGCGCATTTGGGGCTTGGCCCCGGGTTGCGGCAATAATTAACGGCTTGCCCAAGCGAAAAGCCTGCTCTTCAAGCTCGTTGACAAAATAGCCGCTATCAACTGAGGGTTGGCAGCCATCGACAAAGGTAATCGTGGCCAGCGCCCGCTCCATCAAGCCGCTGCCCAATTCCTCGTAGGTGCTTTTGGGAATCGCCAGCAAACGAATGCTGGTCGTGGTCGTTAATCGATATTCACCAATATGCACAGCACCAGTGGTTGGGCTGAGTGGTTTTAATGTATAGCTGCTGCTAATGGTTTTTAAGCATTGAATGCTCGCTTCGCCATCACCAGTCAAAATGATCGTATGCATGTGCTGCCTCCGCCGCAGAATAGGTGCTAGCTGCACGCGAATAGTGCTCCACACACTACACTCTATTTTGCGCTTTTGTGCATCACTTTAAACGGTACTTTAGGTTGATTCGGCTATGGGATTTTGGTTTTGCTCAACGCGACCTGCGAACTACGGTCGTATAGTCTGCATGGTTATTCTGCTACCTGCCAACTATCGGTTTCAGGGTTGTAACGATAGCTCAGGGTGCTTTCATTGGGGTTGGTAACCGCTGTTAGGGTGTAATCGAATTGTACAATCCGCACTTGCATCGTCGCATCACCAAAGGTAATTCGCCGCCCGCGCTCATCGCCATGGTAGCCTTGGCCGCTAAAATCGATTTCTTGGCGCGGCTGGCCAGTTGGGTTGCCTTGGGCATCCAGTGCAATTGAATAGATTTGGGGCTGGCGTGCTAAAGCATAATATAAACGTTTGCCACTGCTGCCGTTATAAACCCCAAGCCCAAAGCTATCTACGCCATCGAGCACAATGCTGGCTTTTTTGCTCGCTAAATCAACGCGAAAAATGCGGCCAAATTGTTGCTGCTTGGTTGAGCCAAACACCGACGAAACATACAAACTGTGGGTGTTGCAATCGTAATTAAGTGCCAAAATGCCATAGGGATTGGTATTGTTGGCAGGTGTAGCGGTTGGTAAATCGAGCAATTCGCTCAATTCGGCAGTGCGTGGATCAATCCGATAGAGCTTATTGGCCGCCGCTGGCGGATTATACAAAATGCTGACCCACGGTACTGCGCCAACATAAATCGCCCCATCGCGATCCAAAATTGGCGAGCTAAGATAGCCAGCCTTGGCCCAAGAAGGGTGTTGATAGGGCGCTGGTTGGCTGGCTTCTTGGCCTTCGCTGGTCAAATCGTACATCACCATGCCACGCACGCGGCGGGCTTGAGTATCGAGCACTGCATTGACCCCAAAGCCTTGGGCTTGGGCAAATGGCGGAATTTGCTTGCACGAGGTTACTTCGCCTTGGGCAAAATTGCTGGCAGTTGCTGAACTACGATTAAGCCACCACACTCCTAATCCAAGCACAGCGAACATCGCCAAAACACTGCCCAAGGCCAACAATGAACGCCGATTGTTGGCCTGATTGGGCTTAGCTGTTGGCTTTGCTGCTTTTATGGCGGGTTGGGCTGATTGCGGGCGTTTTTTACGACGACTCATTTATTTGCCTCGCTCTGGCCGAAAAAGCGGCCCCGACCAACAAGGATATTCTTCGGGCACATAGACTCCGCGCCGCAACACCGATTCGGCCCAACAATATTGGCTGCCTGGTGTATCGTCGTTTTTAAGTTGGGCCACATACCACAACACGATGTTTTGGTTGCTAATGCTCTCTGCTGGATTGTCGATAAATTGCTCTGGGCCTTGGTTTGCGTCGTTATTGCAGCATGGCCCAATCGTCACCATATCGCTTTCGCCCTCGTCGCGTTCAGGATGATCGAGCGTTGCATAGAGAAAAGCTTGATCGCCACGCCCGCCATCAGCAAATTGGCCGCGTCCGGTGGCAATGGTGTAACTGCCGCCATTGGCAAAATCGAGCCGATATTCTGCGCCGTCGGGGTGGATTTGGCGCGTATCTGCGCCCTGCCATTGTTCTGTTTCCCACGTTTGCCATTGCGTGCCATCCCAGGCGCTTATTGTGCCAGTATCGGCCAAACTAATGCGCGTGACTGGTCGATAGGTGCCATCATCGCCGCAACCACGGCCAACGCTGGCGATTGCTGGCCGAAAGCGCCCATCAAAATAGAATTGAAACGCTTGCTCGTAATAATAATTGCATGGCTCAGGCCAAAGCTCCGACCAAAATTCCTGCACCAATTGAAAGCCAACCACTTGATCATTCTCGATTAGCTCGCCGATCATCGGCGGTTCGACGGCAATGACTGCTGCTTGCGAAAAATAGGGGCAGCCAACCGCATCGCTATAGCCAAAACCATCGCGTTCGCTATAGCTCACATGCCAATCGACCAATTTGGCGCTTTTGAACAGCGGCTTGCCTTGATAACTGACCTCAGAAATTCGCAGGCCATCGGATGAGGTGAGCATATAATCGAAGGCCCAGCCATCGCGTTCCAAACGGATTGTATGATCGCAATATTTCAGTACGGCCTCATTTTGCATGCCTTTTTCGGTCACTGCTGGGCCGGTTGCCCCAACATTAGTCCAGCGCACGCCCACCAAGCGGGTATCGGTCAGATCGACAATCGCCCACAATGCTCGTTCGCCTTCGACAAAGGTTGGCGCAACGCATAAATGGACCGAGCGTTCGCAACGAGTGGCATTCAACGACGTTTTGGTATTGGCCATCACTGCTTGATCGGAGCTTGGTTTGTAGCCAAGCGCCTGCTCAACTTCGGCGGCGTTACTGGCAATTTCACGTGCCACCGCCGTCAAATGCTCAGGAATATCTGGTTGGCTATTGGCAAGGCGTTCGACGACAATTACTTTTTGATTGGAAATATCGACGGTAATTGCCAACGTCAGGTTGAGCGCAAAATTATAGACCTCGACGCGATAGCAGCTGACTTGCAGGCATTGGGCGGTTGCCTCGATGATGTCGCTTTCGCGCACAGGTACAACCCCAAAGACCTCATTGCGAAATGGAGTACCATTCTGCTCAACAAATTGACTTTGGAGCTTTGGTTCGTTGAGGGCCACAATTTGGGCCATTGCTTGCTGTGAATCAAGGCTAGCGAGGGTCAAAACTGGCGGCTTGGCAGTCAATGCAGCATCAACAGCTTGCTGGTAGGCGCTCAATAAAGGATAATCGCGGGCTTCGGGCGTAACTGCGGCGGCGAGAACTGCGGGAGTTTCAGCGGGAACACTGGTGGTTGTGGGGTGTTGGGCAGGTGTTGTGCCACATGCACTTAATCCTAGCAACAATATCATTAATTGATAGTAAACGCTCCGTCGCATAGAAACTCCTTCACACCTACAAGGACGCTGATTAAATGCTAAATCTACGTGGTAGTGTGGCGAGGATGAAGCAAGCGCGTGATTTCATTATAGAAGATTCTGCTCAATTATGCTGCACCAAATTCGCACTTGCTGCCAATGCGCGTTCGTTTGTATGATAGCACCTGATTATAAAAGACTGCATGGTTTATCAACCTTAAACTATTGGCTTGCTGAATGAGGAGTGTTGAACTTCAATGCCTATTTTTACATGTGCAACCACCGATGGAGGAACGCTGGTTTTTGATCGACAGGGTGCTGGCTCGCCGCTGCTTTTGCTGCATGGCTTTGGCCAAGATCGCATGCTTTGGCACAACGCGGGCTGGGTTGAGCGCCTCGCTGCTCATTTTACTGTTATAACCGTCGACCTTCGTGGCGCTGGAGCGAGCTTTATGCCGACCGAGCCGCATGCCTACGGCTTGGATCTGTATCAATCAGACATTCAGCGCGTGCTTGAAACATGCGGCTATGATGCTATTCAGATCTTTGGTTGGTCGTTTGGGGGCACGCTTGGGCTGCAATTGCTGGCGAAAATGCCCGCAGTGCGACGGGCAGTAATTGCAGGAACCTTTGTAGGGCCGATTTTCACGCCCGAACGAATTGAGCCTCAAATCGCCCAATTTAGCGAATTAGCTACTGCCAAACAGCAAGGACGCTTAGCTGAATTAAACGTCACTCCCAGTATGCAAGCCTTTGTGGAGCGCACGAATATGCCAGCCTATCTTGCGCGGCTGCGTGGTTGCATGAGCTGGCCAATCCTCAGCCCAAGCGAGCTGAAGCAACCATTTTTGCTCTACACCAGCACTGGTGATGGCTATGTCGTGGATCGGGTGCGCGAACAACAAGCAGCATTAACCATGGCAGGTGGCACAGTCCAGATCTTTGCCGAGTTGAATCACCGCGAGTTGGTAACCGCCCGCGATAAGGTTGAAGCAAGCGTGCTAGCATTTTTACAAGAAGCGGCGTAGAGAGGATGCATGCTTAATCAGCGTGCTGCTGATTGATCCAAACTCCATCCATAGCTAATCCAATCACATCCATCAATAGCCCAGTAGCGATCTGCGCTGGGAATTAAGGGCATAATGTCAGCATACAATCCAGTCCATGGTTTCGGAATGTAACGCTCATATTCGATTGGCTCGGAATAATGGGAGCCAAAATGCTGAACATCGGCATTTATATAAAAGCACGGCTCAAAGACAAATAAATCCCAGTTTGTTTTTGGTGGGATGAGCGGCTGCATGGCAGCTTGAAGTTGGGTGATTGACACACGATAGGGTTGCATCCAGCGATATAAACGGCCCATATTATCGGTATTAAGCTGCATTCCTGCCTGCGGCCAGGTTGCTGGACGTGCGATGGGTGGTAGATGTAATAGCTGTGCAAGCACATCTGATGGGTAAAACCAAAGGTCTTTATCGCAAACAAACCAAGTGAGCTTTTGCTCAAGCACGAAAGCAGTAATAACGGCATTCCCCACTTCCAAATTATGGCTAAGCTGTGCTATGCTGTCCATATTGCCTTCTTTGAATGCTATCGATCATACTTAATGAGTGAATAAAGCCCCTCGCCTGTGCCGTGAGCGAGGGGTTTGCGTATGCATTTTTGTTAATTAATGAGCTAATTCGCGATAGAACAAGATTGTTGCATGGGTTTCGCCATCGGCGCTACTGGCAAAATTGGGAATAACGCCAGCCTCGTGATAGCCCAATTTGCGATATAGCGATTCGGCCTTATCGCCTTGGCGCGTATCGAGCACCAACAACCAACGGCCATGGGTTTGGGCAACCGCCTCTAGCTCGTGCATTAATTGTTGGGCAATGCCACGGCGTTGAAATTGCGAATGCACCAATAATTTTTGCACTTCGGCGCGATGGCTGGCATTGGCTTTGCTAGGTAGATCAAGCTGGACGCTGCCTACGATCTGATCTGCATCCAACGCTACCAACAATACCCGCTGCTCGGCCTGAAGATCGCTGATGATCGCTTGCCAATAGCTGGTTGCATCGGCAGAGTTGAGCGGCGGCAAAAAGCCAATTGACGCGCCTTGGGCAACGCTATCAATTAATAATTGACATAATTCGCTACGCTTCGCTTGCGCTTGCTTGAAATTGTAAGCTTGAATTGTGATCATGCTGATTCCCTGTGACGATTGATTGCAACCAATTATTGATTAACTCGGCAGTTTCGCGATACGACTCCTCGAACATTAAATCGTGATTGGCCTTGGGAATGACCCAATATTCGGCGTTGTAATGGGCTGCCGCAGGCCGCGAATAGACCTCGGGAATGCAACGATCGTTTTCGGCAGCTAGCCATAAGAGCGGCGTTTTGACCTTTTTGGCTGGTCGCCAGAGTGGCCAACGATATTGCAACAACACTAGGGCTGATTCTGGCACAAGTTGGCGGTGGAGTTGTTTAGGCTTGATAATTGCGTTTTCGCTGAGAAACCAAAAGGCTGCGCGTTTGGGCGTGCGAATGGTTGGCGTTGCAGAGAACGAAAGCCACGACAGCAATACGCCCCAAGGATCAAGTTTTTGGGCATTGCTGAATACCGGGCGCATACTATGGCTCAACCATGGTGCTACCAACACCATCGCTGGCAAATCAGCGCCGCCTTTGGCGAGATGCCACTGGCCCAGCGCGCCACCCATACTGTGGCCCATGTAGATTGGCTTGGTTGGCAAGCGCTCAATTTCGGCTTTGAGCGTGCGGTAATAATAGCCAAGCGTATTCAAACGATATGGGCGCTGGGCTGGTGATTTGCCATGGCCTGGCAGGCTGAATGCGATGCTCTGCCAGCCCCATTCGGCCAATAATTCTTGCCAAGGTTGCCAGCACCACGCTCCATGCCACATGCCATGGCCCAGCAAAATTGGCGTTTGCTGGCGTTGATGATGGGGAGTGTAGATGATGCGTTCGATGCCAGCTTCAAGTTGATGCTCAATCGTATATTCGGTCACAGCGACCTCTTTCGCTCTAAACAAGCTACATGCTGGTTATGCCACCATCGATGATATATTCGGCTCCGGTGATAAAACTTGCCGCTGGTGAAGCCAAAAAGACGATCAATTCGGCGATTTCTTGGGGCGTTCCCATCCGTTTGAGCGGAATCGAGCGAATCATTCGTTCGTGAGCGCTTGGCTCGAAGCCTTCTATAATGGCGGTTTCGGTCCAGCCTGGGCAAACAGCGTTAATCCGAATGCCTGCGGGAGCTAGCTCAATTGCGCCAGTTTTGCTCATCTGAATCACGCCAGCTTTGGCCACGCCATATGGCCCCAAATTGGGCGAGCCGCCAACGCCTGCAATCGAGGCCACATTGACAATCGCGCCGCCTTTGCCACCTGCAAGCATGGCTTGGCTGGCATATTTTTGGCCCCAAAATACTCCGGTTAAATCGATGTCGAGCACGCGTTGCCAATTATGATTTTCGGTCAGGTGCAATGGTGCTGGTTGGCCGCCAATGCCTGCATTGTTAATCATAATATCCAAGCCACCTTGCTCGAGGGCAAATTGCACCAAGGCTTGAATATCGGCCTCTTTGCGCACATCACAAGGCTGAAAAAGAGCGTGACCATCTGCGCTGCGAATCTGTTCGACAGTTTGTAATGCTGCTTGCTGATTAATATCGCCAATCACAACGGTTGCGCCTTGAGCTGCTAAGATTTTGGCTGTGGCAGCCCCGATGCCAATCGCTCCGCCAGTGACAATTGCAACTTTCCCGTGAAGCATCCTGTCCTCCTTGACATGCTAGCTGTGGCGCTATTATCAGAAATCGACCAGCAAAAGTCAAAGGCAAGGATGAAGGATGAAGTCAGATGTCAGATGTCAATAGCCTATAGCCCAAAGCCTATAGCCCTTCGTGGAATTCGTGCAATTCGTGGCTAAAAAACAAGCATTCGGGCAATTCGTGTCCCCAAAAGCCCTATCTTCGTTGCGCGAACTACACAGCGTTTGGGAGCCTATTTTGCAATGGTGGCAGTGATTGTTATGGCAACATGACGGCACAATTTTGGCTGATTTGCGTTGGAATATGGTGAGCTTGCCTGCCAAAGCAGCCTTGTATTTCTACCCGATTCATACTGGCGCGATCTATGGCTGGCCAACCAAAATTATTGCCGTATTGATCTTGATTGGCATGAGTATTTCCGGGCGTGCTCTTGTGGTGGTGGCGCAGACCCAAGGGCAAATTGCGTATGCCTGACCGCGTTAACGAGCAAGTTGTGCCAAAATGGATGGTCGCCTTAATTGTAGTGTTGAGCATTTTCATGCCATTGATGGGCGTTTCGTTGCTGTTGGTTTTGTTTGGCGATTGGGCTTGGCGGCGTTGACAGCGCTCGCGCAGCAACAAACTAGCCTAATTTATTGCGGGCATCATGCAATGCTAGCGCAATTCCAGCCCATGGGCTTAACCCTTGCGCCCGATAGCCTAAGCTATGGCCTGCCTGATCGCCAAAGACATAACTCATCGTGTTGGGCAGGTCATCGACCTGAAGCTGATCAAGCTGCGGCTCAAGGATTGCCCGCGTATACTCCAAATCGTCAGGATCGAGGGTTGGCTGTTGACTCCCAGCTTGTGCCAAGACCCAACCTTCTTGGCGCAGCATCTCGCCGAGAGTTTGGGGATAGCCATGGGCTTGCATGTAGGCTACGCGATAGGCAGCGCTTGCAAGCGCTACCCGAATTGCTGCGGCATCAACTGTCTCGCTTGTCCAAAGAATTCCCGTGACCCACACTTGGCGTTGCGATTGAGTTGAGCGCTGGCGCAGGCGCGCAACTCCAAACCGCAATTCATATTCGTAACTATAACGATTGGTTCCAGCGCCATGAGCATCGTCAACGACCACCAACGCCGCCTTGAAATTGCCCTGAACTGAGGTTAGTGCCTGGCTAAGCGCTTGACAGGTTTGTGCGCCAATCGTGTCTGCATCAAAGGCAATTAATTGATCGAGAATCCTAGCGACATGATCTTTGGCCATTGGATTGATCATCACCAAGGGCGCTAATGCTAGCTCGCGTTGTTGATCGTCCAAGAGCGTTTTAAGATACTGCTCAAAGCGATCGCTTCCACGTGGGATGCTCATCAATTGACGCTGAATTGAGAGTAACGAAACATAATCGAGTTGCATAATTCGCTCGTTTCATATTCAATCCTCGATTCCGCTGCTTTTGCGATACCAAACCAAGCCTATTATTTGCACCTGATTTGGTTGTGGTATTCTGCTTAGTCTGAGAGAACGCTGAAGTGGCGAAGGTTATAAATGGTAGGACGCAGCTGTGTCTCAAGGAGGTCTGGTCCATGGATTGGTCAATTTCCGCCGCCCAAGCAGATATGCGTGAGGGCTACTACAGCGGTGCTACTGGAATCTTGGCATCGGCGCTGGCATGGTCGGTTGCGGCAGGTGTTGCGCTGGCTGGCTCGCCAAACCGCGCAATTGTGGTGCTTTTGTTGGGTGGGATGCTCATCTTCCCCGTCTCGATCGTAATTTGTAAAATCCTTGGCGTGCGTGGCACGCATACCAAAGGCAATCCGCTTGGCCAACTGGCAGGAGCTAGCACATTCTGGCTGATTTTCTGCCTCCCGCTTGCCTATGGCCTTGGGCAGGAAAATCTAGCTTGGTTTTTTAGTGCCATGTTAATTGTCATTGGCGGTCGCTATCTTATATTTGCTACGCTCTATGGAATGCGGCTCTACTGGATTTTAGGGCTTGCCCTTGCAGCTGCCGCGATTGGCTTGGTGTTTTTATCAGCCGCCGCGACGATTGCTGTGAGCGCAGGCGCGCTGATCGAATTGGGCTTTGCAATCACATGTTTCGTCTACCACCGTCAGTCGCTGCGCTCGCTCGCAAGCGGAAAACTGAGCAGCTAATTGGGCGGTTGAATTGCTTCAGCGCCCGAATTTAAGCGCCATTCGTCGGTTGTTGTAGCGAACGCTCCATAGCTCAATGCTCTGGGCAAAGAGCGTTCGCTCGTTTTTAATTATCAAGCGGATTGCTGGCCCATATTGGTGTAGAAATGAATCGCGGTGGCAACGCCGCGGAAAAATTCATCAACCAGCAGATATTCGTTGGGTGCATGGCCATTTTCGCCTGTGCCAAAGCCTAACGTGGCCAAATTCATGCCTAGTTCGCGCTGGAACATGCCCATAATTGGCACCGAGCCGCCTTGGCGATAGAGCGTCGCAGGCTTGCCCCAGGTTGCCTCAAACGCTGCTTGCAAGGCTTCAATTACCGGCCCATCGTAGAGCAAATTGACTGGATAGCTGGTTGGACCTTTGGTCACAACCACTTCGGCGGTTTCGCTGGCAAAGCTCTGGGCAAACTGGCTAAATGCCTCAAGAATTGCATGCGGATCTTGGTCGGCGACCAGACGCATGGTTACTTTGAAGCCTGCCTCGGCTGGAATGATCGTTTTGCTACCAGCCCCTTGATAGCCGCCCCAAACCCCGTTGACATCGCAGGTTGGCAAGGCCGTGGTGCGCGCAACCAATGAACCAAGGTCGTTGGCCCAAAACTTGTCGCGGCCTGTTTGACTCTTGAGCATTTCGAAAAATTCTTGCTCTTGCGCCGCCATCAAGCCTTGTTCGGTCTCCGATGGCGTTTGCACATCAGCATAGAAGCCAGGAATTTGAATCCGCCCAATTTGGTCGTGGAGGGCAGCGATAATTGTGCTCACCACATGAATTGGGTTTTGCACAGCCCCGCCAACTAAGCCAGAATGTAAATCATGGCTTGGACCCGTTACCTTCACTTCGGCCCCGATAATGCCGCGGGCTGTATAGAACATCAAGGGTTGGTCTGGCTCCGAGCCGCCATCGCAAATCAACATCAAATCTGCTGCTAGCAACGCTTTATGCTCACGCACAAATGGCTCCATTGCTGGCGACCCAGTTTCTTCTTCGCCCTCGAAAACCACTTTGATATTGACCGGCAATGTGCCAGTGGTTTCAAGCAGCGCTTCAAAGGCGATTAAATTGGCAAACGCGCCACATTTATCGTCGATTGAGCCACGCGCATACAACTTGCCATCCTCTAATCGTGGCTCGAATGGCGGGGTTTCCCACAATTCCAGTGGCTCGACTGGCTGAACATCATAATGAGCATAGACCAAAATGGTTGGCGCATTTGGCCCAGCTTTGAGCCATTCGCCATACACCACCGGATGTCCAGCGGTCGCAATTGCCTGACAATTTGCAAAGCCAATCCGTTGTAAATCGCCAACCAGCCAATCGGCACAGCGTTGCACATCGGCAGCAAATGCAGGGTCGGTACTCACCGAGGGAATCCGTAGCAATTCGCTAAATCGAGCCAGCAGCTGATCATGGCGATCGTCAACCCATGCCAAAGCGGCATCAACACTCATCTGGTAGACCTCACACTAATTCGATCCCTTAATTCAGTATAGGTTAAGCAGTAGATTTCAACAACCATGTATGATCCACGAAGAGCACGAAGAGCACGAAGCGAGGGCTAGTCGCTAGGATAAACGCAACGGAACCGCGAAGAGCGCGAAGATCGCGAAGTAGAAAGGAAAGAGCACAAAGTTTGGCGTGCAGGCGGCGGAATATTATTCCACGGAGAAACATTTGGGGGTGCAGGGGGCTGAAAACCCCCTGCGTTTCCCTCCGGCGGAGGGACGGAAGGGTGGCGAATCGATTGCTTGAACACGGAAGGGTGCCGAATCGATTGCTTGAACTATGAACTTGTTCCATTTGTCGCAGCAGGTTTAATGGGCTGGCCACGATGCAGATAACTTTCAAGGCTATACAACGCTAAGGCGATCCAGATAATTGCAAATCCAATTAATCTAGCTCCAGAAATTGGCTCGTGATACAGCAACACTCCAAGGCTAAATTGCATCGTCGGGTTGATATATTGCAATAATCCAAGCGTTGTCATTGGAATTTGGCGTGCGCCCGCTGCAAAAAGCAGTAACGGAATCGCCGTAACAATGCCTGCCCCAGCCAACAATAGCGTTACCGTCCACGATTGATGGCCAAATGCTGCCTTGCCTTGCGTTTCCAGCCACAGCAAATAGCCCGCTGCCGGCCCAAAAAAGACCACCGTTTCCAAGGCGAGGCCTTGCAGCGAATCCAAGGCAGCGGTTTTGCGAATCAGGCCATAAAAACCAAAGGTAAAAGCTAATGCCAAGGCGATCCATGGCAACACACCCAAGGCCACGCTCAGATAGATAACACCGATCGTTGCCAAGCCAATCGCAATCCCCTGCCAGCGTCGCACCCGTTCGCCCAAAAAGAGCATCCCTAAGCCAACATTGACCAACGGATTAATAAAATAGCCAAGGCTACTTTCGACGACATGGTTGGCATTGACCGCCCAAATATAGACATACCAGTTGATGCCCAACAAAAACGCGCTAGTCGCATAGATCAACACCGTACGCCGATTGCGCAAGACCTGCAAAAACTGGCCCATTTGGCCGCGAACCAGCACCAAAAAGCCAACAAAAATCAACGACCATGCCATACGATGAGCCAAAATCTCCAAGGCTGGAACACTGCTCAGCATTTTCCAGTAGAGCGGGAAGAATCCCCAACATGCATAAGCTCCGGCTGCGTAGAGAATTCCCCGTTTCATGCCAATACTCCCAGTGATGCACACTTTAGTTGGTGCTTGGAATAATCAATTTCAGATTAACTGCATTATCGCTGATTTTGGCCAAAATTATGCTATGCTTAAGCCAAAGCCTCGCATCCAATTTGCCTCAGATCTGAATGATTTCGCGTTTGGCTGACCTTTCTTCGCTGCATCGTCGTAAGCGTTGTACCCTTATTCGCCATCAGGGAGCGTTGACATGAGCAATTCAGCAGCAGATAGCGCCGCACTCAAGGCCCAAATTACTGAATTACAAGCCCAATTGGCCCACGCCCAACAGCAAGCTGCCTTATTTGAAAATGTGGTTAAGCATTTGCCAATTGGCATCGATTTGTTACAACGTGAAGATGTGAATGATCCTACCTCGTTTCGCTTGATCTTTTCGAATGGTCTTATGCCAAATGCCACGATTGATCTGCGCTTGCACATTGGCAAATTGCTCAACGATATTTTCCCCGATATTCCGCTGGCAATCTTAAATCGCTATCACCAAGCCTTAAATTCTGGCGAAACCATGCATCTGAATGAGTTGGTGATGAATATTCCCGAGGTTGGCCAACGCATTGCGCAATTAACGGCGATTCCGCTGAGCAGCGATCTGTTGTGCATCAAAGTTGCCGATATTACCGAGCAAAAACAGGTGCTCGAAGCACAACGCCAGATGCTTGAGCAACAGGCGATTATCCATAGCCAACAGGAAGCTTTGGCCGATATTTCAACGCCATTAATTCCAATTACTGATAGTGTGGTGATTATGCCGCTGATCGGGGCGGTTGATACGCGGCGGGCGCAGCAGATGCTGGAAACTTTGCTCCATGGCATTAGCACTATGAACACGCGCTTTGCAATTTTGGATATTACTGGCGTGCCAATTGTCGATACCCAAGTTGCGCATGTGCTAATTCAAGCGGCGCAATCGGTGCGCTTGCTGGGCGGCCAGGTGATTTTAACTGGTATCCGACCAGAAGTTGCCCAAACCTTGGTAGGCTTGGGCGTGAATCTCAACGACTTGATTGTGCGTGGCAATTTGCAGAGCGGCGTGGCCTACGCCACCTTGGCGCGCTCGCGCTAATTTAGATAAAATTGGTCTTGCGTTGTTGAATCAAGAGCGTTGTGCCTAATAAGCCAATAATCACCACCAATTGAATTGCCAAAATGCTCAATTCGGTGCTATTCCATGCCAATTGGTTACTATCGCGATGCTGAGCAATTGCCGGAATTTTGAGTATGCCCCATATAAATCCTTGAAAGCCCAAATTTGAAATCGCCATCGCGCCAATTGCGCCATGTTGCGATTCAGTCACAATCCCCAACATCATAATCAGGCAATAGCTCAATAAAATTTCAACTAATCCCAAGCTTACTAAAGCAGTCAATCCATTTGGCAGGCTGTCGCTGGTCAGAATAATCAGCCAACTACTTACCAACGCCATCAGCCAGGGCACGCAAAACATCGAAAGATTGGCCGCAAGTTTGGCAATTGCATAATGGCGGGCCGAAACTGGTAAACTCATAATAAAAGTCAAGGTTTTTTGGCTATATTCGCTAATTACATTGCTGGTTGTTAGGTGAATACATAAGATAAATAAAATAGTCAGAATCAGAATTACGCCCATGCCAAAAACAATATTATCGGAATCAGCAAGGAGCATCACGTTGGCAATCAGCATTGCTCCAATATAAATAGCCATCATCGTGCGATTAATTTGCCAATCCTTGCGAATAAGTTGCTTAATCATCGAATTCATAACGTTTTTCCTTCACGTCGAGCTTGAATCGAAGCGACAAAAATTTCTTCTAAGGTCAAGTGTTCAACTGCTTGAATTTCTAGGCCTGCTTGTTGATAGGTTTGGTGCAAATCTGGACTATAGCGGTTGGTAATTAGGCTTTGTAACTGGCCGTTGCCTTGTTGCTGAACGATATATGGCAATTCGGTCAAGGCTTGGCCTGGTGCAATCCGTACCCGCAAGCGTCGCCATAGATCAAGCAAATCTTCTTTCGATGTGGCTTCGATAATTGAGCCTTGGTCAATAAAAGCTACATGATCGGAAATTTGCTCAACATCCAAGGTATTGTGCGACGAGAATAAGATTGTGCGTTGTTCATCGGCCAGCACTTCCATTAATGCGCTTAGCACCTCTTGGCGCGCCACCGGATCAAGCCCCGTCGTCGGTTCATCGAGCACCAACAGCTTTGGGCGATGGGCTAACGCCAACAGCAACGTAGCTTTTACCCGTTGGCCATGCGATAAACCCTTGATCTTTTGTTCGGCTCGTAGATCGAAGCGCTTGAGCAATTGCTCAGCATAAGTTTGATCCCAATTTGGATAAATTGATTGAATAAACTGCATATGCCACGCCAAATTTGCCTTGGGATAGAGCCGCATATCCTCGGAAACATAGCCAATCTCACGCTTGGCGAGCACCTGTTGATCTGGCATGGTCTGGCCCAATACCTGCACCGAGCCACGATCTTGATGCACCAAGCCCAATAAAATGCGAATCGTCGTCGATTTGCCAGCTCCGTTAACGCCGATAAATCCGGTAATGCTGCCAGTTGGCAAGTTCAATGAAATATCGTTTAGGCGAAAATATTTATAATCTTTGCCAACATTGCGTAATTCAACAGCATGATTGTTCATAAAAGCTCCTGTTGTTGGTGCAAGGCCGCAGCATGCAAGCGTTGAATTAATTGCTCATTCGATAATCCCAATAATGCTGCTAAACGTACTACCTGCTCAAGATACGAATTCAATTCGTCCTCCCATACTTGGCGACTAAGCTGAGTATTTGTGGCAACAAACGAGCCTTTGCCATGCTGAGTTACGATAATTCCCTCGTGCTCTAGCTCAAAATAGGCGCGTTTGACCGTAATTACGCTAATCCGTAAATCAATCGCCAGCTGCCGAATTGAAGGAATTTCGCTGCCCGCAGGCCAATCGCCAAGCGCAATCCGTTGTTTGATTTGCTCGATAATTTGCAAATACATCGGACGACCATCAGCCCGTGAAATAATTAAGTCACTGTGTATGTTCATATACACAGTATATACAGTATGTACAGCTTGTCAAGCCCTAAAACACAAACGACCAGCATTGTGCTGGTCGTTGAAGTTGGATTTTAGGCTAATTTAGTAGCCGTAACGGCTCTTGAGATGTCGCCAGAAGTCGCGCAACATCCATTTATCGAACTCGGTGATTTGGCTGGCGCTACCAGCTTTCATTAAAAAGTCGTTAACTCCAGTTGGGCTCCAATCGTAAAAATCATCAAGTCCAAAGGTATGGCCAACTTCGTGGAGAAAGATGTGAATGTTCTCGCTATTGAGCGCATTGACAAAATATTCGCTGCCGACACGCTGGCCCCAATCGCCACCAGCGCCGCCGCCCATGCCCTTGGTCAGCCACAGCGACATATCATAGTGATGATCGATGCCGCCAGGACAGTCGGCATAATCGCCATCTTGGTTGAAGAAGCGGCCACACGGCGGTGCACATTGCGGCGCATTTTCTGCAATATTGTTGACATAAATATCAACTGAATTATCGTTCCATTGCAAGGTGCTACGCTCGCGCACGGCCCAGCCTACGACTTTTACATTAACATTGGCATACGGCCAGCCATTCGTCCCTTGGCCGTTATCAAGCATCGCATCCATCCATTTTTTGAATTGGCGAGCCAGCGCAGCGTGAATTTGGTCGCGCAAGGCGGCTGAAACTGGCGCATCCGAATCCCAGCGGACACAATAATTAATCGAGCCATTGCCGGCAATCACTTGATCCCAGCCATAATTGCGAAAGCCATACAAATTGCCATAGGTCGATTCGACGTGCTGCCAAACTTCGTTCAATGGCGTGACCAAGTTGCTTGGTGGATTCCAGCCAGTTGGCGCAGGTGAGCGAGTTGCGGTTGGCACAACGCTGGTTGTGGTTGGTGCAGGAGTACGAGTTGCGGTCGGCACAACGCTGGTTGCGGTTGGTGCAGGCGTGCGGGTTGCGGTTGGCACAACGCTGGTCGCGGTTGGGCTGATGCCACCATTACAAGCGATGCCGTTGAGTTGAAAATTGCTTGGAATTGGATTACTACTGGCCCAGCTTGCAATAAAACCAAGCTGAACGCTGGCATTGCTGGCGATTGTGCCATTCCACGCCTGATTGCTCACGCTGACAGCGTTGCCAGTTTGGCTATGAGTGCCACCCCATAATTGCGAAATAACTTGATTATTGAAATTCCAAGTTAACGACCAATGGTTGATTGAGCTAGTGCCCGTGTTGCGAATGACAATATCGCCCTGAAAGCCGCCATACCACTGGCCAACAATGGTATAACTTACTGAACATGCGTTACTGGCTTGGGCTTGAACCGGCTTTTGGGTCTGCACCCACCCAAGCCCAAGCAACACCAAAACCATCAACAAGCGCCATGCCCGCCTTGAACTACGCAGCATCGATTACTCCTAACCACAGCAATTGAATAACAATGAGCGTTGTGTGCTTTGGAATCGATCCCAAGGTGCAACGAAGCTGAACAACGAACAATTCCACACGCGCGCTTGGGGTTATCCTAGCATGGCATATTTATTAAAACATACTTAATTTGTTTAGAATTATTAATGGAATTTTACGAATTAATGTGAGGCTAAGCATTTTTTGATCTAGCTGCGAATTATTGATCGCTTAATCCAAGGTGCTTTGGATTAGTAAGCAGCGTTCTGAGCATAATGTCAATTCCTTCGAGCGAAAAGACAATTCCAAAACAGCCATTAATGCCCAGTTGATAGGCCTGAAACGCACTCGTTTGATAGGGATGCCCGACTGGATCAATCGCTCCTACGAGAATGGGAATTTTGCCTAATTGTGGATGCTTTCGACTTGCAACTGCCCAACTAAGCCCATCATGAGCTGTGAGAAGTGTACGTTTTGCGATAAGGATCTGTGGTGGAGTTTGAGCACAATATGCTTGAATTGCAGCTATTTTCGAAAACCAGTGTAGCGTCCAATTGAGGGTTGTAAGGCCAACGTGGATGACCTGTGGGTATGGTTCAGTCCAAAGCAACCCAATTGTGCTGGTTGCCATGAGCGAATTCTTTTCTCAAGTAAGTGCTGGCAAGCAGATTAAGGCTTGCCAGCGCAAGAAGCAATTAATTAGGCTTGTTCGCGGGCGGTTTTGAGCGCCTTCGTCCACCAAGCTAATTCTTCAAACAAGGTGTTGAGGGTTGGCAAGAGGTGGGGAAGGTCGTTTAATTCCACGCCTTGTTGCCAAATTCCAAAGAAATCGGCTCCGCCGATGTGCACTCCGGTGCGGGTTGGTGCCATTTGCAACTCGACTGCGATTCCGCGCAGGTGCTCGACAGCGCGAGCGCCACCAACTCCGCCGTAGCCGACGGCAGCAGCAGGTTTTTTATTCCATTCTGGCGAGGCATAATCGAGGGCGTTTTTCAAGGCAGCGGTGATGCTGTGGTTATATTCGGCGGTCACGAAAATAAAGCCATCAAAGCTCGCAACGGTTTTTTGCCATGCTTGGGCGGCTTCGCTGGTTGAAGGTGCCCAAGCGTTTGAGGCAACTTCATCGAAAAATGGCAAATTCACTTCGCGCAAATCGACCAGTTCAAACGCTAAATCTGTGTGTTCTTTGGAATGCTCCAACACCCATTGAGCAACTTTTTCGCCCAAGCGAGCTTGGCGGGTACTGCTAATGATGATCGCGATCCGTGGTGTGGTCATTGAACACTCCTTCTGAAATTTACATAATGATTTATGTTTGGACGTTGCTTGCTTGCGAACCATGGCCGTGCTACTATCCCAATTGGCTTTGAGCACTGACGCTGATTGCACGCATGAACTATCTAAACAACATGTGTATGATAGAGGGCTAAAAATCTTGCGTCAACCAACAAAAAGCTACAAGTGTTGTTTAGTTGCAAAATTGGAAGCGTTTTGATACCTGTAAATGTTTCAATCGACCCCCGGATTACGCGCACGCGCCAACGCTTAATCGATGCGTTTAATCAACTGATGCAGCAAAAATCGTTCGATGAAATTACCGTGCGTGATCTTGCGCGCCAAGCTGGGGTTAATCGGGCAACGTTTTATGCCCACTTCCCCGATAAACATGCGATTTTAGATGCAATGATGGCGATTTCGTTTGCTGATACCCTGCACCGCTGGGTTGTTGGGCCGCTTGATGACCCAGAAATGTATTTGGAGCGCCTATTTTTGGCGATTACTGATCAGCTGACGATGTTTAATGGCTCTGAGTGCCAAGATACCTTTTCGACCTTCGAGGCAGTGATTGAAGTGCAGATAAAGGCTCAAGTTTGCAAGCACATTCAAGGCTGGTTTGGCAAGCATATTCCCGCCCAAGTGCTGCGCTATCAGCCGCTCGAACTGAGCGCAGCCTTGGTGAGTTGGGCCTTGTATGGGGCGGCCCAAGAATGGAAAACGCGAGCGCGAACCCAAGCCCCAGCGACTTTTGGCCATCAAGTGATTCCCTTGATTAGTGCCATGGTGCGTAAATTTATGCACGAGCGCTAGGCTTTGGGCCGATGTTTGCTAATAAAATGGCTTAGCTGATTCGCTGGAATCGCAAACCCCCGACATTCTTCTAGATCGGCGCAAATATAGCTGTAGGTAGCTTGATATTCGCCATCTTGGCGACCGCGCAGGCTGCGCACCGAAATCATATCGCCAACTTCAACAAACTGGGCGCATAAATCGCATTGGCGTTGGCGAAAAGGCTTGCCCGCGTGGGCCGACATGTTGAATACAATCCCCCGCGTTTGGCTGCCATCGTGCCACACAAAATAAATTCGGTTGGTACGCTCAGCCAGCCAGTGGTAAAAGCCATGCTGCGAGAGCGTAATATCCAGCGGTAATTCGTAATTTTCTGCTTTGCGAAACAGCTTACGCAAGAGTGGGCGCTCAAAAACCAGCGCTGGTTGATCTGCTTGATCCATGGTTATTTGCTCCAAACAAGGTTTGCCATGATCAATTGTATGCAACATTGGCGCTGATTGTTTAGGTCTAAAGCAGGGCTTTGGCTTCAATCATTGGAATGAGTAGCTTGATCGTGAGGAATTTCAGATCCCCTCACCCCAACCCCTCTCCCACTGCGGCGGGCGAGGGGCATTCATGCTGTGGTTCTCGCGTAATGCGTCGGTAAAAACGGGTGCTCCCCCTCGCCCGCGTTTTCGTGGGAGCGGGGGTTGGCTTTCAAGGGTCGGTTTTAAGATCCCCTCTCCCGTGGCGCTTTAATGGCATGGTTTTGGCATGATTTGTGGTGAAAACGGGTGCTCCCCCTCGCCCGCGTTTTCGTGGGAGAGGGGGCTGGGGGGTGAGGGAATTAAACAAAAATATTTGAGCGATCTTTGAGTTTATCGAGCAAGGTGTTTTGAATGGTGGTGCGTACTTGCTCAGTCAATTGCGAGATCAATAATGGATCTTCTGCACCCTTTGCGCCATATTGCTCGGTATCGATTGGCTCACCAAAGACGATAGTCCATTTTGTGGGTAGCGGAATTAGGCCCAATGGCCCGAACCATGGGAAGGTTGGCGTAATTGGGAAGTAGGGAAAGCCCAAAAGCTTTGCAAATCCCTTTGCATTATGCAAGTGCGGGTGAATTTCCTCGCCGCCGATGATCGAAACCGGAATAATCGGCGCACCAGTTTTGACCGCCACTTTGACAAAGCCGCCGCGCCCAAACCGCGCCAAGCGATAGCGATCTTTATACAATTTGCCAACGCCCTTCAAGCCCTCTGGGAAAACTCCAACCAACTCATCGCGCTCTAGCAGCGCTTCTGCATTGGCTGGCAAGGCTTGCACTTGGCCCAAGCGGCTGAGCAATGGCGAGATAAACGGCAGCGACGAGAACCAGCTGAGGTGCAAATTGCGCAACACGCGGCCAGCTTCATGCTCGAAATTTAAGGCAGCGCCGACCATCGCGCCATCCCATGGCAACACGCCAGAGTGGTTGCAGACCAACAAGGCGCGGCCAGAATCGGGCACGTTTTCGAGGCCAATTGCTTCGACGCGCCAATATTTCTTGTACATAAACAACAAGAGCGGCTTGGCTAAATCAAGCAATTCATAATCGAGTCCAAATTCATCGACCGCGTAATCGCCGCGCCAGCGCCGCTTGACCATATCGGCGTTGGCATCAAGTTGGTAGCGCAGCACCAAGCCAATGCCTTTCCAGAAATCGGCATCAAGATAATCGCTGTTGATGTTGGCTTTGAGCGTGTTGACCGCCATTTCGATGACTTTTTTTGGCCAGCGGGTCAGCGATTCGCGAATCAAGTGAATGACTTCGGCGATCGCGCTTTCGCGTTCATCTTCCGAGGCTGGCATGGCCCGAATTTCTGATTCCAAAGCCGAGAGCAATGAATCGATGCGGGTTTGACTGCTGCGCCGCAAATCACCATCAAGATTGATAACTTCAATCGGCGCTTCTGCTGCAACGTCGTGCTCATCGGCAACAGTCGCCTCGGTGGTCGTTTCAGCTGCTTTGGCCTCGACAATTGGAATTTGCTGTTCGGTTTCGTCAGTAGCGCCAGCAGCGCGACGGCCACGTTTCTTTGGTTGATCGCTCATGCTTCATCCTCCTGACTGCGACGATTCAAAAAGGCTTGAATTCCATCGTAGGCTTTGCGTTTGGGCAGCAAATCGCTATAGCTTTGCAAGCGCAGCGAGCTACGGAAGGCTTCGAGGGCTTCCTCGGCGGTATGGCGTGGCTCATAATTTAATTCGCCGCGCATAGCCGTCGTATCGGCAATCCATGGAAAGCGCAAATAATCTAATTCAAACGGCATAATTTTGTTGGCTAGCCGATTGTTGCGCACGAGGCTAAAACGCTCGGCTGCATAGGCAAAGGGGTGGAAAATTGGCAGTGGTTGGCGACCAACTCGCCGAATCATTTGGCTGAGTGGCATCACACCATCTGCTGCTACATTGAAAACCCCGTTGGCCTCAGAAACCAAGGCATGCAACAGCGAGCCAATTACATCTGCTTCGTGGACAATTTGCATTAACGGGTCGAAGCCTAGCAAGGTTGGTGGTGTTGGTTGGCCAAGGTAGCGCATCGTCGACGATGCGCCGCTGGCTCCGACGATGCCGGGGAAGCGCAACACCGCGATATTCATGGCGTGGTTGCGGCGAAAATCGGCAATAAAGCGCTCGATTTCGTAGCGATGGCGCAGCAACGGCTTGCCATCGGTGCCGCGTAATGGCGCGTTTTCGTGCAAATACAAGGGGTTATCGACGTGCGCGCCATACACCATGGTTGTGCTTTTGATAACTACCTGTTTGACTTCAGCAGCATTTGCCGCCGCCAACACTTCCATTGCGCCCATCACATTGGTTTGAAAGGCATCTTCGGGCGAAAGCAAGCCTTGACCGCCGGATAAGCCCGAGGTAAAGACCATGTGTAAAATGCCTTCGACCTTCTCCGTGCGGAGCAATTCGACCAGCAATGGGTTACGTAGATCGGCCTGGATATATTCAACGCCATCGATTGGGCGTTCTGGGGGTGAAATATCCAGCCCAATTACGCGCACAATTGGAAATTTAGCCAGTTGGCGGGCTAATCGCCGTCCCCAGCGACCAGCAGCCCCTGTGATCAGCACTGTGCGTCGTTCCACAAAAGCTCCTTATCCAAAAAAAGCCAAATGCGAGCACAACCGTGGTGAGCACATAGAGCGTGGCAGCGAACGTGGGTGAAGCTCTATGCAAAAAAACGTGGCTCCTCGGCAAGAAAAACTGCGTGCCCCTAGCGTGGTTGGGTGCTCAACCTGCCAGGAATGAGATGATCGTTGAACCATTGTAGCAGCTGCTCTTGGCTGCGTTCCGAACGCGCGGCAGCAGCCAATTCATGGCTCAAGCCTTCAATATCGTCAATAGTTTGATCATTGATTTGGGCTAAACGCAAGCTCACCAATAAGGCGGTTGCGCTATTGCCCGATCGAAATGGGCGATTTTTAATTAATGTGTAACTCAAGGCTGCTATTTTGGCTGGTAAATCGGGGTACAATTCCTCGCCAAAACAGGTCTGGGTTTGGTTTACAACCAAGCCAATCAGCCGATCAAGGCTGTTTAAGCCCAGCCGACCACCAAAGCGTTCGACCAAATAGCCGTGAATATCCAAAATATCTTCGCGTTTTAAATACTGCATAGGCCACTTCATTGCTGAGTAAGCAAGCCACAACGCTGTAGTTTGCTGAGGTTATAAGCCAATTAACGATTGAAACTCGCGATCGTAGGCATCGACAACGCCCTTGGCCCAAGCCCGCAATTCGGGGCTGAGTGGGCGGCGCAACACCAATTCGCCTTCAGTAAAGACCAATTCAACGGTATCGTGATGTTCAAGGCCGATGGCATCGAGCCAGCCTTGCACCACGGTCGGCAGATTTTCCCGCTCGATAACTAATGAACGTGGCATAGGTTAAGTCCTTTGTTATTTGGTTGTTGGGAGAGGGGAATTAATTTTGGTGGTTCCCCTCTCCTGTAATGGCGTTAATTTTGGTGGTTCCCCCTCGCCTGCTGGGCGGGAGAGGGGGCTAGGGGGTGAGGGAATGATTGATCCTGACCCCTCGTTGTTACTCCTCGCCCTGCTTGCGCAAGTGCGGGAAGAAAATGACTTCGCGGATGGTTGTTTGATTGGTAAACAACAGACACAGCCGATCGATCCCGATGCCCAAGCCACCGGTTGGCGGCATGCCAACTCGCAGCGCCTCAAGGAAATCTTCGTCCATTTGCATGGCTTCGTCGTCGCCAGCAGCATAATCGCGGCCTTGCTCCAAGAAGCGTTGCTCTTGATCGAAGGGATCGTTTAATTCGCTAAAGGCATTGGCAATTTCAGCGCCAAGCATAAACAGCTCAAAGCGCTCAACAAACTGTGGATCATCGGCTTTGCGCTTGGCCAAGGGCGAAAGCGGCTGTGGGTATTCGGTGATAAAAGTTGGCTGAATCAATTCTGGCTCAACAAATTCACTGAATAACTCATCAACTTGCTTGGCCCAAGTTGGCTTGCGCTCAATTTTCAGGCTAGCTTCGCGAATCGCTTCCCATAGTGTATCAAATTCGCGACATTCGCGAATATCAACTCCAGTTTTATTGAAAATTGCATCGCGCATGGTGATGCGCTGCCACGAGCCACCAAGCTCAATTTGCTGGCCCTGATATTCGATGCTGGTGCTGTTGAAAATTTGTTCAGCAGCAAAGCGAATCATGCCCTCGGTCAATTCCATGATCGATTCATAATCGCCGTAGGCTTGATAGACCTCAAGCATAGTAAATTCTGGGTTGTGGGTGCGATCAACGCCCTCGTTGCGGAAGTTTTTGCCAATTTCATACACGCCATCGAAGCCGCCCACAATCAAGCGCTTCAAATACAATTCAGTGGCGATCCGCATATACAAATCTTGGTGCAACTGATTGTGATGGGTAGTGAAGGGGCGAGCCGCAGCGCCACCATAAATCGCCTGCAACACTGGCGTTTCAACTTCTAAAAAGCCGCGTTGATCGAGATACTGGCGCATAGCCGTGATCAAGCGTGCCCGAATGCGGAAGGTTTCGCGCACCTCGGGGTTGGCTGCTAAGTCAACATAACGCTGGCGTTGACGGGCTTCTTGGTCGCTAAATTGGCCTTCGCGCTTGTCTGGTGGCGGCGTGATTGCTTTGCTCAGCATCGTCCAGCTGGTGACGTGGACACTTGGCTCGCCCATTTTGGTGGTGAAGAGCGTGCCAGTCACGGCAATAATATCGCCAAGGTCAGTCAGATCAACAAAGTGCTTGAATGGCTCATCGCCAACATCGGCTTTGCTGAGAAACACTTGGAACGCGCCATGATCATCGTTTAAGTGGGCAAAGGCCGATTTGCCCATAACCCGCCGTTGGCGCAGCCGCCCCATGATGGTGACGATTGTGCCAGCCTCGGCGAGTGCGTCGAACTGCTCGCGCAAGGCAGTTAATGTATGAGTGCGTTGGGGCACGCGAGCGGGATATGGATCGATGCCAGCAGCTTGCAGCGCTTGCAATTTACCATACCGTGTCTGTTGTAAATCGTTTAATTCCATGCCTAATCTCAATAGTAGCGTAAGGCGCGTCAGCGCAGCCCGTTGGAATGCTCACAAAAATGGCTGGGCTACAAGGCCTACTGCTTGAATCCTGTCGGCTATTATAGCCGAGAACACGGCGATTAATCCGAAAGACGCACTTTCCAGTGCGCCTTCGGCTGTTCACACACTGAATTGAGTGGGGGATGTGCTAGCGAATTTTGACAACTGTCATTTTCATCACACCGCTGGGGGTGCTAGCAGTGGCCTTTTGGCGCGCGCGTTTACCCATCAAAGCGCTGCCAATTGGCGATTCATTGGAGATTTTACCATCGCGGGGGCTGGCTTCAGCGGCACCAACAATCATCCATTCTTCTTCTTCGCCGTCTTCATAGCGAATCGTGACCGATGATCCGAGCCGTACTTCGCGATTATCACCATCTTCTTCAATCATTTGGGCGTTGTTTAAGATGTTGCGAATTTCGCGGATGCGCCCTTCGAGGAAAGCCTGTTTGTTTTTGGCATCTTCGTACTCGCCGCTTTCGGAAATATCGCCAAGTTCTTTGGCTTGACGAATCCGCTCGGCAACTTCCATACGGCCAGTCGTTTCGAGTTCCTCAATTTCCGCTTCCAGTTTTGCGCGACCCTCTTTAGTCAGATAAAACGGCTTATCGGTCATAGTACTTGCCTCGATTATGGAATGAAAAAAACCGAGAGGACTCTCAGTCAAAAGAAACGCCCACGCGATTGCTCACGTGAACGTGTTAGCCATTATACGGTATTCAATCAGCCTTGTCTAGCCATGAAAGTGTTAGAATTTTTGAACGAGCGTTTATTTTTCAGCTGCAACGTGCTGCAAAAATTGGGCTAAACGCCGCGCCCCAACGTGCTTAAATGGCTCGACTTGGGCTTGTAGTTGCTGATAGATTTGGGCAGTTGTTGAATGCACCTGTTCAATTAAGCTTGTCGGCATTGGCCAGCGTTGGCAAACCGCAGCAAATTCTGCCTGATCACGAATTTCGATGCTGCCATCGGCCAGTTTCAGCAGATCAACTTCTAAATCAATTTCCTCGATAAGGTGATAATTCCACTGATTTGGCAGCACAATATCAACATCGATCAGTTTTTCACTGAGATTAAAACATGCCGACCAATAGGCATTTGGGGGAATTAATTTAACAAACGCTTGTTCAAACCTGCCTTGTTGGCCATTACTATGTTGCCAACGACTGCCTGCGGCAATGCCCAGCCAATGGCCAAATGCATCAGCGCCAAGCAGATAGCCCGTTGCCTGGGCGGTTGGGCGTTTTGGCCATTTAAAGCCATGAATTGCCATCAGCGGATATGCAGCAAGCGACATCGAGCAAGCCTCCTAAAACCAAACACGCTATGATTGCACAGATCATAGCGTGGAGTGCAAGCGGGATTGGCTGCTTATTTGGCTTTGCGCACGAGGTTAGTCGAGCCGCAGGCGCTGCATTTGGCGTTCTTGGGCAGTGGGCCAGAGATACGCATTTGATGTTTGCAGTGTTTACATTCGACTGCGGTATCGGCAAAATCGCTGACATCTTCGTGATTTTTGATCGTAATGAATTTCATATGCTGGCTCCCTTGTTGGCGAGAATTTGATTGCGTTTGCTACTAACGAGCTTAGCAGCCAGCCCCCGCCATGACGAGCCTTGCAGATGACAGCTTGATGACAGTGGATTATGCTTTCTCGACCTGCCACTCCATCCACGATGCAGCTGTGCTTGTGCTCAGCCCATGGCTCAATTGATCAATCATCTCCTGCACCATGCTTTGATAGGCCGCAGGATTAAGGGTTGACAGCAACTGTAGTTCATCAGCTTGGCTAAATACCGCGTAGATAATCCTAGCCAGTTCCGATTGGCGCGGTAACGCAGCAATAATTTTTGGTAAGGCCAATGTCCAAATGCCAAGCTCTGGGTTAAGCGCTTGACGTTGGATTGCGGTCAAAACCCCAAGCCCAAGATAGGCCCAGAGGGCCTCAGCATCGGATTCTGGAACTGATAATTTCAAGCGAAACTCCTTTTTGATGCGCAGCAGAATCCATTTAAAACCAAACACGCTATGATTGCACGTATCATAGCGTGGAGTGCAAGCGGGATTGGCTGTTTATTTGGCTTTGCGCACGAGGTTGGTCGAGCCGCAGGCGCTGCATTTGGCATTCTTGGGCAGCGGGCCAGAGATACGCATTTGGTGTTTGCAGTGTTTACATTCGACAGCGGTATCGGCAAAATCGCTGACATCTTCGTGATTTTTGATATTGATAAATTTCATTGCTGGCTCCCTTGTTGGCGAGAATTTGATTGCTTTTGCTACTATCTAGCTTAGCAGCCAGCCCCCGCCATGACGAGCCTTGCAGATGACAGCTTGATGACAGTGCTATTCAGACGATCACTTATCGATGATTAACATCGTGCTTGGGTATGGATAGAATGCTGTGGGCAAGGTTTTATGGCTGATTGTTCCAGTTGCAGCATCGACCAGCACAAATTGCTGGCTGTTTGCATCAAAGAAAAGGATTGTTTGGCTCTTGCTGCTCCAAGTTGGGTAACATTCAGTGCAGTTAACAAAGATGGTCTGACTGGTTGTGCCATCAGCTTGGATGATTTTTAATTCAACGCCTAGTTGGGGCGGTGTGGTCATTCCAAGCATTTCTGGTTCGCCGCCAGCAACCAGCGCAGCTTTTTGCTGATTGGGTGCTGCTTTGATGTTGAGCGTTTGGCTATAACGATCGTACCAAGTGCTGATTGGCGTGCTAACGCCCTGCTCAAGATCGTAGCGCTCAAGCTGAATTAATGGATTGAGATCGGCGGTTCTGGTTTGTTCATGCTCAATAAAGAGTTGTTGATCGCCAACGATTGCCTGAATGCGGCCTGCACTCAGTTCTTGAGGCTGCTCATGATCGTTGAGATCGAGCAACCACGTATGCCAATCTGTGGGTGGCGTGCCAACATTGGCTTTACTAAAAAGGAGTTGCTGGTTATCAAGCCAGATCAAATCAGTATAAAATGCGCTCCATTCACTGATTTGGCTTGTGCTTTGAGCAGCAAAATCGTACATCCAAATCGAGCCTAAAGCGACTGGGGCCGTGGTATCGGTGCGTAGGCGGACAAAGGCTATTTTGCTGCCATCTGGCGTAATGGCAATGCTCTGCTGATCGACTTGGGCGGCAAGTTTGGTTGCTTGCCAGTTTGTATAATCAAGCTGGTAGAGTTCGCCGCCCGAACCACTATCGCCAATGACCAAGGCAAGTGCTGGTTGATTGGGAATCGCATTCAGTTTGGTTTGTTCGCACGAATTTTTGGGGCAGGTGAAGCTACGTTTTAAACTGGCTTGGCCTGTATCATCAATTGTATGCAGCTCTAGCGCTGTGCGATCTGCATTCGTAATATTGACGATCACGTTGCTTAGGCTTTCAGGATTTATACTGCTAACGCTGCTGGGAGTAGGCTGGGGAATTGTTGCGGTTGGCGGCACGGTTGGTTGAGCTTGATTATTGGCACATCCAGTTAAGAATATTGCCATAATGATAATTAACACCGATCGTTGCATAAAAATTATTTCCTTGATGATCAATTTGGATCGGTGTATAGCCTAGTAAAATTATTCCAGCGCTTGAATGATCAAACTGTGAATTGCTTCTGATAGACTACTGAAATCGTGTGTTTGGGGAATAGGAGTAGCAATGGCCAAGCGATTGCAGCATCAGATTTTGAGTCAACGCGCCTTGAATCGGGCCTTACTGGCGCGCCAACATTTGTTAGAGCGGGTGCATGGTTCAGTTTTGGGCTTGATTGATCAGCTTGTTGGAATGCAAGCCCAATCGCCAAACCCACCCTATTTTGGCTTGTGGTCACGCTTGCATGGCTTTGAGCAGCAGCAATTATCAACTCTGTTTGAACAGCGCCAGGTTGTGCGGATTGCGCTGCTGCGTTCGACAATTCATTTGGTGAGTGCCAGCGATTGCCTTAATTTGCGGCCATTATTGCAGCCAGTTTTGGAGCGCGGCTTTCAATCCAATTTTGGCAAGCAACTGCCTGGAATCGACCAAGAAGCCCTGATGGAGTATGGACGGCGTTTGGTTGAAGCTCAGCCGCAAACCTTTCAGGCGCTTGGTGGGTTGCTGCACGAGCGTTGGCCCGATTATCCAGCGGCAGCGTTGGCCCAAGCGTTGCGCACGTGGTTGGCGTTGGTGCAAGTGCCCCCGCGTGGTTTATGGGCTACGAGCGGGCCAGCGGCGCATACTACCGCTGAGCAGTGGTTGGGCCAGCCTTTAGCAAGTGAGCCAGATTTGGCCCAATTGGTGCGGCGCTACTTGGCGGCATTTGGGCCAGCCAGCATCAACGATATGCAAGCATGGTCGGGGTTGACCCGTTTGGGCGTGGTTTTCAAGCAACTGCAAGCAGAATTAATCTGTTTCTGCGATGAGCAAGGCCGTGAATTGTATGATTTGGCTGCTGCGCCACGCCCAGACCCAGCAACGCCAGCACCGCCAAGGTTGCTCGCCGAATTTGATAATATTTTGCTATCGCACGCTAATCGAACTAGAATTTTGAGTGAAGCCTATCGCCAACGCCTTTTTACCAGCAATGGTCTTATTCCTGGTGCGATTTTGGTTGATGGGTTTGTGGTGGGCATGTGGAAACTAAAGCAGCCAGAAGCGAGCCTGCACTTGCAGCTGTTCGAGCCAATTGCCAAGGCCGAGCGCCAAGCATTGGAGCACGAAGCGGCCAGTTTGCTGCACTTTGCAATCAACACCAATGATCCAATTATTCGGTTTGAAGAACATAAAGCATAGAACATAGAGCAAAGAACATAGAACATAGACGTACTGGTCGATTGCGTTAACCACCGATTGCACCCTCTCCCGACCACGAGACGAGGGGGAACCACGCGGCCCAGTGCTCCCCTCGCCTGCGTTCAGTGGGAGAGGGGTTGGGGGTGAGGGCATGCATCTGGTTGCTAAGCCAATTATTCAGTTTGAAGAACATAGAGCATAGGAGTTGGCGGATACCTTTAACGCAGCGCCGCAGAGTTGAGTTTTGGGGGGTTGATTATTAGTCAATCATGGCCTAACCAAAGAATAGGAGTATCAACGCGCGTGATCGTTAGTATGCTCGTAAGTTGGGAATTGGATACTACATTCAAATCCTTCCTCCTCACACACACTCTTTCTCTTCTACAGACGGCTCAATTGAGCCGTTTGTGGTTTTAGGCCAGTCGATTGATCTGCAAGTAGTGCATGCCACGTTTGAAGGCTTGCTCCAACGTTGCTGCACTTTCGATTGTGCGTAGATCGATTTGTAAATTAACCAAGGTTTCGGCCATATCTGGACGAATGCCAGCCAAAATCACTTGTGCTCCCAATAAGCGAGCAGCTTGGGCCGCCTCAAGAATTGCGCGTGCCACAAGGTTATCGACGACGGGAACGCCAGTAATATCGAGAATCACGACTTTGGCGCGTTCTTGTTCAATGGCGATCAGCAGAGTGCTGCTAATATCGCCAGCGCGATCGGCGCTAAATTCGCCAACCAAGGGCATCACAACCATATGTTTGGTAATTGGGATGCTGGGCATGCTCAAGCGGCGCACCGTATCGAGCAAGCGTTCTTGGGCTTGATTTTGGGCTTGAACTTCGGCCAAGGCCGTGTGCAATTCGCTGGTGCGGCTGACAACTTGGGCTTCAAGCTCCTCGTTGAGGTTGGCCAAGCGTGTTTGTGAGGCGTTTAAGCCTCTGGCCATGGTATTGAAAGCTCCTGCAAGGCTGGCCAGTTCATCACGGGTATCAAGCACGACTGGCTCAAACGTGGTGGGATTTTGGCTAAATCCAGTTACTCCAGCATAAAGTTTCTGAATTGGGCTAGCAATTCGTTTGCCAACATACCAGCCAACTGCAATCACAATTGGCGCTGCAATGAAGATCACAAGTAATAAACTTACTGCCAGCCTGCCGACGTTGGCATAAATGACATCTAAGGGCCGTTCAACCACCAAAATCCAATCAACAGGCTCGATTGTGGTGCGCACGCCAAGCACTTCTTCGCCAAAAACGCTTTGATAGGTTGCAACTGCGGTTGCTTGATTTAAGAGCGGTAGGTCGCGCATGGTGGGGTGTTCAGCCAAGGCTTCGATTTTGGCAGCACTGATCAAATTGCCTTGCTCGGTCAAAATTAAAACCCGCATGTTGGCGGCGGTTTCAATACGGGTGGTGCTTGTCCAGATGCGTTGCATGCTAACATCTGCAACCAAAAATAACACTTGATTGCTTGAGCTCAGCAATTGGGTGGCAACCCGAAACCGCGGCACTTCCTGCGGCGCTAATTTTCGATCAATCGTGCCACTAAATGCTGCTGGATCGGCAAACGATACCCGCCGCGTGCTGAGATCGGCCAAGAGCTGTGAGCCATTGAGTGAGCTTGGCAAGGTTGGCTCGTCAAACCGCGAGCTAGCAATCTGGCGTTGCCCATCGGCGCTATAAATTGCGACTTCAACAAAACTTGAGCGAAACAGGGCAATGGTGGCAAGTTGTTGGGCGCTGATCGTTTGCGGATCGGATTCGCGGGCAATGTTTTCGGCAATATCTTGGAGTTCAATTGTGGTGTTGAATAAAAAACGGCGGAAATCTTCGGCAGCCAAGTCGGTTAAGGCAATTTGTTGGCGCTCAGCCGATTGTTGCTCGGCGCGATAGCTAATTACCAACACCAATACCCAAACACTAAGCAATGGCAGCAATGCAGAGAGCGTAATGATCCACGTAACTCGACGACGAACACGTGCTCGCATAGTGTTTTCCTATCCATCAAGCCATGGCCAACATCCCATGGCTGATTCACCAAACACCATCCGCTGCCTTTGCCATCGGCGACCCAGTTTGCGACTTGCAACCAGTGGTGTTTTTTTGAAGAATTTCCAGCGTGTAGTTGAGCCAAAAGATTGGTCTAGTGTAGCAGTAAATAGCCTAGCTAGCAATATAGCTAGGCTATTGATTTTTGGCTTTCTAGCAATCGATGTTGGGGTTTGCTGCGCTTGATAGTGGCTGATTTTGGGTATTAAGATTCCCTCACCCCAACCCCTCTCCCGCCCGCAGGCGAGGGGCTTTTTCGTTCTGTGGTTCTCTCCCAATTCCTTGGTAAAAAACGATCGGTTCCCCCTCGCCCGCGTTCAGTGGGAGAGGGGGTTGGGGGGTGAGGGAACGCTTCACCGCCGACCAATCGCTCAAAACCGACCCTTGTAAGGCTGGGGTGAGGGCATCTTCTCAATCTTATTCCTGTGGGCCAATTGGGCAATTGCGATAGCGATTGGCGAGTGCTTCTAATTCACTTGGCAAGCTAGGCAAGCCATTGTTGGCCACAATTTGTTGATACCAACGGGCCGTGCGTTTTGGCGTGCGTTTTTGGGTTGCAAAATCGACTTCGATAATGCCAAAGCGCTCGTCGTAGCCCTCGGCCCACTCGTAATTATCGAGCATCGACCAAGCATAGTAGCCTTTGACGGGCACGCCTGCCTCGATTGCATCGGCCACAGCTTCCAAGTGGGTGTGCAAATAGCTCAGCCGATCGCCATCATTGACCGAGCCATCCTCGGCTCGTTTGAGGTCGGCGAAGGCGCTGCCATTTTCGGTAATATAAATCGGCGTATCGCCATAATCGCGCTGCACCCGTTTGAGCAAATCGGCAAAGGCTGCGGGCACAACTTCCCAGCCGCGAAAACTGGTTTCGCCAATGGCTGGGCTATTAGTAAGTGCCAAAAATTTGCGCTCGTCAGCAGCCGAAATCCGATTCGGGAAGTAATAGTTAATGCCCAAGAAATCAATTGGCTGTTGGATGACAGCCAAATCGCCAGCCTGCACATAATCCATTTCAAGCTGATGGTGTTGCGCGAACCATTCGACAATATCGGCGGGGTAGCTGCCACGGAAAATGGGGTCGAGGAACCAGCGATTACCATAGCCATCGTTGCGCCAGGCAGCGGCATGATCTTCTGGGGTATCGTGGGTTGGGTAGGCAGGGGTCAAATTAAGCGTGATGCCAATTTGGCCTGCTACTTTGTGGTCGCGGAATAATTGGGTTGCCAAGCCATGCGAATAAAGCAGATGATGCGAGGCTTTGACGGCGCTAGGCAAATCTTTGATTCCAGGCGCATGCCGGCCTTGCAAGTGGCCAACAAATGCCGCAACCCACGGCTCGTTGTGGGTAATCCAGAACGGCACGCTCGCACCTAATTGGCGATACATGGCTTCAGCATATTCGGCAAAGCGCAAGGCCGTATCGCGATTCATCCAGCCGCCAGCATCTTGCAGGGCTTGGGGCAAATCCCAGTGGTAGAGTGTGGCCATGGGCGTAAGCTGGCGTTGGTGCAAGCCTTCGATAATGCGTTTGTAAAAATCAAGCCCTGCTTGGTTGATTTTGCCCTTGCCTTCTGGGAAAATTCGGGGCCATGCAATCGAGAAACGATAGCTAGCTAGCCCAAGCTCGCGCATCAAATCTAAATCTTCTGGGTAGCGATGGTAGTGATCGCAGGCAATATCGCCGGTTTGGCCAAACTTGGTTTTGCCTGGCGTATGGCTAAATCTATCCCAAATTGATTCGCCACGGCCATCTTCGTGTACCGCCCCTTCAATTTGATATGATGAGGTCGCAGTGCCCCAAAGAAAATCGCTAGGAAATTGCTTTTCAACAGTGGTCATCTGGTCTCCTTTGCCCATGAATTCGTGCAATGTTTGAAATCGGTCTCATGCTGCTTAGTTGGTGCAATCACAAAACCGCCTGTATTATACGGCTGAATTGCTGATTGAAATGAGTATACTGATGGATCAGAATTGTATGCAGGCAGCGCTGGAACAAGCCAATTTGGCGCTGGGCCGCACGAGTCCCAATCCGGCGGTGGGCGCGGTGGTTGTGCAAGCTGGGCAGATTGTTGGGCGTGGCCATACCCAACCGCCGGGCCAAGCCCATGCTGAAGTTATGGCCTTGCGAGAGGCTGGCGAACAGGCGCATGGTGCAACGCTGTATGTGACGCTTGAGCCATGCACGATTTGGGGCCGCACGCCGCCCTGCACCGATGCGATTATCGCCGCAGGCATTCGCGAGGTCGTGATTGCCGCACGCGATCCTAACCCGCGTTTCGAGCACGATGCAGCGAGTGTGTTGCAGGCAGCAGGCATTCTGGTGAGCTTTGATCAGGCTGCGGAAGCGACGGCGCTGGCCCAAACCGAAGCCTTTCGGCATTGGATTGTGACCAAACAGCCGTTTGTCACGGTTAAATATGCCATGAGCCTTGATGGCAAAATTGCCACCCGCACTGGCGATGCGCGCTGGATTAGCGGCCCAGCCTCGCGCCAAAATGTGCATCGTTTGCGCGACCAAATTGATGCGATTTTGGTTGGCATCAACACGGTGCTGGCCGACGATCCCTTGCTGACGACACGCTTGGAGCAGCATTGGCGACCAGTGCAGCATCCGCTGCGGATTGTGCTCGATGCTCGTGGCCGCATGCCTGCGAGTGCGGCGATGTTGGCAGATGCTGTGCCTGGCACAACCATTATCGCTACAACTGCCGCTGCGAGCGCCGAATGGCGGGCCAGCATCAGCAACGCCGAGATTCTGGAGTTGCCAAGCAATTCTGAAGGGCGGGTTGCGCTTGCTGTTTTGTTGAGTGAATTAGGCCAGCGTGGCATTAGTTCGTTGCTGGTTGAGGGTGGTGGCGAAACAATTGCGGCTTTTTTGGCAGCACAGGCAGTGCAAAAATTGCAAGTGGTGATTGCGCCCAAAATTATTGGTGGCGTTGCGCCCAGTCCGGTTGGTGGCGTGGGGATTGCGCGCATGAGCGAGGCTCAACTGTGGCAATGGAGCACCAGCGAGCAGTATGGCGCTGATGTGTGGCTTACTGCGTACCCCGCCCAGCAGGTAGAATAATGTTAACCTTGGAGGGTAGGAAAAATCACCCTGAGAATAAGCCTAATCCTGCTAAAATAGACGAAGTTTAATACACACAAAAGGAACCAGCATGCGTCTTACTCAACGTTTTGCCCTGTTAACCCTGCTGCTTTTTGAAGCGCTCATGAGCATGTTGGGCTTTGTCTATTTAATCTTTAATGATGGTGCGCTCGAAGTATTAATTGGCTTAGGCATCTTGCCAATTCTAACCCTTTGCTTGGCCTATGGAGCGTGGCGCAATTGGGCTTGGGTGGCGCATGCCAGCCTTGTCGTGGCAACTGCAATCACCGTTTTATTGCTGATCGATCCTGCCAAGGATATTTACTTTTCTCCCGTGTTGCTTGCGCCGATGGCAATTGCCTTTGTCATAACCGATTCGCGCACGACGATTCTGACGGCGCTGGCGGCAATGCTGGTCACATGGCTGCGGGCCGATAGCGATACGCCCTATCTTAAAGTCGATTATGCAATTTGCTATGCTTTTATCGCTGGCTGCTTGTGGCTTGGGCGCTTGATTTTGGAGCAAACCCAGCGTGCCAACACCGAGGCCTTGGCCTTGATCCAAACTGAGCATGGTTCGGCCCAACGCTATGCCCACGAAGCAGAGGAGCGAGCCAATCGTTTAGAGGCGCAATCGGCTGAGCAACAACGCTTGTTGGCAACCGTTGCCGCGCTCGAAACTCCGATTGTTGAGGTGGCCGAGCACGTATTGCTTGCGCCAATTATTGGCTACGTTGACGCTCAACGGGCGGCCCAATTGACCGATCGGGTTTTGGCGACAGTCAATCAAGGCCGTGCCAAAGCGATTATTTTGGATATTACGAGCTTGAGCGAGGTCAATGCACAAACTGCCCAACAATTGCTACGTTTGGCTAGCGCCATTCGCTTATTGGGCAGTTCGGTGATTTTGAGTGGCATTAGCGCTGATTTGGCGACAACCCTTGTGCGCCAACGGATCGATTTAGGGCTGGTGCGAACTGCGCCAACGCCGTATGCCGCCTTGCAAATTGCCGCCAAACTTTAAAGCTTGCCCAGTTGAAACAGGTCGCGGATGCGCAAACTTTGGCGATAGCGCAACAAGCCAATGCGCACGACGCGCCCAGCAAAACGGGTGATTAACGCCGCCATCAGCCACAACCAAAGCACAGTCGCAATTTGCTGCCAAACTGGCACGCTCCCGCTCATCACCCGTTGTAGTAGGGTAATTGGTGCGGTATAGGGAAAGATATTAAAGCCCAGTGCTAAACCGCCATTCGGATTATTGCTCAGCACCGCGATAAACCACAATGGCATTGTGCACAAGAGCGTCACAATGCCGGTTAGTTGCTGGCCCTGCTGCGCGCTGGTAACTGCCGCGCCGATTGCGCTCAGCGTGGCGGCAATAATAAAGTAGCTTGGAAAAAACAGCATAAACGCCAGCACGATTACGCCGATGCTAATGCCCTGCTCACCAATTAGATCGAATTGGGCGGCGGCAAAACCCAATAACACCAATCCGCCGCTGGCCCAGATGCTCAATTGGGTCAGCGCCAAGGCTCCCAAGCCCAAAATCTTGCCAGTCATAATTTGGTAGGTTGAGAGCGAACTAGCCAGAATTTCCATAATCCGCTGCTCTTTTTCTTCGATCAAGGCCATCATCAGGTATGAGCCACTGCCAAATGTCGAGCCAAGCAGCAAAATCCCAAAGAAAATTGGTACGACAATCGATAAGCCAGAGCGCCGCGCCTCTGCTGGTGGCGCATCGAGCACAATGCTATCGAGTTTGCGAATTGGCTGAAACACCACATCTGGCTCTTCGCGCAATTGGGCTGCCAACACAGCCTTGAGAAAAGCGCTAAACTGGCTTTCGGCGAGTTGTGGCAAGGCTTCGAGCGCGTATCCCTCAATTGTGCCTTTGGCCAGAAAATCGCTTGGCACCACGAAGGCCGCATCGATTGATTCTGCTTGGAGCGCAGTTTTGGCTGCGTCTAAGCTGGCATATTGGCGAATCTGCACATCGCCCAAATTGCTGCGCCAAGCAATTTCTGGCTTTAAGCCTGCGGTCAAGCCGCTTTGGTCGACATAGCCAATTGCTTTGACTTGCGACGAGAGCAGTAACACCACTACCACCACCACAAACAGGAGCACCAACATAATCGGCATGCCAAAGGTCGAGATCAAAAAACCGCGCCGGCGCAGATGGGTCAAATATTCATGGCGGGCAATTGTCCAGATTTTGCTCATCGCAATCCCTTATTCTTGCGCCAACGCGGCGGCAGCTTCATCATCGATGCTCAAACTTTGTTGCATTGGGTTGTAAAACATCGTTTCGACCTCAGGCCATAAAGCTTGCGGCACAAGCCACGATTGCAACATAATGCTGCCGCCTGCCGTTTGGCTCAGTTCAAAGCGCACATACATTGGCTGGGTGTTCAAGGTTGCTGTGCCTTCTAAACGGTAACGTGCACCTTCACTGGTGCTATCCAATTGTACATCGCGCGTGAGATAGGTTTCGAAAGTCTGCGATTTTACCATTTCGATGATCTCGGCAGCTTTGGTCGAATCAAGCTGTGTGGCTTGCCAACTAAATGAGATCGTCACCACAACACTGGCATTGTAGGCAAAACTGCTGATGCCAATGCCACTTTTAAGTGCTTCAGTACGCCAATTGCTTGGCACATCGATCGCAAAAACACCGCGTGGATCGCGATAGGTGCTAAATGTAAACGAGACTGGCGTGGTCGCCGTTGGTTCACTGGTTGGCGCTATAGTTGCCACCGCAACATTGGTGGCTTGGCTTGGCTGCTGGCTGGTTGGGGCAGTCGGCGCAATAGTTGCAAAGCTTACCGTCGTTGGGTTAACGTTTTGTTTGGCACACCCAATTAAACTTACCAGCAAGCCAAGGACGATGATTAACCTTCCCATACAGTTTGTCCCTCAATAATCGTGTGTGCAACCTGCACCTTGGCCAATTGCTGGGGCGCAACTTGGGCTAAATCCTCTTCAAGAATTACCAAATCGGCAACTTTGCCAACGCCTAAACTACCCTTGAAGGCTTGTTCGCCAGAGGTAATCGCAGGCCCGATTGTGTAGGCCCACAAGGCTTCTTCAAGGCTCAAGCGTTGTTCTGGATACCAACCACCATCAGGCGAGCTATCGGGGCGTTGGCGGGTAACGGCGGCATGAATTCCAGCCCATGGGTCCCACGATTCGACCGGCGCATCGGAGCCAAAGGCCAAAATTGCTCCGCTGGCCTGCAAACTACGCCAAGCATAGGCCGATTGTGAACGCTGGCCCCAAAAACGATCAGCCACGCTAATATCGCTGGTCGCATGAATTGGCTGCATCGAAGCAACTACGCCGAGTTGGCCAAAGCGCCGAATATCAGTGGGGTGTAATAATTGGGCATGTTCAATCCGATTGGGAATGCGAGCTGCCAGCACACCCTTGCCAAGGCTGGGCTGCAAGCTTTCAGGATTGGCTTTGAGCGCCGTCTCAATGGCATCGAGCACCGTGCGGTTGGCAGCATCGCCGATAGCATGGACAATCACGCTAATATCATTGGCAATCGCCCGATCGATCGTGGCAAAAAGCTCCTCGCGATCGTGCATCGGAATGCCATATGGATGCGGGGCATTAGCTGGTAAATTATCAAATGGTTCAAGCATATGCGCAGTGGCGGAGCCAAGCGAGCCATCACTAAATATTTTCAAGTTGCCAAAACGCAACCAAGCATCGCCCAATCCCGATTTAAGCCCCATCGCAACCGCATGCTCAAGCAAATCCATGCGCAAATGGTGCAAAATCCGCATTTCGAGCGCACCCCGCCCATACAGGGTTTGCACCGCAGCAAAACAATCTGGGCCTTCGGGCACGTGGATACTGGTGATGCCGCGTTGGTGCATGCGTTTGATAAAGGCTTGAATACTGGCCTCTTTTTGGGCAGCGCTTGGCTCAGGAATACAGGCTTTGACCGCCAATTGGCCATTTTCAAACAGCATGCCATTTGGCTCACCAGCAGCATCGCGGCCAATGCTCCCGCCATCGGGATCGCTGCTGAATTTGCTGATGTTGGCGCGATTAAGTGCTGCGTTATTAACCCAAGCCGAGTGCAAATCCTTACGCGTAATAAAGGCTGGACGACCACCAGTCACCTGATCAAGCTCGCTGGCGGTTGGCCAATCGCGCTGCCACAGGCTATGATCCCAGCCAGAGCCAAGCACCCATGCGTCGGCGGGCAAGCGTTGGGCGTGCTGGCGAATAATCTCAAGCGCTTGATCAAACGAGGCTACTTCTTGCAAATCGATTTGATCGGCCAGCAGGGCGCTCCAAAGCAAGTGAATATGGGCATCGCAAATGCCAGGAATAATGCTACGCCCAGCCAAATCGATATACTCATAATCGGCGTGAAGAGCAGCCCGAACCTCGGCATTCGTGCCAACCGCCACGACCTTGCCATCGCGCAAAGCAATGGCCTCGGCCACGCCCACTGTTGGGTCAAGCGTCCAAATTGCGCCCCCAGCTAACAAACGATCACGGGCCATGGTTGTTCTCCCAGTAACAAAGACTGCTGTCTATTGTAACAAAAACATGGCATATATCCTGCTTATACAGTTGTAGGATTTTATTTGATTATAAGGAGTAACGATTATGGTACGACATAAAAAAAGCGCTTTGGCAGCCTTAGCACTCGCAGGTTTGGCCTATTTCTTCAAACGGCGTTCTGCGCGCTAGGGATTGGGTATCCCAAGCAATTTGATGCTGCTTGCCGAGGATCACGCTGTCTCGTGATATGATGAAGCAAGCATAATCGAATACTTGTTCAGCATTCGTAGGAGTGTTGAATTAATGATGCGGGCGGCCCTTGGGCGGCTCGCATCGTGATACCTGATGGAGGCATGAATGAGCCAGAGTCGCAAAAGTCGTATTGCTTATTCAGCCGGTGGTGTTTGCTATCGCTGGATGGATGATGTGCCAGAGGTTGTACTGATTGCGACGCACAACAGCACACGCTGGGGGTTGCCAAAAGGCCATCGTGAAGGCCGCGAGACCTTTGCCCAAGCAGCTCGCCGTGAAATCAACGAAGAAACTGGCTTACGGGGCGAAATCGTCTGCTCGCTTTCGGCAATTCAATATTGGTTTCGGGTTGAGAGCCATTTTGTGCATAAATGGGTTGAGTTTTTTCTATTTCGCTGTACAGGCGGCTATCTTAAACCGCAACTTTCAGAAATCGATGATGCCAAGTGGTTTTTATTGCCCGATGCCCTAGAGCAGATCAGTTTTCCGCGTGAGCGCAGCGTGCTTGAAGTCGTCAATACAATCTGGCGTTCGAATCGCTTAGTCTAGCTTCGGCAAGGGCTTGAGCCACATCACGCTGGGCAATACGCGCCCCATTTTTTGGGCCAATGGCAAGCCAACCACACTCACGGTTGCTAGCCAGATCAGCTGCATCCACAGCATGCTGAGATACCAGCCAACGCAAATGCCATACAGCAAACATAGCCCACGTGGCAATTCCTTGCGCAGGCTGGTAATCAGCCCGTCGGTATGGGGTATGCTCAAAAAGGTAATTGTTGGCAAATAGTTCAGCATCGGCTGGCTAATATTTAATCCAAACAAGGCACAAATCCAGGTTGCCGCCAACCACATTTGGCTGCTCCAGAAGCCAATAAATACAAAATAAATTGCTTGCATCAGGAAATTAGGGTCTTTGATATTGGCACGCAATTGCTCGATCACTGGTAATTGGAAGTTGATTTGGGGCTGACTGATTGGCTGCACTCGGGCCGCAACCGCAACCACTGGCTGAGGCGCTGCTTGCATAAACAACGGCATTGGGGGAAGTCGATCCATCGGCATGGTTGGTGGAGCCGCATACATTGCCTCAAGGTCTACGCCACAATGTAAACAATAACGCAAACTGAGATTAACTGGTTGACCACACTCAAAACATTCCATAGCCCGATCCTTTCGGCAAATCCAATTCCGAGTTTTATGGCAATTGTGCTGAAGTTGATTGGTTGCTGATACTGCTATGACGTATGGTACGCGAGCGATTGTTGCATTGCAAGATCATAATTAGCAGCGTTGTGTTAACTTTTGTGGCTAGCAAGGCAACCGCGAAGTGCGCGAAGGACACGAAGCGCTATTAGGCTATAGGCTTTTGGCTATCGGACAATTTAGGATGCCGCTTGCGTTGTAACCGCCAAGAGCGCGAAGATCGCGAAGGATGTAGTTTTAGCCACGAATTGCACGAATTGCACGAACGGTCATTCCTTTAGCCACAGATTATTTGAATTATGTTTCCAAAAGCCCATAGCCTATAGCCTTCATCCCTCATCCTTTTGCTTGGCTTCCCACTCTGTGCGCAACATGCCCATTTGCAGCACATCGACATACTGGCCATTGTTGAACACATGCTCGCGCAAGCGGCCTTCGTGCACAAAGCCACATTTTTCATAGGCAGCGATTGCGCGGGGATTATTGCTATCGGTCATGAGCCAAATACGGCGATAATTTTGGATGCGGAAAGCCCATCGTAACAGAACCTGAATTGCATCGCTGCCATAGCCTTTGCCAACATAATCGGGGTGATAGACGGCGATACCAAATTCGCTGGTGCGGCTCACTTGATCGGTGTGGTGCAAGCCGATTGAGCCAATCACCACGCCCTCAACTTCAATCACAAACCACAATTTTTCAGTAATCTCAAGGTGTTTTTCGAAGCGTTTTTCGAAGCTGGCCAAGGGCATGGGCGACCACGTGCCATTGCCATGCAGCACGAGTTCAACATTCTTTTCTAGTTCGTACAATGCCTTGCTATCTTCGCGCTCAATCGCACGCAGGGTGACTAATTTACCTTTTAACATGCTTGGTATCCTTATCTATATTGATCCACGAAGATCGCGAAGGAAATCAGGCTATTGGCTGTGGGCTTTCGGAAATAATTGGAATTGACATGATCCAAAGCCAATAGCCAATAGCCATATCTTCTCTGCGCCTCTGCGTTAAAACCCGAGCTACACAGGGGTTGTAACCGCGAAGCGCACGAAGGCTATGTTTTTTGCCACAGATTAGCCCAGATGGGTATGATTATGTTCTTCCTTGCCCAATGCCCATAGCCAAATGATGCTTCCGATAGCCAATGGCCTAGCGCCATTCATCCTTCATCCTTTTTGATTTGCTTCCCACTCGCTGCGCAACATGCCCATTTGAACCAGATCGACAAAGCGGCCATTTTCAAAGACATGCTCGCGCAAGCGGCCTTCATGCACAAAGCCACATTTTTCATAGGCAGCGATTGCGCGGGCGTTGTTGCCACCAGTCGTCAGCCAGATGCGACGATAATTTTGAATGCGGAAGGCCCAGCGTAGCATAACTTGAATCGCATCGCTTCCATAGCCTTTGCCAACATAATCGGGGTGATAGATGCCAATGCCAAATTCGCTACATTGCGCAACCCGATCGCTATGATGCAGGCCAAGCGAGCCAATCACGACCCCATCGACTTCAATAATAAATTGGTTTTTTTCGTCACGTTCAAGATATTTTTCGAAGCGTTTTTCGAAGCTGGCCAAGGGCGTTGGCGACCATGTGCCATCGCCAAAAATCACTAACTCGACGTTTTTCTCTAAGGCATGCAGGGCTTTACTATCTTCACGTTCAATCGCGCGTAGCGTTACTAATTTACCTTTTAACACGGTGGTTGCTCCTTCTAGGCTAAAGCTTGGGCTAGTATAGGCCTGATTATGCAGTCGCCTATCCATCAGAAGATTGATTAAAGCCTCAGGCTTGCTGCCGACAGCCTACTTCCAGTTCGATCAATAATGAGAATAATAAATATTTATTAATAAATCTCTTGACTTTAGTTGCTGGCCTATGCTAGATTGCTTACTAAGTTCATTGGAATAACTTTCCAGCAACTTGGAGGTAGGTAATGAATAACGATAAACGCTCTTTTTTCGGTTCTCGCTTAATGCTACGGGTCATTTTAATTTTGGCCATCTGTGCAGTTGTTGTGCCGCTCTTTACTAGCAAGGCATCGTATGCAGCTGCCACGCCACGGCGGCCTTTTCCTCAGCATACGCAATATGCGAGCGGCACGATTAAGCCGAATCATCGCACCCAAGCCCAACTTGATAGCGATGTTAAAGCCTTTTATGATGTTTGGAAAAGCCGCTATGTAGTGCGAGCTGGCACGAGCAGCGCTGGCAATCCCTACTATCGAATTAGCTTTGGTAGCAGTGCGCCGAATGTAACGGTTTCCGAAGGTCAAGGCTATGGCATGGTGATTATGGCCTTGATGGCGGGCTATGATCCCGAAGCCCAAACGATTTTTGATGGCTTATGGGAATTTTCGCGTACCAATCCAAGCAATATCGATTCGCGCCTGATGGGCTGGCGAATTCCCAGCGATGGCTCTGGCAACGATAGTGCTTTCGATGGCGATGCTGATATTGGCTATGGCCTGATTTTGGCTGATGCTCAGTGGGGCAGTAGTGGTCGCATCAATTATGCCAGCGCTGCCAATACTGTTTTGGCAGGCGTTTTAGAATCGACAATTGGTCCAAGCAGCCGCTTGCCAATGTTGGGCGATTGGGTTTCGCCTAATGGCAGCCCGCATAGCCAATACACGCCACGGCCTTCGGATTTTATGCCCAGTCACTTCCGCGATTATCGCGCTTTTACTGGCAATACCACATGGGATACAGTGCTGAGCAAAACCCAAGGCATTGTTGATAGTATTCAAGCCCAATATAGCCCGAATACTGGCTTGCTGCCCGATTTTGTGGTGCAGGCCAATACCACACCTAAGCCATCGCCTGCCAACTTCTTGGAAAGCGAAAATGATGGCAATTACTTCTACAACTCTGGGCGTGTGCCTTGGCGCTTAGGAGCCGATGCAGTCGTCTTTGGCGATGCAGCGTCGTTGCGCCAAGCCCAAAAAATCTCACGCTGGATCGAGCAATCGACTGGTGGTACGGCAAGTAATATTCGGGCTGGCTATACGCTCAATGGTACGGCATTGCCCGATAGTGGCTATTTCAGCACCTTCTTTGCAGCGCCATTTGGGGTTGCAGCGATGACCGTGCCAAGCAGCCAGCAATGGCTCAATCGGGTGTATGATGCAGTGCGTAGCAATCACCAAGATTATTTTGAAGATACAGTGACCTTGCAATGTTTGCTGCTGATGTCGGGTAACTATTGGTCGCCAAGCCGCACTGGCGTTAGCCCAACCGCTACGCCACGACCCGCGACGGCCACGCCACGCCCAGCCACCGCGACCCCACGGCCAGCCACCGCGACACCTCGTCCAGCAACGGCTACACCTCGTCCAGCGACGGCCACGCCACGCCCAGCAACGGCCACGCCACGCCCAGCCACCGCAACTCCCCAACCTGCAACGGCCACCCCAAGCGGCGTTCCAGCCTGGGATGGCAATATGCGAGCGTATACGGTTGGTCAACGAGTGAGCTACAACGGGCGCATCTATCGCTGTTTGCAATCCCACACTTCGTTATCAACGTGGACTCCTAAGGCTGTGCCAGCTTTGTGGCAAGCTGAATAAGACCCACGAGGCAACTTGAATCGGTGAAAGTTAGCCCCTCGCCTGCTTAGCGGGCGCGGGGCTTTAATACCTAGTTCTTGCCCAATTCGTCGCTAAAAGCTGGTGCTCCCCCTCGCCCGCGTTTTCGTGGGAGAGGGGGCTGGGGGGTGAGGGGACGTTTACTCACCACGCTTTTTTAAACCGACCCTTGTAAGAAGAGGGCTGGAGGGTGAGGGAATCCTACTCAGCCAAAACAGTTTCAATCGTCGTTAATTCCTCATCACTGAAGCTTAACCAAGTCAAGGCGCTAAGTGCATCGTCGATTTGGGCAATTCTGCTGGCTCCAATCAGCACCGAGGTCATGGTTGGGTGGCGCAGCACCCATGCCAAGGCCATTTGGGCGAGAGTTTGGCCGCGGTTTTGGGCCAAATCATTCAATTTGGCAACTTTGGCTAAGGCACTATCGGTAATATGGGCTGGCTTGAGAAACCCGTGAGCTTTGGCGGCCCGCGAATCACCAGGAATGCCCTGCAAATAGCGATCAGTCAACAATCCTTGGGCCAATGGCGAAAAGGCAATACAGCCAATGCCTTGATCGGCCAAGGTTGCCAACAACCCATCCTCAACCCAACGATTAAACATATTGTACGATGGCTGGTGAATCAGGCAGGGCGTGCCTAGTTGGCGCAAAATTGCACTAGCGGCGGCGGTTTGCTCAGCTGAATAATTCGAAAGCCCCACATACAGCGCCTTGCCACTGCGCACAATATGGTCGAGCGCTTGCATGGTTTCTTCAAGCGGCGTTTCTGGGTCTGGGCGATGATGATAGAAAATATCAACATACTCCAAGCCCATGCGCTTCAAGCTTTGGTCGATGCTCGAAACCAAATATTTGCGCGAACCCCAATCGCCATACGGGCCAGCCCACATATAATAACCAGCTTTGGTCGAAATCACGATTTCATCGCGATAGGGTTTGAGATCGTGTTTGAGCATGCGGCCAAAATTCTCTTCAGCCGAGCCTGGCGGCGGCCCATAGTTATTGGCCAAATCAAAATGGGTAATTCCATGATCAAAGGCGTGCAGCACCATCGAGCGCGCATGTTCATACACATCAACGCCACCAAAATTATGCCACAGCCCCAACGCCACCACCGATAATTTTAGACCACTTTTGCCACTGCGATTGTAGCGCATCGTCGCATAGCGGCTCTCTTTTGCTTGATAACTCATCCAAATCAACCTCATTGGTCTGCTGGCATGCAACAGATAGGAAAATCCTTTTCGATTATAGCACGCTGGTTTTAGGCGATTTTGATTGTTGCATCAGCTGCGCATCATTCATTCAGCCCCAAATTCTGCGACGATTACACCATTGGCAACTGTCATTTGGAGAGAATGTATGCGCAACCAACGTTGGTTAATTGGTCTGTTTACAATTGTGTTTGTAGGTTGTAGCAACCCATTGCAAATTGGCATTACGCCAACTGTGATCCCATTTCCGACCGCTACGCCTTTACCAAGCGTGATTCCGTTTCCGACCGCTACGCCCGAACCATCGGTTAAGCCATTATCGCTGGCAACTGCTTCGCCATTCGTGCCAACCGATGTTGTTTTGGCAACCGCAACCCAAGTTGTGCCAACCGAGGTTGCCTTGGCAACCGCAACCCAAATTGTGCCAACGCCAGAATTGCCAACAACGCCCGAGCTGCCAACAATCGATCAACTACCACTTGCCGAATGTCAGCAAGTGGTTCAAGCCAAGGCTACTGACTATGTTTTAATTGAATTTGCCCCTGATCTGGTGCGTTTAAATGCTCTAAGCGAAAACGCCTGGGAGCTGGTTTCTACCGTTACTTCACGCTTTAACAACTCTGGTGGCAACGCCACCTTTGAACTCCTTTGGTCGTGCAAGGTAAGCCTTGATGCTGCCCAACAATGGTCAATTGAGGATGTCTCTTACACCAGCGAATGGTAAGGGCTTGACAACTTCAACGCCTTTCTCTATACTTATCGGTATAGAGAAAGGTCGTTATGGATAATCGAGCTAAACTGCTCGAACAAGCGCTGCATTTATTTGCCCAACGCGGCTACGATGCAATCGGCGTGCAAGAAATTGTTGAGCAAGCAGGGATTACCAAACCAACCCTGTATCACTATTTTGGCAGCAAACGGGGCCTACTAGAGGCATTAATCAACGAGCGGCTTCAACCACTAATTGATCGATTAGCCCAGGCTACGAGCCATGCTAACGATGTGCCCGCCAGTTTGGCAGCAATTTTTCAGCTTTATTTTGATTTTGCTCAAGCCGAGCCATTGCTCTATCGCATGCAATTGGCGATGTGGTTTAGCTTGCCCGATAACGAAGCCTTTCAGATTGTCGCGGTTAGTTCAGCCCAGCAACAGGCCTTGCTCGAAAGTTTTTTCGTGCGTGCAAGCAGCTTTCACGGCAATATGCGCGGTCGCCAACGGGTCTATGCAGCAACCTTGCTCGGCACAATCAATACCTACATCGGCCTGTGCTTAAGTGGTGCTGTTCAGGCAACGCCGCAAATCATCCATCAGGCCGTGCAGCAATTTTCATATGGCATTTATTCCTAATTTTTTAGCTAACGTTCTATACCGATCGGTATATAGGAGGATGTATGCACCCATGGGCCAACGACGCACAAGCCTATCATATCTATCCCTTGGGGCTTTGTGGCGCACCAACCCACAACGATCAAACCAGCACGCCAGTTGCGCGGCTGAATCAACTTCATGGCTGGATTGAGCATCTACAAAGCTTGGGCATCAATCTGCTGTATCTTGGGCCGGTGTTTGAATCAAGCGCCCATGGCTACGATACGATCGATTATTTCAGCGTCGATCGGCGGCTGGGCACGAACTACGATTTGCAGCAGTTAATTGTTGCTTTGCACAACGCTGGCATTCGAGTGCTGCTTGATGGAGTTTTTAACCATGTTGGCCGCAATTTTTGGGCCTTTCGCGATGTGCAAGCCCATGGTCGCGATTCAGCCTATGCCGATTGGTTTGCTGGCTTAGATTTTAGCCAACGTAGCCCTTATGGCGATGGCTTTGGCTATCACGGTTGGCATGGCCACTACGATTTAGTTAAGTTGAATTTGCATAATGATGCTGTGCGGGCATATCTTTTTCAAGCAGTCAGGTTGTGGGTTGAGCAATTTGCGATTGATGGTTTGCGGCTCGATGCTGCTGATCAGATCGAGCATGGCTTTTTGGCCGAACTCGCCCGCCATTGCAAAAACCTACGCAGCGATTTTCTGCTGATTGGCGAGGTTGTGCATGGCGATTATCGTCAATGGGCGAATGCAGGAATGCTCGATAGCGTGACCAATTATGAAGCCTACAAGGGCTTATATTCAAGCTTGAATGATCGTAATTATTTTGAAATTGCTTACAGCCTTAATCGCCAATTTGGCGCTGGTGGTATCTATCGGGCTGCGCCGTTGTATAACTTTGTTGATAATCATGACGTGGATCGAATTGCGAGTACATTACATAATCCTGCGCAGCTGTATCCATTGCATTTGTTGCTCTACACAATGCCTGGGATTCCCTCGCTCTATTATGGCAGCGAATGGGCTTTGCTTGGCCAAAAGACCGCTACGAGCGATCAGGCGTTGCGGCCTGCTTTGCCCCAACCAGATTTGGTGCTTGCGAATCAACCTGATCTGCTACCAGCAATTCGGCGCTTTAACCAGCTGCGCCACGAATATTCAGCGCTGCGTCATGGTGAATATGCTCAATTGTATGTTCAGGCTGAGCAACTGGTGTTTGTGCGCTGGACGAAAGAACAAACGCTGGTGGTGGCCTTGAATGCAGCCAGTACAGCTCAAAGCTGTCAATTTGCAGTGTCATTTGGCGAAGGTAGCCTGCTTGAAGATCGCTTGAATGGAGGTGCAACGCGGGTGCTGCATGGGCAACTTCAGCTGACGCTTGAGCCAACATGGGGCCAAGTTTGGCAGCTAATTAATTGATTAATCCATTCCCGCAGCGGTTAAATGCGTAAGATCCCCTCACCCCAACCCCTCTCCCATCCGATGGGCGAGGGGCTTTTACGGTGGTTTGCGACTGATTCGTTGATCATTTCCAACGAATCCCCTTCGCCTGCATCCAGTGATCGCAGGAACCTTGCTGCAAACGAGGCTTGGTTTCAGTGAAATTGAATTGAAACCTAGAACCTACTCCCCTCGCCCGCGTTCAGTGGGAGAGGGGGCAGGGGGTGAGGGAACTTTAATCAAGTTACTCGTCCCAGCCCCTCGCCCGCGTTTCAGTGGGCGAGGGGGTGAGGGAACTTTAATCAACTACTCGTAACGATTTTTCATGGCGCGATCGATTTGGCGTTTTGCATCGCGATCGGCGATTGAATTACGCTTATCGTAGAGTTTTTTACCTTGAGCAACCCCAAGCTCAACTTTGGCCAAGCGGCCACGCATATAAATTTTGAGTGGCACTAAGGTTAAGCCTTTGGTTGCCAAGGTTTGGTGCAGCTTCAAAATTTGGCGGCGGTGCAAAAGCAGCTTGCGTGGGCGCATTGGCTCATGATTAAACAACTCGCCAGTTTCTGCATAGGGCGCAATATGCGCATCGTAGAGCCAAATTTCGCCATTTTGCACCCGCGCATACGAGCCACGCAATTGAACTTGACCTCGGCGAATCGACTTAATCTCAGTTCCGCGCAAGACAATGCCTGCTTCATAGGTATCTTGAATAAAATAATCATGGCGCGCTTTGCGGTTATCGCCCATGACCTCAATCGAATCTTTACTCTCTTTAGCCACGCTTCGTTCCTCCAAAAAACCAAATTGGGTAGGACAGTCTGCCCTACCCTAGAGCGATCTGTGAAAGTGGGTTATTTCTTTTTTTCGCTGGGCAAAAAGCGCGTCAAGTTGGTGCCACATTCTGGGCATTTGCCCTTGGCTGCGCGTCGCCCGTTTTCCATCTGAATCACTTCAGCATTGTCAACGGTGCGTTTTTGCTTACACTTGACACAGTATGCTTCAACCGTCATCGGTTGTACCTCCTAGCAACTAAGGAACGAATTGAGCGTTACTATATCACGAACAATGCCAGTACACTAGCCAAAAGGCATCCCTACTACGGGTGATTTAAGGCTTGTTTAGGCCCTAAAAAGCTTTGGGCAACCTCGCGGGCCGCCTCACCGAAGCTACTAGTACTGCTAGCATACAAAACTGAGCGCGAAAGGTTGATAATAGCCTGCTCGCCAGCCGCCGCCAGTACTGCCCCAATATCGCCACCTTGGCTGCCAACGCCGGGCACCAACAACGGCAATTCAGGGTAGCGCTGATGAATCGTGGCAATCTCCTTAGGATAGGTTGCGCCAACCACTAGCCCACAGTTGTGGTTGCCATTCCAGCGTTCAGCCACCAGCTCGGCAATTTTCAAAAACAATGGCTCGCCATTCGCCAAGGCCAAATTCTGCACATCGTCGCCGCCAGGGTTCGAGGTGCGACATAAGATAAAACAGGTTTTATCGGTACGTTCCAAAAACGGTTGCAATGAATCATAGCCCATATACGGACTAAGCGTGATCGCATCAACCCCTAGTTCATCGAAGGCGGCGCTGGCATAGGCTTGCGCCGTCGAACCAATATCGCCGCGCTTAGCATCGAGAATAATTGGCAAATGGCTTGGAATGCTGGCGATTGTTTGCTTTAATGCTTGCCAGCCTGCGCTGCCCAAGGCCTCGTAGAAGGCAATATTTGGTTTATAGGCACACACAAGATCGCTGGTTGCTTCGATAATTGCCTGATTGAATTGGACAATTCCGGCTGCGTCACGGGTCAGGTGTTCCGGCAAGCGGGCCAAATCGGGGTCAAGCCCAATACACAGGGTTGAACGATTGTTGGCCGCCGCTGCCCGGAATTTTTGCATAACCATGGGTTTGCTCCCACTAAATTGCTGCCCGTACCTTATGATACTCGGATTTTGCCAAAACTCCGCAACTATTGAGATTAACTCATTCCTGAACCCTGGCGGCTGAACCATCAACCCTTGTTATTGCACCCGGGCTGCTGGAAGCGAGCAATAGAAGGTTGTGCCATGGTGCAATTGCGATTCGACCCACATTTTGCCGCCATGTTGAGCCATAATGGCTGCGCTAATGTACAAGCCCAAACCTGAGCCACTGGCGACCGTCGAGCCTTGGCCACGATAAAAGCGCTCGAAAATATAGCCCAGTTCATGGCTCGGAATGCCCATGCCATGATCGCTGACGCTGAGCACAACTGCTTGTTCTAGCTCGCTTTCGCTGCTAATGCTGGCATTGGTGGGCAATGGCGCTTGATCAGCTGGCATAATGCGCAGCGTAATCGCCCCACCATTTGGCGAATACCGAATCGCATTGATTAATAAATTGGTCAGCACTTGGCGTAAACGCTGTTGATCGGCGGCTAGCTCATAGTGATCAAGGTTGCTTTGCAGGCTAATGCTATGGTTTTGCGATAAGGCTTGGGCTGCTTCAAGCTCATCGGCGGCCAATTGCACCAGATCGACGTTTTGCATAAACAGCCGAAAGGTGCCTTGCTCCAAGCGACTCACATCAACCATATCTTCAATCAATTGCAGCGCTTGCTGGGATTTGGTAGCAATTGTATTGAAGGCCTTTTCGCTATAGCTTTGGTCGCCACGACGGAGCTTGCGCATAGCCAGTTGGGTTGTGCCAATCACTGTCGTTAAGGCATTTTTGAGATCATGGGCCACCGAAGCAATAAAGTTGCTGCGCTCATCCTCGCTGATGCGGCGGCGTTCGGCATGCACAACCTCTTCGAGCAGGTTCTCGTTTTTTAAGGCATAGCCGAGGCGTACTCCGATAAAGTTGAGAAAACTTAGGGCATCATCGTCAAATTGTGAATCTTCAAGGCTGGCGAGCACAATCACGCCCAGCCGCTCGTGGGTATCGTGAATTGGTACAATCAGCACATGTTGCACGCCAAGTTGGGCGAGTTCAGGCCAATTCTCATCAGTTAGCGCTAGGCGTTGAACTTGGCCACTCTGATAGCACTCGTGCAGCAAGGCATTACTGGCTAAGGGAATATGATCCAGCCCTTGCTCGCGAACTTGCAGCGCCAAGGGGGTTTCGCTCATGCCCAAGGTCACAAATTCTTCGGTTTCAGGGCTTGGAATAGAGATCAAGGCCAAATCTGCATTGCCAATTTCACACAATTGCTCGGCGATCGTATGCGCCAAATCGCCCAGCGATGGTTGCTGGCTAATGCCCGAAATTGTGCGCAACAAGGCAATAAATTGTGAGCGCCGTTGATGGCGCAGCCAAAACTGGCCCCGTTCTAAGGCAAGGGCCGCCAAATCGGCCAAAACAGTCATAAAGCGCAACGATTCACGTAATGGCTCGTTAGGCGTTGGCTCGGTAAAAGCCGCCAATGCGCCAACTGTATGCCCGTTTAAGCGAATTGGCGCGCTAATCCAGCCACGAGCCTCTGGTTTGAAGGCAAATTCAAGCGTACGCCACAGCGGCAAGGCCTGAATTGGCTCTAAAGCTACGGCCCGACCCATGGCAACAACCCGGGCTTCGGCACTGGTTGGGGCCAAAACGCGGGTTGGCAAATTGTTACTATTGGCTTTGAGCCAAAGTTGCTCAGCCTCGTATAACACAATATAACTATGCTGCAAATCGAGCAATAATTGACTATTCGTAATGATTAACTGCAAAATATCGTCAAGTTCCCAGCCTGCATCAATTGCCTCGACGACTGAATCAAACTCATTCAACGCACTACTCCTAGCCCACTACCAGCGGCAGGGACAGCAGATTTCAAACATACAGATTATACGGACATAGGCCAAAAAATAAATTAACAATCTACTTGAGTCAGTGGTGATTAAGTTCTCCCTCGCTGATGGTTGGATCAAGATAGATCGTCACGTCGCTTTCGCCATGCGAGGTGTGCATATGATAGGGGAAGCCAGAGCGCCGAATCAGCCGCAGCATAGCGGTATTTTCAGCAAGCACCGAGGCTTTGAGATAGCGCAAGCCACGAACTAGCGCCACTTGAAATAATAAATCGAGCATAAAACTGCCCACGCCATGGCCCTGAAAATCGTCGCGCACCAAGAGCGCAAATTCAGCTTGAATATGGTCTGCACCTGCTAAACGGGCTACAGCCACAATCCGCTCGTGGCCATCTTCATTGAGCAAGGCAATCAGTGCATCTGCATGGTCGTGGTTGAGGGTCGCCAAGCGGGCCGATTCTTCAATCACGCGCTCGATTGGAATATTGATCATAATTGTGGCAAAGCGCAGTTCGAGGGTGCGCGGCGATAAACGCCCATACAATTCGACTAACAATTTGGCATCGTCAGGCGTGATATGGCGAATCGCTAAGTCCACTCCCAACTTGCTTGTCCAACGAACAAGCCCAGTCTGGGGAAATGGCTTTACTGCGGGCATGGTGGGTTCTTCAATTGTGTTGTTTAATCGTAGCATAATCGGCATTGGTTGGTGGGGTACGTGCAGCAATCATGGCTGCCATACCGAGGCAAAGGGCCGAGAATAAAAAGGGTGCTGCTGGCCAACGGCTAAATAAGCTTGCGCCTAAGGGTGCCGCCACGGTCGCGGTTAAGGCTCCTGCAATCCCATAAATTGCCAAGGCCGTTCCACGTTGCTGTGGGATCACACTTTCAGCGAGTAAGGCTTCCAAAGCGGGAACATAGCAGCTCCATGCTAAGGCTTCACAAGCCCATAAAATGGCGGTTATCGCTAGTTGTGGGCTGATGGGAAGTGCTAGGTAAACCAGCATACTTACTCCAAGCCCAAGCGTCGCAGCCCGCCGATAGCCAATTCGATCAGCAACGCGCCCAAAGCGTGCAGGAAAAAGTGCATAAATAATGCCTGGCACAATATAGGCTACAGCGACTGCTGCCACGCTTGCCCCAAAACGATGAGTCAATAACGGCACGGTCATTGGAATCGAGGCACTATACGCCGCGCTAATGCAGCTTTGGGCTAGCAAAAGGTTGCGAATGCTTGGCTGACCTAACACATTGCGCCATGGTGTTTCTATTGTACCGCGTTTTGCCGCAAGCGTATGGGGCCATGAGCGTAAACTGAAGATTCCCGCCAAAACCACGCTGCTGCTAAAGACGCTATACAGCCCATGAAACAGCGCTGTGCGCGGAATTGGGTTGGGCAATTGGCTTACGATGGAATTGAGCCAGCTGAATTGTTGTAATTGCTGGCGCGTCTCCAAATCCCAACCAATAAAGCCAATGCCGGCAATAATTGAGCCGATAATTGTGGCAATCGAGCTGGCCATAGTCAGCCTGCCATAGCCCGAACCGCGTTGGCCAGGGCTGGTTAATTGGGCAATCAGCAAGCTTAAACAGATGGTCGAGCCTGCCCGACCCATCGCCAAAAGTGCTTGGCCAGGTAATAGCCATGTGCTGCTCGGCGCAAAACTCCAAATTGCAAAGCCACTGGCCAAAGCCACCAAACTGATCCGCAACAACAGCCGAATGATCCCACGATCGGCGAGCCAACTCAAGCTCAGTCGGGCTAAAACGCCAAATGCTGCGCCCAAGCCAACCAAATTGCCAATAACTTGTGGCGAACCACCCAAGGCTTGCACATACAAGGGCAACAAAAAATCGCCAACTCCAACGTGCAACGAGATCAACAGTTTGATGATCAATGGCCAGTTTAAGGCTTGAGCCGGCTGCTGATTATGCGTGCTCATCAGGCTCAGACGCGGCGGCTGGCTCATCGGGCTGGAAGGCCCACCAAATTTGCATTGCCAAATACGATGTTGTAATGAGAACCAGCCCGCTGCCGAGTGTAACGCCAATCACCAAGCTCCCAAGTTCTTCGATTGACCATGGGAAAACCCACGCAACCAATAGGGTTAAGCCCAGCATCATGCTCGGAATCACCAGCATTAAGCAGAGTTGCCAAACTGGCCGCAAGCGTTGCCACCAGCGCAAGCCCCCAAAAAAACCAATAATTGCGAGCAGACATGCTGCAATCGCTGCTCCAATGCCAATTACAACCCAATTCACGCTGGCCTCGCTTAGGTTTGCTTCTGAGTTGTTGTGGAAATGCGCAAAAGCAAGCCAACAATCACAAAGTTCATCACAACCGATGAACCACCATAGGAGATAAACGGTAGGGTAATCCCAGTCAAGGGAATAACGCGCAAGTTCCCACCAATAATGATTAATGCTTGGACTGCCAAAATTGTGGTCAGGCCAACCGCCAGCAATTGTTCAAAGCCGCGAAAACGACCTGGAATGGATAAGGCAATGTGATAGCCACGATAAATCATCAGCACATACACAATCAAGATGCCAATTGTCCCCATCAGGCCTAACTCTTCGGCGATTCCAGTATAGGCAAAGTCGGTATGCACCGCTGGCACATAATAGGGCGCGCCCAAGCCCAGCCCGCTGCCAGTAACCCCGCCCGCCGAAAGTGCATATTGGGATTGCACAATCTGATAGCCCAAACGCGCAGCATCTGACCAAGGATCAAGCCAAATCGCCACCCGCTCTTGGACTTTGCCAATGTATTGATACATAACATACGAGCCAATTGCGAATGCGCCAAAACTTGCCCCAACATACCAGCCATTGCCCGTTGCCACATACAACATCGCAATGAAGATGCCGAACAGCAACAAGGCAGCGCCCAAGTCGCTTTGCTTGACAATCAAGGCCATACACAAGGCCCAAATGCCACCCATCGGCACCAGATAGGGCAATGGCGGCAGGGTTATGCGCCCCAATCGATAGCCATGATTAACTACCTCGCGGTGTTCGATCAGATACGAGGCCAAAAACACTACCAAGATAATTTTTAGTAGCTCGGCGGGCTGAAACAAAAAGCCGCCAGGCAAGCGAAACCAAACTTTCACGCCGCTATTGTTGGGATCAACGCCGATGATAAAGGTCAAGACCATTAGGCCAACGCCGAGTAGCATCCACGTCCAGCGGTGATTTTTGAGCCATTCCATCATGCCGGTGCGAAATAGCCGAATAAAGATCCAGCGATCCCAATCGACAAAGACCATAAGCACCAGCAAAATGACCCCAATCGTTACAAACGCCGATTGTTTGGCTGCAACATCGCCATAAATATCTTTATCGAGGGTTGGCGCAACCCGTGCCGTAAACAGCAAGCCCAAGCCAGAAAGCACTGCCACTAAGGGCAGCAAAATTTGGTCGGCATTGGGATTGCGATACGAAAGCCCAGCGCTGACCACCAAATACAGTAGCAGCGGCAACGACGATGGCCATAGCACGCTAAACAACGATTGCAACGAGCCAACATCGGCCTCTAAACGGCGTTGGCCTGTGGCAAACACCATCATGTAGCCAGCGGCAAACAATAGCAGCACGGTTATGAGCAGCTGAACTTCAACTAAGCGCACGCGCCGCAAGTTGCGCAGCATATCACGCACCATATCAGGCCCTCCAAATGCACCAAACTTGAGCTATTGTAGCACAGCCCTAGGCCATCATAACCCGATCGCGTCCGGTTTCTTTGGCAATGTACAGCCCACGATCTGCCCGATCCAGCAGGCTGGCCACTGAGGTATCATCTTTGCTCAACCCAGTCACGCCAATGCTGACGGTTAAGCGAATGCTGGCTTGTTCATGCTGAATCTGATGGCGACCAATTGCTAAGCGTAAACGCTCGGCGATGGTTAATGCTGCTGAGACATCAGTATCTGGCAGCAAAATCGCAAATTCTTCGCCGCCATAGCGCCCAAGCAGATCGGTCGGTCGCAAGTTGGCCCGGCAAAGATCGGCCACCGTGCGCAAGACCAAATCACCAACCGAATGGCCATACGTGTCGTTGACCCGTTTGAAATGATCAACATCGAGCATCATCGCTGCCAGCGGATGATCGCTGCTGCTCGTCAGCACCCATTGGCGTTCGGCCAACTCAAAGAAATGGCGGCGATTATTGACTTGGGTCAGCGAATCGGTAATCGCCAGTCGTTGGACTTGGCCAAATAATTGGGCATTGGCAATCGCCACTGCTGCCTGCGAGGCAAAGGTCATTCCTAACTCAGCTTCGTGCTCGGAAATGGCGTTTGGCTCATCACGATCGATCGCCATAAAGCCAATAATTTCGCCACGCGCTAGCAATGGCAAGCCCAACCACGAGCGCGCTGGATGCTCGCCATAGCCGTTGAAGCGCGAATCTTTGACTATATCGTTAACAATCAACGGCTGACGAGTCGTCGCCAACGCTGTGAACAAGGCATCATCGCTGCTTATGATTTTTGTGCCGCGCATCCAGAGGGTTGGGCTTGGGCTTTCCACGTGCTCAAATTTGAGATAGACATCATCGCAGAGGGCAATGCACGCGCCATAGTAGGGCAACAATGAATTAAGCTGATTCAAGACAAATTTCAAAACATCGGCCAAATCGAGCGTTGCATTTAACACGGTTGAAAGTTGGCGCAAATGTTCAGCCAAGCGGCGTTGCTCGCGTTCAGCCCTGATATGCATTTCAAGCTGGGTTGTGCGCGATTTCTCCAAGCCAAGCGCAATATGGGTGGTTACGGCGCGCAAAATAATCTCATCTTCTTGCGAGAAAAAGCCCCATGCTAGCCGATTATCAAGGTAGACCACGCCCAAAAACTGGCCATCGAGCATCAGCGGTGCTGCCAAAACGCTGCGTAAATTGTGGGCCGTAACGCTCTCGCTGCTGATAATTAAGGCATCATCGGCTCCGCTGACAATGACCGGTTTTTTGGTAATCCGCACGCGTTCAAGCACCGTTCGGCTATAGCCTTGCAAACCCTCGCTCAGCTGATTGCTGGCTGCATCACGCGCCGCTCGTAGTTGTAATTCATCATTTTCGAGCAAAAAGAGAAACGCTCGCTCAGCGCCCAAAATCCGAATCACCGAATCAAGCGCGGTTTGCGCTTGTTCATCGAGATCATAGCTTTGGGCCCAGGCCAAACTCACCGAAAGCAGCGCATCCAAGAGCCGTTGCATACGACTATCATCAGGGCGCAGACCCTCTTCGCTAATAATGCTGGTCGTTGAATTCAGGCGTTCTGGGTCATCAAGTTGGAAGCTTTGGGCCACATGGCGCATCCGCAAGACCCATTGATGATCAAAGGCGATTGTATAGGCGCGGCTGGCTTCGCGTTTGGCGGCGGCCATTTGCTGCTGCATGCCAAACAGATGCGCGCGAATTCGATGGGCCTCGTATAAAATCCACGGTGCATCGTGCAAATGGGCTAATTGTTCTGCTTGGCCTAGAAGGGTTAATGCTTGGGCAAAGTGTCCGTCGAAGCCATGCGCTGCTGCGACAATCACCAAGGCATGGCCACGCAAAATTGGCGTTGTCGCCACAACTAAGGCTTGGCGAGCGGCAATTCGTAGGCGACGCAAGGCAAACCGCTTGCGTTGCTGTAAAAATTGGGCAATCCGAATATAGCCCTGAAGCATATAGACATAACGCGAATGGAAGGGCATAAAGCGCGGGTTATTACGGCGTTGGCGATTAAAATGGCGCAATAATTGATCGTTTTGTTGGCCAGGATCGCCTTGCTCTAGGTTGACAATCATCTGCGAAGCATCGGCCAAATTTTGCCACGCCAACAACCATTGCTGGCGGGCTTTGATTTCGGGCACGGGGTAGCGTTGGGCTTCGGCGGTAAAGCCAAGGCTAATCAGCAGCGGCGCAGCCCATAATTTTAAAAACCAAGTTTGTTCATTATGATGATTATGTTGCTCGAAGCGCTCAAAGGTTTCTTGCACCAATTGCCATGCTTCAAGCACGTGGCCGCGCAAAAAGAGCAAGAGCACGCTATCAGCCACCGCATGGCCATAGGAAAGCGAATCAATTGTAGTGGCATATTGACGTAATGTTGAACGCAATAGGCGTTCAGCCTGCACTTCAGCACCAAGAATATGGCTAATAAAGCCTTCGTACAAACCCACCCGCGCTTGCAAGACAGGATCAAGGCTGGGCGTGTTGGCAATCGTTTTGGCCTTGCTCAAGGCGCGTTTGGCGAGCCGATTTTGGCCAGTCATCGCCCACATACTTGCATAATTGCTCAAAGCTCGCACGCGGGCCGGGCGGCTGCGCCCACGTCGCGCCCACACCAACGAACGCAAAAACAAGCTCACCAGCAACAACATTTGGCTATTGAGATAGGCATACATGCCCACCGTATCGTAAATTTCCAGCAAAATGATGATGCGTTGCTGTTGCAGTTCTGAGCTTGGGCGAATCCATGTGCAGCTGCTGCCAAGCAAACGGCCAAGCGAGCGCCCAATATCGCCAACCAAGCCAGTCAATGTGCGCTCTAAGGCTGGTTCGCCCAAGGCTTGAAAGGCCTGATCAAAATAGCGCCAGATCTCACGCGGCTGTTGTTGCCAAGCATAAATATGGGCAATCGCGACCAGCAATCGTGCGCGCTGATCGGAATCATTGGTTTCTTCAAGGGCTGCTTGCAGGTGGAGCAAGGCGGTTTGGTTTTGGCCTAAGCGTAGGCAAAGTTGGGCAAATTGAGCATGTTGTTGTGGTTGAAAGATCAGTGCTTGACCTTGGGCAATCTGATACGCCTGTTCAAAAAAATGATAGGCCTCATCGTAGGCATATTTTTCGAGCGCGACTTGGCCTGCATTGCTCAAAATGGTAAAGCCACGGGCCAAAAATGCTGGATCGTGGCTTTTGGCGCGGGCATAATGATAGGCCAATTGGTACATGGCCTCAGGCTCAAGCTGCTCGTGATCAAGATTTTTGGCAATTTGGGCGTGCAATTGTTGTTGTTGCTCAGGCGCAATACCTTCCAAAAATACCTGATAGATGTTTTGATGGGCAAAATGATAATGGCCCGAAGCGCTGCGCTCGATCAGATGGCTGCGGCCACCAATGGTCAAGGCTTCGTCAACCTCGCTGGCTTCGCCGTGCCATAGTTCAAGCAGGCTATTGCGCCGAAATTGAAAGCCAAGCACCGCTGCTAGTTCGAGGATGTCTCGCACTTTGGGGCTAAGCTCGTCGATTCTGCCAAGCACCAAGCGCACCACATGCGAGGGCAAGGCTAGTTTGGTCAGGCTTTGATCATCAATCATCCAACAATTATTGACCAGGCGCAACATCCCAGTATCCAACAAGGTTTGGATGTATTCGCGCAAGGCAAATGGGCTGCCAACGCTGCGAGCCACAATCTCGTTAATAATCTGCTGATCGACGCTATAGCCGCCCAAATAGCTTGTAATAAATTGAGTCGCTGCCACATCGCTCAATGGCTGAAGCTCGATCAGCTGAATCGGAATTGGTTGGTTGCTGGTTAGTCGTTCATAAATCTGTTGGCCGTCGAGGCTAGCATTCAAGGAAATAATCACACACAATGGAACTTGTTGAATCCGCCCAATAACTCTGCGCACCACATTAAAACTAGCATCGTCAATGGCTTGTAAATCGTCGATAAACCAGACTGCAGCAGGATGTACGCGCGTCATCCAGAGCAGCAAATCAGCCAGAATCGCATTAAAGCGTTCATAATCAACTGCAATTTCTGGCTGCTTGGTTGGGGGCAAAATTGGCTGCAAATCGGGAAATGTGCGCACCATTAATTCTTGGTAGCCTTGAACTAATTGGCGCAGTTGCTCCTCTGCATGGCGGCGCTGGCTTTCGGGCATTAATTCCAAATAGTGTAAATATTGCTCAAACGGGCTGCGCAACGCGCTATAGGGCAAGGCCGAATCTTTGACGCAGGTTGAGCCAAAGGTCAGGCCGCCCAGCGAGCGGGCACGATGCAAAATCTCACGGCCTAATTGGCTTTTTCCCAAACCCATCGCACCTTTGATGACAATCACGCTGCCATGGCCTTGGCGGGCGCTATTCCAGCCTTGGCGTAGCACTGTCAATTCTGCATCGCGGCCAATCAAATCGTTATCGTATAGCACGCCAGTCCAAAGATCGTCTGCGCCCAGCCGAATTGGCCGCCCAGCAGCCAGCATCAAATTTAAGCTATCAAGTTGATTAATATCCGAGAGCAAACCCTCTGCTGTTTGGTAGCGATCATCAGGATCTTTGGCCAATAAGCGGGCAATAATTTCGGCCAAAGCAGCCGAGACATGGCCTGCCAACGAACGCACATCAGGTGCTGGCACCAAGGCATGTTGGCGCATCAAATCGGCAATATTTGAGGAATTGAAGGGCGGCACGCCAACCAAGCATTCAAACAGCACAGCGCCCAAGGCATACAAATCCGAGCGCGCATCGACCGTGCGTTTGAGGTAGCCGGTTTGTTCGGGCGAGCTATAGCGCAGCGTGCCTAAAACATGAATTTGTTCAGGGTCGAGGCTGTTGTGAATCGCAAAACCAAAATCAATTAATTTAACCTCGCCTGAGGGCTGAATCAACATATTGCGTGGCTGAATATCGCGATGGGTGATACCTTGGCGATGAACGGCGGCCAAGGCACTGGCCAAATCTTTGGCCAAGCGAATGACCATGCTTTCGGGCAATGGCCCAAGCTCCACCAAATCGAGCAGAGTTTGGCCTTGCACCAACTCCATAATGATATACGGCATCTCGTTATAGTGATCAACCTCGATCACTTCGGGCAAGCTGGGATGCCGCACAAGCGCTAAGGCACTGGCCTCGCGGCGAAATGCAGCAGCGGCCATGGTTGGCGATTGGGTTCCATTTAGGCGGGGAATTTTTAGGGCATAGGTTTGGCCATCGCGCACACAGCGATAGACGGTGCTATGCAAGCCCCGTCCGATCTCGCCCAAGATTCGCACCTTGGGAATTGCAGGTAATTCTGATGTTGATGGCCATGTTGATTGTGTCATATGGGTTCGAGAATGCCAAACAGTGGATCACACCATGCCACAGCTACCTACCATTGTTCATTCACATTGGCTGAGATGCAGTGTACCATGAAGCCCAATTAAATGAGGGTTCTTGATTGTTAAGCTGTGGGTAGCTGGCGATCATGCAGGGCATAATCGCCAGCCAAAGCTCACTTAGGCTTGTAATTTTGCGATAATTGCATCGGCCATTTCGGCAGTCCCAACGGCGGTTGGGTCATTGCGATCATCTTTCAAGTCGTAGGTAACATCTTTACCTTCGGCAATGATCGATGCTACCGCAGCATTGAGCCGATCGGCGGCTTCAGTTTCGCCCAAGTGGCGCAACATCAACTCGCCAGAGAGAATCAAGGCCGTTGGATTGACTTTGTTGAGGTTTTTGTATTTTGGTGCTGAGCCGTGGGTGGCTTCAAAGACCGCACCATGTTCGCCGATGTTGCCGCCAGGCGCAACGCCTAAACCGCCAACCATACCAGCGCACAAATCGCTCAAAATATCGCCATACAGGTTTGGCAACACCAGCACATCGTAAAGTTCTGGCTTTTGCACCAACTGCATACACATATTATCGACAATCCGATCGTCGAACTCGATATCAGGATAATCTTTGGCAACTTCGCGGGCCACTTCCAAGAACAGCCCATCGCTGAACTTCATAATATTGGCTTTGTGGACTGCGGTCACTTTTTTGCGATTGTTGCTGCGTGCATAGTCGAAGGCAAAGCGCACAATGCGCTCTGAGCCTGGCACTGACATTGGCTTAATCGAAATCCCGCCTGGCTCTTTGATCAAGGCATTTGGGCGTTTTTGCAACAACCAATTGCGCAATTCGGCAACTTCTTCCGTGCCACGCTCAAACTCAATCCCTGCATAGAGATCTTCGGTATTTTCGCGCACAACCACCAAATCGATGTTTTCGAAGCGTGAGCGCACGCCGGGGTAGGAACGGCATGGCCGCACACAGGCATAAAGGTCGAGTTCTTTGCGAATCGCCACATTGACTGAGCGAAAACCAGTGCCAACGGGGGTGGTAATCGGCGCTTTTAACGCTACTTTGGTTGAACGAATTGATTCGAGCACAGAATCGGGCAATGGAGTGCCTAGTTGCTCCATCACATCGACCCCTGCATCCTGAATATCCCAATCAAAAGCCACGCCTGTAGCTTCTAAGACCCGGCGTGTTGCTTCGGCAAGTTCTGGTCCTGTTCCGTCACCACGAATCAAGGTAACCCGATGAGCCATTGATTGATCCTTTCGATTCAAAAGCCCCTGCATTTGTACGGTCGAACCGTAGGAGCATTATAGCATCCTGGGGCCTGTAGCGACAAAAAAAGAGATGAGCAGTTGCTCATCTCTTTTAATCAAGCCTCAAGCCAACGCTTACTTCTTGAAGAAATCAAGCGGGCCTTCGCTGGCTTGGCCATCGCCACGGCTGAAGCTAAGCGCTGATTTTCCAGCTTCACGCATGCTTGCGGTTGATAAACTGGTTACGCTATTGCTGCGCATGCGCAAGAAGGCATAGGCCTCGCGACCACTTTCGCTGGTCGAATAGATTTCATAAATGCCTGGTGGCAAATTATTGTTGGGTGCAAAGTAAACATTGGCATAATCGATTGAGCCATTGCCATCAGCATATACCCCAAGGACTTCAGTTACCAAATCACTATTTTCGTTTAACACACCAACAGCTACTAATTCGCCTGGCACAAAGCCTGAAGCATAGAAATTGTAAACCGTATCTTGGCGACCTTCGCGAGGATCAACCCGCGCGTTGTAGTCTGCTGGTAGTGGTTGCTCTGGTGCTGGGGTAACTTCAAAATAGCCAACGCTCGCATGACCGCTGCTTAAGCCTTGAGCAGTAATCGCCCATTTGCCAAGATCGGTGCTACGATCGCTACCAAAGTAAATTTGTGATGACGTTAATGAGCCATCAGCATCAGCATTGGTCGTGCCGTTAGCTGGCATAACTTGACCACTCGGAGTGGTTGCCCAGAGCGCAACTTCTTCGCCTGGAATAAAGCCAAAGCCATTGTAGACAAAGACTGTGCCTTGTGGGCCTGAGCTTGGGTTGACCGTTGCATCTTTGTTGCCTGGGTTGCTTGGTGGTGGCGACCCTGGCGGGCTACCTGGTGGCAATGGTGCGGTCAGTTCACGTGGTGCCAAGCGGCGACCTAAATCGCTCACAACCACCCGTTGCCCAGCAGGATACTCAGGCCAGAACTCAAATCGCGCGCGTTCAAAATATTGAACCGTATGCCATTTGTTATCGGATGCAAGAATTTCATCCATTTCTTCGCTGATTGGGTAGCCGAATACGCCTAAACCACCTTTGGTTTCCCAAATGGTTTTAAAACCCCACATAATCATGTGGCTGGTTTCAGGGAAGTAGCGATGGTTTGCATCGTTTGGCTGTGGTGGAATTTGCGGAAACACCCGATTAACGGTTGCTTCACGGCCCAAAAGCCCCAACTCAATCGAGCCATCACTGGCTATTTCAAAGCGTGCCCGTTCAAACCATTGAATGGTTTTGCCGCGTGCATCGCGATATTCTTCAGTAATTGGGTAACCAAAAATTTGCAAGCCACCATTGGCAGCCCAGTAATCGCGGAAACCACCACTAAGATAGTGACCGGTTTCAGGATAGTAGGTTGGCGGATCGGCAGCATTAGAGGCGTGAGGTCGGGCAACAATCAGAGTTAAAAGCATCATGACGATGATTAAACCCATGCTGCGCCGCACGGTCGAACGTGGGAGCATACCTCCTCCTTATGGATTAATTTAAAATGAGAATCCCTCCTGAGTATACCGATAATGAGGGCTTTTTGCAAGTCTCGATTAGGCATTTTAAGGCCTAAAATGAGGATTAAACGGGGTGAAATACTGAAAGCTTGTGCTGATAAATCAGCATTATCTAGATCTTGTATCATAGGTTTATTGTACCAACTAGGAAGCGTCCAACCAGCCTAGTCTAGTTCCAAGGAGTTGCCATGACGGTCGATCTCGCTCCATTTCGCAGTCACTTTCCTTCATTAAGCCAAACTCACGCGGGGAAACCCTTAGTTTTTTTTGATAATCCTGGTGGAACTCAAGTGCCGCAACAGGTTATTGGTCAGATGACCGATTATTTGCGGCGCTCAGTTGCCAATACCCATGGCGCGTTTCTGACCAGCCAGCGCACTGATGCCGTCATTGATGAATGTCACGCTGGGCTAGCGGCCTTGCTCGGTGGTGAGCCTGATGAGATTGTGCTCGGGGCCAACATGACATCGCTGACCTTTGCGCTGAGCCGTTCGTTAGCTCGCGAATGGCAGGCTGGCGATGAAATTATTCTGACCACGCTCGACCACGATGCCAATGTTACGCCCTGGCTGTTGGCCGCTGAAGAGCGTGGCGTAACCGTGCATTTTGTTGATTTTAACCCTGATGATTGTACGTTGCTGATGAGCGATTTCGAGCGCTATCTCTCGCCGCGCACCAAATTGGTAGCAGTCGGCTGGGCTTCGAATGCTTTTGGCACAATCAACGATGTGCAAACCATTGTGCAGCAAGCTCATGCGGTTGGCGCGTTATGCTTTGTCGATGCTGTGCAAAGTGTGCCACATCTTCCATGCGATGTTAAAGCCTTGGATGCTGATTTTGTGGCATGTTCGGCCTATAAATTTTTTGGCCCGCATGTTGGCGTACTCTGGGCCAAACGCGAACACTTGGAGCGCCTTTTTGCCTATAAAGTGCGGCCAGCGCCCGAAATACTTCCCAGTCGTTGGGAAACTGGCACCCAGAATTTCGAAGGCCAAGCAGGTATTAATGGCGCGCTGGAATACCTTGGTGGCTTGGGCGTGGGCTATATGGAGCGCTACGATACCCAATTGGGCGATATTTTTGGCCAACGGGCGGTGTTGCTGGCGGCAATGTATGCAATTGCTGAAGCTGAACAGAGCCTTGGGCAATATCTGATTCAAGGCCTGCAAACCCTCAAAGGGGTGCAATTGTATGGGATTGTGCAACCAGAACGTGGCCATTTGCGCGTGCCAACTGTGGCTTTTCGCCTGGCTGGGTTTACGCCGCAGGCGATTGCCCAAACGCTCGGCAACGAAGGCATTTGTGTTTGGGACGGTCATTATTATGCCTTGCGTGCTGTTGAACGCTTGAAGTTGCTTGATCAAGGTGGCATGGTGCGGGTTGGCTTGGCCCACTACAACACTCGCGCTGAGATCGATCGCATGCTAACTGTGCTTGAGGCACTGTAAGCTTTGGCGTAACGCAAAAACCCCCGCTCATTGCAAAAAATAAGCGGGGGTTTGCTGTTTAGCGCTTAAATGTGTTTGGTTTTAGTTTGTTCTTGTTGGGCTAATTGGCTGCGCACCGCAATCAATTCGCGGAAAGCGCGCAAAATAACCGAAAGTTTAGCGCCAGTTGGGTTGCCAGCTACCCGTGGTCGATGGCCATTAATCGCCACTTCTTCAAAGCGAAAGCCTGCTCGTTTAGCGCGCACCAGAAACTCGGCGCTAAATGTTGCGCCGCGTGATTGTACTTGATCTTTGAGCGTATCGACCACATGGCGTTGCATCAATTTAAAGGCACAATCAATATCGCGGGCGGTGTAGCCAAACAACAACGTGACTAAACGGCTCCAGCCCCAGCCATTTAAGCGCCGCATCAGTGGGTCGCGCCGTGGCGAGCGATAGCCAACCACCAAATCTGCTTGATCAATTTTGGCCAACAATTTGGGCAACTCGCCAAGGTCAAATTGGCGATCAGCATCGGTAAAAAAGACTAAATCGGTTTTGGCGCTGGTGAGGCCTGTCCAAACCGCTGCCCCATAACCTTGGTTGACCTCATGATCGACCAAGCGTACATGGGGATAGCGGGCTTCTAATTCACGCACAACTGCCGCAGTGTTATCGCGGCTGCCATCGTTAACCACAATCACTTCATATGTACGGCCAAGGCTTTCGAGGGTATTGACAACTTCCTCAACCATGGCTGGAATGTTTTCAGCTTCGTTATAGGCGGGTAAGGCCACCGTGATGCTTTTCACGTTGAGAACTCCCATTGTTCGCAGATAGGGTTAAGTGCAGCCCTCCACGCATGGGCTTGCAAGCGACTATTGTAGCATAAAGCTTTTTATTGCTTTAAAAGCGAACATGTGTGTTTACTTTTAGAATTTTTAACGGTATAGTTAAGCTTGGGTAACCGATAGTAGCTTTTGGGTGATTACCAAGGAGTAAAACCAATGTGTGGACGCTATTCGATCACTGCCGATGGTCAACAGGTTGCAATGCGTTTTGGGGTGCAAGTGGCGGGCGATTGGCAAGCGCATTATAATGCAGCGCCAAGCCAGAATTTGCCTGTTATCCTCAACCGCGATCCGCTGAGCGTGCAATGGTTGCGTTGGGGCTTAGTGCCACATTGGGCCAAAGATCCCAGTATTGGCAATAAAATGATTAATGCCCGCGCCGAAACCTTGCTCGAAAAGCCCAGCTTTCGCGAGCCATTGCGCAAACGGCGTTGCTTAGTGCTCGCCGATGGCTATTATGAATGGCAGGCAACCGCGAAGGGCAAACAACCAATGCGCTTTGTGCTCGACGATGGCCAACCATTTGCCATGGCCGGTTTGTGGGAAGAATGGCATGGCGGCGAAACGCCTTTGGCAACATTTAGCGTGATTACCACCTCGGCCAATGCCATGGCTGCCGCAGTGCACAACCGCATGCCGGTTATTCTTGCGCCCGAAACCGAGCGCGATTGGCTCAATCCTGAGATCGATGTTGCTGATTTGCTGCCACTGCTCACGCCATTCGCTGGCGAAAAAATGAGCGTCTATCCTGTTTCAACCAGGCTCAACTCGCCTAGCAACGATGACCCAAGTTTGATTGCACAGGTCTAAACCATGGTCAGGGGATTTGCATAGGACTATAGTACGGGCTATACTAGCAGCGAGCGTAATAAGCGCGATGATTTAACTGGGCGTAGGAGTTGCTCTATGCAAGCACGCTGGTTTGCTTATTTGCCGCCGTATATTGTTCCCCGATTGCTCGACCAACGTGCCTCCGCTGCCACCCAAACTACCAAACATGGGCAAGCAGTCGTGCTTTTTGCTGATATTGCTGGCTTTACGCCGCTGAGCGAAGCGCTTGGCCACCATGATCAGCATGGCACTGAAACTCTGACCCGTTGGTTAAATCGTTGTTTTGCGCCACTGATCGATGTGATTGAGCGCTTTGGGGGCATGATTAGCAATTTTGGCGGCGATGCAATTACTGCCTTGTTTCCGATCAACCAACCCCAGCGTGCACAGCGCGTAGCCGCCCGCGTTGTGCGCTGTGCACTCGAAATGCAACATTTAATGCAGCAATTGGGTGCAATTGAGATTCAAGCAACCAGCTGGCGTTTAACCCTCAAAATTGGCATTGGCGCTGGCCATGTGCTCTATACCACGGTCGGCGATCCCAGCAAGCGCTGTGTTTCGGTGGTTGGTGGCTCGGCCTTGTTGCGCTCCGCCGAGGCCGAAAATCAGGCCCGCTCTGGCGATGTGGTGGTCGATTGCGACTCACTAGATTGTAATTTATTCACCGTCGAGCCAATTAATCAGCGCTTTAGCCGCGTGCTTAGGCTAGAACAGGCGGTGCGCGCGCAGCCAATTCGTTGGCCCGAACCAATTACACCGCATCCGCCTGCTCAATTTGATGCCTATCTTCACCCCACAATTGCCCAACAAGTGCGTGAAGGTCGCACAGCGTTTATCAACGAACGGCGCTCGGTTAGCTTGTTGTTTGTTAATTTCGATGCCCCCGATTATGATCGTGATCCGTTTGCTGCCGAGCGTCTCAACCACTACTTTCGCGAGGTGTTGCGCATCGTCGAGCGCTATGCTGGCTATCTGAATAAAGTTGAAGTTGGCGATAAAGGCAGTCGCTTTTTGGTCTTGTTTGGTGCGCCGGTTGCCCACGAAAACGATAGCGATCGGGCTGCGCATTGTGCTCTAGAACTGCGCGCATTGCCTGAATTCGAGGCCAGAATCGGCATCAACACAGGCTTTGTGTTTTGTGGCTTGATTGGCTCGGAGCGTCGCCAAGAATACACGGTCATTGGCGATACGGTTAATTTGGCAGCCCGTTTGATGCAGCAAGCAAGCCAAGGCCAAATTTTACTTACCGAAGCCACCCAAGCTATGCTTAGCTCCACTTTTCTAACCGCGCCATTGCCAGCAGTGCGGGTCAAAGGTCGCAGCGAATTGGTCGAACTCCACGAATTAACCGATTTGCGCCAAACCGCAATTCGCGGCCAAGAGCCAACCTATGCCTTACCAATGGTTGGCCGTAGCCAAGAATTACAGTTTGTTGGCGAATTGCTGAGCAAAATCAAGCAAGGCCAAGGCCAGGTTTTGGGCATCACTGGCGAGGCTGGCATGGGCAAATCGCGGCTCGTAGCCGAAATTCGGCGGATTGCCCGGGCGCAACGGGTGGCGGTTTATAGCGGCGAATGCCTTTCGTATGGCACAACAATTAGCTATTTGCTTTGGCATAATTTGTGGCGCTCGTTTTTCAACGTCGACCCTGAGTGGCCGCTTGATTTGCAGATGTTGCAGTTGCGGGCGCAATTAGCATTAATCGATCAAGATTTGCTCGATTGGATGCCGCTGCTGGCGAGTGCACTGCGCTTGCCAATTCCTGATCAATCATTGACCAAATTGCTGGATATTAAGTCGCGCAAAATGTTGCTTGAATCGTTGCTGGTGGATTGTTTGCGCTATCGAGCCAACGAAACGCCACTTTTGCTGGTGCTCGAAGATTGTCATTGGATCGATTCGCTCTCGAATGATTTATTGGCTCGGATTACCAAGGCCATTCGCGATGTGCCAGTGCTGATTGTGCTGGCCTATCGTCCATCAGCCGAGCGTGATCAAACCATGTGGCACGAGTTACGCCAGCTTGACCATTGGACCGAAATTGAACTGCAAGAATTTACCTTCGACGAAACTGCCGAATTGGTGCGGCTGAAAATCAAACAACTTTTGGGCAATCGCCACGTGCCTTCCGAGCAATTGGTTGGCAAATTGACCGAACGTGCCCAAGGCAACCCATTTTATATTGAAGAATTGATCAACTTGGTGGTTGAACGTCAGCCCAATTTGAGCGACCCCAAAGCCATGGCCCAGCTCGATTTGCCCGATAGCTTGCACCGCCTGATTATCAGCCGCATGGATCAGCTTGAGGAGACGACCAAACATACGCTCAAAGTGGCAAGCGTGATTGGGCGTTTGTTCAAGGCCAATTGGCTGTGGGGCGCATATCCCCAACTTGGCAGTGCCGAGCAAGTGAAACAGCAACTCAACACGCTGAGCCGCATGGATCTTACGCCGCTTGATCGGGCTGAACCAGAGCTTGAATACCTGTTTAAACATGTGGTAACCCAAGAAGTTGCCTACCAAAGCCTGCCGTTGGCAACGCGCGCCGCACTCCACGAGCAGGTTGGCGATTATTTGGTCGAAACCTATGGAGTCGAAGGCGCAGCCGATTTGTTGGCCCATCATTATGGCATGAGCAACAATCTCGATAAACAGCGCAACTACTTTCGCAAGGCTGGTGATGCTGCGGCGGCCCGTTATGCCACCGATGTGGCGTTGAGCTACTACGAGCGCTGCTTGCCCTTGCTCGAACCCCACGAAAGCTTGGATATTTTCTTTGCGATGGGCGAAATTTATAGGCAAATTGGGCGTTGGAACGATGCCGAAGCAATCTACCAGCGCTTATTAAGCCATGCCCAACCCCAAAACCAATTGGCTGCGTTGGCCCGAGTTTGGTATGAAATTGCCGATGTGCAAAGTAGCCAAGGTTTGCATGATACTGCTATGCAAAGCATTCAAGCGGCCTTGCAATATGCCAAACAAGCCAACGATCAGCGTGCTCATTGCAACATTCTCCAGCGTATGAGCTGGATTGCCAGCTTTCAAGGCCAACTCCACGAGGCTTGGCAAACCAGCGGATCGGCAGTCACAATTGCCCGTAATGCTGGCGATCTGCATAGCTTGGCCTTGGCGCTCAAAACCCATGGCTATATGAATGTGTTGCAGGGCCAATTTAGCAGCGCCGAAGTGTTGTTTGAAGAAGGTTTGGCCTTGCACCGCCAGCTTGGCCAGCGCGAAGCTGAAGGCCGCATGTTGAATGTTATGGGCGAGGCTGCCCGCCATCGTGGCGATTTCCAACACGCAGTCGAGTTATATCAACAAGCTTTGGCGATTGGCCGCGAGTTGCGTAATCCCGAATCTTTAATCATGTATTTGAGCAATTTGGGCGGGGCGCTGGTTGGGCTTGGCACCTATGAAACCGCGATTGCAACCTTAAACGAAGCCTTTGATTTAGCACGGGCAACCACATGGTATGGCATTGCCGAAACCCATCGTTTTCGGGCCGAGGCTGCGCTTGGTTTGGGCTATCCTGATGAGGCGATTCGGCATATTCTCCAAGCGCATCATGCTGCGCGCGAGCGCCAGCAAAGCCTCGAATTATGCGCCGCCTTGCGGGTTTTGGGCAGCGCGCTCAGCCAATTGAATGAACCAATCCTTTTGCCCCCAAACCTGCCTACGACCGCCCAAGCCTGCTTTGAACAAGCCTTGCACATGGCCGAAAGCAGTGGTTCGCAGGCAGAAGTTGCCGCAATTCAAGTGGCTTTGGCCGAAGATTGGCAACGCCAGCAACAGTTCGATCATGCCCGCCGCGCATTTCTGCAAGCTTATCAAATCTATGGCCAATTAGGCATGGATGCCCTCCAGCAGCGCATTGCCAAGGATTTAGGCTAGCGAGCTTGTTGCTGTGACAGCCAAAATAACTCCGCCAACGACCCATTGCCACTGCTAAAAGTCTGCCAGCAATGAGCCGTGAATCAACCAAACTCCTTATAACCTCGATTATTCAGGGAAAGCTCGGCTCATTATCGCCTAATCAGCTAGTAAAAACCACCATCAACTTTTGTTAAAAACTGAATTAAGCGCTTGACAGCACCCAAAACCAGTTTATACTCGATAACATACTAACTAGTCAGTCGGTTATTTTGATAAGGATTGGATTATGCAGCAGCGTCATGGACGACACATATTGATTGTTGGCGGCGGGATTGCTGGCTTAACGCTGGGCTATTGGCTCAAGCAGCATGGCGAGCACCCAACTATTATCGAACAAGCTGCGCAATGCCGTGACGAAGGCTATGGTATCGATTTTAGCGGCAGCGGCTGGGATGTGGCGCAGCGCATGGGCATTTTGGCTGAATTGGCAAAGCGCCAAATTCAAGTCGAATCAATGATCATCAAAAATAGCCGTGGCCAAACTGTGGTGCAGCAGCCGTTGGCGGCCTTGCGCGAAGCCTTGCCCCACCCAATGTTGCACCTGATGCGCCCCGAATTGGAGGCAGTTTTGGCCGCTGCCTTGCCGCCTGATCTTCCTGTGCGCTATGCCACCACGATTGTCGATTTGCAGCAGCATGCTGAGTATGTTGACGTGGGTTTTAACGATGGGAGCAGGCAGCAATTTGATTTGGTGATCGGTGCAGATGGCATTCATTCGCAAACGCGCCAGCTAGTGTTTGGCCCTGAAAGCCAGTTTGCCCAGCCGCTGGGCTATACCTTTGCCACCTTCAAAATTCCAAAGTTGGCCGATTATGGCGCGAATGCCACAATGCTGGTTGAGCCACAACGCCAAGCAACAATCTATCCCGATCGGCAGGGTGGTTTTTTAATGATGTTGGCCTATCGTAGTCCGCAAACCAGCTTGCCAGCGCCCGATCAACGCAAATCAATGCTGCAAGCTGCATATCGCAATGCTGGCTGGATTATTCCCCAATTGATCGATTCAATTAACCATGAAAGTGCTTTTTATTGCGATGTAATCAGCCAAATTCGCATGCCGCGCTGGTCGCAAGGGCGAGTGGCGTTGGTTGCCGATGCTGCTCATTGCTTAACATTAATTTCGGGCCAAGGCGCAGCCACAGCCATGGGCGGAGCCTACGTGCTCGCCGAGGAATTGGCCAAAACTGCCGATCATCAAGCGGCTTTTCAGGCCTACGAGCAACGCATGCGCCCGTTTGTCGAGCGCAAACAGGCTGGCGCTCGCCGCGTTGCCCTGACCTTTGTGCCACGCACCCGCTTGGGTGTGTGCTTGAGCCAGTTAGTCATGCGCGCCGCATTTAGCCCAAGCTTGGCCCGCGCAATTGGCAAACGAATTGGCTTCGATAGCGTTTTGGCAATGGCCTAATCATTCGTAGGGCTGAATTATTTTCAAAAACGTTTCAGTATGCTAGTATTCAAGCACTATAATTATTAAGGATGTAAAATAATGAGCAAAACTGAACGTGAGAAAATGCTGGCTGGCGAATTATATGTTGCGGCTGATCCTGAGCTTCAAGCGCTCTCGTTGCGCAGTCGACATTTAAGCCGCCAGTTTCACGCCATCGAGCCGAGTAATCCTGAGCAATCACGGGCCTTATTGAAGGAGTGGTTCGGCGAAATTGGCGAGCATGTTTGGGTTGAGCCACCATTTTTCTGCGATTACGGGGCACACATTCGCTTAGGCAATAATGTTTATTTCAATGCCAACTGCGTGATTCTCGATTGTAACTACATCACGATTGGCGACAATACGATGTGTGGGCCGGCGGTGCAAATTTATGCAGCCAGCCACCCGTTGCTGGCCAGCGAACGCATTAAAGGCCCAGAATTGGGCTTTCCAGTAACGATTGGCAAGAATGTTTGGATTGGCGGCGGTTCAATTATCTGCCCAGGCGTGACAATTGGCGATAACACCACAATTGGCGCTGGCAGCGTAGTAACCAAAGATATTCCAGCCAATGTATTTGCGGCGGGCAATCCCTGTCGCGTTATCCGCGAATTGGCTGATCCAGCGGCCAGCGAATAGGCGTATAATACAAAAAACGGCTTTTTCAATGCCAGCGTCAGTTGATGCTGGCGTTGTTGTCATATTAACCAAATCACATGGATGCAGCTTATGACTGATACTCTGACTCAAGTATTGCCCGAATCATTTCAACTTGGCTCAATGCGCATTTTTCCAAACATGGTGCTCGCCCCAATGGCGGGCGTGACCGATTCGGTTTTTCGGCGGTTGGTCTTGTCGTTGGGTGGCTGTGGCTTGGTTGTTTCCGAAATGACCAACGCTGCCAGCGTTTCGCCCAAGGCTATGAAACGCCATCGCTTGCTCGATTATCTGCCCGAAGAACGGCCAATCTCAATTCAGCTTTCGGGTAATGACCCCGATTTGGTGGCTACTGCGGCGCGCTTTGTCGAAGAGCTTGGCCCCGATGTAATTGACATAAATTGTGGTTGTCCTTCGCCGAAAGTTACTGGCGGCGGCCATGGCTCGGCCTTGCTCAAAGATTTGCCCAAAATGCAGCAAATGCTCAAAGCAGTTCATGCCGCAATCAAAATTCCCTTTACGCTCAAATTTCGCGCTGGTTGGGATGAGCAAACGCTGAATTATATTGATACGGCTAAAATTGCCGAGGATGCTGGCTGTGCCGCGATTACTCTGCACCCGCGCACCAAAGTGCAAGGCTACAGCGGCGATGCTGATTGGTCACGGGTTGCTGAGGTTGTGCAGGCGGTTTCGATTCCAGTGATTGGTTCGGGCGATGTGCGCACGCCAGCAGAAGCCTTGGCTCGGTTGGAGCAAACCGGAGTTGCGGCGGTGATGATTGGGCGGGCTGCCATGGCTAATCCATGGATTTTTCGCCAAATTGCCCAATTGCGTGCTGGTCAAGCGATGTTTGTGCCAACGCCGAGCGATAAGCGTGATTTGCTGGTGCGCTATGTCGATATGTGTGCAGAAACCATGGTTGAGCGCCAAGCGCTGGGCAAACTCAAGCAATTGATTGGTCAATTTAGCATTGGCCTGTATGCGAGCAACCAATTGCGCCGCGATGTACAACGCGCCAACGAAATTGAGGCCGCCAAAGCGATTATTCATGGCTTCTTCGATCCATTCATCAGCGGTGCAGTCGAGGCTGTCGAAGTGCCCGATGAAATTGCCGTCATCAAAGAAGGCTGCGAAAACGGCGCGAATAATTAGCCGCAGGATCAAGTTAAAAGGCAGAAATCAAAAATCAAAAGCCAATAGTCTAAAAAAAGCCTAGTATTTTAACGCAGAGGAATGAGGGCTATAGGCTATTGGCTCTAGGCTTTTGGCTAACGAACATTTATTCGTGCAATTCGTGCAATTCGTGGCTAAAAAATCAAATCTGAATCAATCTGTGCCAATTTGTGGCTAAAAAAGGAGCCTTCGTGTCCTTCGTGCCCTTCGCGGTTCCATTCCCTTCGTGCTCTTCGTGCCCTTCGTGGATCAATCTTCGCGGTTTAATTCTTTAAGCAGCAGGGCTTATCCGCCATGCTCTTGAATCAAACAAACAAGTTGGTGGGCAACTTCTTCGATTGAATTGCCATAACAAGCCCACTTCTGGCCTGCAAAGCTGGCGCTTGCCTCCCACTGCCCACGATCAGCGGTAAGATAGATTTTGGGGGTGAATGAAAAACCAAATTCAGCCCGTTGATTGTAATGGCGTGGTCGTTGCTCAAAATAGGGAATCAACTGTTCGATGCTGGTATCCAAGGCAGGAAATATGTCAGTCATTGTGGCTGCTCCTTTAATCCAAATCAATCGGCGGCGGATTACGAAGCATATGGAGCAAATTCTGCGCAGCTTCGGCGATGCTATTGCCATATTCTATCCAACCCCAGCCATGCAACGAAGCCCCGCTTTGCCATGCATAAACCTCGTTTTCCGCTACACTCCCAGGCTCTGGTGAAAATCTGAATCCGAAGCTGGTTGGCGCATTAAGCTTTAACGGGGGTATATCTGGATACAATGGTGGATCGTAGCAGATTTGGATGAGTTCTTCTAGGGTCTGATTGAAGTCGGAAATATTGCTCAAAATACGTCTCCCTTGCGGCTTATTGCAGTTGCTGAGTATTATAACTAACCCTCGTGGCTATTGGCTGTAGGCTATTGGCTATGGGGGAGCAGGACCATAATCCCAATAATCTGTGCCAATCTGTGGCTAAAAAACGGAGCCTTCGTGCCCTTCGCGCTCTTCGCGGTTCCATTCCCTTCGTGCTCTTCGTGCCCTTCGTGGATCAATGCGACACGTGTTGACACAGCCGTGTGCGATACTAGCAGCATAAAGACCAATGACATGCACAACCTGCTCAGGTATAATAGCAACGAAACCGGTGTAGCACAGCGACGCTGTGTGTTATGCTCAATGCGAGGTGGCTCATGGAAGAACCAGAATACGCTCCTGAACTTGATCCTGAACATGAACAGGCCGCTGGCTGGCGAGGTTTCAGCACTTTAGGGCTTTTTCTCGAAGAAGATGGCTGGTATCCGCAGCGCGTCGACGATCGGCCTGCCTATCGCATGCACTACCAAGGCGCAAATGTCGATATTCGCTGCTTGGCCCAAATTAAACTTGAACAAGAACAATTGTTGATTTATGCCTATGCGCCGATGAAAGTGCCTGAAGATAAACGCTCGTTAGTGGCTGAATACTTAGTACGGGCCAATTATGGCTTGCATATCGGCAACTTCGAGCTGGATTTTAACGACGGCGAAGTGCGCTTCAAGAGCAGCCTTGATTTTGAAGATGAAACATTAACCTTTATTTGGATTCGCAACACGATTTATCCATCAGTCCATCTGATGAATCGCTATTTCCCGGGCATGATGATGGTGATGTATGGCGAAAAAACGCCTGCTGAAGCCATTACGGTCATCGAACAATAATCAAGCAAACCCCTTGCCCAAGTGATTTGAGCAAGGGGTCGTTGGTTTAGCCAGCCTGTTTGGCAATGTTCAAGCGTTGGTTAATCACTTCCAAGGCTTGCTGGTCGGCCAACATCAGAATTGTGTCGTTGGCTTGAACCCGCGTATTACCACTGGGCACAATCGTTTCACGCCCCCGCCGTATCAACACCACTAACGCGCCGCGCGGCAGTTGCAATTCCATAATGTTGCGCCCAGCTAAGCGCGCATCATCAGGCACAACCACCTCGTACACGGTACTTTCAGGGCTAATCTCAGGAATGAAATCCAAGGGCTTGCTGTTAATTTGAATCTCATGCGAGTGCAGTTTCAGTTTATCAGCCACCCAACCAATGCTCATGCCTTGCACCGTAACCGAAGCCAGCACCACAAAGAAAATAATGTGGAACAATTTGTTTGCTTCGGGTATTCCCGCAATTAAGGGGAAGGTTGCCAACACAATCGGCACTGCGCCGCGCAAGCCAGCCCAGGCAATCATCAAGCGTTCGCGAATGTTAAAACGTGTGAAACCCAAGGCAATAATCACGCTGAGCGGGCGGGCCACAAACATCAAGAACAGCGCCAATAACAGGCCGCTGCCAATCAATGGTGGCAGTTGCGACGGAAACACCAGCAGGCCTAAGGTCAAGAACATGGCAATTTGCATCAGCCATGCAATCCCTTCATGAAAGCGAATTAAGCTACGGCGGTGGATAATTGGCCGATTGCCGACCACCAAGCCTGCTACATAGACGGCCAAAAAGCCGTTGCCATGGATCAACACTGCCGCGCCATAAACCATAATCGTCATGGTCAAGGTCAAGACTGGGTAGAGGCCATCTTGCAGGGGTAGCCGATTGATCAACCATGTGATCAGAAAGCCGCCTAGTCCGCCGATAATCACTCCCAAGACCATTTCCATTACGAATTCAATCGCCAATGCGCCAACCGAATGATCGCTACTGGTCAGGAAACTGGTCAAGCCGATCGTCAAAAACACGGCGATTGGGTCGTTGCTGCCCGATTCAAGCTCAATCAACGATTCAACTGGCTCGGGCAGACGCACGCCACGCGTTCGCAAGACATTAAACACAGCAGCAGCATCGGTCGATGAGATAATCGCTCCCAGCAGCAAACCGACTAATGGTGGCAGATCGAAGAGCCAAACCGCAACCGCCGCCACCATACTGGCGCTAATCATCACCCCAATATTGGCCAGCAATAAACCAGGCCCGATAATTGGCTTAATTCTATTCCAGTGGGTTTCAAGCCCGCCAGAGAACAAAATATAAATCAGCGCCACAATCCCGACAACTTGGGCAATTTTTACATTATCAAAATAAATATCACCAAGGCCATCAGAGCCAGCGAGCATGCCGATTCCCATAAACAGCACCAAGGCTGGAATACCCCAGCGATCGGAAACGGTGCTGACCACGATGCTAATTAGCACCAAACTTCCTGCAATGACAAAAATACTTTCTGTGCTCATTGGCCTCCTTTTGAGCATGATGATGCTCGACGACTATTCTTCTCGCAAGGCTAAGGCTGGCGAGGTGCGGCCCATCTTCCAGGCTGGGTACAACCCTGCCAAGAGCGCCGCAACCACTGCAACAAGCAAGGCTTGCAGCAATAGCTGAGGATCAAGGATGAGTTGCATTGTCCAGCCAAATGATCGTTTGTTGATCACATAGACCAAGACGACTGCCAAAATTAAGCCAACTGGCAACGCCAAAAGTCCAGCAGTCAACCCCATCAAACCAGTTTGGCTGAGCACACTCAACCACAATTGGCGCGGGGTCATCCCATTGGCGCGTAAAACTCCAAGTTCGCGGCTTCGTTCTAATTGTAAGGCCATTAAGGCACTTAAAATGCCGATGAAGGCAACAATTGTGGCTAATAGCTGCAAAACGGCGGTAATTGCAAAGGTTCGGTCGAAAATTTCGAGGGTGCTTTGGCGCAAAACTTGGTTCGATTGCACTTTCAAATCTTGAATTGGCGCAGCCAAGGCCTGAATTTGACCAATCGTGGTGGCACTCTCTGCATTCTCAGCCAGCCAAATCGTAATCGAATGCACGGTATCAACATCCCAATATTTGGCAAAATCACGCCGATTCATCGAAATATAGCCTTGATCCGAGGCGTAATCGTAATAGACTCCGGCGATAGTAAATTGCTGCGGGCCACGCTGAGTCTGTAAGGTAATGCTATCGCCAAGCCCACGCCCATAACGATAACTAAATGGCTCGGAAACCCAGACTTGGCCTTGTTCGGCAAAGCCTTGCCATGCCCGCTCAGGATCAGTGATAAAGCTCAAGGCGCGTTTGCTCAATTCAGGATCTTGATAATTGGCAACGGTTAATTGAACCGGCCCAAGCTCGCTTTCCACCCTCAAATTCAGCAATGTCGTCAGCGAGGCAATATTTGGCAATTGGCTAATTTGCTCAACCAAGCCCAAATCAATCGGCGTATCAGCGCGATTGGCACTCAGGCTGGGCGCAGAAACAAAGACATCTGCTTGTAACGATTGATCTAGCCAGCGCACAACCGTCGTGCGAAACGAGCCAATCATCGTGCCAGCTCCAACCGTTACCGAAACTGCGACCATCAAGGCGGCAATCGCCACGCCAGTGCGGCTGAGCGCAGCCACCACATCGCGGGCGGCCATCTTGCCAAGAAGGCCAAACATGCGGTTGAGGGGAATTTGCAGCAATTTCATCATCTGCAAAGTTACAAATGGCGTAAACAAGGCACAGCCAATAATGATGCCAAACATGGCTGTAAAACTGAGGAATAAGCTGCGCGATGGCAATTGCAGCAAGCCAACTCCCAAGCCTGCTAAGCCCAAGCCTGCCAAAGTCAAACGTGGCACAATCTGCTTAATGCGTTCTTCGATTGATGAGCGACGCAGCACGGTGCGCGGCGGCGAGAACATGGCTTCGAGTGCTGGAATACTGGCTGCAATTAACGTCGCGCCCAAGCCTAGCCCAAAGCCTTTGAGCAATTGCATTGGGTCGATGCTAATATTTTGTACATTGACGCTGAAATAGAGATCGTTGATCGTTTGAGTGACCAAGCGCACCAAGCCACGCCCAAGCACAATTCCCAACAACACGCCGAGCACTGCGCCGATGAGGCCAATGGCGGCGGCCTCAAGCAAAATTTGGTTAAATAGCTCGCGCCGCGTTACGCCCAACGAGCGCAAAATGCCAAACAAGCCACGCCGTTGCACGACCGAAAAGGTCATGGTGTTGTAAATCAGGAAAACGCCAACGATTAATGCCAATAAACTCAGCGCTTGTAAATTGAGTTCAAAAGCCCGCGTCATCTGCTGCAAGGTTTCGCTGCGCGCGGCGGGCGTGCTCAGGGTCGCATCAGCAGGCAACAACGGCTTAATCTGCTCCAAAATTGCTGTGCGCTGTTCCTCAGGCAAAATCAAATCGATCCGGCTAATGCGATCGGGCTGACCAACCAATTCTTGCGCCGTCGAAATATCGACCAGAATCAAATCGGCCAGCGCTTCTTGGCTCAATTGATCATTGCCAGTAATCAAGCCAATAATCGTGATGTTGCGGCGTTGGCCGTCGATGCGGGTTTCGAGCGTTTGGCCGACGGTCAAGGCCAAGGTTTGGGCGGTTTGGGTCGAAATTAGACCAGTATTTGGCTCAGTCAAGAGCGCTTGCAGATCGGTTTGATTATTGAATAAAGTTGCTAGATACGGACGAAATGGCATCTCAGCAAATGGATCAATCCCAAATAAGCGAAATGAGCGCCCAGGTTGGTTGGGCAGGCTAATCGTGCGATCAACCACGGGCGCTACGGCCTTCAGCCGCAGATCAGTGCGCAATTTGGCGTATAAATCGCTTGGCAAGCCATTTTGTCCGGCCAGAATTTGATCGGTGGTTTTGCCGGTGACGCTCTCGGTCGAAAGCATAAAGGCGCGTTGGGCGCTACCATTGGCCAAATCGATGGCGATGACGACCGCAACGCCCAACGCAACACCTAAAATTGCCAGCAACACTTGGGCGGGGTGGCGCAGTAAATAGCGCAAACTACTGCGATAGAGCAATTTCATAGCGCAACCTCGGCCAACGAATGTTCAACCAACTGGCCATCGACCATGCTCAACACCCGATCGGCGCGGCGGGCAACTTCCAGCGAGTGAGTGACCATCAACAGGGTTTTACCAGCTTGACGGCTCATTTCATCAAGCAAATTCAGCACTTCTTCGCCGGTTGTGGCATCCAAATTGCCGGTTGGTTCATCGGCGAGAATCAAGAGCGGGTCGTGGGCCAAGGCGCGGGCAATCGCAATCCGTTGTTGTTCGCCGCCAGAAAGCTTGTCGGGGTAGACATGGCGACGATCAAAGAGATGTACGCGGCGCAATAATTCATAGGCGCGTTCGCGTTGAGCTTCGGTTAGTCGTCCGGCCAATTCAAGCGGCAGCAGCACATTTTCCTCGACGCTGAGGGTTGGAATCAAATTGAAAAATTGAAACACAAAACCAATGTGTTGCCGCCGAAACAGCGTGCGTTGATGCTCGTTAAGCTTGCCGAGCTCGATCTCATTGATCGTAATCTTGCCAGAGCTTGGCGCATCAATTCCGCTTAAAATATTCAATAAGGTTGATTTGCCCGAGCCAGAACGCCCAAGCAAGGCAATAACTTCGCCCTGCTGAATCTGGGCGTTAATATCGCGCAGCACTAAACGTTCTTGGCCAGCCTCTTGAAACGATTTTGTAACATGGTCAAGATTAATTAATATTTTTGGCATATGTTCCTACTTAATCGGCACCGAATGTGCTATGCTAGTGCGGAGGGAGTTTGGGCGATTGCGCTTAAACTGTAACACTGATTTAGCTTCATTGCCCAAATTTTCACAATGATCTTGATCGGCGTGGTATAATCGCCGAGAACCACCAGCGAACTGAGGATAGTGCTCGTGTACGATTTTGAACAGCTTGACTCCTATGAACTGCTTGGAGTGGCGCGAACTGCCACGCCAGAGGAAATCAAACGGGCGTATCGCCAAGAAATTGCCAAATATCACCCTGATCGTTGGAACAGCGCGAGCGCCAACGAACAAGAGTATGCCCGCAAACGAGCTTCAGCGATTACCGAAGCCTATAGTTTGACCCAAAAAGATAAGCCTGTTCGGCGTGCAACCCCGAGTGCAGCAGCAACGCCTGAGCCAACCAGCAACCCTGAGCGTTTGGCTCAGTTGTATGAGCATGGCCGTGGTTTGTTGGCTGCCAATGATTTTGCTGGTGCTGCGAATGTTTTTCGCCAAATTCAAAATGCTGATCCGTTTTATCGCGATAGCGCCGATTTGCTCTATCGGGCTGAATTTGCCTTAAAACGCAATCAGCCAGCCAAAGCCAAGCGCCCAATCAACAAAAAAGCTGTGGCAATTATTGGTGGCAGTGTTGGGGTTGCGGCCTTGGTTGGGGCTGTCTGGTTTTTTGGTGGTTCAAATAACGGAGCCAACAACCTCAATGCCACAGCAACCGCGCCGATTGTGGCCGAATTGCCAACTCTCACGGTTGAAGGCGACGTGGCAATTAATCCCACTGCGACTAGTGATGAAGGCGTGATCGTTACGCCGAGCATTGAGCCAACGCTTGCAGCGACGATCGAACCCACTGTCGAGCCGAGCATCGAACCAACGATTGAGCCAACTATTGAACCAACCAGCGAGCCAAGCCCAACCACAGAGCCAAGCGCTGTGCCAAGCAACACGCCTGCGGCCTTGCCCGACGATCTGAGTGGGCCAGTGCTGGTGACCGATAATTTGGATGGTGGGACATGGCCTGTTGGCAATGGTGGCAACTGGAATTTTGAGTTTATCAATGGCCGTTATCATATGACCATGGTTCCCGGTGTTGGCTCGGTTTGGTCGTTTGGCCCAGCCTTGCCTGCCCAAAATGTGGTTTTGGCTGCCGATGTTGAGGCGGTGAGCGGTAGCGGCGGCTTGATGATGGGTTTTGTTGATGGGAATAATTACTATCGCTTTCTGATTGCATCCGATGGAACGTGGGCTTTTCAGCAGCGTTTTGCTGGTCAAACCAATTTGCTGGCTTCGGGCGCGGGCTTGGGGCCTGGGCGCTTGGTTATTGCCCAACGTGGCGCTGTAACCCATCTCTATTGGAACGATACCTATCTTGGAGAAGTTATTTTGCCTGCGTTCCCTGGTGGAGCGTATGGCTTTGTATTGGCTGGCAATAATGGTGCTGATGTCTATTTTGATAACCTACGACTTCGCGCTTTGCCATAGCTGCTAGAAGGTTTGCGCCATGGTGCCATTCGTCTATCACATTGTTAGGTTTATTTGTCGTGTGCTGTTGGGGATGCGGGCGCGCTTGGTGGTTGAAGGCCAAGAGCATTTGCCCACAACTGGGGGCTACATTTTGGCCTCAAATCATGTGAGCAACTGGGACCCTGTGGCCTTATCGTTGGGGTCGCCTGGCCATCTGATTGGTGCGCTCGGCAAGCAAGAGTTGTTTGAATTGCCGATTTTGGGGCGTATTGCCAGCGCGGTTGGCGGGATTCCCGTGCGTCGTGGCGAGGCTGATCGCGAGGCCTTGGCGCGTTGCAAAGCGGTGTTGCAATCAGGCCAACCATTAATCATCTTGCCCGAAGGCACACGCTCGCGCTCTGGTGAGTTGCTTGAAGGCAAACATGGCATTATTGCGATGGCGCAATTGGCAAATGTACCGATTGTACCAGCCGCTGTGATTGGCACCAAAACCATGGGCTGGCCATGGCGACGTTCGACCGTGATTGTGCGTTATGCTGCGCCAATCGTCGTTGATCGCAAAATTAAAGGCCACGAAGGCCGCCAAATCGCCTTGGACACAACCATGCATCAAATTGCCTCGATGCTGCCACCAACCATGCGTGGCTTTTACAAACAAGCCCTCAGCGTCTAATTTGAACCGCTCGCAATTGTTTATTGCGAGCGGTTTTTTTAATCGCTGGCTTATTTTTTGTGCTAAGCTCTGCTCAATGAACCTAGCCGTGAGGAAGAATGATGGTTTTGCGATTACTATTTAGCTGCTGTTTGATGCTGCTCTTATTAAGTTGTGCAGAACAAACCCCCATTTCTCCAACTGCTACCCCTTTTGGCGATTTAAGCGCAATTACCGCTGGTAGTGGTCAGATTGCAATTTTTTCGGGCATGCCGAATCCTCAATGGCTCCTTGATGCCGATGCTGTCACCCATATTCAGCAGGTGATCCAAACTGCAACTAGGCTCAATCCTTCAACGCTTGATGAACCACCGGGCCTTGGCTTTGCTGGAATGTCCTTGGAGTTGCGCGGCACTGGCGAACCCCTGAATGTGACGGTGTTCAACGAGGCTATCACCATTCGACAGGCAAGCACAATCACCTATCTATCCGACCCTGAGCGGGCATTTGAGCGTTGGTTGCTTGCGAATGCTCGTCCTCAGCTTGAGCCTGCAATCTACGATTTGGTGAAGCAGAACTTACCATAAGATTTTGATTCGTAGCGTTTGTGATGCTCGCAGCGCTCAGCACGCCAGTGAATTTTGCTCTTGGCGTGTTTGAGCCATACCCCGCACTTGGTCGCTAAACTCCCCCCTTTTGAGCGTGATCCTACCCTGTGAGCACTAGCCTAAATAGGACTGAAATCGTTTTCATGGCTATCAATTCGTAAGGTTCTCCGTTGGTTCTCAACCGTACTCTAGCGACAGAAATGCACGCTTGCTTTGCTTGGCGTATGTAAAATGCTTCAAGAGCGTGTTGAGGAAATTGCTGTTATGACCTGTTATGCCAATGAATCGTTGCTGGAGTTGCAATTAACCCAGCAAGTGCGCCTGCTAGAGGCCGAATTGCAGCACGTCCGTGGCCATACTGCCAAACTCCAAGCCTTGATTGATCATACCGAGAGCCTGATTTGGTCGATTGATACCAATTATCATTTGATTATGAGTAATCGCACGTTTCATGAATATTTGCATCAATGGTACGACCAACACATTGAGTTAGGCCAGCCGATCAGCATGTTGCAACTGCCCAAAGCAATTGCCAAACCGTGGAATGATGCCTATCGCCGCGCCTTGCAGGGCGAAGCATTTGCCCAAGAATTTGTGCATCAATATGCTGGCGCAACCCGCTATTACGAATTTCATTTTGCGCCAATCCTCGATGCGCAACGGGTGGTGCAGGGAGTTAATATTTCGGGCCGCGATAGTAGCAGCCGTCGCTTGGCCGAAGTGATGTTGCGCAGTAACGAAGCCCGCTATCGTGCAATCAACGAAGCTGCGCCCTATGGCGTGTTCTTCTGCGATACCGAGGGCCAATGTGTCTATGCCAACACCGCGCTCTTGCAGATGCTCGAAGTTAAGCTCGAAGCGGTGCTCGGCGATGCCTGGATGGAATTTTTGCACCCAACCGATCTCTCAAATAGCACGAGTTTTTGGCTCGATTTAGCGCTGTTAGTCAAGCAACTGCCGATTCCCGCTGTTTTGTTTGACCAAACCGTCCGCATGAATACCAACATGAATCAATTAATCTGGCTACGCTTGCGTATTTCGCCAGTGATTGAGGATGGCGTGCTGTGTGGCTTTGTTGGCATTACCGATGATCTCAGTGCCTTGAAAAAAGCTGAAACTGCGGCCCAAGATAATCAACATTTTATCCAGAAAATTGCTGATACCTTGCCATCGCAATTATTTATCTACGACCGCGATTCTGCCTCGATTATCTATACCAATGAGGTTAGTCGCCAGTGGTTTAAAAGCTTTAATATTGATCCTACAGATATTAGTACTATTCGGTCTCTCTTCCACCCTGACGATCAGGCTAGCATCCATCAGGCTCTACGAGGTAGTATAGTAGCTAACGATGGTCAGCCATTAATTCTGGATTTTGAGTGTCGTTTACGCTCACCTGAAGGCCCATACCGCTATTTTGCCCTGCGTATCACCCCCTTTACCACCAATGCCGATGGGAGCGTAGCCCAGTTGCTTGGCGTAGCCAGCGATATTACCGAACGCAAATTGCAAGAGCAACAAATTCGTCAATTGAATGAGCAGCTTGAACAACGTGTTATCGAACGAACCCAAGAGTTAGCTCAATCGTATCGATTTCAGCGCACTATGATTCAACACGCACCCTCCATTATTATTTCGCTCGATCCAGGCGGCGTGGTACGCGGCTTCAATCAAGCTGCCGAATTTGAGTTTGGCTATCAAGAATCCGAGTTATTGGGTCGCCCTTTCCCTACCAAATTATTCGATCGCTCCGATTTGACCTATCGCTGGGAAATGGAGCAACATCGTAATCAAGGTTTCTTCTACTCCGATTTGGATATTTTGTTGGCCGAGGCCCGACGCGGCATTTCCGAGCCACACGAATGGCAAGCGATACATCGCTCAGGCTCGCGCTTTCCAGTCGAATTAACTATTACGCCACTCTTGAATGCAGATGTTTTAGAGGGCTTTTTGCTGATTGGCAATAATATCGCCGCGCGCAAACGCTCCGAAGAAGAATTTCATTTGCTCTATCGCACAACCCGCTCGGTGAGCGAGGCCGCCGATTTCAACAGCGCGCTCGAAGTAGTGTTGCGTAATATTTGCGCCGCGATTGGCTGGGATCTGAGCGTGGCTTGGGTTCCAAATGCTAATCAAGACTATCTTGCCTTAGCGCCAATTCGTTGGAGCAGCAACGAGCGCTTTCAGCATTTTTATCAGTATATGCAAAACTTGGAATTGCCCCAAGGCGCTGGGATGGCTGGGCGCGTCTGGCAAACCAAACAATCAGCGCAGTATTTGCTTGAGCAGCAATATTGGGCCGAATGGAATCTCAGCCAGCGTGGCTATGAATTGGCGCAGCAGGTTGGCTTGCAATCGGCGGTGGTTGTGCCAATTTTGGCCAACGATCAAGTTGTGGCTATCCTTGAATTTTTCCGTAGTAGCAAAGGTGCCGATAACGAACGCACCAGCCGCTTGATTTCGGTCATAGCAACCCAATTGGGCACGCTGTTTCAACGTAAACAAGCCGAAATGCAACTGCGCCAGAGCGAAGCCAAAAATCGCGCTTTGCTCGCCGCCATGCCCGATTTAATGATTCGCTTTACTGGCAAGGGCGAAATTTTGGATTATCACACCAACGATCCATCCGATCTCTTTTTGCCCCAAGATGCGATGATCGGCGCAAATGCCAACAATCAATTGCCTCAGCCTCAAATAGTTAATATTTTGAGCGCTACCCAACGGGCGATTGAAACCAATAGCACCCAAAATGTTGAGTATGAACTGAGCTTGCCCAAGGGTAACAATGTGTTTGAGGCACGAATTGCGCCGAGTGGCGGTGATGAGGTTGTGATGGTGATTCGCAATATTACCGAGCGCAAGCGGATTGAGCAGCGGCTCCAGCAACAAACCGATGAATTAAGCATCGCCAACGCCGAATTAGCCAAAGCAGCGCGGCTCAAAGATGAATTTCTGGCCAGCATGAGCCATGAATTGCGCACCCCGTTGACCGGTATTTTGGCCTTTAGCGAGGCCCTGCGCTACGAGCAATATGGCGCTTTGAACCAAGAGCAAGCCCAAGCCCTCAGCCAGATCGATGAAAATAGCCGCCACTTGCTGGATCTGATCAACGATATTCTTGATCTTTCTAAAATTGAAGCAGGCAAGCTGACGATTAATTATCAAACCATGATTATCGACGAAATCTGCCAAGCAAGCATTCGGATGGTGCAAAAATTAGCCCATAACAAACAGCTTGAATTATTGTATGAGCCATGTGCCGAAGATGCATTAATTTGTGCAGATTCACGCCGATTAAAGCAGATGTTGGTCAATTTATTGAGCAATGCAGTGAAGTTTACGCCAAATGGTGGCCGAATTGGGCTAAGTGTCAAGCTTAATAGTCAATTACGTCAGGTTGAATTAACTGTTTGGGATACAGGAATTGGGATCAATACTCACGATATTCCTAAGCTTTTTCGGCCTTTTTCGCAGCTTGATAGCAAATTATCGCGCCAATATGCTGGAACTGGCTTAGGTTTAGCATTGGTATATCACATGGCCAACTTACATGGCGGTCGCGTTGAATTGCAAAGCGAGGTTGGGGTTGGCAGTCAATTCCGCCTAATTTTGCCATGGTATGGCATCGATCAATCTGCGCTTGAGCCAGTTCAACAGCCAATGCTCTTAGCTGTGACTGAAGATCGCACGCTTAATATTCAATTGGTGGCCTACGCTGAGCAATTAGGTTGGGATGTTCGTTTCTGCAAGCCCTATTTCGATTTGCAACCATATTTGCAGGCTGCTAACCAAGCAATTCTCTACGATCTGCGCCAAATCGGCTTATCACAGCAAATTTTTGAGCAATTCCGCCAGCAAACAAATAATCATCCGGTGATTTTATTTTGTGATCAAGATTTCAAGCTCGATATGACGCTTCCTGAGCATTGGCATTGTATGTATCAACCAATGAATCAACAGCGTTTATTCAATACGCTGCAATATATTGATTCAGCGTATCAGATGGTCCAGAAATTGCCAGTTAATAGTTCAAAGCAAATTCTCTTTGCTGCCGATAATTTAGCTAATAGCCTGTTGATTCGTGATTTTTTGAGTGAATTTGGCTGGGAAGTAACGCTTGTCTATAATCAACACGATGTTTATGAGGCCATTGCCAATCAAGCAATCGATTTGTTGGTGCTCGATTTACAATTGGCTGGTGGTGATGCGATTCAGATGATTAGCACAATTCGTCGCCATAAACACTACCGTGATCTGCCAATAATTGCCTTGAGTGCGCTTGCAATTATTGAACATCAACATATTGCCGAGCATGCTGACACCGTTTTATATAAACCATTAAATTTAGTCGAGCTTGAACGATTAATCAATGGTTTGTGCAATCCATCAAAGGAGGCTTGATCGTGAATTCTGCTGCTACCATTTTGATCATTGACGATCTCGCCGTTGCGCGAGCAAGTATGAATGCAGTTTTGCAAGGCGAAGGCTATGAGCTGGTTTTTGCCGAAAATGGCATCACTGGAATTGCCAAAGCCTTGGAACTTTTGCCAGATACCATTCTACTTGACGTAATGATGCCTGATATGGATGGCTTTGAAGTTTGTCGCCAAATTCGCGCCAATCCGTTGTTGGCCGAAATTCCGGTGGTGATGGTAACCGCCTTGGATGATCGCGAATCGCGCTTGCAGGGCTTGCGCGCGGGGGCCGACGATTTTCTGAGCAAGCCGATTGATAGCCTTGAAATCAAAACCCGTTTGCAAACGATAACACGCCTGAATCGCTACCGCCGTTTGCAAGACGAACGCCGCCAAGTCGAGCGCTTGAATCAAGAAATTATCGATGCTTATAATGCTGGGATCGAGGCGTGGTCGCGGGCGTTGGACTTGCGCGATAAAGAAACTGAAGGTCATAGCAAGCGCGTGACCGAAATGACCGTGCGCATTGCCGAGGCTTTAGGGATTACTGGTGACGATTTGGTGCAAATTTGGCGTGGCGCGTTGCTGCACGATATTGGCAAAATGGGCATTCCCGATGCGATTTTACATAAGCCAGGCCCATTGACCAACGAAGAATGGCTGGTGATGCAAAAACACCCAACCTATGCCTATGATTTGCTGCGGCCAATTCATTATTTGCAGCCAGCGCTAGATATTCCCTATTGTCACCATGAAAAATGGGATGGCAGTGGCTATCCGCGGGGATTACAAGGTACCGAAATTCCCTTAGCGGCGCGAATTTTTGCCTTGGCTGATGTGTGGGATGCCTTGCGTTCCGACCGACCATACCGCTTGGGCTGGCCGGTCGAACGGATTCGCGAACATATTGCAAGTTTGGCAGGCAGCCATTTTGACCCTGCGCTTGTGCCACTCTTTTTGCAGCTGGTTGAGGAGGCGAGTGAGCCGCTATTGCTGCACCAGTATGCCTCGGCTACGCTTCGGTAGTTTGCGGCTTTTGGGCTTCGTATTCGCGGTGCGCCAACTCCGAAATCAGCATATAGCGCTGAATGATGCTGGCAATTGGGGCCAGCACCGCAATTCGACGGCTGGCTTCTTGGCTGACCCGAATAAACTCATCGACATCGCTTGCTTGCTCAAAACGGCGCTGCAAGCGTTCGGCTTCAACCTTCAACTGTTCGATGTACAGTGGTTCTGTTCCAAGCATCCCTATGACCCTTTCCAAACAACGACTAGCGAATTTGGGGATGGCGTGCAGTATAGATGATCCGCGAAATATCAGCGAGTAAGGGGTCGGAAACCGGCGTTTCAATAAAATCGGTATCCTGCCAAATCCACATACTTACAATATATTCATCGCCGTTGGGGTCGCGCACGTAGCCTGCATCTGCTCGCGCATCATCGACCCAGCCGCTCTTGTGGGCCACAAAACTACCTTCAGGCACGCCCGCCACAATTTTGTTGGTATCGCGATTGCGGCTGAGAATGGCGAGAATTTCGTTACAGCGTTCGACGTTGAGCAACGTATCTTCCATGGCGAGCAACACCCCATGGCCTTGGCTACATTCGACAATTGCCCAAACCACTTGGGCCATTTCGCGTGGCGACGAACGCACATAGGGGTCGGCATTGGTATACGGCTGTGCGCCTTCTTGGCCGCGTTTCGGCACTTCTACGCCTTGCACCAGCGAAAGATAATCGATCGACTCAAACGGTGCTGCCAAGGTTGTATATTCTAATCCTAGAATATCCGTCAAAGTTTGGTCGAGGATTTTTGCGCCTTCTAAGCCATCGCCATCGCCAATCATGGCCAGCAAATCGTTGGAGGCATCATTATCGCTATCGCCAATCATCAGATCGATCATGGCATATTGATCGTCAGTGAAGCGTTCGCGGCTCATGAACGATTGCAACAGAATCGGAATTTTCAGCACGCTCATGCCTGAGAAGACCGTATCGCCGCGATAATCGTACCATTGCTCGTTTTTAATATCGTAGACTGAAATACCAAACACACCATCCCATTCAGCTTCGCGTTCAGCCAACGTCGCCGTTAGCTGTTCGGGGCTGGCTTGCAGATTATTGGTTACAACTTGAGTTGGAATCAACAGGGTTTGGCTGAGCTGCAAGGTTTGGCTAATTTCGGCTAACAGGGCGGTGCGATCAAGGGTTAAGCCTGGAGTGAGCACAAACGCTGAGCGTTCGCGATCGTAGCCAACCGTTGGCGAGATTGCAATTGCTTGCTCAATTTTAGCAAATGTTTGATCGAGCAATTGCTGATCGAAGCTGCTATTGATTGCCAAGCGTACTGGAATTTGCTTGTCGGCCAGATCGCGGGCATCGAGCAGTGCTTGGCTAAAATCATGTTGATAGCCAAGTTGGCGCATGCTCAGTTCGATTGGTTCAAGCAAGTTTGGGTTGGTTAAGCTGAGCGTGGCATTGGGATAGGCAGCTTGGAGTGCAGTTAGGGCTTGATCTTCGTTGAGGCCACCAATCTCAACGCTGCCAATTTTGGCGCGATCAGGAAAAACCCATTCGCTTGAGGTCAGCATCGAAAGCGTCGGTGGCGCATCAAACTCGGCAGGAGTTGCAGCAGTGCGTTCAGGATGTGAATTCGAGGGAGTGACTGCTTCGGTGGCAGGAAGATAGTAAATTGCTATCCCACAGGCCAGAATTGAGAGCATCGTCACCCAAAAGAGCAAAAAAGCTTTTTTCATTGATGCATGTAGCTTAATAAGTGAATAGAATTGTGTACGATACGGCTAACCAGCACAGTGAGAACCCCCTAAGTATACCGCAGGTTGCGGCTTTGCGGGTATCTAGAGTTCGCTGTTTAAAATGAAGATTGTATGAGAATGTTTAATCTCTTTAATCTTGCCATTTGACGCAGCCCTTGCGAAGCCTGCTACAATACAGCCAGAACCATTGCATCATTTTGCAGGTTGCCTCGTATAGGCTGTATGGCATCGCCAAGGGAGGTACGATGAGACAGCTTCGAATAGTAGCGTTAATTGTTTGGCTTAGTTTGGTAACACTGCCAAGCTTTAGTTATGCAGCAGCGGATAATGCGCTGTGTATGGCTTCCGTCAGCGGCATTATCAACCCTGCGGTTGCCGATTATCTACAACGGAGCGTGATTCAAGCAGAGCGGCAAGCTTGCCAAGGCTTAGTTATCAAGCTCAATACTCCAGGTGGCCTGACATCTTCAACCTGGCAAATTGGCGAGACCTTGCTCAATGCCAAACTGCCAGTGATTGTGTATGTTACGCCGCAGGGAGCGAATGCAGGCTCGGCAGGAGTTTTCATTACCTACGCTGCCCACATTGCAGCAATGTCGCCCAACACCAACATTGGGGCGGCTCATCCAGTCGACGGTAGTGGCTCGGATATTGATGGTGATCTGCGCGATAAAATTACCAACGATGCTGTTGCGCGCATCACCACTTGGGCCAAATCGAATGGCCGCGACCCTGAGTGGGCTGAACAAGCGGTGCGCCAAAGTGTTTCGATTGGCAGCAGCGAAGCGCTCGAACGGGGCGTGATCAACCTGATTGCCCAAGATGATGCTGATTTATTGCGTCAACTGAATGGTCGCCAAGTTAATTTGGCTAATGGTACGCAAGTTACCTTGCAAACCCAAGCCAGTGCCTTTCAAGCAATCGAAATGACATGGCTCGAACGCCTCTTGCATTTCTTGGGCGACCCAACCATTGCCACGATGCTGATTAGTTTGGGTAGCCTAGGAATTTATTTCGAGGCGGCCAACCCAGGTTTAGGTGTAGGTGGCTTTTTGGGCGTTATTTCGATCTGTTTGGGCTTGTATGGCCTGAGCGTGTTGCCGCTGAATACGGTTGGGGTTGTGCTGCTGATCTTAGCTTTTGTGCTGTTTGCAGTTGATATTTTTGCAACAGCGCACGGAGCTTTGACAGTTGGCGGTTTGGCTTCATTCGTGATTGGCGCGTTGTTGCTGGTTGATCCAGCAGAAGCCCCAGGGATTATCGTCTCACGGGCCTTAATCACTGGGCTGAGCGTTGGTTTGGCAGTGATCATTGGGCTAAGCCTTTGGATTATCCGGCGCAGCAAGCTCGTTGGGCGGGGCGCTGGTGGCGAACGCCTGATTGGCACGATTGCTAAAGTTCGCTCAGCGGTTGCACCTGAAGGCATGGTTTTTGTTGATGGAGCCTTGTGGCAAGCCCGTTCGGACGATGCCTTGACCGTTGGTGATCAGGCTGAAATTGTTGGTTTAGAAGGATTAACCTTGATTGTGCGTCGTGTGGCGCATAGTGGGCGCTAATGCGCGGAGGTAAGTACAATGGGTGAGTTTGGCGGTATTGCCTTGATTTTCATTGCCGTGATCTTATTTTTCTTTTTGATTTCGGCAATCAAAATTATTCCTGAATATGAAAAAGGGGTCATTTTTCGTTTGGGTCGCTTGGTTGGCGTGCGCGGGCCTGGGTTGTTCTTCGTGATTCCCATGCTTGAGCGCATGTTCCGCATCGACACCCGGGTGATTACGATGGACGTGCCGGCCCAAGAAGTTATTACCCGCGATAACGTGACCATTCGGGTTAATGCGGTACTGTACTTCTTGGTGATTGATCCAGGCAAGGCGGTGGTTAACGTGATGGATTACATTCGCGCGACCATGCAAATTGCCCAAACAACCTTGCGTTCAGTTGTTGGTCAATTTGAGCTTGATGAAATGCTTTCACAACGTGAGCAAATTAACCATCGTTTGCAACAAATTATCGACGAACAAACGGAGCCTTGGGGCATCAAAGTCAATATTGTTGAAGTCAAAGACGTTGAATTGCCTCAATCAATGCAACGGGCAATGGCAAAACAAGCTGAAGCCGAACGTGAAAAACGTGCCAAAATCATTCACGCCGATGGTGAGTTCCAAGCTTCAAAACGCTTGGCAGAAGCTGCCGATGTGATTTCACGCGAGCCAGTCACCTTGCAATTGCGCTATTTGCAAACCTTGACCGAAATTGCAGTGGAAAAGAACTCGACATTGGTCTTCCCATTGCCAATCGACTTGATTCGCCCATTTATTGACCGCGCCTACAGCGGCTTGAATAATGACAGCTATTCAGAGGGTGGTAAAAAGCCAGCCGAAGCTCGCCCTGCAAATCCTGAAGCACGCCGTGGTTTGTTTGATCCAATGACGGGCTTGCCACTCGAATAATGAGTGCTATTCCAAGTTTTGCCCTGCTCCTTGAAACGAAGGAGCAGGGCTTTTTGGTTAAATTGCTGCCGTTGAATCGCGCACCACAAGCTCGACTGCCAGCCGTTGATAGCTGGTTGGGCTTTGGCCTGCGAGCAATTCAATTAAAGCTTGGCCAGCCGATAAGCCCTTTTGGCGGTGATCTTGGCGAATAGTTGTAAGCGCTGGCGTGATTCTGGTTGCTTGCGGAATATCATCAAAGCCAACAATTGAAAGCTGTTGGGGCACATTGTAGCCAGCTTGTTGCGCCCCAGTGATTGCGCCCAAGGCCAAGCGATCGGTCAAACACAGAATTGCAGTAGGTCGAGGCGTGTGGGCCAGCAAAATTTGAATTGCGGCTGCGCCATCGGCTTCGTTATTATCATTGCAATCGTAAATTGGCACATCGCTCCAGGCAATGCCTGCTTGTTCGAGTGGCTGGCGATAGCCTTGCAAGCGTAATTGGGTGACAAAAAAGGTCGCTTCGCTATGCGTCTGCACGTTGATCGGTGCATGTGATGGCCGAACGTGGGTCTCGATTAAGCGGTCGGTGATGATTGCAAAATGGCGATGGCCGAGGTTTAATAAATGTTCGGTTGCCATGCGTGCGCCAGCCTCATCATCAACAATAATTGATGGTACATCGGGCCGTGGCGGTTGGTCAAGCAACACCGTTGGCAAGCGCCGCTTCAGAGCTGCTTCAACTAAGGGATCAGTGTCCATCATCGAATAGACGATAAAGCCATCGACCAAGGCCTGTTGAACGGTGGTTGTATCATCGTCGCGGCCTGGCACAAGCAATAAACCAAGTTTGGCTTGCTCAAGCGTGCTAGCGATGCCTTCGAGCACCATCAAGGCTGCTGGGTCGCGAAAGGCATAGGGCAAGCGTTCAGCGAACAAAACTCCGACCGCGCCAGCCCGTTGTTGGCGTAAACTGCGGGCCACAGGATTCGGGCCGGGGTAGCCAAGCTCGGCGGCCACCGCGAGCACCCGTTCGCGCAGTTCTGCTGAAAGTTGGTCGGGCCGATTGTAGGCGTTGGAAACAGTTGAGACGGCGACACCTAAAGCAGCGGCAACGGTGCTAATTGTGATGCGGTGCGGTTTGGCGGATTCGTGCTCGTTTGCCACAGATCTGCTCCTTTGGACTGATTGTCAGGCTGTATTATACATGCTATACTTCTGAATCGTTACAGAAAAAACGTTTCAGAAAGGCAAGGGGTTGAATTGTGTCATATTCTGTACCTTCGCTTCGGCGGCATTCGACGCTTTTAGTTGGCTTGGCCTATGCAGCATTTATTAGTTTAGGCTTGCCTGACGGCCTAACAGGAGTTGCATGGCCATCGGTTCGGGCGGAATTTGGGTTGCCGCTTGATGCACTGGGAGCGTTAATTACCAGCGGCACAATTGGCTATTTGATTTCGAGCTTCAGCAGCGGGCGAGTTTTGGCCAAAATTGGCGTTGGTTGGCTGTTGGTGCTCAGTTGTTTGGCAACTGCGGTGAGCCTGCTGGGCTATGGCTATGCCCCAGCATGGCTATTTATGGCTAGTTTGGGTATTTTAGCAGGTTTGGGTGCGGGCGCGATTGATGCTGGCCTGAACACCTATGCTGCCGACAATTTCAATCCACGCATGCTCAATTGGATGCATGCCTCGTTTGGTTTGGGTGCGGCCAGCGGCCCAGTCATTATGAGTAGCATTATCAGTGCAAATCAATCGTGGCGAATTGGCTATGTGGTGGTTGGCATTGCTCAATTGTTGCTCGCTAGTGCCTTTGCTATCACCCGCAAACAGTGGCAAACCAATCAACCTGAAACTGTGGTGGAACCGGTTGCAAGCGCAACGATGCTGCAAACCCTGCGCTTACCAGTCACATGGCTGAATATTCTGTTGTTCTTTCTGTATACGGGCTTAGAATTTTGTGCTGGCCAATGGTTGTATACGTTGCTAACAACCTCGCGGGGCATGGAAGCAGGCATCGCTGGCATTTGGGTGAGCATTTATTGGGGCAGCTTAACCATTGGCCGTTTGCTTTCAGGCGTGATTGTTGGCCGCATGAGCGTCGTTAGTTTGTTGCGTTTGAGTATGCTGGTGGCAATTTTAGGGGTCGTTTTGTTCTGGCTGAATCTCGCACCTTGGCTCACCGTGATTGGGATTGCCTTGCTTGGTCTGGCACTTGCCCCAATGTTCCCATCATTCATTGCCTTAACCCCAGTGCGCATGGGGCCACGCCACTCGGCCAATACAATTGGCTTCCAAATTGCCGCCGCAACCTTGGGCGGGGCTTCGATTGCAAGTAGCTTCGGCTTGTTTGCCGATTGGATGGGCATTGAAGTGCTGGGAACATATTTGTTTGTGGTAGCATTGGCGATGGCACTCATTTTCGAGGCCTTAAATCGCCTAAAACCTGCTGCCTAAGGATGAATCCAAAAGTCAAAAGTCAAAACGGCCAAGTGTAACGCAGCGGCGCAGAGCCACGAAATTATGAAGGATGAAGGATGAAGGATGAAGTGTAACGCAGCGGCGCAGAGCTACGAAATTATGAAGGATGAAGTTTAACGTAGCGGCGCAGAGGAATCATGGCTATAGGCTATGTGTACTAGCTCATTGGGTTGGCAACCATGTCCCCTCACCCCCAACCCCCTCTCCCACTGAACGCGGGCGAGGGGGAGCCGACCATGTTTCGCCAAGCAATTGTGGGAGAACCTCGCGTTTAAAGTCCCTCGCCCGCCACGTGGGAGAGGGGTTGGGGTGAGGGGATCAAGCCGTGGTTAACCTAATGAACTAGTACAGCTATGGGCTATGGGAAATTAGTTGGAAACTAAACATCAATAGCCAAAAGCCAATAGTCTATAGCCTCATTTGGTGCGCTTCGTGTCCTTGGTGGATCGAATAGCTGACGCAGAGGAAGTATGGCTATGGGCTATGGGTTATCGGAATATTCAGCTGAGAAATAGAATCTGTGTAAACATAAGCCTTTCATGATTTCTGGCCCCTGACCCCTTATCCATTGCCCCTTCGTGCGCTTCGCGTTCTTCGCGGTTTCAACGTGCCTGATCCCTCTACGCCCTCAGGTGTATCGAATGATGCATTACGAGCAGCGAGCAGCCTGCTAGACTAGCGCTAGCACCCTTGATTACTGCGCTGGAGGTCTGACCATGATAGCTGCTCGCCGCCCAAGTTTTAGCCGTTTTTTGCTGATGAGTAGTCTCTTGACGGGGCTTTTAATTCTGCTATTTGCCATGACCCGTTGGTTTGATATTCCTGCTGGCGATGTGACCGATTGGTTGGTGGGAATTATCAGCGTGTGGTGGCTGCTGGCGATTACCATCATTCCTTGGAATATTTATTTTGATGCGCGCACGGTGATAGCTGATGCTGAAATTTCGCAGCAACGGGGAATTACCGTTCAAGCCAGCCAACAGCACTATGCCGCCAGCATTGCCAAACGCTCATTGGTTGGGGCGATTCTGTTGCATTTGGTTTCGGCAGGCGTGTTGTATACGATTGCTGCCAGCAATATTAGCAGCGTGGGCTATGTAGCGGCGGGCGCAGCGATTTTGCTGACTGGTTTGCGCCCTGCGTTGCGCGGCTACGAATATGTGGCCCAACGCTTGGCAACCATTCACGAGGAAGTGCGCTTTCCGCGTGATGATATTCAGTTGCTGAAACATCAAGTAGCAAGTTTGGAATCTAAAATTGAGCAATTAGACCTTGAAGAAGCCGATTCATGGGCTAGCCAGCAGGTCAAACATGCCAAGCAATTGGAGCGCCAAATTGAGCAATTAAAAGTTGAGCTGCAAAGCTTGAGCACTAGCAACGAAGCTTCGCATCGCCAAATTAGCCGCGAGATTGAGCATGCTGTGGCCCAAATTTCGACTGATGGCCAATTTTTGGAGCATGCCCGCGAGCTGATTCGTTTCTTCAAACAAGCCTAAATCTGGCGCGAGCGATCCATAAAACTGGATCGCTCGCGTTGCGTATGATTAATTATTGCTGCTGGCTGGCAATTTGGCATCGACAGCTGCCATCAAGGTTTTGGCAAAATCGGTTTCGAAATTGACTTGCTGGCCATCAACAAAGACGGTTGGCGTTTGTTGCAATTGACGTTCAACGGCTGCAGCATAGGCATCGTTAATCACACTAGTATAGGTTCCTGCTTCGATGCAGCTTTCGATTTGTTGGCGATCAGCGCCAGCCTGTTCGACAGCGGCCATAATTTGGGTTTTTGGCCCAAGGCTTTTGGCCCATTGGGTTTGGCTATCGAATAAGGCATTGTGAATTGGCCAGAACAAATTTTGATCGCCAGCGCAGCGGGCAATTTCCGCAGTGAGTTGCGCCGATTTATGGATGGTTTTCAGCGGAAACTCACGGAAAATCACTTGTACCTTGCCAGTTTCCACATACAAGCCATCGAAATTAGCTTGCGCCAATTCAACTTCCAAGCTACGGCAGGCGGGGCATTCATAATCGGCGTAGATTTCGACTTTAACTGGTGCATCGGGCTTGCCTTTGTACCAGTAATTATCGTCAGTTTTGCCAACTGGAGCATTCAGGCCAGCCTGATTGGGCATTGGGCCGGTGTTGCTGATACTGGCGGGCTTGCTCAGGGCTTGAAATAGCACAAAGCCAATTCCCAAAACAGCGATTAAGCCCAAGCCAAGATAAAATGTTTTGAATGAACGGGTTGGTTGATTGCGGCGCTGGCCTTTGCCAGAACGAGTTGAGCTTGACATAGTTCACATCCTCAATAAACGCTGTAGCTTTACAGCATTAACAACACTTGAATCGCGAATAAATTTGGATTCAAATGCTTGAGCGAGGAGGTGGCGTGATCGGCAGCATAATATACGAGCAAGCCTTTTGCCGAGGGATGCGCCATTGGCGGCGCTGGCTTGCAAGGCTTTGCTTGAGCCGAGGCACAATCAACACCATTGGAAACCAAGCCACCAACTGCACAACCATGTTGCTGGGCGTACTTGGCTCGAGCGATTGGCTCGGTAGCAATTCGCGCTGACTTGGACAATCCAAGGCGCTTGATTGATCGCTGCGTGGAATGTGCTGGCCAAACTGTTCTTGGGCAACCCCGTTGACGACGCAGCCAACTGGGCAGCCAACGCCAAGGTGCAACACCATTGCCCAACAGAGCAATGGCTGCCATAAAATTCCGAGAACGCTGGTTATTTGGCGTAATTTCAACACACCCAAACCCTTGATCGACCAATCTAGCGCGATCATACCATAGCTTGAGCCAGAAACATCAGGTTAAGTGCCGATTTTGGGGCAATTGCTTGAATTTTTAATCAGCGTTAATCAAGCGTTTCATAATAGCCAATTTTGCGGGTAACTGCTTCAAGGTGTTCTTTTACCTCAAGCAATTGTTGCTCAACCCGCTGGCGATGAGCTTTCAAGAGATTCAGGCGGTCGCGCACGGTATCCTCGCCTTGATGCAATAACTCGGTATAGCGTCGAATATCGCGAATTGGCATACCAGTAGCGCGCAGGCATTTGATAAAGTGAATCCAATTGATATGGCGTTCGTTATAGTAGCGATAACCATTTTGCTGATTGCGATCAACCAGATCGAGCAAGCCAGCGCGTTCGTAATAGCGCAAGGTATGGGCGCTCAGGCCCGTAACTTGGGCCATCTGTTGAATGGTTAGGTTTTCGGGCACTCCTTGTTGCATCACCATGATTCAGCTCCTGCACAATAATAATCAGCTACGATCTATGGTATAGCCTAGAGTGCGCTCTAAAGCAAGTAGCAATTTTGCCAAAAATCAGGGCTTGACTTAGAGCGCGCACGAAGGTTTAGACTAAGCTAGTGATTTAGTGTGAAGGATGCTTGTGATGAGTTTGATAACCACGCCATTTGGCTTTGCCAGCACCGCCGCCGAAGTTGCCACCGGAATTGATTGCCGTGGTCAGCGCATGCTTGTAACGGGCGCTTCGTCGGGCATTGGGGTTGAAACTGCGCGTGCCTTGGCTAGTACTGGAGCCGAAGTTACTTTGGCCGTGCGCGACACTGCTGCAGGTGAAGCGGTTGCTGCTGAACTGCGGGCCAGCACTGGCAATGCTGCGATTCTGGTTAGTCAGCTTGATTTAGCTGATCGGGCTTCGATTGCCTACTTTGTGGCTCAATGGCAAGGGCCGTTGCATGTGCTGGTTAATAATGCTGGGGTGATGGCTTCGCCTGAGCAATATACCAACGAAGGTTGGGAATCGCAGTTTGCGGTTAATCATCTTGGCCATTTTGCGCTAAGCCTTGGTTTGCAGCCTGCTTTAGTAGCGGCTGGTGGTGCACGCGTGGTTTCGGTCAGCTCGAGCGCGCATATGCGTTCGCCAGTGATTTTTGATGATTTGCATTTTGCCTTTCGTCCCTACGATCCATGGCTCGCTTATGGCCAAGCTAAAACCGCCAATGTTTTATTTGCGGTTGAGGCTGATACGCGCTGGGCCGCCCAAGGCATTCGAGTTAATACCTTAATGCCAGGCGCAATTTTGACCAACTTGCAACGCCATGTTGGTGGCACAATGCGGGTTGCGCCGGAAATTCAAAAAACTGTTGCGCAAGGCGCGGCAACCTCGGTGCTGCTCGCAATTTCGCCGTTGCTGGCCGAGGTTGGCGGGCGCTATTTTGCCGATTGTAATGAGCAGCCTGTGGTTACTCGTCGTCCCATCGACAACCCGTTGCTTGGGGTTGCTGGCTATGCACTTGATCGCCAAAATGCCCAGCGGTTGTGGGATGTTTCGCTGGAGCTATTGGGCTTGTAAGGTTAAAAATCAAAGCCCAGCGATCCAAGTTTCAAACTTGGATCGCTGGGCTTTTTTGATTTGGCTAAATAATCGGCCCCACAAACACCGTATGGCCGTTGGCTTGGCTGCGATCGGCGGCGGCATCGACGATGGCTTGGGCAAATTCCTCGATGGTGGGAATTGGCTCAGGACTGTGTTCTTTGCGGGCGGCTAAAAAGCCAGGCTGAACCCGATCAAGCAATTTGGGCGTAATCGTGCCTTCAATCATATCGCCGCTCACGACATAGAAGTGAATGCCGCGTTGACTAAATTCGGCGATGCGTTCGCGCAATGCCATTTCGCCAGCTTTTTTGCTGCTGGCAACAGGTTCGTAGCCAGCAATAATTGGCCGTTCGCCATAAAAATGCGCCCAGTGGCTGGTGACGAACACAATACAACTGCCAGCGGGCATCAATGGCAGCATTGTTTCGACGGTTTGCACTTGGGCGGTCAGATTCAGATCCATGGCATAGGTTGCTGGTTTGTCTTTTTCAAGACCGCCACTGGCGTTTAGCACCAAGATATCAAGCTTGCCAAAAGCTTGTTGAATTTGGGTCTGGGTTGTTATCAGGTCGTTGATTTGGGTTAAATCGGCTTGGGCTAGTAACGCTTGCCTTCCTATGGCGGTTATTTCGGCAGCAACCGCTTCGGCCCGGGCAGCCTTGCTGCGATAATTAATGACAATATCGGCTCCCCGTTGGGCCAGTTGGCGGCTAATTTCGGCTCCAATGCCGCGCGAAGCTCCGGTTATCAGGGCAACTTGCCCAACAAAATCCTCTGGCACACACGATCCTTTCATGTCGCTTGGTTGGTTTTCCCATTGTGAGAAAAGCTAGCACGATTATACATACGCTGGCAAGCAGATAAAGAACATAGAGCATAGGAGTTGAGGGTTGGGCGTTGTTTAACCACGAAGGACACGAAGAGCACGAAGTTCAGGTTTATCGTTTTATGCCAGTTATAAATATTCAAGTGTTTACCTAATTCAAACCTTCGCGTGCTTTGCGCTCTTCGCGGTTTCAATCTTTAACGCAGTGGCGCAGAGGAAGCGAAGGATGAAGGATCAGGGATGAAGTCAAAAGTCAAAAATGATGGATGCAGCTATTGACTCATGGCTATGGGCCGCAACAACAAGCTGAATAATCTGTGTAATCTGTGGCTCTAAAATACTTCTTCGTGAAATTCGTGAAATTCGTGGAATTCGTGGCGAAAAATGGCTCTTCGTGTGCTTCGCGCTCTTCGCGGTTGCGATCCTTTGTGGATTAATCTATAGCCAATAGCCACTGCGATGATCTGCTTGACTTTGATCAATCTACGCTTATGATTGTTCGGTACAAGCTTGCTTGGACTAGCCTCGTTGAGGCAGAAAGGATGTGTACCCCATTGTCAGTTCAATTCAATCACCTGTTAATTTTCGCCAACGACAAGTACGAATCGGCCTCGTTCCTCGCCTCGATCCTTGGTCTCCCCGAACCTGTTCCTGCTGGTTTTTTCATGGCTGTCGAAATGGAAAATAATGTGATTTTGCATTTTGGCGAGCCGAAGATTCCCATTTTGAGCCAACACTATGCCTTTTTGGTCAGCGATGCGGTGTTTGATGCCAGTTTAGAACGGCTCAAAGCGCGCAATATTCCCTTTTGGGCCGACCCTCGCCAGCAATTGGCCAACGAAATTAACTACGAAAATAATGGCCGTGGCTTCTACTTTTTCGATCCAGCAGGCCATGGGCTTGAATTAATTACCCATCCGTATATCTGGGAATAAGCTTGGTTCAATTGAATCAATAAATATGTCTAATTTCTTGTTACGAAATTCACAATAATCGTGGCGAGGCTGCAACCCTGCGCAGTGGATAGCTCGGCTATGCTAAGATGGCATCGAGAGAAACAGCCTGCTGGCTGTACGCTGCGAAAGGAATGTTATGTTGGACTTGCTAGCGTCGAATCCTCTATTGCTGTTGTTTGTGGTTGCAGCAATCGGCTATCCTTTGGGGCAATTGAATCTCGGCGGTGTGCGCCTCGGCGTTGCCGCCGTTTTGTTTGTGGGCTTGGCAATTGGCTCGCTTGATGAGCGGCTGAAATTGCCCGAAGTGTTGTATCAATTTGGCTTGGTGATGTTTGTTTACACCGTCGGGTTGAGCAGCGGGCATCAGTTTTTTCGCTCGTGGCGCAGCAAAGGCTTACGCGATAATCTGTTTATTGGCGGGATGATCGTCGTCGCTTATGGGTTTGCAATTCTAGCCCACTCGTTCTTGAGCATTAAACCAACGTTAACTGTTGGCCTATTTACTGGCACGATCACCAATACGCCAGCTTTGGCAGCGGCAATTGAATATTTGAAATCGGCCTTGCCTGAGCAACAATTAGCTGCTGTGATCAATGATCCGGTGGTTGGCTATTCGATTGCCTACCCAATGGGCGTAGTGGCAATGATGTTGGCAATTGTGTTGGTGCAACGCCTGTGGCGGGTCGATTATGCCAAAGAATTGACTTCGCGCCACGATTTAGAAGGCAATCACCACGATATTACCAGCCGCACGGTTGAAATTACGAATCCTGAAGCAACCCAGCTTTCGGTTCAAGCCTTGATTGCTAAGTATCATTGGTCGATGGTCTTTGGGCGCTATCGCCGCGATGGCCATGTGGCGGTGACGACTGGCGCAACCCAATTTATGCTCGGCGATCACGTCAGCATTGTTGGATCAAGCGATGTTCTAGAGCAAGTTATTGCGGTGCTTGGCCAAGAAACTGAAGATATTTCTAACGATCGGCGCGAGCTTGATTATCGGCGCATGTTTGTCTCCAACTCCAAAATTGTGGGGATTCGGCTGGAGCAACTGAATTTGCCGCAAGTGCTGGGCGCAACGATTACTCGCATTCGCCGTGGCGACGTGGAAATGTTGCCAACCGCAGATACCCGCTTGGAGCTTGGCGATCGGGTGCGGGTGATTGCCCGCCGTGCCGACATTCCCCAAGTGAGTCGTTTCTTTGGCGATTCATATCGCGCCTTGAGCGAAGTTGATATTTTGACCTTCACCTTGGGCTTGGTGATGGGCTTGGTGATTGGTTCGTTGGTCTTGCCATTGCCTGGCGGCGTGAGCATCAAACTTGGCTTTGCTGGTGGGCCGTTGGTCGTTTCCTTAATTTTGGGAGCGCTTGATCGGACTGGCCCGTTGGTTTGGAACATGCCCTATAGCACCAACCTGACGTTGCGCCAAATTGGGATTGTGATGTTTTTGGCTGGGGTCGGCACGCGCGCTGGCTATGATTTTGTCAAATTCTTATTCAGCAGCAATGGTTTGCTACTATTTGGGGTTGGTGCTGCAATTACCTTTACAATCGCGATGCTGATTCTGACGATTGGCTATAAAGTCTTGAAAATTCCAATGGGCATTTTGACGGGGATGTTGGCTGGTTTTCAGACCCAGCCCGCCTTGCTCAGTTTTGCCGTACAACAAAGCAATAACGAACTGCCAAATCAAGGCTATGCAGCGGTCTATCCATTGGCATTGATCATCAAAATTATTCTCGCCCAGCTGATGCTTATTCAACTGCTATGACAGCGGTTGACACATACCTACATATGCTAATGGCAGGTCAATCACGGCCTGCCATTCATATTTGCGAGGTTGGGATGATCTTTGAATGGAAAAATTACTATGGTGAATTGGCCGTCCACAATTCAACTGGCTGGCAACACTTCAAGCCAAATGATAATCTGATGCGCTTTTATGTCGAAGATGATGACCCAGAGCCATGGGAGATTTTTTTCAATGATTGGCTATTGAGCGATGAGCCAGCCAGCGTCACGGGCCTTGTGCTTGATCGCTGGTGGACTTGGAATGATCCAGTTGAGCATATGAGTGCTAATTATGTTTTAGCCCAACTTGCTACCGTCAGCGAACGGATGCCATTGCTTAGAGCGCTGTTTATTGGCGAAGTTACTGATAAGAAATTCGACCTTTCGTGGATTAGGCAAGGCAATTATGGACCAGTTTTAGCAGCCTATCCACGGCTTGAATCGCTGGTTATTCGCGGTGGCCCTGGTTTGAGCTTTGGTTCGCTTCAGCATCAGCAGCTCAAAACCTTGGTGATTCAATCTAATGGTTTATCAGCCCAAGTGGTGCGCGAGCTTGCTACCGCCGATTTACCAGCGCTTGAGCATTTGGAGCTGTGGCTGGGCTGCGCTGAGCATGGTGGCGATTCGACGATTGCCGATTTGCAGCCAATTTTGCATGGCGTAGGCTTGCCACAGTTAACAACCTTGGCCTTGCGCAATTGTGATTATGCTGATCTGCTGGCCCAAGCCCTTGCCAATGCCCCCATTCTTGAGCGGATTAAGATGCTTGATCTTGCGCTGGGCAATTTGAGCGATGTTGGAGCCGAAGCCTTATTCGCGAGTCCAGCGATTCGCAAACTTGATACGTTAGTGCTGCACCACCACTACATGAGCGATGCAATGCTCGATTGTTGGGCATCGATTGAGCTTGCGGTCGAAGTAAGTTATCAACAATTTGTCCCAGACGACGACGAAGAAGCCTACCCAATCGCCATCAGCGGCTATCTTGCCTAAGCTGCTGTGCAGATCATAAAGCATCAACTGTTTGAATGCTGGGATACAATTGGGTTATGGTGCGATGCGAGCAAGCAACAAAGCGCCGAAGAACACGAGGGCCAAGAATATCGCTATGCGGCGGTTACTGAATAAGTGCTTGCATAGCGTGTGACAGTCTTTGTCGCATCGTCAGGTATCCTACTGGTAGGCTTCAATCGGCCTACGCTGGTTGTTTGTGAGGTTTGCATGATTGTTGAATGGATGGGCTACTTTGGTGATTCGACGATCACTAATTGGGACGGACGAAAAAACCTTGAGCCGATTGGCCACCCTGTGCGCCTGCACTTGGAATACGACTATCGCGCAAAAGGGCCAGCCCCAACCTGGCAAGATTATTTTAATGCGTGGTTGGCGACCGATGAGCCAGCCCAAACCACGGGCTTGGTGATTGGGCGTTGGTGGCACGACTCGCCCGAGGATAACGATATTGAGCTTGTTTTAGAAGGCATCGTTAATGCCCGCGAACGCTTGCCGTTGCTCAAAGCCTTGTTCGTCGGCGATTTTACCTACGAAGAATGGGAAATTTCGTGGATTATCCAGGGCGATTATGCAGCGATTTTGGCAGCCTACCCACAGCTTGAATATTTGGCAATTCGTGGCGGCTCGAACTTGAGCTTTGGCGCGATTCAACATCAACAGCTCAAAGGGTTGGTGATTCAGACTGGTGGTTTGCCGGTGCAAGTGGTGCGCGATGTGGCTGCTGCTAATCTACCAGCGCTTGAGCATTTGGAATTGTGGCTCGGCAACGATGAATATGGTGGCAATTCGACCGTTGATGATCTGCAACCGATTTTGAGTGGCGAGCGTTTTCCCAGCTTAATCAATTTGGGTTTGCGCGATTGTGAATATGCCGATGCGCTGGCCCAAGCAGTGGCCAAAGCCCCAATTCTGGACCGAATCAAAGTGCTCGATCTTTCGCTGGGCAATCTGAGCGATGCTGGCGCAGAAGTGCTGTTTACCAGCGAAGCCATTCGCAAGCTCGAATTTCTCGATTTGCATCACCACTACATGAGCGATGGCATGCGCGATTGCTGGGCCACGATTGAACTTAAAAGTGATGTTAGCGGCCAAGAAACCGCCGACGAAGATGGTGACGAAGAATATCGCTATATCGCCGTCAGCGAGTAAGGAGCACAAGAATGGCTCAATTGCCATGGATGGCGGAGCTTGCGCCATCGAACATTGCCGATTGGGATCACCCTGGTACGCTGCAACCAAGCGGCGTGGTGCATCGGGTTGGGCTGAGCTACGAAGATGATTACGATAGCAAGGTAGCATGGAGCGACCGCTTTGCTGATTTTTTGGCCTTGCCAGGTGTTGAAAAAACCACCGGCTTGGTGATTGGTACCTGGTGGGAGCTTGATGATGGCAATGGCCCAGTTGATGAAGTCGTTGAAAGTTTGGTCAGCGCTGCGCCGCAATTGCCCAATTTACGCGCCTTATTCGTTGGCGATATTATGAGCGAAGAATCGGAAATCTCGTGGATCGAGCAGGATGATCTTTCGCCTTTGCTTTCGGCGTTTCCCAACTTGCAGCATTTTGCAATTCGCGGAGCCAATGGATTAAGTCTTGGTTCGTGCCAGCATGCTCAGCTCAAAACCTTGGTTATTCAAAGCGGCGGCTTGGCCAATCGGGTGGTGCAAGAGATTTTTCAAGGCAAATTGCCAGCGCTAGAGCATTTGGAATTGTGGCTTGGCTCCGATTGGTATGGCGGCGATGTGACCTTGACTGATCTTGAACCATTGCTCAACGGCGAATTATTTCCGCAACTCAAGGTGCTGGCCTTGCGCGATTGCTCATTTGCTGATGATTTAGCGATTGCTTTGAGCCAAGCGTCGATCATGAACCGCATTGAGATCCTTGATCTTTCGCTTGGCAACCTTGGCGATGAAGGTGCCAAGGCGTTGTTGGCATGCCCTGCGATTAAACAGCTAAAATTGCTCGATTTGCACTATCACTTTATCGATAGTGAGCTGGCGCAGCAATTCAAACAATTGGGAATCGAGGTTGATATTTCCGAGCCGCAAGACCCCAATCGCCACGATCGCCGCTATATCGCGGTGAGTGAATGACCGTTATTGGCAATCCGAGTGATCGGCGGGTGGCACTTTGGCAGGCGGCATTGGCCCGTCAAGGCCAGCCGCCCGCACGGGTCATCAGCTATTACGATGTGCTGGCTGGTACGCTTGATTTAGCGAGCTTGATCAAGCCCAACGAGCTAGTGCGCATCGAATCGCCAGGTAAAGATGAGCAACTGTATCGTGAATTAGTGCGCTTTGCTGCTGAACTTGCGCCTGAGCCGGATTTTGAGTATTGGCCAATCGACGCTGATTTGCCGCAAGAGCGCGGGCGTTTGTGGGGCAATCGCCAATGGTATCGGGGTTATTGCCATTTGTTGCGCCAGCTCGACGAGCAATTATCTGCCTTGAATGTGCGATTATTGCAACACCCCGCTGACATTGCCGTGATGTTTGATAAAGTTGCTTGCCATGAGCGTTTGGATGCGGCCAATGTGCTGGTGCCAAGAGCGTTGCCAGCAATCGGCTCGTTTGAGCAATTGCAAACGGCCATGCAAGCCCAGCGTTGGCAACGGGTATTTATCAAACTAGCCCATGGCTCAAGTGCCTCAGGTGTGGTCGCCTATCGCACCAATGGCCGCCAAATGCAGGCCATTACGACAGTTGAGTTGGTGCAAACCAGCGCTGGCTTGCAATTGTACAACTCGCGCAACCTACGCACCTACACCCATCTGCACGAGATTCAACCATTAATCGATGGCTTGGCGCGGCAGCGAATCCATGTCGAGGAATGGGTTCCCAAGGCGCGGCTGGCTGGCAAGGTCTATGATCTGCGTATGTTGGTGATTGCGAGCAAGGCTCAGCACACGGTGGTGCGCACCAGCACTTCGCCAATTACCAACCTGCACTTGTTGAATCCGCGCGGCGATTTGGCGGCGGTGCAAGCGCAGTTAGGTGCTGAGTTTTGGCAAACGGTGCAGCAGCAAGCCCAAGCGGCGGCGGCATGTTTTGATCGTTCGCTCTACGCTGGCGTTGATTTGCTAATTGCCAACAGCCTCAAGCATTGTTTAGTTGGCGAAGTCAATGCCTTTGGCGATTTGCTGCCTAATGTTTTGGTTGATGGGCTTGATAGTTATGAAGCAGAAATAGTAGGGGCTAGGGATCAGGGACTAGGGGGTTAGGTGTCAGTCATAAGTGCATAGAGCATATAACTATTCTGCATGTTCTGTATTACTTCAACTATGCTGACCCCTGACCTCTGACCCCTGAATCCTAAACCCTCGAAAGATACAATGAAACAATACATTCCAACGCACGATATTGTGCTTTTGACCTTTGATACCTTGCGCTACGACGTGGCATGTGCTGAGTGGGCCAATGGCGGCACGCCCAATTTACGCGCACTTTTGCCGCATGGTTGGCAGGAGCGGCATAGCCCAGGCTCGTTTACCTATGCATCCCATCAAGCGATGTTTGCTGGCTTTATGCCAACGCCCGCCACGCCCGGCCCGCATCCACGCTTGTTTGCGGCACGCTTTGCTGGCAGCGAAACCACGGTTGATCAAACCTTTGTGTTTGATGCCCCAGAGGTGGTAACTGGCTTGGCGCAGGTGGGCTATCGCACAATTTGCATTGGCGGCGTGGGCTTTTTTAATCGCCAAACTGCCTTGAGTTGTGTGCTGCCAGATTTATTTCAGGAAGCGTATTGGGAGCAACGCTTGGGCGTGACCGAGCCACGTTCGACCGAATTTCAGGTGGCCTTGGCGGTTGAGCGCTTGCAGGCGATTCCTGCTGAGCAACGAATCTTTCTGTTTATTAATATTTCGGCTTTGCATCAACCCAATGCCCATTATTTGGCTGGCGCTACGGGCGATACGATTGAGAGCCATGCAGCTGCGTTGCGCTATGTTGATAGCCAATTGCCTGCGTTAGTTGCTGGGTTACGTCAGCGCAACCCAACCTTTATGATGCTTTGTTCGGATCATGGCACGGCCTATGGCGATGATGGTTTTTACGGCCATCGCTTGGCGCATCCCAGCGTTTGGACTGTGCCCTATGCTGATTGTTGCTTGGAGGAAGCCGATGCATCTGCGTGAATATGCCAATGCTACGCCCTATATGGGCTATAGCTATAGTTACCCGCACAAATCGGCCTATCGCCAGCTTGCGCCACGGTCGTTGCGCGAGGTTTGGGCTAGCGAATCGCACGAGCAATTATTTTTATATTTGCACATTCCGTTTTGTGAAATGCGTTGTGGTTTTTGCAATTTGTTCACCACGACCAACCCCCAAGCAGCAGTGGTGCAACGCTATTTGGCAACGCTTGAGCTTCAGATGCAGGCAGTTCATAACGAGCTTGGCCCATTGCAGTTTAGTCGCATGGCGATTGGCGGTGGCACGCCAACCTATCTCGACGCAGCTGAGTTGGAACAGCTATTTAGCATGAGCCAACGCTGGCTAGGCATCGATTCGCGAGCGATTCCGCTTTCGGTTGAAACCTCGCCGCATACTGCAACAGCCGATCGCATGGCCGTATTGCGCCAAGCAGGGGTTGATCGGGTGAGCATTGGGGTGCAGAGCTTCCTTGATCACGAAGCGCATGGCGCTGGCCGTGCCCAACGCCGCCCAGAGGTTGAGCAGGCATTAACGACGATTCGTACTGCCCAAATTCCCACGTTGAATATTGATTTGATTTATGGCTTGCCTAATCAAAGCGTGGCAACCTGGCTCGAATCGTTGGAAATTGCCTTGCAATGGCAGCCAGAAGAACTGTATTTGTATCCATTATATGTGCGACCGTTGACCGGCTTGGATCGGCGTGGCACGGGCGGGGAACAGGATTTGCGCTTGGAATGCTATCGAGTTGGCCGCGAACGCTTGTTGGCGGCAGGCTACCAACAAATTTCAATGCGTATGTTTCGCGCCGCCCACGCCCCCGACGATAGCCAAGGGCCAAGCTATTGTTGCCAAACCGATGGCATGCTGGGCTTGGGCGCTGGCGCTCGTTCATATACCCGCGCCTTGCACTATTCCAGCGATTATGCGGTTGGAGCCAGCTCGGTGCGCCAAATTATTCAGAGCTACAACCAACGCAGCTTGTTTGATTTGAGCCACGTTGATTATGGCTGCGAGGTGTCGAGTGCTGAGCAACGCCGCCGCTTTGTGATTCAATCGTTGTTGCAAGTGAGTGGGCTTGATGTGCAGGCTTATCGCGCGCAATTTGGCAGCGAGCTTTTGGACGATTTAGGCCAAATCAACGAATTATTGGAATGTGGCTGGGCTGAGCATCACAATGGAATTTATCAATTAACGGCTGCTGGCTTAGAACGCTCGGATCTGATTGGGCCATGGCTTTACTCGCCCCAGATTCGTCAGCTTAGCGAGGAGTTTATTCTGCGATGAATTTAGCAATTCTGTATCGTGGCCCCTTATCAAGCTGTAATTATGGTTGTAGCTATTGCCCGTTTGCTAAGCACCAAGAAACTGCCGCCGAGCATGCCCACGATGAAGCTGCACTACAACGCTTTGTAGAATGGTCTGCTCAACAAACCAAGCTTCAATTGAGCGTTTTTTTCACGCCATGGGGCGAGGCCTTGATTCGGCGGCGCTATCAACGGGCAATCGTGGCGCTTGCCAACATGCCACATGTCCAAAAAGTCGCGATTCAGACCAATCTTTCGGCGCGGCTCGATTGGGCTGAGGATTGCCCGAAAGAGCGGCTTGGTTTGTGGGCAACCTATCATCCAACCCAAACGCCGCGCGAGCGCTTTTTGGCCCGTTGCCACGAAGCAATCGATCGCGGCATTCCAATTAGCGTTGGTGTGGTTGGCATGCACGAACATCAGGCTGAAATTGCGGCCTTGCGTGAATTACTGCCCAAGCAAATTTACCTTTGGGTCAATGCCTACAAACGTGAAGTTGGCTATTACAGCCCCGAGGAAATTGCCCAACTGACAGCGATTGATCCGCTCTTTCCGATCAACAATACCCGCCATCCTTCCGAAGGTCGGGCTTGTGCCACTGGCGAAAGCGTGATTTCGGTCGATGGCGATGGCACGATGCGGCGTTGTCATTTTGTGCGCGAGCCAATTGGCAATATTTACAATTCCGCTTGGCAGACTGCGTTGCAACCACGAGTTTGTGCCAATTCCACCTGTGGCTGCCATATTGGCTACATTCATATGCCACATTTGGGTTTGCAACAGGTCTTTGGCCAAGGCATGCTCGAACGAATTCCGCACATTCCGCTTGAAGCCTTGGGCTAAATTTCAGCAGTTGATCCCTCGCATCCAGCTCTCGCAATGCTGGATGTTTTTTTATGCCTCGTTTGATATTGACATAACTATTTGTAGATACGATTGGACGGCAATCAATGGTAATAGTTGGATAATATATGCTGGTAGGGCTAGGCCACTACTGCGCTATACAATGCTGTTGCGTGCTGAACACAACGCCACGGCTTGTTGATTACTCCCCAAGCGCATCCACGTGCTCAGCAAGAAATTCCATTTACAGCTACAGCATAATTTTTGAATTGACATAATTTGATTGCGATGATGATCAAGTTTGATCGTTGCGCTAGCTGCTTAATTCAAATTGCCCAATAAGGAGCGTTCCCATGGCTGAATCAAGCTCAGCACAGCCCAAAAAACGTGGCTACAAATGGTTTGTGATTGGCGGAGGGGTGATTTTAGTTTTGGTCTTGCTGCCGTTTGTACTTGGCGGCAAGAATTCTGCGACTGTCTCGGCCAGCACCACCACGACTATCCAACGTGGCCGCTTGGTTTCGTCGGTGCTTGGGAGTGGTACGATCAACCCCAAGCAAAGCCTTGATCTGAGCTTTCAGACCACGGGAATCGTCAGCACGGTCTTGGTGAGCGAAGGTCAAAATGTGGTTGCAGGCCAAATTCTGGCTGAGCTTGATGATCGCAATTTGGCATTAAGTGTGCTTTCGGCAGAAGCCAATTTACAAAGCGCCCAAGCCCGTTTGCGCCAAACCGAAGAGGGCAATGCCCGACCAGAAGATTTAGCGGCCTCGCAAGCAAGCGTTGATAACGCCAAGGCCAATTTGCAAAAAACCGTAACTGGTAATACCACCGCTGCCGATATTGCTGCCGCCCAAGCGAGCGTTGCCAATGCAGAAGCCCAATTGCGCAAGGCCAAAAATGGCACTGCCACGCCTGCCGATTTGGCCAATGCTGAAGCCTCGGTGCGTTCTGCCCAAGCCAAACTCGACGATCTGCGCGCTGGACCAAAACCAGAAAAAGTCTCAAGTGCCCAGGCCACGCTTGATCAAGCCAAATCAAGCCTAGAGCAAGTTAAATCCGATGCCTCGAAGGCCAAAACCCAAGCTGGGCTTGACCGCGATACAGCGGCAAATGCGGTGCGCAACGCCCAAACCAGCCTTAGCCAAATCTATTGGGAAACCCACGATGAAGCTGGCAATTGGAAGAAAAAGCCCGACGATGCTGGCTATCAAAACGATGTTGATCGCTATACCAATGCCCAGCGCGATGAGCAAGATGCCCAAACCAAGCTCAACGCCGCCCAATTAGCCTACGATAACGCTGTTACCCAAGAAGGCTTGGATATTGCCAACGCCGAGGCCAAAGTGCGCGATGCTGAGGTGCAATTGCAAACGGTTTTGAAGGGCGCGACGGCACTCGAAATTACTCAGGCAGAGGCTGCGCTCGACCAAGCCAAGGCCAATTTGGATAAACTCAAGCAAGGCGGCACGGTCGATGATGTGGCAGCAGCCCAAGCCAACCTTGACCAGGCCAAAGCCAATTTGCGTAAATTGACCCAAGGTGGCACGGCGGCTGATGTGGCTGCGGCGCAAGCCAATGTTGATCAAGCTGAAGCCAATCGCGATAAACTCACCGCGCCGCCAACCGATACCGATTTGGCAATTCAAGCGGCGGCGGTTTCGCAAAGCGAACAAGCGTTGAAGCAAGCCCAATTGCAACGTGATAATGCGACCTTGCGCGCCCCGTTTGCTGGCGTAATCACCTCAGTTTCGATTGTGCCAGGTGGCTCGTCGAGCGGCGTAGTGATGCACATTCTTGATCGCAGCAACCTCTATGTTGAACTCAACTTGAGCGAAACCGATGTTGCCTTGGTTGCATTAAATCAAAAAGTTGAATTAACGATTGACGCGCTTGATACGTGGAGCGCCGAAGGCACGGTCAGTTATATTTCGCCAGTTGCTGAAGTTTCGAATGGCGTGGTGATTTATCGGGTCAAAATCAGTGTGCCCAGCAACGATCCGCTGGTTAAAATTGGCATGACGGTCAATACCAATATTATTCTCAGCGAAAAAAGCGATGTTTTGTTGGTGCCCAATTCAGCCTTGTTGCCCAAAGGTAGCGGGCGGGCGGTGCAAGTGCCCGATGGTGCTGGCGTGCGCGAAGTCGATGTCGTAACGGGGATTAGCGATGGCTCGTTTACCGAGGTACTGAGCGGCCTAAACGCAGGCGATACGATTATTGCCGTGCCAACCGCAGCCTCGGATAGCGGCAGCCGTGGCTTGTTCGGCGGAGGCCGCTAATGATTAGCTTGCGCGATATTCACAAAACCTACCAAATGGGCGATGTGCTGGTGGCGGCGCTGCAAGGCGTGAGTTTCAGCATCGACAAAGGCGATTTTGTGGCGATTATGGGGCCAAGCGGCAGCGGCAAAAGTACCGTTATGAACTTGATCGGCTGCTTGGATACGTCAACCTCGGGCGAATATGTGCTCGATGGTGTGGCGGTGGATCAGCTTTCGAGCAATGATTTGGCGCTGGTGCGCGGGCAAAAATTGGGCTTTATTTTTCAGCAATACAATCTCTTGCCGCGCCAATCGGCTTTGCGCAATGTCGAAATGCCCATGATTTATCGTGGCGTTTCGGGGGCTGAACGCCAACGTCGGGCTTTGGCAGCACTGAATCTGGTTGGGATGGGCCAGCGCGTTGATCACCGCCCGAACGAATTGAGCGGCGGCCAGCAACAACGGGTGGCGATTGCGCGCGCTTTGGCTGGCAGCCCCTCGGTTATTCTGGCCGACGAACCAACTGGCGCGTTGGATAGCAAAACCAGCAGCGAAATTATGGAATTGCTGCGGCGTTTGAATCGTGAGCAAGGAATTACGGTTGTGCTTGTGACCCACGAACACGATGTAGCGGCCTATGCGGCGCGGGTGCTGACCATGCGCGATGGCCAGTTAATCGGCGATCAGCGTAACTAAAGGATGCAACGATGACAACGCTTGATGTGCATGCTGCCCCTGAATCGACCCCAGTTGCTGCCGATAGTATTTTGTTTCAGCCGATTGCTGCCAGTTCGAGTGGCTTTGGTAGCCTCTGGGAAGTTGTGCGAATTTCGTTTGGTAGCTTGCTGGCGAATAAAGTACGCTCGTTGTTGACGATGCTGGGCGTGATTATTGGCGTGGCTTCGGTGGTTTCGCTCTTGGCGCTGGGCAATGGTGCGAGCGCTTCGATTACTGGCGAAATTGAAGCGATTGGCACCAATATTCTGACAATTTCTGCTGGCTCGCAAAATCGCGGGCCTGGCAATGCAACCGCTGCCCAAAACCTGACGATGGACGATGCCAAAGCGATTGAGGCCTTGCAATTGCCAGTGATTGGCGTGGCTCCGCAGCTGAATTCAAGTGCGCAAATCGTAGCCAAATCTGCTGATAAAAATGCCCAGATTATTGGCATTACGCCAGCTTTTCAAGTGGTCAATAATTTGACCATGCAGCAAGGCAGTTTTATTAGCGATGAGCATTTGCAAGGCGCAAATACGGTGATTGTGCTTGGCTCAACCCTGGCCAAAGATTTATTTGGTAATGGCCAAGCCTTAGGCCAAACGGTCCGGATCAATAACCAAACATTGCGTGTCGTTGGCGTGCTCACGCCGCAAGGTGGTAGTGCCTTTGGCTCGGAAGACGATCGGGCCTATATTCCAATTACTACTGCTCAAAAGCGTTTGTTCAATGCCCGCACGCCTGATGGCAACGGCTATCGGGTTGGTTCGATTACGCTTTCTGCGATTAATGCCAGCGATCTTGATGGCTTGCAATCGCGGGTGAGCATGCTGCTGCGTGAACGCCATCACCTTAAACTCGATGGCAGCGCTGATGATTTTAATGTGATCAACCAAGCTGAAATTTTGGGTACGCTCAACACTATCACCTCGATGATGACCCTGTTTTTGGCGGCTGTTGCAGGCATTTCGCTGCTGGTCGGCGGGATTGGAATTATGAACATTATGCTGGTGAGTGTGACCGAGCGCACCCGTGAAATTGGCTTGCGCAAAGCGGTGGGCGCACGCAGCCATCATATTTTGATGCAATTTGTGGTCGAGGCCGCAGTTTTGAGTATGACTGGCGGCATGATTGGGCTGATGCTTGGCAGCATTATTCCGATTGTGGTAACCCAACTTGGCGTGCTTGATGCGCCGATTGATGTGCAAACCGTGGGCGTGGCCATTGGCTTCTCGCTGGGCGTTGGCTTGTTCTTCGGAATTTATCCAGCTCAACGCGCCGCAAAACTTAATCCAATTGATGCCTTGCGCCATGAATAGATCCCCTCACCCCAACCCCTCTCCCATCCGATGCGCGAGGGGCTTTAATTCCATGGTTTTGCGGAATTCGTGGTGAAAACCCAAGGCTCCCCCTCGCCCGCATCCAGTGGGCGAGGGGGTTGGGGGTGAGGGAACGCTCCACCGCCGACCAATCGCTCAAAACCGACCCTTGAAAGGAGGGGGCTGGGGGATGAGGTAACCCACCACACATCAATTGCTCAAAACCGACCCTTGAAAGGCTGGGGGTGAGGGAATCAATCAATCAAGCCTTGCTCGCGGGCCTTAACGATTGCTGCTGTACGATTGTGCACATCGAGCTTGAGATACAAATTGCTAATATGGCGCTTGAGCGTACTTTCGGCAATCACCAAGGCTTCAGCAATCGCCCGATTGCCCAAACCAGCTGCTAAGTAGCGCAAAATCTCATGCTCGCGCGGCGTTATCGCCAAATCATCGGTATCAAGCCGATTATGGTGCAGCAAGCGCACAACCATTGGGCTGCTTGGCAATTGTTGTAACAACGGAATTAAGCCAGCATGTAAATCAAGCAAGGGCTGAATAATCGACTCTGGCTCGGCGATTGCCAAGGCATGCTGCAATTGGCCAATTGCCTTGGGCAGCTGACCCTGACGGGCTAAAACCATGGCAATAGTTGCATGAATGCTAATCAACAACGGTACATAATTGATGCGCTGGGCAGTTGCCAACGCTTTATCAAGCAACTCATTGGCCTGATCGAACTGGCCTTGGCGCAAGGCCAACAAGCCACCAAGCCATTGATTGCTCGGATTATTAATTTCCTCTTGGTTCGTGTTAATCAGGGCTAGCCATTGAGCTGCTTGGCTCAAATCATGTTGCTCGATTGCAATCAAGCAGCGGGTTTGTTGAATAATCAGCCGCACCTTTTCGCTCTCTTGGCCGATTGCTTGCTCCTCAAGTTGTTGCAGCGCTTGCAAGGCTTGGGGATACTCGTTGAGCGATTGCAAAATTGCCACGCGCTGGGCTTGGGCAACGCACCACATATAGCGATTATCCATGGCTTTGCTGTTGGTGAGGCTTTGCTCAGTCGCGGCCATGGCTTCGGGTAATTGATTGCGCTGATGATAAATGCGGGCAAGCATCCAATGCATGCCAGCCATAAACGGGCGTGGCGCTGGCAAAGCTTGCGATTGTTCGATCAAGCTCAGACACAATTGCTCAGCGCGATTAAAATGGCCTAAATCGGCCAACAAGCCTGCCCGATTGACCGCGCCGACGGTTGATAAAAAGCGACTGTTGATTGTTTGGCCCAAGGTTTCGGTTTGCTGATAGAACATTTCTGCTTGCTCGGCATCACCTTGAAAATGGGCGACGACCGCCAAACAAAAGGTCATCACGCCCTGAATTACTGGATCGTTGCTGGTATTGAGCCGCTTGGCTTGTTCGCCCCACAAGGTTGCTTGCTCCAATTTAGAGGTAATTGTGGCGGCTAATGCGCCCAAGGCCAAGGCTTCCGCCGCCAAGGGATTTGGCTCGCTGCTATCAACTAATTGGCTAATCCGTTCGATATAACCTTGAACGCCTTCGCCATTGCGCAGCGTAATCAAAATCCACATTTGGGCAATGCACAAGCGTGGCTCATTCCAAATCACATGGGTTGGCAGTTGATCAAGCCATGGTCGCAAGGTATAAAATGCTGCTTCGCGCACAAATTGGCCAACCCAAGGCGCAAGAATGTTGGCGGCCAATTGATGGGCTTGGGCTTGCAACGCATAATGCATCGCATCGTGAATATAATGCTGCTCGCCACACCATTGGGCTGCTAGCGCTAAAACATTGTTGCGTAGCGCTGGCTCAACCAAGCTGGCGTGATGCAGCAGAAAATCGCGAAACAGCGGGTGCAATTGCCACCACTCTTGATCAAGCGCCCCAATAAACAATTGGCGCTCGACAATCGCCTCAAGCTGGCTTGGGCCGAGCGCTAAGGCTTGTTGAATAAACTCGGCCAGCGAACGATTAAAACGCTCTAGTGGAGCCAAGGCCAACAAGGTTTGCTGAATTGGCGTAGGTTGTTGCTGAAACACTTCTTCCAGCAAATAGACGCTAATATCGCTGGCTTGGCCCGAGTTAAGCGCACGCAGGCCTTGTTCTGGGCTGGGAGCTTCGGATAAGGCTAAGGCTGCGAGCTGTAATCCGGCAATCCAGCCAGCGCTTTGTTGCAAGACTTGGCTTTCGACGTGCTGATTGAGCCGCATATGCATGACTTCGCGCAAAAACTCGCCGCCTTCGTTATCGGTAAAGCGCAAATCGTTTACGCCAAGCGTGGTGAGCCAATTGCGGGCGCGCCAACGGGCTAAAGGCAAGCTTGGCTGTTGGCGACACGTCAATAAAATGTGTAATTGTGGCGGGCAATGCTCAATCAAGGTGCTGATGGCTTCATGAATCACTGGATGATCGATCATTTGATAATCATCGAGCACCAGCACCCACTGCTCGCTTTGCTCGTGCAGTTCGTTAATCAGGGTTGTGATCAAATTAATCACGACCTGATGGCCCATCATTTCGAGCCATTGCCAATTGAATTGCGGCAATTGGGCCTGAAAACCACGTTGCACATATTGGGCAAAGCGCAATGGATCATTATCGTGATCATTGAGGGTGAGCCAAACGTTGCGGGTTTGATTGTTGGCGTGCAACCAGGCGCTGACTAAAGTTGTTTTGCCAAAGCCTGCTGGCGCGCTAATCAAGGTAAGCCGTTGTTTACGCCCATGGTCAAGCCGTTGATATAACCGCGAACGCTTGACGACTCGTTCACGCGGTGGCGGGACAACTAATTTGGTTTGAATGAGTTGGAGCATATGAAAATCCCTCAACACGTGTCTTTTAGTCTACCATAGCCAACTACACCTTGTGGCTACACCTTTTGAATGAAGCTTGATTGCTGTGATTTCTCTACAATAGGGTCAAACTTGCTGTTACCAAGGAGATAAAAGAAATGCCGCGCATCGAAGCCCTACTTGCCGCCCGTCAATTTGTTGTGCCTCAACGCTCGGGCGAGTATTTGTATTTTATTAGCGATTTGAATGGTCGCTTGAGTTTGTATCGCATGCTGCTGACTGGTAGCGTGCCCGAGCCACTGTTGCCACCAAATATTGCCTTGCAAACGCCGCACCATATGGATGGCAAATCGTTCGTGGTGCTGGCTGAATATAATCAAATTGTGGTTATGATTGATCAAGATGGCGATGAAAATTATCAGCCAATGCGCATTCCCCTCACTGGTGGCTTCCCTGAGCTGATTTTCGGCGATCAATTTGCCGGAATGCAAACCACCATTGCCAAAATCGATCTTAAAACTGGGATTGGCTATTTGACGGCTAGTTCACGCACGCGGCCTGAGTTTAGCGGCTACCAAATTAATGTGCTTGAAAGTAGCGCAACCTTACTCTCCACTGCCGCTGAAGGTCCATTCTATGCCACTTCTTCGCCCGATCAACAAACGATTTTGACCATCGATGCCTATGGCATTGGCGATACGGTGGTCTATCGCCAGCAGCTGGGCAGCACCGAGCGCACAGTTATTTTTGGCACGCCCATCGAGCAGCGCACAACCACAATCGAGCCAAATGGCATGGGTTTTGCCGAATGGGTCAACGCTGATTATGCCTTATTTAGCACCAGTTTATTTGATGATTGCTATAGTTTGGCCTTGTTGCGGCTTGATGGCTCGCAAAGCTTAGATTCTGTAGCAATTGAAGGCTTGGTGCATACCGGCCAAGGCGAGTTTGATCATTTGACCAAGCTCAGCGAGCAACGCTATCTGATTGGCTACAACATCGATGGCTGTTCGTGGTGCTACGAAGCTGAGCTTGATCTCGCAAACAAGCGCATGCTGGTTACTAAAGTATTGTGTGGTCAAGCGCCGCTCGACAATGGCGTTTTGGAATCGATTGCCTATGATTCAGATAGCGATAGCTTTGCACTTTCGTTCTCGACCGCCATCGCTCCAACCCAAATTTACACGATCAACTCCAATCAAGAGCTGCAACAACATACCAACGAACGGGTTTTAGGCATTCCAGTCGAGCATTTATCAGCTGGCGAAGATGCCTCGTTCAACTCGCACGATGGCTTGCGTATTTCCGCGCGATTGTATCGCCCAGCTCCAGCCTTGGGCTACGAAGGCCCGCGCCCATTGGTCTATTACATTCATGGCGGCCCGCAAGGCCAAGAACGACCTGATTTTGCGTGGTTCTCGATGCCATTGATTCAATTTTTGGCCTTGAAGGGCTTTGCAGTGTTTGTGCCGAATGTGCGCGGCAGCAGCGGCTATGGCTTTAATTATATGAACCAAGTTACCCACGATTGGGGCGGCCAGGATCGGCTTGATCATGTGCATGCTATGACCAAAGTGCTTGCCAACGATCCCTTGATCGATACCAAACGCGCTGGAGTAATGGGCCGTTCGTATGGTGGCTTTATGACCTTAACCTTGGTCGGTCGCCATCCAGAGCTTTGGAAAGCAGGGATCGATATGTTTGGGCCGTATGATTTGCACACCTTCTCGGCCCGTGTGCCCGAAACCTGGAAGGCTTACATGGCAACCCAAGTTGGCGACCCTGTGACCGAATCGGATTTCTTGGTCGAGCGCTCGCCAAAAACCTACATTCACAATTTGGCCTGCCCCTTGTTGGTAACCCAAGGAGCCAACGATCCACGGGTAATCGAGCAAGAATCGCGCGAAGTCGTCCACGAGTTACAAGCTCTGGGCAAAAATGTCGATTATTTGTTGTTCAATGATGAAGGCCACGATGTGCTGAAATATGCCAACAAAGTGACCTGCTACAACCGTATCATCGACTTTTTTAGCCAATATCTGTAGAAGTAGGGGCAGGGATCAGGGGGCAGTATGACCAATGACTAGCATGCCCTCACCCCAACCCCGCCCAGCAGGCGAGGGGCTTTCATTCCGTGGTTCTTCGGCAATTCGTGAAACGGTCGGCTCCCCCTCGCCCGCGTTTTCGTGGGAGAGGGGGCTGGGGGGTGAGGGCATGTTCAAACCCATGCCTCATATTGGTTAATGATTAGAGACTGCTGCACCAAGCTTGCAAAAATATGGTACTATACACTCCGGTGAGAAGGGCCATTAGCTCAACGGTTAGAGCACGCGGCTCATACCCGCTTGGTTGGGGGTTCGAATCCCTCATGGCCCACCATCAAACCCTCGCTCACCAAATTCCCCAATTCAAGCACCAATTAAAAATTATTCCCCTAACATTTAGATGTAGCTTTTTGCCAGCAAAACTATACCAGAAGGATTAGTTTATTATATTTTTGCTATAAAAACGTCCTATTCAAATCTTCCCCCTAGGTGGCGTTCTTTGATGTTATATATTCTATACATATTGACAAAAGTAATTTACATGATGTATAGTATTTTTAACATCAATCAATTGAACTAGCTTGGAGGAGTGTTCGATGGCGTACCGTGAAAAAACCGCGTGGCTCTCGTTGATTGCGTTGGCAGTGGCATTTGGGCCTTATTTTGCGCTTACAGTAATTTCGCCACCCGATAATACATTGCCTAATTTGAGCCAACTAGGCTTTTTTGGCATTGCCAGCGTGATTCGCATGCTGATTCTTGGCGGTGGCTATTTATATTTACGCCACAATTCGCCCAAGGCCGATCGCATGCCGCTCGACGAGCGCGATCGGGCGATCTCTCAGCGTTCAATTACTGCTGCCTACTATGTGTTAATGGCTGGCATGCTTATCGTAGGCATGATTATGCCGTTCAATCAAAGCGGCTGGACCTTGGTCAATAGCGCTTTGTTGATGATCGTGCTTGCAGAGGTTGTGTGTGGCAGCATTGTTGTGCTGAGCTATCGCTGGCAGCGGGCATGAAAGCAACGCTTGTCAATCGAATTCGCCTATTGCGCTTTCAGCATGGCGAAATGTCGCAGGCTGAACTTGGCCAATATATCGGCGTAACTCGCCAAACAATTGCCGCCATCGAGGCTGGCAAATATTCACCATCGCTTGAGGCAGCGTTTCGCATCGCCTATGTGTTCAAGGTTCCCTTGGAAGAGGTTTTTCAGTGGGAAGTTGACGAGCAAGCTGATTAATTAACCATGCAGCACCCTCAGTTTTTTACAAGGGTGCTGCGTTTTTAGCCCTATTGTTGGGTTAAGAAAATTGGCGCACCAGTAAGTTGAAGATTGTTGCCGCTAATGCTGCTGCTTGCACCATTCCACGTTACTTTGCTGTAGGTTCCGCTCAGGTTGATGCTTGCGCTGGCAGTTTCGTTACGATCAAGCGTGGTTTTGGCCCAAAGCACGTAGCGCACTTGGTTGTTTTTGCGAAAGGCTGCACCATCGATGGTCGTGGGCAAATTGAGCGCTGTGGTGGCTGCTACATCGTAGCGCCAGCCATACAGCTGATTATAGGTTGTGCGGTTGGCAATGCCTTCACTTGTCATAATTTGATTATTTGGCGCATCACGTTTGAGATTTTCGTAAAATCCCATTAGTTGGTATTCATCTTGGGCGCTTGCATAATCTGCGCCCTCACCAGTTGCAAACCAATAGATTTGCAAAATGCCAAGCTGCTGGCCTTTGACAATCGCCTTAATTAGATAATTACGCTGAATTTCTTCGCCGCCTGCATAATTATTGAAGGCCTTGCGCGAAACATTGGTTTCAGTGATGATACTTGGCTTACGGGGAAAGATTGTGCCATTGTAATTGCGATTAATCAAGGTTTGGTTCATTCCATGATATTGATCTTGGAAAACTTGGCTCATACGATCGCTATGGCGCACATAGACAAAGCCACCAGCGTTATTATCCCAATAAGAGCCACTATACTGTGGATAAATATGGTAACTCAGAGCATCAAAATAAGCCCCGCCAGTTAATGGATATTGGCTGGTAATTTTGCCAGTATCAGGATTATCACTATAACGCAGCAATGCATCCAAAAATGAGGCATAGCCAATGCCACCTGGGGCAACATAGCTGTCAGGATCAGTTTTTTTGATCACGGTGTAGGCAATACGCAATAAACGAATATAATTATAAATTGGCGCATTCAGATTTGGTAATTCATTCGGGGTTGGTGCGCTATCCCACCAGCTACCACCGCTTGCTCCTGGGCTAGCATAGGCTCTAGCGCTGCCAGTATAATCTGGCTCGTTAATAATTTCGTAGAAGCGCATATATTTGCCATACGTGCTGGCAATTTGCCATGCATAGACTGCAAATTTATTTGCATCATTAACTGGCGTGCCATTCTCTCCATTATCCCAAATTGGCTCGTACATGCCTTGCCAAAGCTTGCTCTGCACCGGTGTGCCATTGCTACTGAAATAGCTGGCCGGATCGCGCCATGCCGCCCGTGGCTCGCCTAAAAAGACCGTGTTTTCGCGAAAATTAAGCGTTGTGGAAATATACTCAAAAACTGGAACCCGAATTGTTGCGCCCCATTGGCCAATAAAACTATCGGGCAGCGAAGCTCGCGCGCTGTGTGCGCCAGCATCAGCGCCAATTGCATAAATTTTCTGGTCATCCCAGCCGTTGCCATAGTAGCCAGGGTTTAGCCCAAATTGAAAAAGTGCCGAATAACTTGGTACAAACATGTTTGCCGTAAACTCGGAATTGCCCATTACAACTGGTAAATAGGTGCTGCTTGGGGGCAAATAATTCGCCCCAAGACTTGAAACCGATCCCAAGAGCAAGCAAACGAGCGCGAATCGCCGCAAGGCATGCAGAGACATACAACCTCCTGAAGGTGTTGGTTGTTAATTGTCGAAACGCTTGGTAGCAGTTGGTTTGAGGTTGAAGTGGACAGCGCCATTAACTGGCTCATTGGTTAGGCGTGGAATAATGTGCATATGAACGTGCTGAATCGCCACGCCAGTAACCTCGCCACAATTCCAGCCAATCGTATAGCCAAAGGGTTTATGGCTGATGTTGATGAAAATTTTGACGAGGTTGAGCATGTCTTGCATCGCATCCCATTCGTCGAGATTCATTTCGTGGCGGGTTTCGCAATGGCGTTTGGGAATAATCACGCCCGAACCAGCGAGGACTTTATCGGGCTGTTGCAGAAAGCGGCAAAAGTGATTTTCGAGCATGGTTTCGATTTCGAGGGTGGCGGGATCGCAAAATGGGCAAGCATTCATGGCGTTTCCTCATCCGCTTCTTCTTCGTTTGATTTCAACATGTCGCCAAGCCGCATTAAGGCTTCGATCAAACTGTGGTCGTGGGGTTTTTCGGCTTCTTCCAAGGCGCGAACCATGCCCTCACGCACCGATGTACCCCAAGTTGTTTCAACCCGTGGGTCTTCGTGGAGCAGCGCTTCTTGCAAATGGGTGATTGAATCGGGCACGTGCAGCGCGGCTAAGGCCACGGCAGCTTCGTAACGCACATCGCTATCGGGGTGGCGCAAGGCCAGCACCAAGGCATGAAACGCCCGTGGATCGCCAATTTTGCCCAGCGAGCGAGCAGCCCGCGCGGCAATTTCGGGGTCGAAATCGGTTAATGCAATTAATAAGTGATTGAATACTCGCGCCTGGCCAATTACGCCTAAAATGCGAATTGCCTCGATGCGCAATTGGCGATTTTTTTGCTCCATCAGGTCGAGCAAGGAGGGCACGGCGGCAGCGCCAATTACGCCCAGCGTCCATGCAGCGCGCATGCGAATTTCGCGCTGTGGCGAGCGTAATAGTGGAATCAAAAATGGCACGGCTGGCTCGCCAAATAACCCAAGGGTAAATGCCGCCTGCGACCGCACAAACTCATCGGTGTGTTGCAAATCGGCGACTAATTGAACGATCGATTCAGGTGTGCGCTCCATGCGTCACCTCCTTGTGACATCATCAATGCTTCGAAGAATAGTGCTAAGTTGCGATTGGGTTGCGCGATTATCAACGACAACCCGCGATGGGCGACGTAAGCCACTGGCGCTTGTGCTGCCAGCGGGCAAACCCGTGGAATCAATGCCATTCCACGCGAGCAAGGCTTGGCCAAGCTCAAATCGACTGAGAATTTGTGGGCCTACAAGGTGAAATATACCATAAAGCCTTGGTTTTTGTGCAAGTTCCAGCAAGGCTTGGGCTACATCTTCAACAAAGACAGGGCAACGCATTTCATCGGTAAATAGTACGCCATCACGCTCGCCGCGTAACATCGCCAAGGCCATGGTGGTGTTGGGGTCAAGCGGGTTTTGGCCATACAACAGCGAGGTGCGGGCAATCGCTGCCGCAGGATTTAACGCTGCCACCAGCGCCTCGCCTGCTGCCTTCGACGCGCCATAGGGATGAATCGGGGCTGGCACATCGCTTTCAGTATATGCCGCATCGCGCCCACCCCAAACTGCATCCGATGAAACATGCACAAATCGGGCATGCTGCTGCGCCGCCCAAGCTGCCAGCGTGGCTGTGGCCTGCACATTAACTGCCCACAAAGCCTCGTTGGTCATAGCTGCGCCCATAGCTGGCGTGACCGCCGCAGTATGAATAATTGCGCTTGGCTGAATGCGATCAAGCAGGGCTTGCAGTTGGGCTTGATTCTCCAAATCGCAGGCTACATGCTCGCCTGCTAGCGCTGGGCTGCGCCAACTCTGGCTATATATTTTATCCCAAATTGTTGTCTGCTGAGCAAAATAAGCAACTCGCTGGCCGAGGTAGCCCGATGCTCCGGTGATTAACAAGCGATTCATTGCCCTACCATTGCTAAAAAACTGATTAATGATATTGTAGCCGAGCTTGCAAGTCTCGCAAAGGCAATTATTGGCTTATTCGCTTGCTTCTGCTGGTTCAAAAACTGTGAGCGTTGCCAGTGGTTGATAGCCCAATTTTTGGTAGAGCGGTAGGCCAGCTTCGGATGCTATGAGCACGCTCCAGTCTTCGCCAAGCGCTGCCGCTTGCTGCAAAATAGCGATCATCAACGCCTGGGCAATGCCTCGCCGCCGATAGTTGGGGGCAGTATATAAATTTGTCACATAGCTATGCGCTGGATCAACCTGGCAAACCCGTACTCGCGCCACCACCTCAGCATCAAGCCGAATAAAACTATGCCGTAACCGTGGCTCCAGCAGGCGAGTGGCTGTGAGCCACGCCCGCTTGGCAGGATCGTGCGTGTTCAGCCATTCCAGCTCGGCGATAGTTGTGGCTTGGGCAACCGCATAGCGCTGATCGAGCGGCGGCAGATTGTTGAGCGAGCGCGCAAGCAGCACTTCGCTTGCGCTATGGCGATAGCCGGCGGCGTGGTAGGCGGCATGCTCGCTGGCTGGCCGATCAACCAGCGTAATTCGATGATCGACACTTGGCTGATAGGCTGCAAGCAGCGCAAGCACCTCCGCAGGCGCATGGCTTTGCACAATCGCTTCATCAGCAATCTGGCGCTGCTGATTCCAAATATCATCACTATGCAGAATGTTGAGGCCATTTAATTGCTGGCGACTTGAGCGATTTTCAGCACTAGGAATGCCAATTTCGCCATGCATAAAAATTTCCAAGGCTTGATTAAGCTGCATCTTTTGCTCCATAATAATTGCTTGAACGCTTGAAATAGCCTATTCCACAGGCCCAAATTGCATCTTATACTATGCTAATTGACGCTTGATCGGCCTAACGAGGGAATATATGACTGAATTATTTGATCAGGGCCTAATTGAAACCTTGCGGGCAGCTCGTTCGCTCACGATTTTGACCGGAGCGGGTATGTCTGCTGAGAGCGGCATTCCAACCTTTCGTGATAGTTTGACCGGGCTTTGGAACACATTTGAGATTGAACAAGTGGCAAGTTTGGCGGGCTATTTGCAGCAACCGCAGGCAGTGTGGGAGTGGTATCACACCCATCGCCAACAGCTTTTGGCGGTTCAACCAAATGCCGGCCATCGGGCCTTAGCCCAACTTGAGCAGCATATTCCCAAGATCACGCTGATTACCCAAAATATCGATGCCCTGCATCAACGGGCTGGCTCAAGCACCGTGATCGAGCTGCATGGCACGATTGATACTATTCGTTGTAGCGCTGGCGATCATGGCATTTCCGCGTGGCCTAATCAGCCAAATTTGCCGCTTTGTGCGGTTTGTGGCGCGCCATTGCGGCCTGATGTGGTTTGGTTTGGCGAACGCTTGGATCTGGCTAAACTTCAGGCGGCAGAAGTAGCCAGCCAAACCTGTGATGTCTTTTTGGCAATTGGCACATCGGGCCTCGTAGCTCCCGCCGCGACCTTTCCCATGACCGCCCGCGCGCATCGTGCCCGTTTGATCGATCTAAATCTTGAAGATACGCCGTTGAGCCGCCATGCACGCCATCGTTTGCGTGGCCCAGCAGCACAGCTATTGCCAGCTTTGGTTGCCGCAACCTGGCCTGAGGCCTAAGTTTGTGCAATCTGCTCGAATAGGGTTTGGATAGTTTGCCTAGGCTTGGCGATTTTTGGCTCGGCTATACTGGCGTGATGATGTTAAACGCTGCTTTGGCCCAACTTAAATTATTACAATTTGCAGATAGCGCCTTGCCGATTGGCTCAACCGCTCATTCGTATGGCGTTGAGTCGTTGGTGGCCGAGGGCCAACTTGGCGTGGCTGGGCTAGGCCAGTTTCTGCGCGCTTTTGTGCAGGAGAATGGCCAGCTCGAAGCGTATTTGGCCTATCAGGCTTGGCAATTGGGGGCTGAGGCTGAATTTGCGCCGTCATGGCTGAATTTGAATGATCATGCCGCTGCTTTCAAGCCAGCCCGCGAGAGCCGCCACGCCAGCGCTGTGCTTGGTCGGCGCTTGTTAAGTTTGGCGCTGCAACTAGAACCCTTGCCCCGCTGGCAGCAAGCCAGTAGCCTCGCCCAAACCCAGCAGATCGAAACCCATCATAGTTGTGTGTTTGGTTTGGTGGCGGCTGGCTTGGGCATTGAGGCCGAAGCCATGCTCGCAGCCTTATTGCAACAAATGACATTAAGCCTGATTTTGGCCTGCCAAAAAATCTTGCCGCTTGGCCAAGTGCAGGCCCAGCAATTGTTGTGGCAGTTGCATCCAACGCTTCAGGCAGTTGTTGAGCAAACCCCAAGCACCACATTTACCGATCTCGCGCCATGTAGCATCGGCTTAGATGCTGCGAGTATGCGTCACCCGTTGCTGGGGACGCGCCTGTTTATAAGTTGATGCAACCATCAGCGCGCCTTGAGCGCATGCATGGCCATCTGGCGCTTGATTTTACGCTCAAGCAGCAACGCACCCGCTTGACGGTGCGCGAACATCGGCCACCCTTGCAGGTTGTACGCGATTTTGGCTTGGCCGATGGCACGAGTTTTGTGCATTTGCATAATGTTGCTGGCGGCGTATTAGCGGGCGATCAACTGACAACCACGATCAATTTAGCTGCATCGACCAAGGCCCAACTGACGACCACCAGCTCGACGCGGATCTATCGCAGCGCTGGCGAGCAAGTGGCCTATCAAGCACTGCATGCCAATTTGGCCGAACATAGCTTGTTGGAATATTGGCCCGATACAACGATTCCGTTTGCTGAAAGTATGTATCGTCAGCAAACGCGCATCGATTTGGCTGCTGCTGCTGGCTTGTGTTGGTGGGAATTTCTTGCGCCTGGCCGCGAAGCCTATGGCGAGCGTTTTGCCTATCGCCAGTTGCGCTTGGATTGCGATATTTATGCGCTTGGTCGGCCATTGCTGCTTGATCGTATGCGCTTGCAACCAAGTCTGCAACAGCTCACTAATCCATTGTATTTTGGCAACTACAGCTATTTGGCCACGGGCTACATCTGTCGGGTTGGGCTGGATGTCGCCCAGTGGAAAGCCCTCGAAGCTGAATTAATGGCCGTTGCGGCCAGCCAAACCAAGCTTGGGCGCTGCTTGTGGGGCGTGAGTTATTTGGCTGCTCATGGCCTGATGATTCGTGGTCTCAGCACCAATAGTCGCGATTTGCTGGCAACGGCGTTTGACTATTGGCGCATCGCCAAGCAAGCCTTATATGGCACAAGCCCAAATCTGCCGCGCAAAATTTATTAAGATGAGGCTTAACCAATGCATTTAACTCCGCGTGAACAAGAAAAATTGCTGATTGTCGTGGCCGCCGATTTGGCGCGTCGTCGTCAGGCGCGTGGCCTCAAGCTGAATTATCCCGAAGCGGTGGCGATTATCAGCGCCGAATTGCTGGAAGCTGCCCGCGATGGCAAAAGCGTCGCCGAAATTATGAGCTATGGCACTAGCATTTTGAGCGTTGACGATGTGATGGATGGCGTTGCCACGATGATTCACGAGGTTCAAGTTGAGGCCACGTTTCCCGATGGCACCAAACTTGTGACCGTGCACGACCCAATTCGTTAAACAGGAGCCACGAATGCAGCCAGGCGAATATTTAATCGATCAACCAAACGAGGCAATTGCCGCTAATCTTGGCCGGGCAAGCTGCGAAATCCTCGTTGCCCACACGGGCGATCGGCCAATTCAGGTTGGTAGCCACTACCACTTTTTCGAGGTTAATCGGGCTTTAGTCTTTGATCGCAGCCTTGCGTATGGCATGCATCTCAATATTCCGGCGGGAACGGCGGTGCGTTTCGAGCCAGGCGATAGCAAAATTGTCACTGTGGTGGCGTTTGCTGGTACTCGTCAGATCTATGGCCACAATGGCTTGGTCAACGGGGCCTTAGATGCAGCTGATCAGGTGCAAATCAGCCTAAGCACTGCCCAAGCCCTGCAATTTGGCCATCGTCCTCAAGGAGATTTGGAATGAGCCTCTGGATTCCACGCCAAACCTATGCTGATTTGTATGGCCCGACCAAAGGCGACCGCCTGCGTTTGGCTGATACTGAATTGATTATCGAGATTGAGCACGATTTTGCCCATTATGGCGATGAAATTACCTTCGGCGGCGGCAAAGTGATTCGTGATGGCATGGGCCAAAGCAGCAGTGCCCATGATGTGCTTGATTTGGTGATTACCAACGCGATCATTATCGATCATTGGGGCATCGTCAAAGGCGATATTGGCATCAAACAAGGCCGAATTGTCAAAGTTGGCAAGGCTGGCAATCCCGATACCATGGCCGGAGTTGACCCAGAATTGGTGGTTGGCGCTAACACCGAGGTCATTGCTGGCGAGCACATGATCGTCACTGCTGGCGGCATTGATAGCCATATTCACTTTATTGCGCCTGGCCAAATTCCCGAGGCGCTTTCGAATGGCGTGACCACGCTGCTTGGCGGTGGCACTGGCCCAGCCACGGGCACCAAAGCAACGACCTGCACGCCAGGCATTTGGAATATGGCGCGCATGCTGCAAGCAGCCGATGCTTGGCCAGTCAATATTGGCTTTTTGGGCAAAGGCAACGCTGCCCAGCCAGAATCGTTGATTCAGCAAATTCAGGCTGGCGCATGTGGCTTGAAATTGCACGAAGATTGGGGCACAACGCCTGCTGCAATCGACATGTGCTTGAGCGTAGCCGACCAATACGATGTGCAAGTAGCAATTCACACCGATACGATCAACGAAGCTGGCTTTTTAGAAGATACGCTGCGAGCGATTGCTGGCCGCACCATCCACACCTATCACACCGAGGGCGCGGGCGGCGGCCATGCTCCAGATATTATCAAAATTGCTGGCGAACGTTATGTGCTGCCCTCATCAACCAATCCCACGCGCCCCTACACCGTCAACACGATTGCCGAACACCTTGATATGTTGATGGTTTGCCATCATCTCAACCCCCAAGTGCCCGAAGATGTGGCCTTTGCTGAAAGCCGCATTCGGCCAGAAACGATCGCCGCCGAAGATATTTTGCACGATCTTGGCGTAATTAGCATGATTTCGAGCGATTCGCAGGCGATGGGTCGGGTTGGCGAAGTTGTGACCCGCACCTGGCAAACCGCCCACAAAATGAAAGTTCAACGTGGCCCGTTGCTGGGCGATTCGGCGCGCAACGACAATCAGCGGGTCAAGCGCTACATTGCCAAATATACGATTAATCCGGCGCTGGCCCATGGCATTGCTCACGAGGTTGGCTCGCTTGAGCCTGGCAAATTAGCCGATTTGGTGCTCTGGCAGCCAGCATTTTTCGGCGTAAAGCCAGAGCTAATTGTCAAAGGCGGCATGATTGCTTGGAATGCGATGGGCGATGCCAATGCCTCGATTCCCACGCCGCAACCAGTGCTCTATCGCCCGATGTTTGGGGCCTTTGGCGGGGCGATCGGCGCTACTAGCCTGACCTTTGTTTCGGCGGCAGCGCAACAAGCAGGGCTTGGCCAACAATTGGGCTTGCAAAAAACAACCGCTGCCGTGCGTGGTTGCCGTAGCGTCCAAAAAGCCGATCTTATTCACAACAACGCTACCCCAGTGATTGAAGTTGATCCTGAAACCTATGCTGTGCGGGCTGATGGCGAACTATTGACCTGCGAGCCTGCCAGTAGCTTGCCCTTGGCTCAGCGCTATTTCTTATTCTAGATGTGAGGAATTTATGGCGGAAAACCTGTTGCGAATTGGGATTGCTGGCCCAGTGGGCAGTGGCAAAACAGCTTTAGCCCATTGTTTGAGTGTGCATCTGACCAAGCGCTATTCAGTAGCTGTGGTTACTAACGATATTTACACCAAAGAAGATGCCGAATTTTTGCTACGCCAAGGTGTGCTGCCTGCCGAGCGGGTGCGCGGAGTGGAAACTGGCGGCTGTCCCCACTCGGCGATTCGCGATGATGCCTCGATGAACCTTGAAGCGATTGCCGATTTGTGTGCAACCCTGCCCGATTTGCAAATTGTGTTTGTTGAGAGTGGCGGCGATAATCTGGCGGCCTCGTTTAGCCCAGAGTTGGTCGATTATTGGATTTACGTGATCGATGTGGCTGGCGGTGATAAGGTGCCGCGTAAAGGTGGCCCGGGCGTGACGCGCTCCGATTTATTGGTGATCAACAAAATTGATTTGGCTGAGTTGGTTGGCGCATCGTTAGAGGTGATGGAGCACGATGCCAGGCTCATGCGCGGCGAATTACCGCTGGTTTTTACCAACCTCAAGGCTGAAAATGGCTTGGATCAGGTGCTTGCTTGGATTGATCATGTGTATACAGCGCCACGGCCTGAGCCAATTCAGATTCACGACCATCATCATCACCATCATCACTAGGCTTTACAGGCAGCAACAGCCTTGATTGCGCTGTTGCTGCCTTCATCGGGCTAACCTGCCAACTATTCCGGCGCGAAATGTTTGATCTTGGTTGATTTATGAACCTACCGTGCTTGATCCTCAGGCTAAAACGAAATCAATTACCGACTGTTTGAAGCCAAATACTGAGCGTAAGCTGCTACGCTGTGTGATGATATGTTAACATAATGCTGATTGTCATTAGGCGCAATTTCTAAACAAAAACCTCAGGTTTATCATACTGCTCGACTATACCATGCAGGCAGAAAAAAGCATCTTGCAGAAAAAGTTAAAAATTGGTATAATTCGCCTCGCGATTATAGCCTACATTCCAACTGCTGATTTACAGTCTCGCAGGCCAGAGAGAACAGCCATCCACGCCGATAACTGCTTTCAGCGCCAATGCCTGCAACGAGTGCTCGCGAATGTTCAACATTGCGCAGCAATGGATTAAATAACTCCAAGATTGTTGGGCTAAGGGTTCCACGCTGAAACTCCCATGCACACGATTGCACACTATTTAAGCTGAGCAAGCCAAATGTGGGGAGGTTGCTCAGCGTAGCGCGAAATTGTAGGAGGAAGCATGACCTCAAGTACCTCGGAGAACGGTTTATTTCGGCCCTTACAGCAACGCTTGTTTGCAATGCTCTGGACGGGGCAAACGATTTCGCGTTTGGGCGATACGATGTATCAGGTTGCGCTCTCGCTATGGGTTTTGGATCACACTGGCTCGGCTGCTGCGATGGGCTTAGTATTAATCTGTTCGTTTGCGCCGATGATCGTCTTCTCATTGCTTGGCGGGGCAGCAGTTGATCGCTTTTCGCGTGGTTGGCTGATGTTTAGCTCCGATATGTTGCGGGCCTTGATTGTTGGTGGCGTTGGGATTCTGGCCCTGACGAATACCTTGCAACTCTGGCATATTTATGCAGCAAGCATCTCGTTTGGCTTCTTTGATTCGTTTTTTCAGCCAGCCTATAGTGCATTAGTACCCGATGTAGTGCCAGCAGAATCGCTGCCTGGAGCCAACTCGCTGACTGCTTTGAGTGCCCAAATGACCTTGATTTTAGGGCCATTGATTGCCTCTTTGATTGTCGGCATTGGTGGCGCACCAACCGCATTTTTATTCAATAGTTTCTCGTTTTTGGTTTCTGGCTTGTGCTTAATTCCGCTGCTCTCAACTGATGCGAGCCGCGCGAAAGCTCGACGCTCGACTGGCATCTTAAAAGATGTTGGTGCGGGCCTAAGAACGGTCAGCATGAACCCTTGGCTCTGGATGACGATTATTCTTTCGTCGATGGCCAACATGCTGTTGGCCGCTCCAGCCCAAACAGCCTTGCCAATCTTGATCAGTAAATTTTTGGGATTACCAGTTGAGCGACTTGGTTGGGCGCATGCGAGCATTGCCTTGGGTGCGGTTTCGGCCTCGATTTGGTTGAGCAAAGGTAATCGTTTACGCCGCCGTGGCCTGATGGGCTATGGGGCCTTATTATTGGCTAGCTTAGCAACCTTGCTCGTTGGCGTGATTGGCTTTAATGGTGGCATGCTTGGCAGCACTATCGCCTTAGCCGCCTTGCTTAGCGTGTTGGTCTTCCGCGGGATTGGAATTGCAACTTTTGGCTTGATTTGGACGCATACCATGCAAGAAATGGTTGATCGCGAACAACTCGGGCGGGTTGCCAGCATCGACTTGCTTGGCTCGGTTGCGTTATTGCCAGTTGGCTATGGCGTTGCTGGTTGGGCCGCCGACTATTTTGGTGCGCCAGCAGTGTTTGCGACCTGTGGCATCATTATGCTGGTTATGACGACCTTGTTTAGCTTCCACCCTGCCGTCCGCAAATTAAATTAATTGCCCAACAACAGATAAACGATAACCACGGCTCACTGCGAGTCGTGGTTTTTTTGCGCTATAATCGGCTATATTTGCAAAAGGAGCATTCATGAATCGCCAATTAGATTCGCAGGCATGTTTTGTCTGTGGCAAAAATAACCCGAGCGGCTTGCAATTAGATTTCTTCGAGGAAGAAAATCGGGTTGTGACGCGCTTTACCTCCACCTCGCTCCATCAAGGCTGGCCGGGCTTTGTCCATGGCGGCATCATTGCGACGATTCTTGATGAGACCTTAGGCCGGGTTGGCTTTTTAATCGATGCCTGGACGATGACTGGTCGTTTTGAAGTGCGCTATCGTCAGCCAGCCCCAATTGACCAAGAAATTACCTTTACTGGCAGCATCGTGCGCGATCGTGGGCGCGCGCTTGAGGTCGAGGGCTTTGCTCAATTGCCCGATGGCACGATTGTGGCCGAAGCAACTGGCTTATATATGCGGGTTTCGCCAGAATTGCGCGCCACGCTCTCAGAGCAAATTGCCGAAGGCTATTAATTCCGTTTTCCTAAACATAGCGTTTGTTGAAGCCCTGCATCCATGATGGAAATGCGGGGCTTTTTGCTAATCACCTCTACCTAAATCCTCATCGCAAGCACTTCAGATCCTAACAGTTTTATAACAATTGCTGGCTACACTCTTAACCAGAAGCTAATACAGATTGCCGATCGCTTTTGGCGTTGCGGCGTGCGAAGGAATGAGCTTATGCTGCAACAACTGCGCTATCAACCAACCCTGATCTGGCCAACTGAGCCAGCGCCTGCTTGCGAACCAGCGCAACCAGCCCCAAAGCCGCTGCTTGACCAACACTTGGCGAGTTTTGAGCCAATTAGTTTGCCACAGATGGATTCGGTGGCCTTGCTGAATCGCACCGATAGCAAATATGTCTGCTCAATGCAGCAATTAGCTGCAATCTTGCCCGATTTAGCGGCAGATTATCGGGTGCTGGAGATCGCTGGGCGGCGCATGCATCGCTATCATACGCGCTATTTTGATAGCGCTGATTTTGCGCTCTATCGGCGGCATCATGCTGGGGGCCGTAATCGCTACAAAGTGCGCAGCCGCACCTATCTCGATACCCAGCAGCACTTTCTCGAAGTCAAGCACAAAATTAATAAATATCGCACGATCAAGCATCGAATGCCAACCCCAACAGGCTTAGAAACACTGAATCCAGCCAGCAAAGCCTTTGTGCAACGACATGTGCCGTTTGATGTGAGTGTATTGCAGTCAACCCTGACCAACGATTTTGGCCGCATCACCTTGGTGAATATTGCCGCCCACGAGCGAGTAACCCTTGATATTGGGATTCAGTTTCAGGCCAATCTGCACACTGTTGAACTGACAGGAGTGGTGATTGCCGAAGTCAAACAAGCTGGCATTAGCCGCAGTTCGCCCTTTATCCAAGGCATTCGCGGCCAGCATTTGCACACAATTGGCATGAGTAAATATTGCAGCGGCGCAGCCTTGCTCTACCCAGAATTACCACGCAACAGCTTCAAACCAACCTTACGCTATTTGCATAGCTTGATGGAGTATGCTCAATGACAACCGAATTAACTCATTTTTTGCTGGGAGCGGGCTTTAATTTATTCGTAACGCTGCTAATTGTGCGCGGCGTGTACTATCCCGTGACCCAAGATAAAAATTTCGTTTTTACCTTTATTGGCTTCAATATGATCATCTATTTTGTGCTGGGCTTTCTGACCAGCGTCGAAGTGGGCGTTGGCGTGGGCTTTGGCCTGTTTGCAATTTTCTCGTTGCTGCGCTATCGCACCGATGAGATTCCGATTCGCGAAATGACCTATTTGTTTATTTTGATTGCCTTGGGCGTGATGAATTCGCTGATGCACAGCGGTAGTTTGCTGCAAATTGGCATCGCCAACGCCGTGATTCTGCTGATTTTGTTTGTGCTCGAAAAAGGTTGGGGCTTTCAATTTGAAGCCAACAAGCGCGTTGCTTACGACAAAATTGAGCTAATCGGGCCTGCACGATCTGAAGAATTACTGGCCGATTTACGCCAACGCACCGGCATTTTGGTTAAGCGGGTTGAAATTGGGCGCATCGATTTATTGCACGATATGGCCGATTTGAAAATTTTCTATGATGAAACCCCACGCCTGAGCGCTAAGCATACGCCAAGCAATCCCCGGGTCTTGCGCGATCAGCATCAATTGCCATAAACGAAATTCGGCTATTGGCTCGCTTTTTAATCTGCAAAATTGTGAGGTTACGATGAAATATTGGCGTTGGCTTTGTTTGCTGGCTGTTGGATTAAACTTGGTGGCATGTGCGACTTCGAGCACTACAACCGTTGTTCCTGCTGAAACGACCGTTGTTGATGGCGTAACGCGGCCTGCTGGCTGGACTGAAGCCTCGCATGGCGAGAGTGCTGAGCCAAATTATGCTGTGGTTTTCCCACAGGATGCGGTCAATCAACTAACCATCACGATTGATCCGACTTCGTGGCAAGCCATGCAAACGAATATGAGCGAGCTTTTTGGCGCGCCTGGTAGCCATCAGCTGGGTGGCGGTTTTCCTGGCGGCGTGTTTACTGATACGAATGGCTTGCCAATGCGCCCAAACGGTGCTTTTACTGATACTATGGGCATGCCTGGGGGCATGCCAAATATGGGCGATTTGGTGACCGAAAACCCGATGTGGGTAACGGCAACCCTGAGTTTTGAAGGCCAAACATGGACGAATGTTGGGGTGCGCTACAAAGGCAATTCCTCATTGATGAATGCTTGGAATAGCCAGCAAGCCAATTTGCCCTTCAAGCTCGATTTTGATCAATTTGAAAAAACCTATCCCGAAATTGATAACCAACGCTTTTATGGCTTCAAACAATTGGCACTGGCAAACAATTTAGGCGATCTGACGGCTATGCGCGAAACGCTGGCCTACGATCTCTTGGCTCAAATGGGCTTGCCCGCCGCTGAAACCGCGACCTACGAAGTGCTGCTTGATCATGGCAACGGCGTTGAGAGTTTGGGCTTATACACAGCGGTTGAAGTGATCGACGATACGGCAATTGCTCGCGTGTTTGGCGACGATAGCGGTAACATCTACGAAGGCGATGGCAGCGCCGCCAGTTTGGCCGAAGGCACTAAGGCTACAATTCAAGCAAGTTTTCAGAAGGAAAATAACGATGCAACAGGCTGGGCCGATGTCGAAGCGCTCTACGATGTGTTGCACTCAAGCGAACGCACCAGTGATCCGGCGGCATGGCGAGCCAAATTAGAGGCCGTGTTCGATGTGCCGATTTTCCTGAAATGGCTTGGCGTGAGCACCTTGCTGGAGCATTGGGATACCTATGGGGCGATGAGTCATAATTATTATCTTTACACCAACCCTGCAACTGGCAAACTAACCTGGGTTTCGTGGGATCATAATTTTGTGCTGGGGGCGAGCATGGGTGGTGGTCGCAATCAAGCGCCTGCTGGGATGCAGAATAATCCTAATCAACCAGCCAATGGCAACAACCAAGCCATACCCAATAATCCTAATCGACCAGCCAATGGCGGTGGGATGCGCGGGCCTGGCGGTGGCTTTGGTGGCCAAAACAACAGCTTCGATAAAGCCAGCGTAACCAGCGATTGGCCTTTGATTCGCTACTTGCTTGATGATCCGACTTACTATGAAACCTATATTGCGGCGCTGCGCGAAACCAGTAGCCAATTTGATGCCGAGGCTTTGGTGCAAAAATATACAGCCTTAGCTGCGACCATCAGCCCAAGTGCGATCAAAAAAACCAGCGTTGACGAGTATAACGCTGCTGTTACAAGCCTCATGGAGCGCTTGCGCACCCGTAGTAGAGATTTGAAAAGCTTCTTGGCAACCCAATAAAAACGAAGGCCTGTGAGTTCATTGCAAACTCACAGGCCTTGGTTGTTTAGGCGCTTAATCCGCCGTCGACGTTGATGGTCGCGCCAGTGATAAAGGCGGCGGCTGGGCTGGCCAAGAAGGCTACAGTTGCGCCAACTTCTTCAGCCTTGCCCAAGCGTTTGAGCGCAATTGCTTGGGTAAATACTTCCAGCATTGGGCTATCGCCTGGTCCCATATCGGTGTCGATTGGGCCTGGTTGCACATTATTAACTGTGATGCCGCGTTGGCCTAGCTCGCGTGCCCATGCGCGGGTGTAGCTAGCAACCGCCGCCTTCGAGGCTGAATAATCGGCTAGCCCAACATAGGGCGAGCCATCAGCGGCTACCGAGCCAATCGAAATAATCCGCCCGCCATCTTGCAACAACGGCGTTGCAGTACGCACGGCAGTCGCAACACCTTTAACATTGACCGCAAACATATGCTCGATCGCTTCAACATCGGTGTTGGGATCGCTTAAGACTGCGCCCTGAAATACGCCAGCATTATTGACCAAAATATCGAGCTTGCCAAAATGTGCCACGACAGTATTGACCAAACTGGCCACTTGGTCGCTATCTGCTTGGTCGGCGTGGAAGGCTGCGGCTTTAACGCCAAGCGCTTGTAATTGTTCGACCACCGCTTCTGCTTTGCTAGCCGAGGCGACATAACTAATCGCAACGTCTGCGCCTTGTTCGGCCAACGCCAGCGCGCTGGCTGCGCCAATTCCACGTGAACCACCAGTGACCAAGGCAACTTTTCCGGCTAATGGCTTGCTCATGGGCTTCCTTCCAAGATTCAATAAAAATAATATAGTACCGATGAGTACATATATTTTGTACTGATCGGTACTATATAGAAAGTGGCGTAATTTGTCAAGCCCGAATGTGATCCACGAAGGGCACGAAGAGCGCGAAGGTTTAGAAACTGCGAAGGGCACGAAGCACGCGAAACGTAGTTTTTTAGCCACAGATTCACACAGATTATTTAGATTTGATTTTTCTCCACGAAGGGGCCGAAGCTTTATTTTAGCCACGAATTGCACGAATTACACGAAGGTCTATAGGCTTTGGGCTATTGGCTATTGATTTCTGATTTCTGACTTTTGCCTTCTGACTTTTGATTTCTGACTTCTGACTTTTGCCTTCATCCTTTCATCTAGCTTGTGTTATCGAGCTGTTTGGCGTATGATCATTATGGTCAATCCAGACTAGATTGGTTAGCAACGATGAAAGCAATCACAGAACAAAAAGTTGGCCGACCACGCGCCTTTGATCGCGATCAGGCCTTATTTCAAGCCTTAAATGTCTTTTGGCGTTTGGGCTACGAAGGTGCGTCGCTCAGCGATTTAACTGAAGCGATGGGGATTAATCGGCCCAGCTTGTATGCAGCATTTGGCAATAAAGAGCAACTTTTTCGCGAAGTTTTGGCGCGCTATCACGAGCTGAGTGTGCCTTCGATTACGACAGCATTAGAGCATGCTGAAATTTATATGGCGCTTGAGCAATTGCTGCGGATCAACATTCGCCAAATTACCAACCCTAGCGTGCCTGCTGGCTGCTTATTGATTCGCGGTGTGCCAGTCTGCAATGATACAACTGCGCCAATTTATCAGGCTGTGGTTGAGCAACGCCTCGGCCAAGAAATCTTAATTCGCGAGCGTTTGGTGCAAGCAGATCGGACAGGACAACTGGCTGAGGGTGTTGATTCAGCTGATCTGGCGCGCACGATTATGGCTTTTTCTAATGGCTTATCGATTCAAAGTGTCAATGGGGCAACGCATGCGGAGCTAGAACGCTCGGTTGAGCTATTTTTACGCGGCTTGAAAGTATTATTGGTAGCCTAAAACCCGTTTACGGCATGCTGCAAAATAAGCATGCCGTAGCAGGTTTAATCATTGCTTGCTGATTGATTATCGGCGCTTGGGCGCTCGAAAATTTGCTCAATCGCCAGCTCAAACAGATCGGCTATTTTGAAGGCCAGCGGTAAGCTCGGGTCGTATTTGCCGGTTTCAAGCGCATTGATGGTTTGCCGCGATACCCCCAAGGCTTGGGCCAAATCGGCTTGTGACCAATCGCGTTCGGCGCGCAAGACACGTAAGCGATTTTTCATTGGTAGCTCCGATGAGCGAAGGCTAAACCAAAACTCCAACAGGTGCTCAAGAGTGGCAAGATCCACAGCCACGACAATTGCGGTACATTGACTAACACTTGCAGCAAGCCATAAGCACAGCTAATAAAGCTGGTAGCTCCCACCGCAAACGTAAAAGCCAGCAGTTGAACATGGCGCTGAAATTCATCCATGCTGCTAACTGCCCGATACATTGCTTGAATGCCAAGCCCCACCGGAACCAACGGCACGATTGCCAGCGCCGCGCGCCATGGCGATTCTGGCAGTTTGGGCAGCACCAAAATCACGGCCATAAGCAAGATTGGGAACAACACGAACGCGATAATCAATTGGCGAATTGCTGTTGATTGAGCTTTCATTGTAAAGCATCCTTGACTTAATCATTGAACTGGCGGGAGTATACACCAGTTTTTTGATTAAGTCAAGGATGCTTTACAAAAAGAAATGTCTGCTTTACAAAAAGACATCGACCATTGACATATACTTAGAATAAACCAATCGTCTGGCCGTGCTCATCAATATCAATATTTTCGGCGGCTGGATGGGCGCTGAGGCCGGGCATGGTCATCATATCGCCAGCAATGGGGTAGATAAAGCCAGCGCCAATGCTTGCGCGCACCTCGCGAATTGGGAAGGTATAATCGCTTGGTGCACCTTTGAGCGCCGGATCATGGCTGATGCTCAGATGGGTTTTGGCCATACAAATTGGCAAATTGCCAAAGCCATTGGCTTCGAGTTTGGCCAATTGTTCGCTGGCCTCAGGGCTATAACTGACCTCAGCAGCTCCATAGATTTTGGTGGCGATGCTGGCAATTTTGGCGGTTAATGGTTGCTCCAGTTCATACAAAAACTTAGCTTGGCCTGCTTGCTCAATTGCTGCCAGCACTTTTTCAGCCAATGCTTCGCCGCCAGCACCGCCTTGGCTAAATACCGTGCTCACCGCCACATCGAACGCGCCTGCACTCATGGCAATTTCCTGCACGGCCTCGATTTCCGAGGGATGATCATCGGGGAAGGCATTGAGCGCAACCACAACTGGCAAGCCGAATAATTGGGCGTTGCGAATGTGTTTTTGGAGATTTGCCCCGCCAGCATACACCGCATCGGGGTTTTCTTGCAGTAGATCGGCTGGTAATGGCCGACCTGGCTTGATGTTCCAGCGCCCGCTGTGGGCTTTGAGCGCGCGAATTGTGGCCACCAGCACCACCACAGCGGGCTTGGCATCAAAGGCGCGGCACTTAATATCAAAGAATTTTTCGCCGCCCATATCCATCGCAAAACCTGCTTCAGTCACCACATAATCAGCGATTCGCAGCCCAACTTGGTCGGCAACCACGCTGGCGTTACCATGGGCGATGTTGGCAAATGGCCCGCCATGCATCAGCACTGGCGTGTTTTCGATCGTCTGCATCAGGGTTGGGTGAATTGCGTTGCGTAGAATAACCGTCGCTGCACCTGCTGCCCGAATGTCATCGGCAGTGATTGGTTGGCCTTGACGATCGAATCCCACGACCATGCGTCCGATGCGCTGGCGTAAATCGCGCATCACAGCGGCGTGGGTTTCGCCGCTCACCAAGGCCAAAATTGCCATTAATTCGCTGGCGGCGGTAATATCAAACCCAGTTTGGCGCGGAATGCCATGCTGTGCTCCGCCTTGGCCAATCGTGATTGAGCGTAAAAAGCGATCGTTAACATCAAGCACGCGTCGAATCTGAATCTGCTCTGGGTCGATGCCAAGTGGATTTTTCTGATACCAACTATTGTCGGTCATGGCGGCAATTTGGTTGTGGGCTTGGGTGACGGCGTGAATATCGCCAGTCAAGTGCATCAAGCTATCTTCTAAGGGAATAACTTGCGAATAGCCGCCACCAGAGCCACCACCCTTGATGCCAAAAACTGGGCCGAGCGAGCTTTGGCGCAGGGTGCAGATAGCGCGTTTGCCTAAGCGATTGAGCGCCATGCTCAGGCCAATGGTGGTGGCAGTTTTGCCCTCGCCAAGCGGCGTTGGAGTCATGGCGGTTACTAAAATCTGCTTGCCACGAGGCCGATCATGGCTGGCATCAAGCAGATCAAGGTTGATTTTGGCGCGATAGCGCCCATAGGGTTCGACAAATTGCTCAGCAATCGCAAGTGCTTCGGCAATTTGGGCGATCGGGCGGGGTGAAGCCTCGGCAGCGATTTGTAAACTACTTTTCATGAACGCTCTGTCCTTTATTAATGATCCGCACCGCCGTTGGTGCGGTTGCCATTGCATGCAACAGCTGGCGATTAACGCAAAGCCACCGCTCCCATGATTGGTTGTTTTGCCCTCATCATGGCTATTGTAGCGGTGTTTTGCTGGCTAAATTATAGTTATTTTATGGAGCGAGGTTTACAAATCGCAACCCAACTTAGGCGCGCCCGAACATACGCCCAAGTACACCGCGCACCACTTTGGGTCGAAGCAAGGCTTCTGGGCCTGCCAACAGATGCATTACATCCAAAAAGGCTTGGTAAATTTCGGTCGATTGCGCGCTGAGCCAAAACACATGCTCGGTATACCATTGTAAAAAGCGAATTTTTGGGCTGCGCGATCCTGGCATTCCTTTGAAGCGCAAGGCCTCAGCTTGGGTAATGAGCCATGGAACTTCAATGATTTTTTGAGCCTGTTTGAAAAAGGCTTGGGCCAGGGTTGCAGCGTGTTGGCCTTGGGTCGAAGCCAGCACTTGATCTAAAGCATTGGCCTCTTTGCAAGCTAAGGTCATGCCTTGACCAAACACTGGATCAACGCTACATAAGGCATCACCAAGCACCAAAAATCCTTGTGGAAAGCGCTTTAGTTTGTCATAACGCTGAAAAACTTGTTGTGGATAGCCAAAGCGCACCGGCTCGCTGACCGCTGTAGCTTCGGCCAAGGTGGTATAAATATCGGGCACTGGCAGATTTCTGACAAACTCCAACACATCGGCATTGGTTGGGGTTGGGTGCTGGCCGAGATAGCCAAACAGCGTCACAATCCAATGTTCGTCGTCGATTGGCGCAATAATCGCGCCGCGCGGCGAATTTTTCGAAGGGTGGCAGGCCAAACATTGCCAATTGCGTGGTGTCGCAGTTTTTTTGAAAACTTGGCTCACATAGACCAAATCAATCGGCATCACTTCTTTGACGGGCGTTTGGTAGCCAGCAGCTTCGAGCCATTGGCCAGTGCGCGAGCCACGGCCAGTTGTATCAACCACCAAGTCGGCAGCAATCTCGCTGCTTTGGTCGGCTTGATTGACCAACACGCCAGTTACTGTGGTTTTGCTGGCATCGAACAGCAATTGCTCGACCTTGGTTTGGCCGCGAAATTCAATTTTAGGATGTTGGCGCACATACTCGCGAATGCGGCTTTCGAGGGTTGCCCGCGCTTGAGGATAGAAGCTAATGCTGCATGGTTGGCGGGTTTTCCACGAGCCAGCTTGAAACCATTGCACATCGCGCGACCAATTGAGCTCTGGCACGCCAGCAGCATGTAAATCGCTGGTGAAACTTGGAAAATAATGCTGAAGCACATTAAAGCCACCAGTTAATAAAATATGCACATGGTTGGCTTGGGGTACACCCTTGCGTGGCTGGGTTGCTGTATCCAAACCATCGCGCTCAACGATAATCACGTTTTGAAAATGGTTGGCTAAGGCACGCGCTGCGACTAAGCCCGCGATACTGGCCCCGATCACGACCGCCTGTTGTCGTTGCATAACATTCTCCTGAAAGCGTTTGATACTTGCTAATGCTGCTGAAAGACGCAAAAACTAACAGTTTCTTTCTTCAGTGATATAACCTGCTGGAATAGGCGAGGGCTAGATGCTGATGTAAGCACTCGGCTGAGACGAAGCAATAACGCACCTCAGTTGGCTCCATAAAGCTGTATTGATCTAGGTTGACACGTATTTATGCTCAAATTGCTATACAATGTAATGTATTGATAGGATACGAGCGGCTAGAACGCTTCGTTATTCCATAGTTAATTTCTAGCAGGATAACACTTATGCGTTGGTTAACTAAATTGTTCCTGCTCATCAGTCTTAGTAGTTTTTGGATTGGCTGTTCGCAACAATCCGAAAGTGGCTTATCAATGGCAACGAATGGTCCAGTAACCGTGCAACTTGATATTACTGCGGGCGTGCCCCCACCAACGTGGCAGCTCTCAACGGCACAACGCAGCGAATTTTTTACGTTCCTTCAGCAACTTACCCCGGTAGAGGCTAAAAAAGCCTTCGATAATTTAGGCAATCGCGGCTTTATTGTTACCACGATTAATCCAGCCCGTACAATTCGGGTGCAACAAGGATTTGTTTGGATCATAGGTGATAACTACGAACGGGTGTTTAGCGATACTAATAATGATCTAGAACGTTTTTTGCTCCTAAGCGGTCAGCCAACCTTGGACCCTGCATTCTATACAATTCTCGAAAAAGAGATTGGCCAAAACTAAAAATTGTGCTCTGTGTGCAGCTCGTATACCGCCCCAAGATCGCGCGAAGCTACGCTGTAAACGCGATAGCTGACTGATGGGCTTGGATTGAGCATAGTTTGCAAACGAGCACGAATTGCTGGCCGTTGCACCAAGTTAAGCGCTTGGCTTGGTGCAATCCATTCCACTGCTAAACTCTCAGCGCTGGTGGTTAATTGACCAGCTTGGTACAAACAGCGAAAATCAAGATTAACGCTACCCAAGGCTAGATTTGATGATACGCCAACCAAGCGTTCAATTGTGGCATGAACTCCTGTTTCTTCAAAAATCTCACGTGCGAGTGCTGCGGGCAAGCTCTCACCAACCTCAACTTGGCCGCCAGGAAATTCCCACCCGCCGCGTGGGCTTTGCAAGAGTAAAATCTCGCCAGCATGATTAAACACACAGCCTGCAACCGTCACAATATGGCGTGGAATCTGCTGCATCCAAGCTCCTTACCCAAATATTCTGCTGCAACAATAGCCAATTACGCATCCATACGACAATGGTGCGTAGCTGATAGTTGGCTTACTGCTGGCTTTTAGCTATTTTAGCCTATGGGTGAGCGCTAACAACCCATAAGTTAAGCATTTGGATAGGACAAATGGGGCTTGGGTGAACTAAGCTAGTGACCGAGATAGATGGTATACTCAGGCTACTCGTGGCTTTACGGAGATTCGCTGCATGGCTCGCACGTTTCAAGCTCTGATTCCGCGCCTGCGGCTGCATGCTGGTTTGGCGCTCTTGCTCTACGTTACCACCCACCTGCTGAACCATGTTTGGGGAATCTTTGGCCTCGAAGCCTTGGAATCGGCACGCCGCTTTTTTCTGGGGTTTTGGCGGCATCCAGCGATTTTTTGGGTTGTACCTGCAAGTTTGCTGGTGCATATCGTCTTATCGGGCTATAAATTACTAACGATCACCAATTGGCGGCGCTTGCATTGGAACGAATGGCTGCAACTGAGCTTAAGCCTAATTATGCCTTTGCTCATTAGCTCGCATGTCTATGCGACTCGTTTTGCCACCATATTGTATGGCGTGCGCGATACCTATAGCTATGTGCTGCTTGGCCAAATGACGATCGCGATCGATTTGTATTTGCTGCTGGTGGTGGTTTGGGTGCATGGCAATCTTGGTTTGCTGAGCTATTTATGGCATAAACCATGGTTCCGGCGGATCAAACAGCCCTTGCTGATTGTCCAAATTGTGATTCCCTTGCTGGCCATGGTTGGCATCATCGTCGCCCATCGCGAGGTAAACCAGCTTAAACAAGACCCCGCATGGATCGCCAGCGTTATGCAATTTACCAATCCAAACAATGTAGATTTGCTGGCTGCTTCAAGCAATTTTATGGCGCGATTCGGTGCCGGCTATGCAGTCATCTTGCTGGGTTTGGGTGGTGGTCGGGCTTTGGTATTGCGTTTGCGGCGCAAGCATTATCTAATTACGGTTGAATATAAGGGCATTGCAACGGTGACGATTGCGCCTGGCACGAGCTTGCTTGAAGCCAGCCTTGCCAATGGCATTCCCCATGCCCATAGTTGTGGCGGGCGCGGGCGCTGCTCGACTTGCAGAATCGAAATTATCGAAGGCGCTAAGACGTTAAATCCGCCGAATGAAACCGAGCAACGCTTGCTCAAGCGCTTTGGAGCTGGCAGCGATATTCGCTTGGCATGTCAAACGATTCCGACTGGCGCGTGTGTTGTGCGGCCATTGTTGCACCACCACGATCGCGCCCAACCAGGCACGCCAACCATGATTAGCCATGGTGCTGATAAGCAAATTGTAATTATGTTTGCCGATTTGCGCGGTTTTACCACGCTCTCCGAGGGCAAATTGCCCTATGATACGGTCTTTATCCTGAACCAATATTTTCAATCGATGGGCCAAGTGATCGAATCCAACGGCGGTTATCTCGATAAATTTATTGGCGATGGGATTATGGCCTTATTTGGCTTGGAAGGTACTCTCGAACAAGCTTGTCATAATGCACTGGCAGCGGCCCAAGCCATGGCCCATCAACTCGATGTGCTCAATCAGCGCTTGCAAGATGATGTGAGCGAACCGTTGCGCATGGGCATTGGGATTCATTGCGGCCATGTGATTGTTGGCGATTTGGGCTATAAACGGGCGAAACATCTGACCGCAATTGGCGATGCGGTAAATATTGCCGCCCGTTTGGAAGAAGCTACCAAAACTTTGCAAACCCAACTCGTCGTTTCGCGCGCCGTGATGCAACATAGCAGCTTAGATTTGCACGATTTGCCGTTGAGCGAGATTCCGATTCGTGGTCGCATCCAGCCCTTGGAGATCTATTCATTTGAGAGCGCCAAAAGCCTTGTGTTGGTGCCATTGACCTTGAATAGCTAAATCTCGATCACCACATTGCCTTTTTTGCGGCCTGTCTCGACATAACGATGAGCTTCGGCCAAATCGGCCAAGCGATAGCGGCGATCGATCACCGCTTTGAGCTTGCCAGCAGCGATTAATTCGGCTAAGAAGTTGAGATTGGCTGGGTTTTGATTCAGCCCCGTGGCCGCGAATTTAGCTTTTTTGCCGTTGCCAAAGCTTGTCCACGCCATATTCAGCATAATGCCAAGGTTGGGCACGGTCATTAAATAGCTACCGTTGGCTGTAAGTAAGTGTTTGCAACGGCCATATGAGCTTTTGCCAATTGCATCGAACACCACATCATAGCGCTGTTGGCTTTGGGTAAAATCGCTGCTGGTGTAATCGATCACATAGTCGGCTCCATAGTGGGTTACCAATTCGTGATTGGCGGTGCTGCACACGGCAGTAACCGTTGCGCCATAATATTTGGCCAATTGCACGGCGTAGATGCCGACTGCTCCCGAAGCGCCATTGATCAAGATGTGTTGGCCAGCTTGGAGCTTGGCAATATCGCGCAAAAAGATCAAGGCAGTAGTTGCGCCATCGCAAATTGCCACAGCTTCGGCGGCGCTCACATTGCTTGGTTGTTTGGCGATTGGTTTATCTTCGGCCAGACATAAATATTCGCCGTAGCTGCCAAAGGTGTTGGGACTCATGCCAAAAACCTGATCGCCGACCTTGAAGCGCTGGACTGCTGGGCCAATCGCCTCGACCGTGCCCGCGAATTCAACCCCAAGAATTGCAAATTTTGGCTTGCGCAGGCCATACATCAGCTTGATGATGAAGGGATCGCCCTTACGAAAAGCACAATCCGAGGGCGTGACGCTGGCTGCTTGAACCTTGATGAGCAGCTCGTTGTCCTTGGGCGTTGGCTTGCTGGCCTCACTAAATTGCAAAACCTCAGGCGAACCGTAGCCAGTACATAGCATTGCTTTCATACTTGTTGCTCCAAGGCTTGTTCAGCGTGCAGATTAATCAGGATTTTGCCTTTGGCGTGGCATGCTTGCAAATAGCGCATGGCAGCAGGCGCTTCGGCGAGCGGATAGCTGCGATCGATCACGGCTTTAATCGCACCAGTGGCCAGCAAATGGCCAATTTCTGCCAAATCTGCTTGATTGGTTTTGGCTGTTACATTACTGAGGTGCTTCGTGCTGCCGATTGACAGCAATTTACCCAAGGCGAGGGCTTGAAAAATTTGGGCCATGTCGCCACCGACCATCACATAACGGCCTTCGGGCGCTAAACTGCGTTTGTAATCAAAGATTGAGCGATAGCCGTTGACCCCCAGAATTAAATCATAGAGCTGCCCGCTTTTGGCAAAATCGTCCTTGGCATAATCCAAAACCTGATCCGCGCCCAACGACCGCATCAGCTCGTGTTTGGCGGCACTGGCAACAGCCGTAACCGTTGCACCAAAGTGTTTCGCAAGTTGAACTGCGAATGTCCCAGCTCCACCGGAAGCACCATAAATTAAGACCTGTTGGCCAGCAGCAATCTGGCCCTGACGCAGCCCTTGGAGTGCTGTAACTGCTGCCATCGGCGTGGCAGCTGCTTGCTCAAAACTAACATTCGCTGGCTTGAGCACCAGCATATGTTCTGGGACACAGATATATTGACCTAAACCGCTCGCGCCGCTGCTCCAAATATTGCCGGTCACTGCATCGCCAACTTTAAATTGGCGAACATTGCGCCCAACTGCCTCGATTACCCCGGCGATATCGGTGCCAAGAATGCTCTGTTTGGGCTTAAATAGGCCAGTTACAAAGCGCAAAGGCAAGGGCTTGCCATTCATTAATCGCCAATCGGCAGCATTCAAGGCAGTAACATAGACTTTAATCATTACTTGGTTATCGCTAGGGCTTGGGCGAGCCACATCGCTGAGCTGCAACACATCAGCCGAGCCATAATCACGATAGATAATTGCTTGCATCGGAAAACTCCAGTTTATGCTTGTTCATGGGAAGTAAATTTGTTGCTGGTTGAGCTGATTGGCAGCAGCGAAATTAAAGGCATACCCAAATCGCGAATTTTTTTGATCAGGCCATACAAGGCTGCTTGATCAGGAATTAGGCCAATTAAAAGCGTATCGCCATTAGCCAGCGCAACGATTTCCAAGCCTGCAAACCATTCGGCCCACGACTGATCAAGCTTGCCACGCAGGCAAATTTGATAGATCATTGCTTCTGGTGCTCGTTGCTGGTGGTTGGTCATCATTGCCTCTGCTGGAACAAGCGCCGTGCCCAATGCCAACGGCTCAACTGCTCACTAGCATACGCAATTGCGCTAATGTTGGTTAGACACCAAAGTGTTGTTGTGCGCAGGTTGGGGATTATTGGCTGAGCAAGCCCAATTCGCGGGCACGTGCGACCGCCTCAGTACGGCGCTGAACCTGAAGTTTTTCAAAAATGCGCCGATTGTGGCCCTTGACGGTATCCAAGGCAAGGTGGAGTTGTTGGCAGATCGCTTGATTTGAATAGCCTTGAGCGATAAGTTGCAGCACTTCACGCTCGCGCTGGCTCAGCAGATCAAGCAAACTGAGGGTTGTCGGATAAAGTTGCTTGGGGTTCTCGCGCGCAAATTGGGCGAGCAATGAATCGCGGTAGGCTGCTTGGGCTGATTGGGGATTGATGCTGGCAAGTAGGGTTTGCATTGCGCTGCCATGATCAAGAAATATGCGCACAAACCCCTCGGCTTCGGCAGTAAGCAACATTTTTGTGAGGATTTGCAAGGCTTGGCCGTGCTCGCCGAGCGCTGTTAAAACCAAGCTTTGCATACAGCTAAGCCACAATTGTTGGTCGAGCCAATCGTTTGCTTGCGCCTGTTCGAGCGCTGGTTTGAGCACTGCCAAGGCAGCACTTGGCTGTTGTTGAGCCAAAAACACTTGGGCCTGGCCAATTACCAAGCTGTGGCTTTGAGCAAGCTGTTGGGCTGCTTGAATTTGGCCGCGCAGCAAATGAATCCGCAGCTGTTCGGCAGCAATTTTGGCGGGCTGAGTCGTATGGCGATGCTGTTGAGCCGCTATCTGCGCTTGCTCCAACAGCAAACTTGCTTGCTCCAGCTGGCCTTGGGCAATGAGCAAGCGGGCTTTGACCACCTGGCAGGCGACCTCGCGATCGGTATGCTGCAATAATTGGGCTGCTTGCAACGCCCGTTGATAATGCTGCTCAGCGAGATCAAACTGATTCGATTGATAATAGATTCGGGCGAGGCCCAGCTCTGCGCCACAATTGGCCGCAGGCAAGGCCAACTTGCTGCACCCATTGAGCACTTGCTGATAGGTCGTCGCCGCCAGAATGAGCCGATTATCACTTTCGTGCAGATTGCCCAAGCCGATTGAAGCCAACAGCACGGTGACCAAATTACCTGAACGCTGGCCGATGCTAATTGCTTGCTCATAGGCATGTTTGGCTGCGCCGCGTTGGCCTTGTAACTGATAGGCATAGCCCAATTTCCAAACTGTCGAAGTTCGAAACGAAAGATTATCGGGCGCAAGGTGGGCCAAAGCGTGTTCCGATTGGGCGATAATGGTGTTGGCATCGTTTTGACTGAGCGCCAGCGTGCCCCGAATTGCCGCGATTCGCCCGATTAAATCCTGGGATTTTGGGCTTAATTCATGGATCGCCAAGGCCTGTTCTGCTGCTTGCAAGCGTTGCTCAATGCCATTAACTTGGCCTGTTGCCAGCCAAACCGAGGCTGCGGTAACCCAAAGTGATGGATGTTGATTGAGCACATCGGTTGGCAAGCCTTGCAGCCAATGCATAATCGGCAGTAATGCGCCTTGAAATTGTAGCGGCACCCGTTTGCCTTCGATTAAGCGTTCGGCGCGTTCGATTGCGTTGGCAGCGGCGGCATGTTCAAACGCTTCAATTTCTAAATCATTCTGCTCAAACCAGCTGCTGGCGCGAATATGCAGCGCTTCGAGGCTGGTTGTTGCTTGCTGGGCCAAACTGCGTTGCAGGCGTTGACGCAGCAATTCGCCAAACAAATGATGATAACGATACCAACGCCGCTCATGATCAAGCGCTACAATAAACATGTTGGCTTGTTCGAGATATTCGAGCGTGCTTTGGCCGGTTTGTTCATTGTTTGGCAGCAGCGCATCGCACAACGAGCCGCACATACGATTAAGGATTGAGCTGTGTAATAAAAATTGCTGAATTGCTGGCGGTTGATGTTGCAGCACCTCTTCAAGCAAATAATCCATCACAAAATGGTGGCTGCCCGTGAACGAGGCGATAAATCCTTGGCGATCAGTTTGGTGCTGCATCGAAAGCCCGGCCAATTGCAAGCCTGCAATCCAGCCTTCGGTGCGGGCTTCCAAGGCTGCAACTTCAGGCTCACTCAGCTCGAGGTGCATAGCATTATTGAGAAATTCTTGAGCTTCAGCAAGGCTAAATCGCAGGTCGGCGCTGCGCAATTCGGCCAGTTGGCCACGCGCCCGTAGCCGCGCCAATGGCAAATTTGGATCTTCGCGAGTGGCGATGACTAGGCGCAACGACGTTGGCAGGTGCTCAAGTAAATAGCTCAGCGCTTGGTCAAGCGCATGATTTTCGATCACATGATAATCATCAAGTACCAAATTGATGCTTTTGCTGCTGCTACTTATTTCATTAATCAGGTTAATCAGCGCTTGTTCGATCGCCTGTGGCTGCGCTTGAATTAAGGCCAATGCTGCGCCGCCCACCGTTGGCACAATCGTTTGGATGGCATGCACAAGATAGCTGAAAAATCGACTGGGATCGTTATCGCCTTCGTCGAGCGCGAGCCATGCAACCTGCTGCTGGGTGCTAGCCTGCCATTCGCTGAGCAAACTACTTTTACCAAAGCCAGCTGGAGCCGAAATCAAGCGCAAGCCACAATGTTGGGCAGCCTCCAAACGGGCGATTAAATGCGGACGGGCCACCCCATTTGGGCGTGGTTGCGGAAGATGCAGCTTGGTTGCTAAAATGGGTATTGGCATAGCTCAATTATAGAGTGCGCCGATTTGCCGCGTCAATCCAACCACACCCAGCAGAGTGTTAGCGTTGATGAACGGCCTAGCAGTGGAGCAGCAATGGATGCAACTCAATGGCAATCGCAGGTTGACGTAATTATATTTGATGCTCAATCGCAAAGAATCTTGATTGAACAATCAGACCAAATTTGGCGAATTCCCCGCTTGCCAATTGCCCAGCTTTGGCTGGTTCCGCTCCAGACGATTAGTCAGCTGGTGCTCGAACATTATGGCATAGTGAGCACGATTCTCCAATTGCTGCACCAAGATATTGATCAAACCAGCCAAACGGTTAAGTCGTTGCGCGTGCTCGAAGTACACAAACCGCGAGCAGCCTTGCCGCGCAATTGTCGTTGGCTAGCGCTGGCCGATTTGGATGCAACTTTGTTTGTTCATGATGAGCATTATGCTGCGGCCCACGCATTTTTTGGTGCGTTGGCTGGGCCGGAATTACAACATGTGGCTTGGACGCGCTTGGGCTGGTATCAAACTTGGGCAACATGGCTGGGCCAAACATTAACCGATTTAGGCTATCACTTAACTGGCCCAATTGAGCAAGTTAAAACCTCAAATTTATCGTTTGTGGCCCGAATTGCTAGCGATGAAGGCTGGATCTATTGCAAAACAGCGTTGCAAACCCGCTTAATGCTTGCTGAAAGCCGTGTATTAGCAGCGCTCGCCAACTACTTGCCCAATCATGTGCCAAATCCAATTTTAGCGCCGCAGGCACCAGAATATCTGTTGCTCGCCGATTTGGGGCCAGATTTAGGCACAAATGCGAGTGTTGCAACTCGTGCTGATGTTTTAGTCAGCTTTGCTCAGCTTCAACAAGCCTCGTTGGGCTTTCTTGATGGGTTGGCGGAGCGTGGCTTCGTGCAACGCGATCTCGCTGTGCTAAGCGCAGCAATCGACGTTTTTGCTGCTGATCGGTTGGTAATCGAGGCGCTTGGGCCAGAATTACATACACGCTTTGTGGCTCAAATTGCAGGATTTCAGCAACGCTGTGAGCATGTCCAGAGCTATACTATTTCAACCACACTGACCCATGGCGATTTGCACCCGCGCAATGTCGCCCAACAGAGCAATGGCTATTGCTTTTTCGATTGGGCTGGAGCCGCGTTGAGTCACCCATTTTTTGATTTGCAGGATGTTTTTCACGAGCCAGATCCAAGCATCAAGCGCCAATTGCGAGCTGCCTATTTGGCCCAATGGCTCGATTACGAGCCAATCGAGCGCTTAGAAGCGCTGTTCGAGCAGATTGAGCCGCTGTATGCGCTGCATCAAGCCTTAACCTACCAAGCATTGTTGCATGCGTTAGCGCCAACTGCGCGCTTAGAATTTGCTTGGGCCTTGCCGTTTTGGGTCAATCAAGCCCTCGCTGGCCTAGGATAATTAATCGTTCGAACCTGCGAGGAATGCTATTATAGCTATGTTGCTGGCTGCAATTGAGTGATTATTTTGCATAGGAGTGATTATTCATGATTCAACATTCAACGTATATCGTTTTTGATGGTGATGATGAAGCCTATTTTAATTGGATGGAGCAGCATCCAGAAGGCTTTGTTTTGAATGTATTTCGATCGTCGATTGTTGGCCCGCATGTTGTGCATCGCTCCAATTGTGGCCACATTCGCCGTGGCCCGGGCATGGATGCAGGCGCATTTACCACGCGTACTCAATATAAAGTTGCTGCGTTCACCGTTGATCAATTAGAAACATGGCGCAATTATTATCAACCAGATGCTGCAATTAAATATTGTCAGACTTGTAATCCAGCCTAATATAAACGTGTTGCTGGGCGTAGTTTGGCTACGCCCATTGTGTTTAATCAGCCAGAAATGGATTGATGATTGGCAGCAACAGATCGACGCGATCAATGATGTCAAAGTGATTAGTATTGGGCAAAATTGCTAACTGCGATTGGCTGCGTTGCTGCGGATCATCACTCTGTGCCCCGCCAAGCAACGCAAAAAACTCAACAGCATGGCTTGGTGGAATACTATCGGCATCGCCTTGGATCAATAAACATGGGCTTTGGAGCTGGGCAATATCGCTACTCCAATCATAACTTTGATTGCCCATTGCCCCTGTTTTGCGCACGAGCTGGGGCCAATTGGCTGGATTTGGGGCATATTCTTGATAGAATTTGTAGGGAATTGATTCAACCATTGCTGCCGCCACCGTCTCATCGAGCTGGCGGATAGCCGCTTGAACCGCCGGATACCAACCAGTATCACGAAATGGCGCGGAGATGATGATCAATTTGCGTACTACATGCTGATGGTGAATTGCGGTTTGGAGCGCAACCTGGCTTAAACCGAGATATTCGATTAATTCTGCCACATCATCGGCCAACGCACTATAACTGAATGCGCGTGGAATATCATTGGTTCGAGCATGGCCTTGGAGTTCAACCGCAATCACTTGAACATGTTCGGCGAGGGCTGGCAGTAAATCGGCAAACATTCCAATGCCGCCTAGCCCGCCGTGCACTAAAACCAACGGCTGGCCGCTGCCATGAATTTCATAGTAGAGTTGTAAATCGTTAATCGGTGCATAGTCACTTTTTACCAACATTTGCGTTGCTCCATACAATTCAATAATTCACTCACATTAATTTAGTTATCCGGTTGGATTTGCGTTCGTGCTGGGATAGAGATCGTCGGCGTGCCCTTGGGCGAGACGTGACCATTGGGCAATTGGGCGTTCGGCCAAAGGATGCTCATTTGGCAGGCACATGGTGTTGAAAAACTGCTGTGGCCAGCCAGTTGGCACACTTTGCCAAACCTCTTGGCGGCCATAGACCGTCAGGTCGAGCATGGCAAATGAACTGCCCATCTGCTCGCAGCCACGGTCGGTTGTCCAATAGGTTTCAAACACCCGCTCGCCTTGGCGCAGATAACAAGCCCACATGCCAAAATGGCGGCCAGCAATCAGCGGTTCAACCGAGCTACTCGGAACCGAATACCATGGCATTGTCCAGCCCATAAATTCGCGATAGCGATTGCTTGGCTCAAACGGCCCTTGGCAGAAGACGGCAAGCGTCACATCGCGGCTATGCAAATAGCCGAGTTCGGGGATATGGTTGATAACCATCGTGCAGCCTTGGCATTGTTCGGCTGCGGATTTGCCTTCGTGCCACATCATATAGGCGACCATCAGCTGTTGGCGGCCTTCAAATACCTCAATCAGCGGAACCGCTCCGTTTGGCCCAACCAATGGCGTTAATCCATCGACCTCGACCATCGGCAACTGGCGACGTGCTGCGGCAATCGCATCAGCTTTGCGGGTAAGTGCCTTCTCGCGAAGGCGTAGCATATCGATGTTGGCTTGGAAGTGCTGACGATCAACAATTGTGGGTGTGGCCGCTGCCTCGTTGCTGACAAACGCGATTGGCTGTGGTATCCCCTTCGTCATACTAGGCTCCTTGAATCACGAAAATACAAGCGCTCAATGCCATGAAATGCGAATGTTGTGCTGAAATGAAACATTTGTGCGTTGATTCTAGCAGCTTAACTATAAAAATACAAGTATTAACTTCAAAAAAACAAGTAAAAATTGTGACAGCAATTGGGCATGCTGCCAGCTATAATTCTGGCTCAAAAGGCGGTACAATAACGCCGAATCCGCTATAAAGGAGCCTGTGTGCGTATCGCCTTAACTGCAATTATGCTACCGATTGTGCTGCTGGCCTTGGTCAGTGCTGCAATGCTGGTCTTGCCAGCGCCCAATTTTATCTTTTTTCAGCTTGGCATTGCTGCCCAAGAGTGGGCACCGTGGTTTTTACTGGTTCTTTTGGTTGGGGTTGGTGTGTTATTTGGGCTGGCACCGCCCAATGGTTTATGGCGCTTGATCAATCGTTTGACCGGTTTGGTGGCGATTATCAGCTTTTTTGTGATTGCAGGCATGCTGGTGCGCGGTTTATTGACCGATTTGCGGGTGCGCTCGAATCAGCCAGCAGTGGTTGATGCTGGGGCTGGCAGCTTTCGCCTAACCCAATTTGCCCTCGGCGATGCTGCGCCACAAGGTGTATTGCGCGAACAAAATACAGTTTATGCAGAGGTGGCAGGCGAGTCGTTGCTGGTTGATATTTATGTGCCGCCAACCGCGCCAGTGAATGCTCCGGCATTGGTGGTGGTGCATGGCGGCTCGTGGCGCGGTGGCGGCAAAGGCGATATTCCAGCTTGGAATCGTTGGGCGGCGGTCCAAGGCTATGTTGTGTTTGATATTAGCTATCGCTTAGCGCCCCAAGCGCAGTTTCCGGCGGCGGTAAGCGATGTTAAATGTGCAATTGGCTATGTGCGGCGCAATGCAGAACGGTTTGGGGTTGATCCGCAGCGTTTGGGCTTGGTTGGGCGTTCGGCAGGGGCGCAATTAGCCTTGATCGCAGCCTATTCCGATGCCACGATTGCTCCCAGTTGCGACGCGCCCGATGCCAGCGTGCGGGCTGTGGTCAGCTATTATGCGCCGACGCGGCTTGATTATTACAACGTGATCAAGCCTGAGCTTGCGCCGGGAGCGTTAGATGATTATCTTGGCGGGCCGCCCGAAGCGCATGCTGAAGCCTACCGCCAAGCGCGTCCAGCCACATGGGTCAATCAAAATACGCCAGCAACTTTATTGTTGCATGGTGGGCGCGATCAATTTATTCGTCCGCTTGATGCAGATGTGGTCGCTGATGCCTTGGCCCAAGCCAATCGGCCCTATACCATGATTGAGTTGCCGTTGGCCAACCATGGCTTTGATTTCAATTTGCATGGAGTCAGCAACCAACAAGTGCAGCCCTATGTGATGCGCTTTTTAGCCCAAACTTTGCAATGATCAGGAGAATGCCTATGAGTGGAAGCTTTGAATTGCCAAAACCGCTGGATTTTAGCCAACCAGTCGCTTTTGAAATGCTGCTGGAGCATGCTTGGAGCTTGATTGACCATGGTGTGCACGATCGCCATGATCCGTTGCATACCCCAGTGCTTGGCACCAGTGACGAGCATGGCAGCGATCAGCGGGTGGTCGTGCTGCGCGGCTTTGATCCAACAACGCGGCGTTTGTGGTTTCACAGCGATCTGCGTTCGCCCAAAATTGGCTTGATTGAACGTGATCCACGGGTGAGTTGGCTGTTGTATCATCCTGCTGCGCGTTTGCAATTGCGCATTCGCGCGTTGGCCGAAATTCATACCAACGATGGGTTGGTTGAGGCGGCGTGGCAAAAAAGCGCAGTTTTGGGGCGACGCTGCTACTGTGGCCTAGCACCAGGCCAAATCAGCAACCAGCCAAACAATGGCCTAAATCAAGATCTGCTTGATCGCGAACCGACCCTCGCAGAAAGCGAAGCTGGGCGGCCAAATTTCTGCCTAATTGCAACCACAATTCGCAGTTTAGATTGGCTGCAATTACAATTTAATGGCAACTATCGTGCTCAATTTAGCTGGGCTGATGATGGTTCGTATACTGCCCAATGGGTAACGCCTTAGAACGATTATGCTATAATAACGAGCTAGATCATTTAGTGATGTAGCAATCTTATCGTTGCCGCATCGCGGCAAGGAGATCGAGTTTTCTATGCGCCTAGCGTGTCTTCAAGAGAATCTAAAGCGTGGTTTAGCCTTGGCAGGCCATGCTGTTGCAGGCCGCTCAAGCTTGCCTGTACTTGCAAATATTCTGTTGGCAACCGAAAGTGGTCGGCTCAAATTGGCTGGCAATAATCTTGAAATTGGAATTACCGCCCTCGTCGGCGCAAAAGTCGAGGAAGATGGCGCAATTACGATTCCAGCTAAATTATTATCGGATTTGGTGGGCAACTTGCCCAATGATACCGTTGAATTAGAGGTTGATCCGCGCACGCAGACCTTAACGGTGACCTGTCGCGGTACCAAAGCCAATATTAAAGGCATTGATGCTGATGAATTTCCAGCAATGCCTGCGCTTGGCGACGAACCAGTTTTGGCCTATATTCCCGCTGAGCTGTTGCGCAAAGTTGTGGGCCAAGTTGTGGTTGCAGCTGCAGCTGAAAATACCAATCCGAACCCAATCTTGCAAGGGGTGCTGATTCGTTTAAGCGGCACACAAGCAACCTTCGCTGCGATTGACGGCTATCGCTTGGCGGTGCGCACAATCGAATTGCCCGAACCTGTGGCCCACGATGCAGAGTTGGTAATTCCTTCCAAGGCTATGGCCGAATTGGGTCGCACCCTTGGCGATAGCGAAAACCCGATTGCCATGAGTATTACGCCCAATGGCGGGCAAGTTATTTTTCATAGCGATACTGTTGATTTTGTTTCACGGGTGATTGATGGCAAGTTTCCGGATTACGAGCGTTTTGTGCCACCAGCGAGCAATAACGCCACCCGCAGCGTGATTTCAACCGCCGAGTTTAGCCGCGCCGTCAAGCGGATTGCGCTGTTCTCGCAGGCTGCTGGCAACATCGTTACCTTGACGATGGAGCGCGGCGATGGCAGCGAGCCAGGTCGGTTGCTCCTCAACGCCAATGCTGCCGAAATTGGCGAATCGGTTGAGGCGATTAGTGCATTAATCAATGGTGACGATGGCAAATTGGCCTTGAATGTACGCTATTTGCAAGAAGCACTTGGGGCAATTGATACCGATCAAGTGGCCTTGGAAACCCAAACCCCCAATTCGCCGGGCGTGTTTCGGCCCATTGGTGGCGACGAATATCTGCACTTGGTTATGCCCATGCGCATTCCCTAAGCTCGCAATTTGCTTCATCAAAAACAGGCAAGCCACGGATCAATTGGCTTGCCTGTTTGGTTTTAGGGTTAGCGGGCTTCGGGCGGCACAGCAAGGGTGATGATATAATCTTTGTCCCGTCGGCCTGTATTCTTGGGATCATAGGCAATAACGGCAATTTGGCTGCCATCGGGCGACCATGCGGGCCATTGATAGCGGCCTGGTGGGGTGAGCGGCAAGCGTTCGCCAGTGGTTGGGTTAAGCAACCAAACGACTGTGCGGCCCCCATCTAAGCGCGCAACCAAGGCCAACCAGCGGCCATCAGGCGACCATTGCAAGCCCGCAATGTTATAGGCCGTTTCGAGAATGATTCGCCGATTGTCGGCATTGGCATCCATGAGATAGAGATTGGCCGGGCTTGATAAGGCACTGGTTGGGCCGCCCGAGCCAATTTGCGGTTTGCCAAAAAAGGCAATGGTTGCGCCATCAGGCGACCAAGCAAAATACTGGGCGACAGCTACATCGAGATCGAGTGGTTCAAAGCCACTTGTTGCCGTCCACCAATAAAAACGCGAGCCAAGTTCTTGCGCATCGGTCACCAAAGCCCGATCCAAGCTTGGATTCCAGATCACGCGTCCATGGCCCAAAATTTCGCGCGGAGCCGGGCGAGGTATAAGTTCGGTCAACGTATTGGTGGTTGGATCAAACGCAACATAGCCCTGTTGATCGGTTGGTGCGCCAATGACCCGCATATCCGTCTCATAGATCAACCCTAAGCGTCCATCAGGCAACCGCTCTGGACGATGGTGGAACGTCAGATCTGCATCAGTGGCATCAGGAATTGCAACTAGGTTGCTGAGATCAATCGATTGTTGAACCCAAAAGAACCGAAATCCTGATGGTGCACCTGATATTGTAGCCTGAACAACTAGGCCTTGATCAAGCCATGCCAAGCCACTATATTTGCCAGGCGTACCTTCTAGGACGGGCAACGGTTGGGGCGTATACGGTAGAATAGTTGTTTCACTCGTCTTCATCGTCGTGCATCCTGCCAAGAGGCTCAGGATCATGCTCGCGAACCATAGCCGACGAAAAAATTGGCGATTCATGGGTGGATACTCAACTCAAGCTTAATCGTTGTTCGAATCCGAATTCTTCGAGGTATCTTTGGCTTCGATTGTAGCTGGGTGATGGGATTTTGCATATGCTTGCTCCTTAGCAAAAGCTGCCGCTCCATGATTCGCTCAAATTTGGATAGGAAGCCATAGCGAATATATCCTCACTAGTAATTATAGCTGAAAATATCGGGTGCTGGATGATTGGTTTATCCAAAGGTTACGATTCGCTATTAATAATCGAGAGAAGCAAGTTATGTGGCGCGAATATGGGATAATCCTGCTGATCTTAGAGTTGGTTGTCTGTAGCCAAGCTGAGCAATCAAACCCAAACACTAGTTGCACAATTGCGCTGTTTTGGTACAATCGCAAGCGTTGGCTAACGAATTGGGGTTTTTCGCGTGAAGTCTTTGCTGGCTGGGTTATGTGGTTTAATGTTGTTGGGTGGCTGTGGGACGGTTTCACAGGCAGCGATTGCTGATCGTCAAGTGCATTTGCAACAAGCCAAAGTCACGCCGAGTGCGACTTCAACGCCCAAGCCAACCCGCACGCCGCTGCCAACTCCAACGCGCACGCCGCGCCCAACCAACACGCCAACCCCCACGGCTGTGCCGCTAATTCCGACGCTTGCTGCCGAGGCTGAATTGCTCGATTTGCGCTTGGCTGGAGTGCGTGGTTCGCGTTCGGGCCAATTGTTGCGCAGCGAAGCGGTTGCCGATCTCAAAGCGTTAATCGATGCTGCCCGCCGTGATGGCTTTGAACTCGAAATTCGCTCGGCCTATCGTTCGTATGCAGAACAAGCCAATACCTTCGAGGGCTGGGTTCAATACGAGTTGAGTAGCGCCGCCGAAGCTGGTAAACCAATTAGCCGCAAACAGGCGATTGCCTACGCCGCAACCTATAGCGCCAAACCTGGTACCAGCGAGCATCAAACTGGCTTAACTGTCGATCTTTTACCTCAAGGCGCTCCCGAAATTGGCTTTCGTATTCCCGACCCCTTGAAGGAGTGGTTGAATGCCAATGCTTATAAATATGGTTGGGTGCAATCCTACCCAATCAAATATCGCGATGGCGAACTTATTACTTATGAATTAATGGGCTATACCAGCGAGCCATGGCATTGGCGTTGGCAAGGCCCTGCTTCAGCCAAAGCCTTGTATGATCAAGGCTATTTGGATACCGATTCGCTGTTGGTTCCACCTGAATTGCCACGAATTTGCGATGCAGAGCATGATCCATGTACGATTCTGAGCGTTGCCCCAACTGAACTTGTGACACTGCCAACTCGCACGCCGATTGCGGTGGCTGAATAGGGATCGGGGGCGATTGGCTTTTGATCCACGAAGGACACGAAGAGCACGAAGCATTATTTTCGCCACGAAAGCTAGCAACCGCGAAGGACGCGAAGAGAGCAAAGGATGTTTTTTCGCCACGAATTGCACGAAAAATCTTCCCAAAGCCAATACCCCATAGCCTACAGCCTCATTTCCTTTTCGCCACAGATTGTTGAGATTCTTGATCTCATAGCCAAAAGCCTATAGCCTATAGCCCATATTTCTTCGTGTCCTTCGTGTTCTTCGTGGTTAAGACAGCTTTTGCCTTCTGACTTTTGCCTTTAGAAGGCATGGCCCGTTTCGTGGTATGCTGATGGCAGAAACCACACACGGGAGGTAGCTGTGCGCCGCGTTGCAATGTTGAGTGTCCATTCAAGCCCTCTGGCTGCTTTGGGTGGCAAAGAAGCCGGCGGAATGAATGTCTATGTTCGTGAATTAAGCCGTGAGTTGGGTCGTCAAGGGGTTGCAGTCGATATCTACACCCGCTCGCAAGACCCAAACACGCCGTTGATTACCAATCTCGCGCCGAATGTGCGCGTTTTTGCGGTGCGGGTTGGTCCCGCCGCACCCTACGATAAAAACTGGGTTTTAGATTATCTGCCAGAGTTTGTGCATCGAATTCGTTGCGTGGCTGATGGCGAAGATATTCATTATGATGTGGTGCATAGCCATTATTGGCTCTCTGGCGTTGCCGCGCTGGAGTTGCGCCATGCGTGGGGTACGCCAGTTATCCATATGTTTCATACCTTGGGCGCAATGAAAAATACGATTGCCCGCGGCGATGAGGCTGAAACTGAGCAACGGATCGAAATTGAACGCATGTTGTTGCACGAGGTTGATCGGGTCGTGGCGGCCACGCCGCTTGATCGTGCCCAAATGCTCGAACATTATGCAGCCGACATGGAGCGAATTGTGGTTGTACCATGTGGCGTTGATGTTGAGCATTTTCACCCAATTGATCATCATGTTGCGCGCAAAGAGTTAGGTGTTCCACCGCATCCGCATCGCATGTTGCTGTTTGTTGGCCGTATCGAGCCGCTCAAGGGCATTGATACATTATTGCGTTCAATAGCCTTGTTGGCCGAGCAACAGCCAAGCTTGCGTGGCGATATTTGTTTAGCAATCATTGGCGGCGATCGCCGCGAAACGCCCGATCAATGGGGCAGCGAAATGCGCCGTTTACGCCGTTTGCAAGGCGAATTAGGCATTGGCAATTTGGTCACCTTCCAAGGCTCGCAAGATCAGCGTAAATTGCCCTTGTTTTATAGCGCCGCCGATATGGTCGTGGTGCCATCGCACTACGAATCATTTGGCATGGTTGCGCTCGAAGCCATGGCCTGTGGCACCCCGGTGATCGCTTCGAATGTTGGCGGGTTGCGCTACACCGTGCGCGATGGCGAAACTGGCTTGCTGGTGCCGCGCGAAGACCCCGAAGCTTTAGCCGAAAAAATTAGTTTGCTCTTGAATGATGAGCCATTGCGTTTACAATTAGGGCGCAACGGCGTGCAAGCAGCCCAAGGCTATAGCTGGGCCGCCGTCGCTCACGATATTCGTGAATTGTATGATCATGTTGTGTGTGGCGAACCATATGCCGATGTGGTTGGAGCCATGTAGCGCCAAGTGTCGACAAAGGAGTGACTATGCCAGTTTTGGCGAAGGCAGCATTGCAGCAAGCCTTAGAGCAACGCAGCGATTGGACGATCGTCGATGGCCAAATTAGCAAAACTTACAGCCTCGCAACCTTCCCATTTGCAATTGAGTTTGTACGCCAGATTGCCGATGCTGCTGAGGAAGTCAATCATCATCCTGATATTGACATTCGCTATAATAAAGTAACCATTGCCCTCTCGACCCACGATGAAAAGGGCATTACCGAGAAAGATTTCGCTTTGGCCGATACGATCGATCAGCTGTTTGCCGCAGCCCAATAAGCCATTTGCTACTGACCTAGAATGGCACGAAGGGCGTTCTTCGTGCCATTTGTGTGTACTATAATAGTTCAACCGTCGCTTGTGGACGGGATCTGAGCGAGGAAGTGCTATGTTTAAACGTCTCTCACTTGTGGGATTATTGCTGACCAGTTTGGTTGGCTGCGCAGTTGGCAGTAACCCAACTCCAGTGCCTGCACCTGCGCCAACTCCAGCCGCCCAAAGCCAAACTGGCGGTGGTGGCAACTTTATTCTGACTTTAGGCGACGATCCGGCCACGATTGACCCCGCCTTGGTTGGTGATACAACCAGCGGCTTTATTGCACGCTTGATGTTCAGCGGCTTGGTAACGCTCAACAACGATCTTGAGGCTGTGCCCGATTTGGCCGAAACAATCGATGTTTCTGCTGATGGCACGGTCTATACTTTCAAGTTGCGCAGCAATACCCGCTTTGCCGATGGCACGCCGCTGACCGCCGAAGATGTGCGTTGGAGCCTCGAACGGGCGACCGATCCCAGCATTGGCTCGATTGTTGCGCCAACCTACCTCGATGATATTGCTGGCGTGCTGGAAAAAGTAACTGGCCAAGCTAGCTCGCTCAGCGGGGTCAAGGTTGTTGATGAGCAGACGATCGAAATTACGCTGCGCCAGCCAAGCTCGCTGTTTTTGCTCAAATTGACCCACCCACCAGCCTTTGTGCTCGATCGACGCACGGTTGAGGGCAATAGCACGTGGCTCGAAAAGCCCAATGGCTCTGGCCCGTTTACCCTCGATTTGTGGAACCATCGCCGCCGCATGGAGCTGGTGCCCAACCCATACTACTATGGCACCGGCCCCAAATTGGATCGCATCACCTATCTGATCGGTGCTGAAGGCAGCAATCCGTTGGGTTTATACGAGCAAGGCGAAATCGACGTAACCGCGATTGGTACCTATGATCTTGATCGCATTAATGATGAAGCTGATCCATTACACGCCGAATTGCGCGTCACGCCACAGCTCCAATTGAGCTACATTGGCTTGAACGTCAACCAACCGCCATTCGATGATCCTAAAGTGCGCGAAGCTTTTTACTTATTGATCGATCGGGTCAAATTGGCCGATGTTTCCTACAATGGTTCGGTTGTGGCTGCGCGTGGGATTTTGCCACCTGGCATGCCTGGCGCTGAGCCAGAGCGCTTGCCTGAGCCACGCGCCGATATTGCCCGCGCCAAACAATTGATCAGCGAATCGAGCTATGGCAGCGTCGATAAATTTCCGCCGATCATTGGCTATAGCAGCAGCAGCGGCGTTGGCTTGCTAGCCCAAATTGCCAAAGATGAGCTTGGGGTGACGATTGAAATTCGTGGTCAAGATCAATTTGGCGATTATTTGGCAGCGCTCGAACGCGATAATTATCATTTGTACGATCTCAGCTGGATCGCCGATTATCCTGATCCACAGAACTTTTTAGAGGTGTTGTTTGGTAGCAACGGTCAATACAACCGCAGCAATTACAGCAGTAGCGAGTTTGATCAATTGATTGATCAAGCCAAGGCTGAAGCCGATGCCGACAAGCGTGGCGCACTCTATCGCCAAGCAGAAGAACAATTGCTCAGCGATTTTGTGGTTATTCCGCTGATGCATAGTGTCGATTATTCCTTGGTAAAATCGTATGTTGATGGCTACACCATTACCGCCTTGGGCGAACTTGATTTAACTGGCGTTTCGCTCAAGCGCTAGCGCTGTTGGGGCATGATGCCCTTGAAATAAGGAACCGAATTTATGCTAATTACTCCTCGCGCCTACAAAGGCATGCGCGACCACCTGCCAGAAGCCATGCGCTTGCGGCGTTTTATCACCGACACCTTGATTGGTGTTTTAGAGCGCTATGGTTTTGAACCACTTTCCACGCCGATCGTCGAATACTCAGACACGCTTGAGGGCAAAATTGGCGACGAAGAAAAATTGCTCTATCGTTTAAAATATGGCGACGATGCACTAACCCTGCGCTACGACCAAACCGTGCCCTTGGCGCGGGTGGTGGCCCAAAACGAAGGCAAATTGACCATGCCGTTCAAACGCTATGCCTTGGGCCAATCCTTCCGCGGCGAACGCCAAGCCCGAGGCCGCTACCGTGAATTTTGGCAGCTCGACGCGGATATTGTCGGCGTTGATAGCCCAATCGCCGATGCTGAAATCGTCGCGGTGGTTGTCGAAGGCTTGCGCGCGATTGGCTTTACTGGCGCAAAAGTGTTGCTCAATCATCGCGAGATTTTAAGTGGTTTGGCACGGGTGGCGGGCGTGGCTGAAAACGAGGCTGGCGGCGTATATCGCGCAATCGATAAGCTCGATAAAATTGGCAACGATGGCGTGCGCAACGAATTGCTCAAAAGCGGCGTGAGCGCCGAAGCTGCCGAGCGGGTTTTGCATTTTGTCGGCATTAGCGGCTCGGTTGATGCAGTTTTAGCTGAGATGGAAAGCGTGCTTGCCAACGATGCCCCTGCATTGGCCGCCGTAGCAGCGTTGCGTACCATTTGCGATGTCTTGACCAGCTTTGGCGTGCCCGCCGATAGCTTTACAATTGCGCCCAGCTTGGCGCGAGGTTTATCGTACTATACTGGCTGTGTTTTTGAAGCCGTGCTTGATTCGCCGCCGATGGGTTCGTTGTTAGGTGGCGGGCGCTACGACAACTTGGTTGGCATGTTCAGCAAGCGTTCATTGCCGACCGTTGGCTGTGCCTTTGGGCTGGAGCGCTTGTTTGATTTGATGCTTGAGCTTAATATGGGGCCACGCCCAGAACGCACCATCGATGCCTATGTAACCTTGTTTGCCAGCGATTTTCAGAACGAAAGCTTGCGCTTGGCTGGCGAATTGCGCGCCGCAGGCCTAAGTGTGCTGACCGCCTATAATCCAGTCAAAATTGCCAACCAATTCAAAGAGGCTGATCGCAAGGGTGCCAATTTTGCTCTCGTGCTTGGCCCCGACGATTTGGCTGCTGGTGTAGTGCAATTGAAAGATTTGCGCACTGGCGAGCAGCAAGCAGTGGCTCGTGATGCGATCGTGGCGGCGATCAAAAGCGCTCTCTAATTCAGCCTTTGGCGGCAGGTGTTGGCTTGCCGCCCCAACAGGAACCATCAATGAAGCGATTTCGTGGCTTTCGTCCATCGCGGATGTCGTTACAACCAGGCCGTCCATTGCGTTGGCTAGCACAGTTTTTTCTCAGATTGTTTGGTTGGCACGTCGAAGGGACTGTGCCAACCGAGCCAAAATGGATCGCGATTGGAGCCTATCACACATCCAATTGGGATTTTGCGGTGATGTTGCTGGCAACATTTTCGCGCCAACTGCCAATTTATTGGATTGGCAAGCATTCGCTATTTCGCTTTCCCTTCAAAACGCTGATGCGCTGGTTGGGCGGTATTCCGATTCGTCGCGATAAAACTTATAACGCGGTGCAGCAAGTGGTCGATGAGATCGAACGCCACGAAAAATTGGTTCTGGTGGTTGCCCCTGAAGGCACACGCAAAGCAACCGATCACTGGAAAACAGGCTTTTACTATATCGCCTTGAACGCCAAAATTCCGATTGGCATGAGCTATATCAACTATAAGCGCAAAGTGCTTGGTTTTGGCCCGTTACTACATCCAACCGGCGATATTGAGGCCGATTTTGCGGTGTTGCGCGAATTCTACGAACGCATGTCTGCTGGCCGCTTCCCTGCCCAAGAAGGCACCGTTCAAATTAAAGCCCCCAAAGCAGAATAGAATTTGAATTGCCCTCACCTCCAATATCTTTGCCCGTGTTCAGTAGGCGAGGCTGTCACCCGTTTTTACTGACCAATTACGTAAGAACCAATAATTAAAGCCCCTCGCCCGCGTCACGGGAGAGGGGTTGGGGGTGAGGGGCTTTTAAATGTTACAGAAGCACTGCATCATTCCAGAACGTAAATAGTTGGGTAAGCATTTAATAGTTCCTAACTATCAACAGCAGTAAATTTCTCTCTAAACAGCTATTATAGTGCTAAATTATTGACAATTAATTACAGTTCTTGGTATATTCGTTTGTGATTGATTGAGCACCTTTTTCCTCCTCCTTCCTCATCCAATCCTGATTCATTAACGAATCCCCTCAATTTGGCTATGAATATCACGCATTAGTACCTTTGATAAATTTAAAGCTCATGACCAACAAGTTGCAGTTAACGAAAAGGATTAAAGTCCTATGCAGCAGCTTTTACAACGGATCTTGATGTTAAGTTTGTTAGTGATAGTAGGGTCATGTGGTATGACTACCGAACCAACCTCAATTACCAACCCAGCCCTGCCAGTTTATGCGCAGACCAAGCCCGATAGTTTTATTTTGAAGCGCGGCGTACCACCAAGCGAGTTTCAACCAGGGGTTTGGCTGCATTTAAGCAGTTTTCGGCGCGGCGAAACCACGGCAATTATCGAGGTTAGCCCACAACAATTTGAGGTCGCTGGTAAAAAACAAACGGTTTCGTTAGAGCAACCATTGCTGATAAACGGCCAGAAATTTGCGATTCTGGCGATGATTTTCCCCGACGATCGCGGTGCTTGGCTCGAAATCGATACCCAGCCTCAACCGTAGATCAAAGGATTGTCATTGAGGGATCAGAAGTTATCAACCCAATTGCGAAGGCCCGCGAAGCGCACGAAGGTTAGGGTCATAAAAGCCCAGCAACAATCCAACACGTAAATATTTGGGGCTGCAGGGGGGCTGAAAACCCCCTGCGTCTCCCGCTGGCGGGACGGAAGGGTTGCGACCCAATACTAAGATGCTATTTATGACTAAACTATCCGTCTAGCGCTAGAAATTTCAACTTCTCTTCCGTCCCTCAATCAGAATCAAACTAAGTTATGCTACACATCCTCAAGCGGCGCACTTTTAAAGACTTTGAACAAAAACCACAACGATGGCAACAAAATTAATAAGCCCAACGGCAAGGCAACCAAAATAAAGATTAAGCTTGCTCGTGGAGCCGCTGCCGCTGCCAAAGTCACATCGGGGTAAATAATATAGGGATATTGGGCAATGCCCCAGCCTGCCAATAAGCAGCTAATTTGCACAATTGCTGCGCCGCGTGCGAGCTGAAAACGCCAATACAACAAGGCCCAGCCCGAAACTAAAGCTGCAACCACTCCAACCGCGAGCACCGGCGCAGCCCGCAAGCTAATCAAGCCATCCCACAAATGTTGGGCTTTGAAATACAGCAAGGGTAAGCTCAAAAGCGAGAGACCAACCACTGCCGTACCTGCAAGCAGCGCTCGTTGGCGAAAATCGGCTTGCAGCTCGTCGCGCGTTTCAAGCGTCATATACACGGCGGCGAGGTAGGCGCATAATGCCAAAGCTAACAAGCCCATGGCAATTGCCAACGGCGTGAGCCAAACAATGCCTTCACTTTGCACAACGCCATCAATCACCCGTAATTGGCCTGCCGAAACTGCGCTCAACGCCATACCCAAAATCACCGGCGTGATCACGCTGGCCGCGCCAAAAATCGTACCCCAGCGCTGGCTACTTTGGCTTGGCTCTTGCTCCTTTTGTGGACTATAGGCCCGAAACACAAAGGCTGCGCCACGTAGAATAATTCCCAAGAGCGCAATATGAAAGGGTGCAAATAAGCCAACGCTCAAGGCCGCAAAGGCTGTTGGAAAGCCTGTAAACAGCAACACAATAATAAAAATCAGCCACACATGATTTGCTTCCCAAACCGGGCCAACTGCATGCGCAATGGCATCACGTTGCTGTACCCGTCGCGGCCCCCACGCGAATAAATCCCAAATGCCGCCGCCAAAATCAGCTCCAGCCAAAATCGCATAGGTGATGACCCCTAGCAAGCCAATTGCGGCCACAATTACTTCAAGCGGCATTGGTCGCCTCGCTTTCGTTGGCTTCAGGTGGATAGCCAGTTGCAAGTTTACGTAATAAATACACCAGCACACTTGCTAGCCCAATATACAACAAACTAAACAGATAAAACACCTGTGGCACGCCATCCACCGTGGTTACTGCATCTCGGGTGCGCATTACCTCGTAGATAATCCATGGCTGGCGGCCAACCTCGGTCACAATCCAGCCTGCTTGCAACGCCAAAAAGCCTAGTGGCGAGCCTATCACTAATGCCCATAATAGTTTTCGGCTCAGAACAAGATTGCCACGCCAGCGTCGCCACCAAAACCACAAGCCCAAGCCAATCAAGGCAAATCCTGCTCCAACCATCACTTGAAAAGCAATGTGAGCGATCACCACATTCGGTCGTTCATCTGGTGGAAAGCTATTCAAACCGCGTAATTCTGCATTAAAATCGTTGGTTGCCATAAAACTCAGGGCTTTGGGAATTTCGATTCCAAAGTGAATTTCTCCGGTCTCTGGGTTGGGAATCCCGCCAATCAACAATGGCGCGCCAGCTTGAGTTTCAAACAAGGCTTCCATTGCTGCCAACTTGGCTGGCTGATCTTTGGCGACGCGCTGAGCACTAATATGGCCGCTAATCGGTTGCAACAAGGCGGTGACGGTTGCCAAACCAAGGCTAATTGTTAATGCAGAGCGATGATAACGGTCGTTGCGGCCTTTGAGCATGCCCATCGCATACACGCCTGCCACTGCAAAACCAGTCGCAATATAGCACGACAAGGTTGAGTGCAAGGCCATATCAAGCCATGCAGGCGAGAGAAACGGCGCAAGCGGATTGACATTAACCGCTTTGCCATCCACCAAATCAAAGCCAACTGGCGTTTGCATCCAAGCATTGGCAGCAACAACCAACGCTCCTGAAAGCATGCCACTAATCGCCACCGGAATGCCAGTGAGCCAGTGAGCCAGCGGCGAAAGCCGCTTCCAGCCATACAAATAAAGGCCTAGAAAAATCGCCTCGATAAAGAAGGCAAAGCCTTCAAGCGTAAATGCCGAGCCAATAATGCTGCCAGCAAAGCCCATAAAGGTTGGCCAAAGCAAGCCCAATTCGAATGCCAGCGCCGTACCTGAAACAGCGCCAATCGCAAAGGTCAGTGCCGTTGCTTTAGCCCATTTTTTGGCTAGCGCAAGATAATGAGCTTGCCCCGTTTTCAAGCCCAAGCCTTCGCTAATTACCATCAGCAAGGGAAAGCCAATGCCCAGTGCCGCAAAGACCATGTGAAACGCGAGCGAGACTTCCATCTGCGCCCGTGCTGCGGTCAACGTATCCATGTGTATTCCTCCGCAAAATGGTGGAGAACCCCCTAGCCATAAGCGTACCCAGAATTGCCCTGCCAACCATCGGATCACGATTGGAATGATTCTCAGGTCTTAACCGTATTATAGGTACTGCTACTGCTTTTTTTGGATGTCTTTGATTGTGATGACAATTATGGTATAATCTCGTATATGCTGAATAATTCTATTGAGGTAATATATGGTTAGTCAATTTCCACAGAAAGATATTGAGGCTTCTATCCAAGAAAAACGAAATAGTTTATCAACTGATAGATTAGATATGTCTTTTGGCGAAGTTATGAGTCTTTATACTAACTATGAATTGATTATCGATCCTGAATTTCAGCGTCTTTTTCGTTGGTCTGATGAACAAAAAACCAGATTTATTGAATCTATATTATTAGGTATCCCGATTCCTCCAATATTCGTGGCTGAAAACGAAAAAGGTCAGTGGGAATTAGTTGATGGATTACAAAGAGTATCTACGATATTATCATTTTTCGGCATATTAAGGAAAAAAGATACTAATCTAGATGACGAAAAAAATCATTGGTCTTTATTAAAGGGTGATTTAGTTGAAGATTTAGAAAATTTTACTGCTAATTCTTTACCTCAGAAGTTATCGTTAAGCCTAAAACGAGCTGTTTGTCGTATTGAAATTATAAGATGGAATAGTAAAGTAGATATGAGATATGAGCTATTTAATCGATTGAATACTGGAGGGTCAATTTTGACAGATCAAGAAATTCGAAATTGTATTTTTAGAGGGAAATCTGTTCACTTTAATAACTATTTGAAAAAATTATCTGGCAATATGAAATTTATTAATCTTATTCAGCCTACAGAAAAACAGGAATCTGAATTGTATTTAGAAGAACTAGTCTTGAGGTTTACATCTCTTTTTGATAACGAATCAGGAGTAAAAAAGAATATATCAGAACATATGACTGAATTTATGAAAAATTCGGTTGAAAATTCAGAATTTGACTTTAATAAATATGAAACACTCTTATTAAGAGTAGTTGACGTGTTATCAAAAATAGGACCAGATGTATTTAAAGGGAAAAATGGAGGATTTTCAGCATCTATTTATGATGTTGTTACTATTGGTATTGCAAAATATATAGATAGATATGAAAAAGCAGAAATAAGTGTGATTAATGATAAAATCAGAGAATTATACCATGATAGTGAATTTATTTCTGCAATGGGTACTGCCTCCAATAATAAAGCCCGTATCAATAAACGAATTGAAATAGCAGAAAGATTATTTAATATTAATTAAAGGTGTTATATGGATATCAAAGTTAAATTAAATGAATTAATAGATATTCGAGTAAATGAAATAGCCATGATTAGAAAAAGTATATATATCCAAAAAAGTAATAACTTAAGAAATATTATGGAAAAATATAGTATTGTAATGTTTTATTCATTATGGGAAGGTTTTTTTTGCGAATCGTTAGGACTATATATAGAATATATTAATCAACGTAATATATCAATTTTTGATTTTCATGAACGCTTACTTGCATATTGTATATCTAACACAATGGAGTTAGAGAAAAACGTAACAGATTTTAATAAGCATATAGTTTTATCAAAAAATTTATTACAAATTGCTAATAATGGATTTATTAATATACCAAAGAAAATAGATGTTAAATCTAATACGACTGTGAAAGTAATGAATAATATATTAAAGAAACTATGTGTCGTTGGAATTAATGAAAAGAAATCTGATGAATTTAATTTATTGCTTATGAAACGAAATTCTATTGCTCATGGAGATTTTGAGAACTCGTATGTAGATAATAGAATTATATTGAAATTAAGTGAGCTTATTATTAATTCAATGGATGAGATGACAGAAAATATATTAGAAGCTATAAATAAATCATCATATATAAAGGTTATTAATTGACATAATATTCGAATTTTTGTTGAATGCAAGAATGCATATATAATAAAATCTAGATTATGCTTAGAATAGCCCCAAAAGCCAGGTATGGTATACTCGCTGAAGAATCGCTCGTTTGCAGTTTTAGAAATTGAGCCTATGCATTTTACAATTAATGGTCACCTACTCTCATTTGATAGCTCTTTTCGCCAAGCTGGGGTCTCAAATCACACCCGTTTTTTGATTGAAAACCTCGCGAAGCTCGACCACGATAACCAATACACGCTGTTTGTTGGGCCAAATGTGCGCCAACACCTCAATTTGCCTGCCAACTGGGAAATTGTCGAATCGCGCTTGCCCACAATTCAGCCCAAATATCGCATTCCATGGGAGCAGTTTATTGCGCCTTGGCTGCTGGCCAAACGCCGCGTCAACCTGTTTCATGGATTGTTGAACATCACGCCGTTGCTTTCACCAGTACCAACCATCGTCACCATCCACGATTTAGCTTTTATGGATGTGACAGGCTCGCATCGCAAGGCCAATCGGCGGTATTTGGCGGCGGCAACTCGCCAAGGTGTGCGCCAAGCGGCTCATCTCTTCGCGGTTTCCGAGTATACCAAAGCTGCGATGGTCGATCGGCTTGGGCTTGACCCCGCCAAAATTAGCATTGCCTACAATGCTGCTGGCGCGCAATATCACCCGCGTTCAAGTGCCGAAATTAATGCTTGGAAACAGCAAAAACAACTGCCTGAGCAATTTTTGCTTTATCTTGGCACCTTAGAGCCACGCAAAAATATTCCCAATTTGCTGCGTGCCTACGCCAAAGTTAAGCACGAAGTTGGCATGCCATTGCTGATTGGCGGTGGCAAGGGCTGGAATTTCGACGAAATTTTCAGTACTTATGAGCAATTGCAATTGCACGATAGCGTGAGCTTTTTGGGCTATGTGCCCGGTGAAGATTTGCCGCTGTGGTATAACGCCGCGACTGCATTTGTCTATCCGTCGCGCTACGAAGGCTTTGGCATTCCGCCGCTTGAGGCCATGGCTTCGGGTACGCCTGTGCTCACCACGAACGCCACTAGTATTCCTGAGGTGGTCGGCGATGCGGCAATCCAAGTCGATCCCGATAATATCGAGCAGCTGGCGCAAGAATTGGTGCGCATTGCTAATGATGCGAGCCTGCGTGCTGATCTGCGCGAACGGGGTTTGCTTCGTGCGCAAGCCTTCTCGTGGGAAAATTTGGCCAAAGCGACGCTCGGCGTGTATCGCAAGGTTGGGAGCTAAATAGAACGATGATTGATCTGAATCAATGGCAACCACGCTTTGCAAGCTGGATTGAGCAAGAGCTTGGCCAAGCAGATGTTTCGCACGATCCTGAGCATATTCGACGAGTCGTGCGCAATGCCCAATTAATTCAAGCCCAAGAAGGCGGCGATTTGGCGGTGATTATTCCTGCAGCTTGGTTACACGATTGCGTGGTGGTTTCCAAGGCCTCGCCATTACGCAGCCAAGCCTCGCGTATGGCCGCCGAACACGCCACCCAATGGCTGAGCAGCCAAGGCTATCCAACTGAGTATGTGCCAGCAATTGCTCATGCGATTGCGGCTCATAGTTTCTCGGCCAACATTCAACCAGAAACTATTGAGGCCAAAATCGTGCAAGATGCCGATCGGCTTGATTCGCTGGGCGCGATTGGCTTAGCCCGTTGTTTGATGCTCAGCGTTGAGCTTGGCCGCCGACTCTACGATCCGCAGCAGCCGATTCCGCGCACTCGCCCAGCAGATGATCTGACAAACAGCATCGATCATTTTTATACCAAACTTTTAAAGCTGCCACAAACAATGCAAACAGCCACAGGCCGTGCATTAGCAGAACAACGAACCGGCATTTTAAACCAATTCTTGGAACAATTAGCGCATGAAGTTGGGGAATCGTAGCAATGATTCTCTCGTTGATTCGATTTTCGTTTCGCAACTGTGGGTAGAACACAACACAACCCGTACTACCCACACTTGCTAATTGAGAATTTTGATTTTCAAGCGAGCCAATTCTTCAATTGGAATGCGATCGAATAAGACAAAGCCATCGGCATCGGTGGTGCCATTGTTCTCGTAGCTTGGCGAGACGACCTTGACTTCGGTTCCAGCCTGATCAAAAGGATCGCGCTCTGGCACTTGAATGTAGCAGTGCAAAACAGCATGTTTTGGTTGCATGCTCTCATACATTTCAATCGTCACATCGGGAATGCTCACCGACGATTGGCGATAGGTGCCAATCAGCCGCTGGCCGCGCATTTGGCCTGTGTATTGCAATTGAATTTGCATCTGCTGAAGCATTTGGTCAGAAAACTCGATCATAAAGCGATAGCCAACCGTTTCAGGCGCGGCGGTGACCAACGAATGCTGGCGCAAGAACTTCAACGAAGGCGCTGGAATGTTATCTGCCATTGCAAACGACGTGCTATACAAGGCATAACTAGCATCCAAGGCATCAAATAACTCGGCGCGGCAGCCTGAACATGTTTCAACATGGTCGGCGACGACTTGCAGCGCAGCATCTATTGGCGCGCCGAGGGCAACAGCATGGGCATACTCAACAAGGCGTTGACGCATAATCTCGTGAGATGCAGTCGGAAGTGACATGTTCATGGTAGTTCCTCACCAAATAGTTATTCGTAAGCAATCCCTAGATCAGTGGCAACAGCTTGCCAGCGGGGATCATCACGCAGCCGCTTGATGGCGCGGCTCCGCAGGGTATGCACATGGCTTACGGTAGTTTCCAACGTCCGGCTAATCGCATTGTCATCAAGGCCGGTAATATATTTCAGCCACAATGCAGCTAATTGGTTGTGTGAACGGGGATGTTCACGTAAATAGGCGTTTAAACAGGCCGATATTCGCTCCTTAGTTTCATGTTGAATCACAACTGTGGCCGGGGCAATGCTTTGGGTATCTTCTAGCACATCGTAACGATTTTGACCTTCGTCATTCATGCTTGGTTGATCAAGCGAATCAGCGGGATATTTTGTCCAACGGCGCAAACTACGCAAGGCATTGTTCATTTGCAAACGCACAAATTCCCAAAATGCTCCAGGCTTGCGGCAATCGTCAAAATGTTTGAGCACCCGCTCAATCGTTGCCTGCGCAATTTCCTCAGCTGGTTCAAAACGTTTAAGCATGGCATAGCTATAGACCATGCGGAAAAGCTCCGTATAGCCATCCTCACGTCGACCGAACCCTTCACGGCCAGAACAGGCATCGTATAACGAAATCATGTACGAGCAAATCAGGGTTTGATCAAGCGTGCCTTGAAAATCGGTCTGGCGACGGCGCATAGTTCGTTGTACCAGCTCGTCGATTGAGAGCAGTGTCCATCCATATTTTTTGATCAGAAGAGTTGCACGTTCGGTATAGAGCTGCTCGCTATCAGATAATTGGGTCTCGAACATGGTGCGCACCTTTGCTTTCAGGCGTTGATGCTCCGAGAAGCATCGTAAACAGTTATACAATGGTCGAACGAACATTGGTTACTTACACTTTAGGCTTTGCCGATCACCATAAAGCCAGCCCAAAAGCGTGGATCAGCCAAAGGGCTGTCATTGTGCTGGCCATCAAGTTCAAACGGAATCGCGCTGGTTGGTAGCTGCCAAATTTGGAACTGTTTAATAATATCAGCCCGCGTCAAGTCTCGTATAGCAATAACTGCATGTTTGAGTGCGACAGCAATTCGTACTCCAGCCTGTAATTCCCGATAAAAACGATCCATCACGAACAACGCCGCCACATCCGAAGCATTCCACAATGAGCAGAGCAAACTGCGCGTGCCAGCATATAAAAACGCTCGTTGCAGGCCATATTGATCGTCGCTGACTGCGACAAAACTACGTCCGCTGACACAGGCACTGAGCACGACCAAATCGGTGTCAATCTGCACATGATCCATAATCGTTTGAGCGCTCAAGCTTTCGTTGCCCAAAATCAGGTGCGAATTGAGTGGTTGCTGGGCATCGTAAACGCAGTGCGAGGCAATGTGAATAATTCGTGCGTCGTGGGCATAGCGCAAAAATTGATCGGTGGCTAATGCGCCTGTCCAAGCCTGACCACCCACAAGTTTGGCAATTTCTTGGGCTTCGTGTTCTGCATAGGTCAAGGCATCGTCGCCAACGCTGTTGTAGCCAAAACAATAGTGTTGCTGTTGGCTGCTGGCTGGGCGGCCCAAGGCATAGCGCACCAAAATCGTGGCACTTGGAGCCAAGGCGATGGCTGGGTTTTCATCGCGCACCAGCCAATTGCCATCGCTGGTTTGTAGCGCCATAAACGGCACATCGTGCAACGGGCCATGCGGCACAACATACACCAAATCAAGCGTGCTCAACAAGCCTTCGTATGGCTCGATTAAGGCTTGCGAAATTGCCTTTAAAATTCGCGGTTGGAGCAAGCGATGATGCCCACCATGGCCACGAGTGAGGTTCAAAGGATTAAAGCTATGCTGGTGGATGGTAGCATTGGTTGCCGTAATTGCCACGCTATACAAGGCTGGCTCAAGGCTAAAGTGGTGCAAGATTGGCGATTTGCGTTCAGCCAAGGCTGCCAAGAAGCGCAATGATCGGCCCAAAACGCCAACCGTAAAGTATTCAACAATCGCTGTGCGCTGATCAAGCTTGGCTTGGATTTCAGCCAAATTGGCGCATTGTTGCGAAAGCTCGGCGGCTGAGCTTACATCGCCTGCTTGCAGCGCATCAAGGAACGCTCGCGAACGAGCACGTTCAATATAATCGACAGCTTGGGCCGCATCGCCGCGCTCAATGCATAAAACCACCATATGCTCGTAGACCTGTTGGGCGGTGCTAATCAGGCCCAATTTGGTATCTTCATCGCGGAACGAGGTGCGCAAATCTTCGATAATCGCAATCGATTCGGCAAAAGCGGCAAAGGCTGCGTCGATCGCGCCGCTGCGCCGTTCTGCATCGCCCCGATGGTTGAGAATCAAGGCTAATTCATGGCGATTATTTTGTTGGCGAGCCAAAGCCTCTGCTTGAGCATAAATTGCCAAGGCTGCTTGATACTCGTGCATGCTACAGTAGAGCAAGCCCAAAAATGCCAACGAATCGCGCAAACTATCGTCATTGGGCACAACGCTGGCTCGCGCCGCTTCAATACTAATCTGATAAGCCTGTTCGCTGGCCGCCAAATCGCCTGCTAAATGCTTCAAAAAGCCAATGTGCCAATACAAATTGGCCAAATCGCCAACCGTATCAAGCGTTTCGTAGAGTGCCGCCGAGCGGCTGAAATAGCTATCGGCTTCATCCCAACGGCATAAATAGAGCAAATTTGAGCCAACTTCGTAGAGCGCATGGGCTTCGCGGTAGCGATTGCCAGCCCGTTGCAGCGCCTCCAAAGCGTGCAAACTTAGCTCAAGCGCCTGTTCTGGGCGTTGCAAATGATTGGCCAAAATGCTCTGATTGAGCAAACTATGGCCTTGATAGAGCCAATTTTGCACCTGCTGGGCGTGTTGCAGTTGCTCAATATAATGTTGAATTGCTTGATCATACGCTCCCCGAAACCAGGCCAACGTGCCCAAACTATTGATCACCATCGGCAATAAATCGGCTTCGAGGTGGATGTCGTCGCGCAATTGTTGCAATAAACTTTGGGCAACAGCATACTGGCGTTCAAGCCGCATCTGGATAATTGCGTTGTAGAGCATCAAAAGTTGCTGCTGGCGAGAATTAACTTGCGGAATGCTGCTGGCTTGGTCAAGCACTTTAGCGATGGTTGGCCACTCGCGGCGCGCCGAAAGCAATTCTAAGTAGGATTCAAGGTAGTAGAGCCAACGTTGCAATTCAAAATTCCAGGCCTCTGCGACTAGACGATTGAGTTGTTGCTGGCTATACTCAAAGGCAGCAGCAAAAACTTCGTGCTCGCGGTAGGGAAGGTCAGCCAAAGCTGGAGCTTCGTGCAACTCATACCAACCGTGATCATGGTGCTTGAGCATAAATGTGCTTTGGCAAAAACGCTCAATTTGTTCGGGTGAATACGGTGTGAGGCTAGCCAACTGAGCCGAATCACACCAACGCAAGAGCCAGATGTAAGAAGTGAGTGCCGGTGCAACCGTTGATTCAAAGGCATCATCAAGTAAAACCATACCATCACCCTTGGTGTATGCAACGCCATCCAGCATGCCTAGGTTTGTGAGAGGCCAGGCACACCATCTGCGTAATTGAAGCAAAGTTCTAGCGCTACTATACTCGATTTTGATCGGCTTTGCTACCGAAGTAGCCCTTGTTTTGTGACATTGGGGGAATGCGATCATGTCCACACCACACGCCCAAGTTTATTTCAACCGCTACAATCTTTTTAACACAACACCGAACCCAGCCCCAAGCGGAAATACCGATTGGTACACCAATCAGCCAAGTCTGCAATTAAGCAATCCTCACTTGGTACAACGCGTGCCCAGCCAACTCGCCTTACTTAGCAATTGGACATTACCAACCGCCAATTTGCTGGGCCTGCAAGACCTCAATTGGGCCTTTTGTGTCTATGATCTGCAACAAAACCTCGTCGCCAACGCCAACAGCGACGATTTGCCGAATTATCCAACGGCCTATGCTCAAGTTCAAGCAAGCCATACCACAACCCAAACCACGAGCGCAACCAAAGTGTGTTTGTTCAATGTGTTGGTGGCAATCGAATGGGTGCCAAGCGCGGGCGAGTTACATCAATTGCAATGGGCATTTCGGCGAGCCTCAGATTTCTTGTTTGATGTGAGCAATGGCACGATGGCCTTTGGCCAAGTGGTGTTTGGTGGTGTTGATAAGATGCGCGCCGCCGATATTCAAATTTTGGCTTCCAATCGCTATCATCCACGCAGTTGGCGTGAAGGGCTGTACACCGATTCCAAGCATATGCCGATTCGCTTAGGTCGTGGCATGTGGGAGCGCCAAGGTAGTTTTAGCATTCCTTGGCACGAGCCAGAGGGCTATCGGGTGATTGTGCACGAATGGATGCATTATGCAATTGGCTTGCGCGATCAATATATTAATTCAAATAATGCTGAGCACCCAGATTTGGCCTTGCCTTCGTTCAACCCAACTGCTGAATCGATTATGGCCCACTTGGTTGGGTCGAGCGAAGTGATGCGGATTGAAGGTGGCGACGATGTTTGGCAGCCATTCCGTGCCCAAACTGGGGCTGGCTTGCCCTACAGCGCCATGGCAACTGCGCCATTTGACCAGCCGCGTATTGGGCCAGAACGCTTGCCCTTGCCCTTGCCCGTGTTTCAGCATGGTTTTGGCAGTAATCCAGTGGCTGAAGTTGCCACCCTCACAATTAATGATACGCCAATTGCCAACCTCAATCGCGGCTGGGTCTATTTGTTGCGTGGCAGCCTGAATGCGCCGACCACGCTTATTCCGCAAGGCAGCCTCGATTCGCGGGTGAATTCGCAGGGCTTTAAGTTGCTTGGCGCGAATGCCGATGATTATGTGCTGGTGATTGGCGATCGTGCCAATGGCACAACGGCGGTCTATGTTGCGCAACTTGAGGGCAATCCGCCTGAACTCAATTGGATTGAATGCACGCCAAGCCAATTTCCTTTGGTAGCGGTGATGCCGTATGGCTCGGTGGTGCAAGGTTCGTACAGCGTCAAAGTTGTAACCCAAGCGGGCTTAACCCCAACTGCGATCTACGTTGCGGCTGCTGGCGAGCAAAATGCCTATGCCGTCGATAGCAATGGCGTGGTTAATAATTTGCCGTCGCTCGATGGTACAGCCTTCTTGGTGTTTGAAGGCCAAACAGGCATTCAATTGGCGGTCGTGGCCTATTCCGAGGGTGGCAATCCACCGAGCCACAATCCAACTGCGCCAATTCCTTTAACTGCTGGCTCATCGGAAGGCAATTTGATGGTCTTTTTTAACCAAGCTGCCGAAAGTCGTGCCAGCGAACTTAACCATTTGCGGGTGATTACCACGACGATGTATGGCTCGTGTAGCAGCTTTCCCAATACAACGGGCACTGCCCAAAGTCGAGGCTATATTTTTGCCTTGGCCAGCAATGCAGCCTTGCCCAGCGATGTTGGGGCGAGTGTGCCACTCAAGCCAACTTTGGTGCTTAACTACGATAATGCTGCCTTGCTGAGCCTTGGCACGACCAACGGCATTGCTGGAGTCTTGAAGGTGTATAGCGCCAACGGTTCGACACCACAGGCCGAGCTTTCGAAGCATTTTGTTGATCGTGGCTATGTGGCCTTGGCCTTGAATGCCACGAGTGCCAGCGGTTTATTCGCTAGCACGCCAACGCCTGAGTTCTTCCGGCTCTATGGCGAACAATTCGCGATTTAAGCAGCAGCAAGCGCCCATGGCCAAAACCATGGGCGCTTGGTTATTTCATGCAGATTGATCTGAATAGTTAGAGTGTGCGGACGCTACGCACTGGCTCATTTGGCCCAAGCAAGCTCATTGGCTGCTGCTGATTACTCGGATTATTCGGCTTGCTAGCGCTAGCCACAGTCCGGCGTAAACGCCATTGCAAAGCAGCAATTTCCTCGGAGATTGCACGCAAACTCTCAACTTCATCACGTAAATCTTCTACCACTGCTGACGAACCAAACTCAACCCGCTGCGGTTCGCGCAACGGGCGACGAGGCCGCTGGGTCGAAACATCGCCAAGTTGCTCTTGCATCGTGCCCAACAAACTCATCAAATAGGCCCATGATTCGTTTTCTTGCTGGCTGACTTGCTTCGAATGCTGGCGACGTTCGTTCATCCAGCCATCGAGTTGGCAGTGCAAATTATTCAAGCGATTATCAAGATGCTCGATCAATGGGCGGCTAAAATCGGCGGGCTGGGCTGCCAATTTGGCCACCGTTGCTGGAAACGAGGTGTGCAGCGTTTCGAGCTGGGCTTGTAAATGACCAAGCGACGAGCCAAGTTGCGCTTGGCGACGGGCCACGACCTCTTGCTCGCCCAAAACATCGCTCAACAAGGCCTTAAGCTGCTGATTTTCTTGTTTAGCCCGTTGCTCTTGCTGGCCCAATAAATGCGGCACAAACCACAAAAGCAGCACCGCCAAGAGCAAAAGTGCGCCGCTCATCAATAAAAAGACAATCTGCATAACCAACCTCCATTGCAAGTGCGATCAGGCTCCATTATAGAAAAAAGCCCGCTCGCTGAGAGGATGCAGGGGTTACAGCTTGATGACAGCTCACCGAAGGATGAAGAACGAGGGATGAAGGATGAAGCTAACTTTATTCTACGCAATGTTCTATTCAAAATAATGTTTTGCTGGGCATGCTCAACTGGTATAGTAAAGATTGTGCTACGAGGATTGGGTGATGACGCTGCTTGAGCTTGACCGATCGTTAGAACCTGAACCATTGCTAGAGCCGGAACGCCGCGCTTTGGCTCAATTGCTGGCGCAGTATGCGCCGCATGATGGACGGTTTGGCTTTTGTATTCCGCAAATCTATGCCATCCGCGAATCGCAACCGCATCAACGCTCGCTGCCGGCCCTCTATCAGCCAAGCGTTTGTCTTGTGGCCCAAGGAGCCAAACAACTGGTGCTCGGCGATCAAACTTACAATTATGATGCTGCGCATCTGTTGGTTGTGGCGGTTGATTTGCCAGTTGCAGCCCAAATTACTCAGGCTAGTATTGCGCAGCCGTATTTGTGTTTTAAGTTGGAGTTTGATCTGCCGCGGGTGGCCGAATTGGCGCTCAAAGTTTATCCCCAAGGGCTGCCAGCGCCAACCGAGCTGCGGGCAATTGCCACCGAGCGCAGCAATCGCCAACTGGTGCAGGCCGCGATTCGCCTGATTGAGCTGATGCAATATCCTGCTGAGGCTGAGTTACTAGCTCCTTTGGTGATCGACGAGATTATTATTCGTTTGTTGCATAGTCCGTTTGGCAATCGCTTGGCCCAAATTGGCCAAACCAGCTCGCGAGTTACGCCTGTAGCCCAGGCGATTAGCTGGTTGCGTCAGCATTTTGCCCAACCACTGCTGGTTGCGCAACTGGCCGATTTGGCGAATTTGAGTGTTTCAGTCTTTCATCTGCATTTCAAAGCAGTTACCGCGCTCAGCCCCATTCAGTTTCAAAAAACGTTGCGTTTGCACGAAGCGCGGCGTTTATTAGTTGTAACGACACTTGAGATTGGCGCAATCGGCCAGCAGGTGGGCTATGCAAGTAGCTCGCAATTTAGCCGTGAATATCGGCGCTATTTTGGTTGTTCGCCAACTGAAGATCTAGCAAGTTTACGGCGAACGAGCGCTTAGGCTTGATCAGCCTGATATTGCTCCTCGCTGACGTGTTCTAGCCATTCCACAGCTGTGCCATCAAGCTGCTCTTGGAGCGCAATATGGGTCATGGCAGTGGTTGGGCTAGCGCCATGCCAATGTTTCTCACCTGGGGCAAACCAGACCACATCGCCTGGCCGAATTACTTCAATCGGCCCACCCCAACGTTGGGCTAAACCACTGCCAGCAGTTACAATTAAGGTTTGACCAAGTGGATGAGTGTGCCATGCGGTGCGCGCGTTTGGCTCGAAGGTGACGCTTGCCCCGCGTACTCGCGCAGGTTCGGGCGCTTGAAACAACGGGTCGATTCGCACTGTGCCGCTAAAATAATCTGCCGAGCCAATCTCCGAGGGCTGCGAGCCATTGCGTTTAATTTCCATCACAAGCCTCCATACACAAACCATGTGCTATCAGTATAGCCAACGTTTGATTGCCTAGCACAATCACAATGTGCATTAATCAAACGGCATCAGCAATCGAGCGAATGGGACTAGCGATGGAATAATTGCCCTTTTGAGATCGGCTATAAGTCGCGTTTCGAGCATGTGCAGGGCTGCTACAATTGGTTGAGTTGGCCCAACATGGGCATTGGTTTCAACATAATCCCACGCAAGCGGGTTGAGGTAGCGTTGCAGCGTTTCGATTGGCAGGCTGCCCTGCACATCGCGTTTGGTATATTGCAAAACTAACGGTAGCTGGCTGAAATTACGCTGGTTTTGGCGTTGGATTCGGGCAACATTTCTGAGTTTGATGATATTTTGCTGTAATTTATCGCGTTGTGAATCTGCCACAAAAATGATAGCATCAGCAATGCTGATCCAATGCTTGATAGAGCTGTCATCCATTGTCGCGCCTGCTTGACCAAGACAATGCAAGTGCAAGCGCCAAGCCCCAAGTTGTTGTTGCCCAAGCACACTACAGCTAACCAAACGGACTTCTTCATTTACATAGTGTTGGAGTGGCCAAATGAGCTGTTGGCGTTGCGCATAATTGCTTGCAATATGCCGGATTGAGGAGCTTTTGCCACTCGCGACAGGGCCGTAATACACAACATTACAATGAATGAGCTGATTAATTGCATCAAAAAAGGCCATTTGTCCTCGCACAGATCAAAACTGATCCATTTAAGCGTTGTGACAACCATTGTCAATGAGTTGATTATACTTGAGCTATCAACCGCGAGCTTTAGCCTACAGGAGAATTTCGCGTGCAGCAAGAAACCTATTTCATTGATGCCTTACAGCAGCCCAGCCAAGCCTTGACCTATCTGGTCAATCAGCAATTAGCTGCCCAGTATCCCGATAAGGCGATTCTCCAAACCCAAGATTGCGATTTTGATGTGCGCAATTATGCAGAAGCTGGCTTTTGCGAGCTTCAGTTGCGCCAACAGCCGCACCCACAAATTGGCTATAGCTGGGTGCGTGGCGAAGAAGGCTCAATTTCTCGCTATTTGGAAAATGCCTGGCAAACCGTGACTTGGAACGACCAGCAGTTCGAGTTGATTAGTATGACGTGGAATGCCTATGGCAACCAGCTGACGATGCAATATTTGATTGGCGCTTCGCAAGCAGCAGTTGAGCAGTTTTTTAAAACGGTTTCTGCTTGGAACACCGAAATTCGCGATGAAATTATGGTGTTTGAGGAAGGAAGTTGGGAAAAGAATCAAGAATTGTTCTATGCAATTAAAAATACTTCACTCGATAATTTAATTTTGCCGGGCACACTCAAGCACGATATTTTTCGCGATTTGCAGCGCTTTTTCGAAGCCAAGGAAACCTACGCCAACTACAATATTGCTTGGAAACGAGGGATTATTTTGGTTGGCCCGCCTGGCAACGGCAAAACCCATATGATCAAAGGGTTGTTGAATGCCTTAGATTACCCATGTTTGTATGTTAAAAGCTTCGATGCCCAATATACAACCAATAATGCCAATATTCGGGCGGTGTTTGATCGGGCGCGGCGCAGTGCTCCCTGTATCGTGGTGCTCGAAGATTTAGATTCGTTGATTAACGATAATAATCGGGCCTTCTTTTTGAACGAAGTTGATGGTTTTACCTCAAACCAAGGAATTGTGCTGTTGGCGACGACCAACCACCCTGAGGCGATTGACCCAGCGATTATGAACCGCCCAAGCCGCTTTGATCGCAAATATTACTTTAGTTTGCCTGAATTGGCTGAGCGTGTGGCCTATATTCAACAATGGAATGCAGCGCTGCATAGCTCGACCCAACTAACCGAGGCTGGAATTCAACAAGCAGCAGAAGCTACCGACGGCTTTTCATTCGCCTATTTGAAGGAATTGTTTGTTTCGGCCTTGATGCGTTGGATCGATACCAAAGATCAAACCACGATGGATCTGGTAATTTTGGAGCAAGCCACATTTTTGCGCGAGCAAATGGTGACTGAGCAGCCAGTAGAAGAAGAAGACGAAGCCTAATTGTTGCTAGTTATTGGGTCTTTGGCTCAAACAACGAGCGCATGATCAACCTGATCATGCGCTCGTTGCGCTGTTGGTTAATGATTATTTGGTGAGGTCGGCGGCAGCTTGGGCCATAATCGGAATAACTGCACCAAATTGGGCAAAGCGGGCATCCTTGGTTTGGCCACGTTGGTAGCGCGCATAAATTTGAGCCAAAATGACGACCAAACGATATAAACCAAGCACATGATAATAGCGAATATGACTGACATCGCGGCCTGAGCGGGCTGCATAGCGCGCAATAAGTTCAGCGCGGCTAGCAAAACGATCGTCGGTTGGCATCATGGCGACTGCTTGCAAGGCTGGCGGATCATCGGGCTGGCTCCAGTAGCAAAGCAACGTGCCCAAATCAGCCAATGGCTCGCCCAACGTACACATATCCCAATCAAAAACAGCGATTAATTGGCTGGGATCGTTTTGGCGAAACATCACATTATCAAGTTTGTAATCGTTGTGAACGAGGGTTGGGCTTGAGGCAGGCGGTTGTTGCTCGCAAAGCCAGGCATAAACATTCTCCATTGCTGGCAGATCATCGGGCTTGGCGTTGTTCCAACGCTCATACCAACCAACGACTTGACGTAAGATGAAGCCATCAGGCTTGCCGATGTGGCCTAAGCCGATTGCTGCATAATCGACGGCGTGCAAATCGGCAAGCGTATCGACGAGCGCCAAACTGAGCGCCCGTGGAGCCTCGGGCGTATTGAATTGGAGCGGCAATTCGCGCCGCACAACCGTGCCATGGCGACGTTCCATAATGAAAAATGGCGCGCCAATAATTTCAGGTTCGTTGCAGAATAAAAAGGTTTGGGGAGCCTGCGCAAAGGCCGGATGCAATTGCGATAAGACCCGATATTCGCGGCCCATATCGTGCGCCGAAGGGGCAACTGGGCCAAGTGGCGGGCGACGCAGCACATATTCATAATGACCATAATCAAGCAGATAGGTCAAATTGGCAGCGCCGCCACCAAACTGGCGCACGGTTAACGCTTGGCTGGCACCAGGCAACTTATCGTATAAATAATCGGCCAAGGCTGATTCATTCAACTGTTCATCAGGCCGAACTTGAATCGTATCCATGGGGTTGTACCTCGGAAGACTACAGACTTAGACTTTGCGCTCAGGATAGCCATAGCGTTTTAAGATTTCACGGGCGACAACCATTTTGTGCACTTCATCTGGCCCATCGTAAATGCGCGCTGCGCGGCCTTGTCGCCACATAAAGGCTAGCGGCGTATCATCGGAAACCCCTAAACCACCATGGACTTGAATTGCCCGATCAAGTACATTCATCAGCATTGCCGCAACGCTAAATTTAATCAGTGAGATGTCAATTCTGGCTGATTTCGCGCCTGCTTGATCAATTTGCCAGGCGGCGTGGAGCACACTCAAGCGGGCAGCTTGAATTTCAGCAGCACTTTCGGCAATCCAATGTTGCACCATTTGCTTGTCGGCCAACGGCCCGCCAAATGCCACCCGCTTGGTACTATACTCGCACATCAAATCGAAGGCCCGTTGAGCTTGGCCAAGCCAGCGCATACAATGATGAATGCGGCCTGGGCCAAGGCGAGTTTGGGCAATTGCAAAGCCCGAGCCGCGCTTACCAAGCAGGTTTTCGGCAGGTACACGCACGTTGGTATATTCAATTTCCCAATGGCCGCCGCCAGTGGTATGGCCCATCACCGAAATTGGCCGCACCAAGGTCAAACCTGGGGTATCGGCAGGCACAATAATTTGGCTATAGCGCAAATGGGTTGGCGCATCGGGATCGGTTTTGGCCATAACGATGCCAAAGCCAGCGCCATTGGCATTGGTGCTATACCATTTGCGCCCGTTGATCACCCAGTGATCATCGATCAGTTCGGCACTAGTTTCGAGCAAGGTTGGGTCGGCTCCGCTGACCTCCGGCTCGGTCATGCTGAAAAACGAGCGCACTGCTGCTTGCTGCAAGGGCCAGAAAAATTGTTCGTGCTGGGCTGGCGTGCCATAGTGCCAAAGAATTTCGGCGTTGCCACTATCAGGCGCGTTCGAGCCAAAAATGCGCGGCGCAAAATACGAGCGCCCGATAATTTCGTTGAGCAGCCCATATTCCATAATCGATAAGCCCATGCCGCCAGCCTCACGTGGCAGATGGCCCGCCCACAAACCTAATTCCTTGACCTCTGCTTGCAATTGCCGAATCTCTGGGTGGTCTTCTGAGCAAGCAGGATAGGCTTTTTCGTCGTAATCGAACCATGCTTGCTCTTTGGGATAGACCTTTTCAACCAAAAATTGGCTAATTTGCTCACGCATTGCGGCAATTTGGCTGGGAATCGCAAAATCCATGGGCTTCGTTGCTCCTTGGTGGATGGGCCTTATTTAGCCCATGCCATCCCTGAATCGACATCAAACAGGTCGCGCCGAATATCGACTGGTTGGCCGAGGCTAGGCGTATTGCCTTGAACCGTGAGATCGGCAATCGAAAGAGTTACCTGATCGTTGATCGTGAAGAAGGCCAATTTGCTGCTATCAGGCGACCATGTGGCTTGGCGCGAACGGCCAGTGCTGGTGAGTTTAATCGGCGCACTACTGACTTTGCCAGTCGCATCGGGAGCAGGCACGATAAAAATATCGCTATAGCCATTTTCGCTCTTGGTGAAGGCCAACCATTTGCCATCAGGCGAGAACGCTGGATCAAGCGCACCTTTAAATGTATCGTCGTTTGGGCCTTGCAGCACGCCATACTCGTCATTGCCGCCTGGGAGATCAAGCACAGCATAGCCAAGTTGAATATCGGCCACTTCGCAGCCAAAACAGCGCTCGGCCTGACTGTAGACAATCATCGAACCATCTGCAGACCAGGTTGGGTGGCTCAAATCGGTATCTGCTTGAACAAAGCGTTGAAAGCTGGCAGTTGGGAACTCGCCACTGCCAATGCGGCGGGTGCCATACACATAGAGCGAAAGCGGATACTCTTGGTACGAATCGCCACCAACGCTACGCGGAGTTTGGGCCTGCGACACATAGCTGAGAAACTGGCCATCTGGCGACCAACGTGGGTAGAAGGCCCAGCGAATGCTTTGCACATGATCTTCGGAACGAGCTGGAATTCCCGCTGGTTCGTTATTGGTTACCTGCTGTTTGTTGGAGCCATTGGCATTCATCACCCAAATATCGGCGAAGCTTTCTTCGCGTTGAATGTAGGCAATTTGGCTGCCATCTGGCGACCAACTTGGCTGGTATTTTTTGTGTGATGTGGTGATGCGCCGAGCCTCGGTGCCTTCGTGGACCCAAATATCGCCTGAGCCATTTTCGACCCGCACGAAGAGCAATTTGCCGGGAACATTGCTTTGATTTTCGACCACAATTTGGGTAGCTTGGGTTTCATCGACTGCTGGTTGAGCTTCAGTGGTGGGGAGGGCCTCCATAGTTGGCAGGGCTGAGCCTGCTTCACTACAGGCGGCCAACAAACAAAGCACGATCAGCAAATAGAACGAACGTCTCACACAGAACCTCATCTACAGGGTTAGTTGATTTCAGTGGTACGCGGTAAAAGCACGCGTAGCGCTTGCGGAACGACCCGAAAGGTCATGGGAGTGGTGCCAATTGCATCACCATCGACTTGAATTGGCAAAGGCTTCGAGCATGCAATCTCGATCTCACGAGCTTGGCGATATTCTAAGCCTTGAATCATCCCATAGCCGCGGAACAAAATTCCGGCAAGCAATTTGGGGGCATCGAGGGCACTATCGCCCATCATCGTACAAACATCGAGCATTCCATCACGCATGGCTGCCCGATAAGCAATGTTGAGCACGCCGCCATATAGCCGCGAGTTGCTAATCAGCACAAACAGCGCATTGCCCTTGAGTGGCTCACCATCAAGGCTGATGCGGGTGCGGGTGCCACGTAAGCGCCAAAGCACTGGCAAACTTTTGATCACATAGGCCAAGCGACCTAAGCGTTTTTTATCTGCAGAACGCACTTCGCGGGTAATCGCCGCATCGAGGCCAATCCCAGCCATCAGCAAAAAATAGCGCTCGTTGGCTTGCCCAACATCGACAAGTTCGACATGGCCATCAGCTAATTGGCGGGCTGCATGCAACGGATTGAGCGATTGATGTAATTCGCGCACCCAGACGTTGCCTGTGCCAACCGGCAGTGCTCCCAAAGCGGTATCGGTACCAACGAGGCCATTCATGACCTCGTTGATCGTTCCATCGCCACCAGCCGCTACAATCAGATCGTTGCGTTTGGCTTCTTCGCGGGCAAACGTGGTTGCATCGCCTGCGCGGCGGGTTTCGCGCAGCCGAACTTGCCAACCTTGGTTACTGCGCCATTCGGTGATACCTTTGGCAATTGCACGACGTTGATGGGCATTGCCTGCCATTGGATTAAGAATGACTGTTACTCGTTTCATTCGTCGTCATCATCAGCATTATTAAAATTCAGTGCCTGCGAGCCACGGCGTTCGATGCTTTCCAACAAGGTTGCTGGGGTTTCGATCCAGCCTCGGCGCAGCGCATACAATACCGCTTGCGTGCGATCGTTCAACGAAAGCTTGCGCAAAATCGATGAAATATGGTTTTTGACGGTTTGGGTGCTAATTTTCAGCGCATCGGCAATATCTTTGTTGGTTGCGCCGCTGGCAATATGCTCCAAAACCTCAATTTCACGGTCGCTCAAGGGCGAGAATAAGCTAATATCAAGGTCTGGCTCGGCCACAATGCCCGTTTGCAAACCCCGGAACTGAGTCAAAATTCGATCAGCGACCCGTGGATCTTCAAACATCACATCGTTAATCACATATTCGCCGCGGGCCACTCGTCGCAAGACCGTTGCCAAGGTTTTGGGGCTAATTTCCTTGGAATAATAGGCGGCGGCTCCAGCGCGCAAGGCATTGAAGGCATGCTCGTCGCTTTCGTAGACGCTCAACATCACCACGCCAATGTTTGGATATTGGCGGCGAATGGTGCGGGTAAATTCCAAGCCATCCATGTTGGGTAAGTTCAAATCGGTTAGCACTACATCTGGCTCATGCTCAGAAATTAAGACCAAGCCTTCTTCGGCACTAGAACCCTCGCCAATGATCTTTATATCGCGTTCGCTTGACAGCGCCCAGCGCACCCCTTGGCGGAACAACGGGTGATCATCGACCATCAGCACTTTGACTGTTGCATACATAGTGGTTCCTTTGCTAATGTAGCACGCCAACGCTGCCATGCTTGCTCAACGCTATAGGGAATTGCGATTCCCGCTTGGCTCAACAAACTGGCAGTCGTTGGAAGCGGTAGCCCAACAACGGTTGTAAAACTGCCTTGAACCTCTTCGACCAGCCGTCCGCCAATGCCTTGAACTCCATAGGCACCAGCTTTATCCATTGGCTCGCCAGTTGCAATGTAGTCCCAAATCTCAGCATCGCTGAGCGGCGCTAAATGCACCTCGGCGGCAACCAATTCACATAACGGCTGTTCAGAGGCGGCGGGTAGCACCACAACTCCGGTATAAACAGTATGCCAACGTCCGGCAAGGCGGCGCAGTAACTCATAAGCATGAGCCGGATCACGTGGCTTGCCCAAGATCATCCGATCAATCACCACAATTGTATCAGCTGCAAGAATCACTGCTTGCTGATTCGTTTCGCGGGCGGCTTGGGCTTTGCGCCACGCTAACAAGGTTGGGTGACTGGCGAGGCCTAAATCGAAGGCTGGAAGTTGCTCCACAATCGCCGGAGGAACCTGATCTTGGCGCTCTTCCCCATCATTTGCCTCAATTATAAACGACAGGCCCAAACTACTTAACAAATCATGCCGTCGTGGTGAGGCCGAGGCCAGAATTAAGCTATCCACGCTGAATGGTACTCCACAAGCCAAACTCAATTGCTGTTCATCATAACCCAAACAGGTAAAGCTGCAAGTGGCAATTAGGCTGCATCATCGTCATCAAGCGCGCCATCGTCGCTAAACAAGCTCACGCCGTCATTGGCAATCGCCTGTTGGGCAATGTAGCGGTTGGGCGTATTGAGGTTGGTCCAGCCGCCTGCATCGCGTAGGGCTTGCACCGGAATGTTGGTTTGGGCCACGCGAGTCGCCCACGAATGGCGCAAATCATGTGGCGCAAGGTTGTTGATGCCAATTAATTTGCCGAGCTGCACGATACGTTTGTGAATCGCCCGCTCAGAAATGCCAAAGCCAATCTGATTGCCTTTATGATCAAACGCCGCCAAGAGCGCGGTTTGGGGATTGGCTGGTTGGGCAATAACTTTTTGATATTCGCGCAGGGCTTTGGCGGTATCACCAATCAGCCGATGTTTTTGCACTTTATCAACTTTTGGTCGATCGACCAGCAAGACTTTGCCTTGGATATGCGCCCACTTGAGCACCACAACCTCGCCGCAGCGCATGCCCAAATCGACCAGCAAGCAAACGATCAGATAATCGCGCCAGCCAACCTCGGGCGTGCGATTTTGCGGATTGGTGCGGGCGGCCCGTTTGAGTTCGCGAATTTGGCTTTGATCTAAGATGTGAGGCGCAGCTTTTTTGGTTGAAAGCCGGGTTGGGGTTTCGGTGGCTTCACGTTGGGCATCAATCCCATCGCCTTCGCGGCGGCGATAACCCTCGACGGTGTGGATTCGGCTCCACGCCTCAAGGCTCAAAACCCCAGCTTGATGGGCCAAGCGACAGTAGAGTCGCACAGTGCTAAGCCGAATATTAACTGAGCCAAGCGCATAGCCTTCATTCAGCATCCAGGTGCGAAAGGTTGTGACGATGCCAACGCTCATTTCGGCCCAAGCAGCTGGCTCGGTAGCGAGAATTGGCACTTCGTGTTCATCAACCGGAATCACAATGCCAATGCTGGCCAGAAAATCGGCAAAAATTTTCAAATCGGTGTTGTGGCGGCGAATTGTTTGCGGGCGTTGGCGCAGGCGATATTCGATGAAACTATGCTGGGCCGAAATTTGGTCGGCGACAACACTGCGTTGCTTCATGACGTTGGTGAAATTGGGCGCAAGAGGATTGTTGCCCTGCTGTGGAATTAACTCAAATTCATCCATAAGATCAGCCTCGTTTAGCGTATGGATGCAGTGTAGCCGATCTCATGAGCGCTTGTCAAAGCACGCTTGTTCGTATGTGCACGCTTGATTTGGCTAGAAAAAACCAAAATCTTCAAGGCTACTGACTTCGCCATCGATAATTTGCAAGAGTTTATCGGTGCGCCAAAACAAATCGCTGGCGGCAACCACAAACAAATAGACATCAAGGATGCTGCTTGGATAGCGGGCTTGATAATCAGGATCAGCAAGCAAAAAAGGCAGCGCATAGCTTAAACTTGCCGCTAGCAAGCTGCGCGTAATTGCGCATTCAAGCGAATTGATGTAGTTCCAAGCGTCGCGTTGGCCAATAAACATCCTGCTCGAACGCAGTTCATCAAGCTGTTTGCGCTCTACTGGGCTAATGCTCGCGCCATAGAGATAGCGGCGCAAGCGTTCGGGCTGCTGCAAAAAGGCATATAACCCACGGGCATAAACCAGCCAATCCATGGGGCATTTGTACCAACGGGTGGTGTAGGCAAAATGGCGTAACATCAAACCTGGGAAAACCATGCCTACGCCAAGCTCGATCAGCATATGTTCGCGCGGTTTGGGCAAACTTGCGATCCATTGCATAGTTTCGGGCCAACGAAAGCTCTCGACATTTGGCAAAATACCATTGCAGTTTGCTGGCCATTTGGCAACGCCCGCTGCTCTCGGCGGTAGTGGAATGGGAATTGGTTTGGGAAGCATTGGCTGTTTTGCTGCTTTGCTTAATTCATTATCCATACGACCTCTCTCAAACTAGGCTTATTTTTTACCAACGACAAGCACAAACAAAAGCGTTTCATTGTGTGGGTTTGGATAGTGCTCGATACATTCTCTCTAACAGAAGGATCTCTCTTATTGTAGCGTAGGTGTACTAATACATCAGGTTAACCACGGCCTGATCCCCTCACCCCAACCCCTCTCCCACGTGGCGGGCGAGGGGCTTTAACGCGGTGGTTCTTGCGCAATACATCGGTAAAAACCAGCGCTCCCCTCGCCCGCGTTCAGTGGGAGAGGGGCTGGGGTGAGGGCATGCACATGGTTGCCAACCTAATGAACCATTACACCTACGTGCTCGGTTTTTCAACGGAGTTCAACCTCAATTTACAACTGGTTTGCTGGCCTAGATCTGGAATCTCTATACTATTTTGGGCAAGGATGGGACAATGATTTTTTTCTTTGGATATGGTCTAATTATTATCGGAATAATCGTATTTATCCTCGCTCTATGGGCATTTATTGAAGTTACGCTTGATAATTGTGATTATATCTACCGATCATTAATTTTTAACAAACTTTATATCATAGCAATCCTTTGTTTGTTGCTTGGTTATATGCTTATCAGCAAAAAGCCAGTATTATTTGTTCTATGGGTGTTACCGATTTATTTTTTTGGGAGTATAGCGATTATTAACCTCCTAGGTTACATACTGGATCTATTTGAATCGAAGAAATAGTTGAAATTAGTAAAGAAAGAGGTTTTTAAATGGATTTAACCAAGTTACTTGCTGAAGCACAAGTTTTAATTCGTCCCTGGATGATGTTAACAACCGAGCCAAGCACCCCCGATCAGCCGATTGCTGGCTATTGGGGCGAATTAAATGCTGAATCAGGCCCAGTGCTGATTGTTGATTGTGCCTATTTGCCAATGTTGACTGAAGCAACGTCCTTAATCATTGAATATGCTGCTGAATCGAATTATTCAGTCAAACTTAGCTCGTTGTCACTTACTAAAGAACAATTAGCAACAATGCAGGCATTATATGCCCAGCCAGCAACGAGTTTGCCGCCATTAGATGCAGTTTTGCATTTTGGATCAGCAACGATTCAACAATGGATTGATTCATTTCGTGATGATCAAGGTTGGGTTGGGGCTGATGATGTTGCGGATCGCGAATTAGTTGATGGCTATGAAACACTGTATCAAGCGCAACACCCACTGTATCGTGAAGATGCAGTTGCTTCGCTTGGTGGTTGGCATATGGTTTGGCCCGATGGCGACTAGCCCGAATTGTTGCAACAACAACTGGTTCTCTGCACCTATGCGGAAGCCGAGCCGTGGCTCGAAGTCTGGCTCACCCAAACTGGGCAATTGCATGTTGTAGAGCGTTTTAGCTAAACCAAGCAACTAGCTATGCTGGTGGATAGCGAGCTAAATGGATAGCCATGGAATTTGCTGCTAGCTCTTGACGGGCTAGTTTAATCCTTCTATGATACCTCTGTGTCTGGAGCGTAGAACAAAAGGACGTTGTATGAATAACATTAAACAGTCGCTCGAAGAGGCCATGAACATCGACGGTGCGTTAGGCGTTGCTTTGGTGGATTATACCAGCGGCATGACCCTTGGCACTGCTGGCGGGAATAGCGCCCTTAATTTAGAGTTGGCTGCAGCAGGCAATACTGAAGTAGTACGTTCTAAAATGAAAGTGATGGGTCGGCTTGGGCTAAAGGATCAGATTGAAGATATTTTGATTACCTTAGGGACGCAATATCATCTGATTCGAATTTTGCAAAAGAAACCAAGTATCTTCCTGTACCTCGCGCTCAACAAACCAACCGCTAATTTGGCCCTTGCGCGGATTATGCTGAGCGAGATTGAAGAAAAAATCGAATTCTAACCCTGCTGGTTTTTTAAGCTAGCTTACAAGCAATTGCCAAACGTGGCAGTTGCTTTTTTTATGGGCCAAGTATTTGAAATATTTAGCCACAAATTGCACTCATTGCACGAACAATGAATATTTTAGCCACAGATTGCACAGATTTGCTTGATTATGTTGGCCCCTGACCCCTAGCCTCTCATTGTAATGGTTTATTGGAAACCGTGTCCCCTCTCCCACGAAAACGCGGGCGAGGGGGAGCATCCATTTTCACCACGCAGTGCGGTAGAACCACGCAATTAAAGCCCCTCGCCCGCGTCCAGTGGGAGAGGGGTTGGGGGTGAGGGCATGCTCACTCTAATCCCTTATTCAGTCGAATTGGCCTGTTAGTGTATTGACAGTTACAAAACTCAGTGCTATGGTACAGGTAACTAAATACTATGGTCTTCAGGGTTAGGTGAAATTCCTTATCGGCGGTGATGGTGGTTCAGCCACATAAGCCCGCGAGCCGCAAGGTAGGATGCTGGTGCGAATCCAGAGCCGACGGTCAAAGTCCGGATGGAAGAAGATCGATCAACGTATGTGTACCTACAATGCTGTGGGTTATTTGCGTCATTCAAGCGTGCTGTCTCGTTGCAGTAACGTTTGGCTTGCGTGCATCTACGTGTTGATTGACCCTGAGATGATTGATTCTTTTGGGGTTTTTTGTTTTTAGGTGTCACGTATGTTACAAGATTATGGCCGGATGAAGTATGTCGTAGAAGCTCCCGCTGCTCCGTTGCGCCGCAAGCAACGCCGCACCTGGCTTAGTTCGAGCCGCTTGTGGATTGGGCTTTCGCTGCTTGGGGTGTTGTTGGCATGGCGTGGCTTGGTTGCTTGGCAACAATACCCAGCTTTTGTGCTGCCCACACCTGAGGCGGTTGCTAGCCGCTGGTGGCAGGAATTGACCCAAGGCGCGTTGTTGCAACACACTCTGCGCACCTTGACCGAAGCCTTGGGTGGTTTTGGCTTGGCTTTCGCTGCGAGCTTGGTTTTGGGCTACATTTTGGCCAATTGGCACTGGCTTGATCGAATTGTCTCGCCACAATTGGCGATTGTGCAGGCGATTCCGATTGTGGCAGTTGCGCCCTTGATTTTGATTTGGGTTGGCGCTGATCTGCGGGCTAAATTATTGGTCGCTGCTTTGGTAACCTTCTTTCCAATGCTGAGCAGTGTGGTTGTGGCCTTGCGTAGCGTGCCGCGCGATATTCGCGAGATGGCGGCAATTAGCGGCGCAAATCGCTGGCAAAGCTTGTGGCAAATTGAATTGCCCTTGGCCTTACCAGGGATTTTTGGCGGCATCAAAACCGGTTTGGCTTTGGCGACAACCGGCGCGGTGGTAGCCGAGTTTATTGGTGGCCGCGAAGGGCTAGGCGCCTTAATCAACATCGCCCGTGGTTTATTCGATACGCCGTTGATTTTTGCAGCCTTGTTTACGCTGGGCTTGCTGACGTTTGGGTTTTATCAGCTAGCAATGTGGCTAGAACGACGTTTGGTCACTTGGGAATAGATGTGTGTGGAGCTTTCAATGCAATATCGTCGTGTCTTACCGATTGTTGGGCTACTCTTTTTGACGGCTTGTGGCGGGCAAACTGTGGCAAATACTGCGGTTACTACTGGGGAAAATAATCAAGCCAAGCCGCTAACCAAAGTTACAATTGCCATGCCATATGTGCCAAATATTCAATTTGCACCCTTCTATTTGGCCAAAACCCAAGGCTATTATGAAGCCGAAGGCTTGGATGTGACGTTCGATTATCAATATGAAACTGATTCGGTGCAGCGTGTAGCCAATGGCTCGGTGCATTTTGGCATGGCTGGCGGCGATTCAGTCTTGCTGGCACGCGCGCAGGGCTTGCCAATTGTCAATGTTGCGACGATTAGCCAACGCACGCCAACGGTTTTTTATAGCAAAGCCGAGCTGAATATCAAAACCCCAGCCGATCTCAAAGGCAAAACTGTGGGCATTCCAGGTCGTTTTGGAGCCTCGTACATTGGCTTGTTGGCCTTGATGTATGCAAATTCGCTGCAAGAAAGCGATTTGCAGATTCAGGAAATTGGCTTTGCTCAAGTGCAGGCCTTGAGCGAAGATAAAGTGCAAGTTGCCAGCGGCTACGGCAATAACGAGCCAATTCAACTGGCCGAGGCCGGAGTTAAATTGAATGTGATTCGGGTTTCGGATTCATTTGCCTTAACCTCCGATGGCATTATTGTGAGCGAAAGCTTGATTAAAGACCAACCAGCTTTGGTTCAAGGTTTCGTCAAAGCAACTGCCTTGGGCATGCGCGATGTTGCGGCTGATCCAGATAAGGCATTTAGCGCCAGCTTGGCCGAAATTCCCGAACTGCAAGCTGCTGATGACGCGACCAAGGCCTTGCAACAAAAAGTTTTAGCCGAAACGATTGGCTATTGGCAAAGCGATTTGACCGCTAAATATGGGCTTGGCTACACCGATTTGGCCAGCTGGGAAGCAACCCATAGCTTTTTGCGCAGCCAAGGCGTATTGGCCAAAGATGTTGAATTAAGCAGCGCCTTCAGCAATCAGTTTATTGCTCAACCCTAAATATTAATTCTCGGTTGACGTGCTCATGGATTGTATGCTTCCATGAGCACGTCATTGTATTTAAGGAGTGTGTGATGAGCGCGAAACCAAAAGCCGAATTGCCAACCCTGAGCTTTGCCGACCAAGCGGAATGGCGGGCATGGCTCGCAACTGAACATGCTACCAGCGCCGGAATTTGGCTCAAAATGGCCAAAAAAGCCACCGGCATTGCATCAATTAATTATGCCCAAGCGCTTGACGAAGCCTTGTGTTACGGCTGGATTGACGGCCAAAAAAAGAGCTTTGATGAGCAATATTGGTTGCAAAAGTTCACACCACGGGGCAAAAAAAGCATTTGGTCGAAAGTTAATCGTGATCATATTGAACGCTTAACCGCTGCTGGCTTGATGCATGCCGCTGGCGATGCTGAGGTTGAACGGGCCAAAGCCGATGGCCGTTGGGATGCGGCCTACGATTCGCCCAAAAACGCCACTGTACCCGACGATTTTCAGGCGGCGCTCGATGCTAGCCCAACTGCTGCCAACTTCTTTGCCACCCTCAAACAGGCAAACCGCTATTCATTTTTATTTCGCATCCAAACCGCCAAAAAGCCCGAAACTCGCGCCAAACGAATCCACGATTTTGTGGCGATGCTCGAACGGGGCGAAACTTTTTAACTTGATTTGATTGCCCAATCCTGATAAATAATGAGAGTGTGCTTGATGTATTTAAGGAGTGTGTGATGAGCGATAAAACGAAGGCCGAATTACCAATCCTCAGTTTTGCCAATCAAGCGGAATGGCGGGCTTGGCTTGAGGCTGAACATGCCACCAGCAACGGGGTTTGGCTTAAACTAGCTAAAAAAGCCACCGGAATTGCCTCGGTTAATCGGGCTGAGGCCTTGGATGAAGCCTTGTGCTTTGGTTGGATTGATGGCCGAGCCAAACCAATCGATGAGCAGTTTTGGTTGCAAAAATTTAGCCCACGAACGAAAAAAAGCACATGGTCGAAAGTGAACCGTGATCATATTGAGCGTTTGACCGCTGCTGGCCTAATGCATGCCGCTGGCAAGGCCGAAGTTGAACGGGCCAAGGCTGATGGCCGTTGGGATGCGGCCTACGATTCGCCCAAAAATGCTGCTATACCAGAGGATTTTCAGGCAGCGCTTGATGCTAGCCCAAGCGCCGCCAACTTCTTTGCCTCGCTCAAACAAACGCAACGCTATCCATTTTTGTTTCGCATCCAAACTGCCAAAAAGCCCGAAACCCGGGCCAAACGGATTCGCGACTTTGTTGCTACGCTGGAACGCGGCGAAACCCTCTAATGCCAAGCGGGGCTGCATTTGCTGCTATACTGCCCGCAGAAATCATTCTGGAATGAGGCAGACCAATGGCAGAGCAACCAGCCCCGATTGATGTTGGCGCGATTTTGGCCGAAATCCGTGATGGAATTCGCCAACGTCGTGCATCTGGTTTAACCGACCAAGCCAATGAGCCACGCCTGAGCGATGTTGATCTCAAGCGCTTGTTGGCCGAGGTCGAGGCGACGCGCGTGGTCAGTGTGCATTGGCCATTGCACGGCGAAACCTTGCCCCAAAAAGTTATTGCTACGCTCAACAAAGTGGTGCGGCGCTATTTGCGCTGGTATATCAACCCGATTGCCGAGCAACAAAACGCTGCCAACGATGCAATTGTGCGCACCTTGCATGGCGTGGTGACGACGATCGACGAGCAACGTGCCGAAATTGCCTTGTTGCGGGCGCGCGTGGTTGAACTTGAGCGTGAGCGGCAAGCATGAAAGCGCAACGCCCTGTAGCCCTTGTAACCCCATGGTTTGGCCCCGACACTCGTGGCGGAGCAGAAGATCAAGCCCGCGATCTGGCCCATTCCATCCATGCCCAAGGTGCTGATATTGAAGTTTGGACGACGACGAGCCGCGATTCGTTTGGCGAACGGACTGTTGCGCATTATCCTGCTGGTTTGAGCCATTGGAATGGCCTGCCAATTCGGCGTTGGCCCATGGCTGGGCCTGCGATGGGGATTCCGCCAGTGGTGCGGCGCTTGGCTGCCAGCTCTGGGCGACGCTTGCCCGAACATTCAGCCCACGAAATTAACTTATTGGGAAGTTTGCCCAACAGTGATGGCTTGTATGAACATTTGTTAGCACATCGCGAGCGCCGCTGCATCTTTATGCCCTATCCAATGGGTTTATCGTATTGGGGCAGCTTTTTGGCCCAAGGCCGCGCCTACCATATTCCCTGCTTGCACGACGAGCCATATGCCTACTATTCGACCTATCGCGAGATGCTGCGGCGGGCGCAAGGGATTATTTTTAACAGCCGCCCTGAGCGCGATTTGGGTTTACGCCTGTATGAGCTTGATCCAGCCAAAACCAGCGTTGCTGGCGAGGGCATTGATTTGGCGCGGGTTGGCGATGCAGCACGTTTTCGCCAACAATATGGGCTTGGCGATGAGCCAATTTTGCTCTATGTTGGGCGCGCCGATTGGGGCAAACATGTGCCGCAATTGTTGGCTTATTTTCGCGAGTGGAAGGCCGAAACGGGCCGCCCGTTGCGGTTTGTGCGGATTGGTGCTGGCCAGCTGAATGCACCAAGTATTTTAGACCCGTGGGTATTGGATTTGGGTTTTGTCGAGCCACAAACCAAGTATGATGCCTATGCTGCGGCGAATGTCTTTTGCCAACTTTCGACAATTGAAAGCTTTTCGATTGTGCTGATGGAAAGTTGGCTGCAAGGCCGCCCAGCCTTGGTCAACGCCGATTGTCCGGTGACGACCGATTTTGTGCTGCGCAGCGGCGGCGGCATTCCTTGCCAAGGCTATCGTGAATGGGCGAGTGCACTGAGTTATTTGCTTGATCGGCCAGAATTGAGCGCCGCGATGGGTGCAGCAGGCCGTGAATTTGTGTTGCGTGAATGTCGTTGGGATGAAGTGGCCCAACGTACCTTGGCTGCACTCTAGGAGAAGCATGCGATGCCCAATGCTTATGAAATTGTCAGCACATTTTGGCAATTGATGCAAAGCAATGATTTTACGGCGGTTGGCGCGGTGTTGCACGACGATTATACGCTCGATTGGCCGCAATCAAATGAACGGATTCGCGGCAGGGCGGCCTTTGCCCAAATCAATGCTGAATATCCTGCTGCTGGGGCTTGGCAATTTACGATTAATCGCTTAGTTGCCAACGAAACCGAAGCTTGTAGCGATGTTTCGGTCACTGATGGCCAAGTGCAGGCGCGGGCAATCAGCTTTTTTACAATACAGGATGGGCTAATTATCAAACAGGTTGAATATTGGCCTGAGCCATACCCTGCGCCCACGAATCGCCAACATTTGGTTGAACCAATCGCCTAAGCGCCATTCGTGGTGCTCATGGGGCCATGGTATAATGAATCTACTAAGCTAGGCTGAAGAGGAACTATGCGCTGCCCGTATTGCCCTGGCGAAAGCGCAGTGATCGATACTCGCGAACTTGATAATGGTGAAACAATCCGCCGTCGTCGTCGCTGCAAACACTGTGATCGCCGTTTCACAACCTATGAACGGGTTGAATCTGTTAATGTCATGGTCGTTAAAAAAACTGGCGACCGTGAGCCATACGACCGCGAGAAATTATTGCGTGGTTTACGGGTTGCGGCCTATAAACGGCCTATCTCAGCCGATGTAATTGAAACGTTGGTAACGGAAGTCGAGGCCGCCCTGATTGCCTACGATGCGCTAGAAGTTCCTAGCTCGGTCATTGGCGAACAGGTGATGGAGCGCTTACGCTCACTCGATGAGGTAGCCTACATCCGTTTTGCCTCGGTGTATCGTTCATTTAGCGATCTTGGCAAGCTGCGCGAAGCTGTCGAAGAACTTATGGAAAAGGAATAGTAGCTGCAATGGCAACTCCTGTATCTCAAGAAACCAAAACTGATCTGAAAGATTCTAAGCCCCAAGCGGCGAAAGTGCCGTTGCTTTGGCGACAACTCTGGATCGCTGGCTTGCTAACTGGGGTGGTTTGGTGTTTGGTCATTTTCGCACCATTCTCTTGGGTTATTTATTTGGCTGGGGTGATTCCGATTGGCGGCGGGATTTATCTTGGCCGTAAGATTCAAGGTCGAGCCTTGGTGCATGGGGTGATTTTCTCGCTGATTGCGAGCGTTACCGCTTTGATCATTGGCTCGGTGCTTGTTTTTGGCTTTAATGCTAAGCCTGGCTTGAACGATCCTAACCAACCAGTTCCATCCCAACAAGGCAACTTCTTGACCGTGGCGATGATGATTGCAATGACCTTGCTGCCCTTCCCTGCTTATGGCACGGTGATGGCGCGACGTGGCCAAGAGCGCACCCAAGCAATGCGCGATGAAATGGCCTCGCGCGGTGGCCAACTCGAACGCCCAGGCCGTGTCGTTAGCATCGAAGATTTGGAATCGTTGACCTTGCCAAAATTTGGCTCGTGGGTTGCCCAGCTCTTCCGCTCCAATAACTTCAAGCTCAAAAACTATAAATTCGATAAAGATGTGATTGATCTATATCTTGAGCGCAACGAAACTGCTGAGCTTTGGCTGGTGCGCTGTACAATCAGCGAATCCCTCAAGCCGGGCCAAGTCCAAGAGCTGTATCAAGATTTGCGCGACAACCCAGAATGGCACAAAGGCGTGATTGTTACGCCGCTGAAGGTGCAAGAAGGCGCACGCAAATCGGCAAAAGCCCGCCCGAACGTCGAAGTGCTCGATGGCGAAACCTTGCTCGAAATGAATGGCTAAATTGGCCTTGAGGATTATGCATGAACGTAATTGAAGGCAACTTGATCGGCACTGGTTTGCGAATTGCAATCGTGATTGCGCGCTGGAACGATTTTATTGGCGGCAATTTGCTTGAAGGTGCGGTCAATACGCTCAAGCGCCATGGCATTGCCAACGATGATATTAGCGTGGCGTGGTGTCCTGGCTCATATGAGATTCCGCTGGTGGTGAAGAAAATTGCTGAGCGTGGCCAACACGATGCCATTATCACCCTTGGAGCCGTGATTCGCGGCGCAACCTCACATTATGAAGTTGTGGTCAATGCGGTTTCGAGCGGCGTAACCAAGGTGATGCACGATACAGGCATTCCGGTATTGCTGGGCGTGCTGACTACCGACACAATTGAGCAAGCAATTGAACGGGCTGGCACCAAGGCTGGTAACAAAGGCGCGGAGTGTGCAGTTGCGGCGATCGAAATGGCCAATTTGCTCAAACAACTCTAGCCCAAGTTTGTTGTGTTTTACTGTTGCGAGAGGTCAGCCAAGGATGCTTGGTTGGCCTCTCGGTCGGTTTAGGGAGTTGCTGCTATAATGATGCGGCACTTTGCTATGCACTAGGAGGTTTTGCTATGAATCGACGTGTCGTCGTCACAGGATTGGGCGCGATTAGCCCATTGGGCCTCGACGTGCCATCTTTGTGGGAGGGCATTGTCCAAGCACGTTCGGCAGTTCGGCGAATTACCCAATTCGACCCAACACATTTTAGTGCTCAGATTGCCGCAGAAGTCCATGGCTTTGAAGCCGCCAACTATATGGATAAAAAAGAGGCACGGCGCAACTCGCGCTTTGTCCATTTTGCAGTGGCAGCAGCCAAAGAAGCCTTGCGCAGCGCCGATCTGACTATTACCGACGAAAACGCCGATGATGTAGGGGTCATCATTGGTTGTGGCGTTGGTGGTCTCGATAACTTTACAACCTATTTGCGCGTGATGGATACCAAGGGTCCCGACCGTATTACGCCATTTTTAATTCCGATGATGATTGTTGATATGGCGGGGGGGGTTGTGGCGATTGAAATTGGGGCGCGTGGCCCGAATTTCTGCCCTGTTTCAGCTTGTGCCACCTCTGGTAATGCGATTGGCGAGGCATGGCACGTGATTCGGCGCGGCGAGGCCAAAGTTATTTTGGCTGGCGGTACCGAAGCAGCAATTACCGAAATTGGGATCGGTGCCTTTGCCAGCGCGCGCGCACTTTCAACCCGCAACGACGATCCTGCAACCGCCTCACGCCCATTCGATAAAGATCGCGATGGCTTTGTGATGGGCGAAGGCTCTGGCGTGCTGGTTTTGGAAGATTACGAGCATGCCGTCAGCCGTGGCGCAACCATTTTGGCCGAATTGGTTGGCTATGGCGTGAGCACCGATGCCTATCACATCACGATGCCCGCCGAAGATGGTTCAGGCGCGGTCAAAGCCATGCGCATGGCTTTGCGTCACGCAGGCTTGGAGCCACACGAATTGGGCTATTTGAACGCTCACGGTACTTCTACTCCCGTCAACGACCGTACCGAAACCTTGGCGATTAAAAAAGTGTTTGGCGATTACACGGCCAAGTTGCCGATTAGCTCAAATAAATCGCAAATTGGCCATACCTTGGGCGCTGGCGGCGCAATCGAAGCAGTCATCGGCATTCGCGCCATGCAAGAAGGCCTGATCCCCGCTACGATCAATTATCATACCCCCGACCCAGAGTGTGAGATTGATTGTGTGCCGAACACACCGCGGCAAGCTCAATTCTCCAGTTTTATGAGCAATTCATTTGGCTTTGGCGGCCATAACGTTAGCCTGTTGTTCAAGGCTTTTGAAGCCTAAAAACCCTGCGAGCTAGCTGGATTATTGCAATTCGGCTGGCTCGCGTAGCTTAACATTGCTGCTATGGATTTAAACAAACTACAAACCGAACTTGGCTATACCTTCAACGATGTCGCGTTTTTACGGGCTGCCTTGCTGCATCGCTCGTATGTGCATGAACACCCAGAAGCGGGCTCAGAATCGAACGAACGGCTTGAGTTTCTTGGCGATGCGCTTTTAAATTTTATTTGTGGTTCTTTTTTGTTTCACGAGTTTCCTGAGCTTGGCGAGGGCGATCTCACCAAAATGCGCGCGATGTTGGTGCAAACCCGCACCTTAGCGAGCCTTGCACGGCGTTTTGATCTTGGGAGTTATGTGCAGATTAGCCGTGGCGAGGAACGGGCCAAGGCTCGTGAGCGCGATAATTTGTTGGCCGATGCTTTTGAAGCCTTGTTGGCGGCGATTGCGCTTGATGGTGGCTGGCCTGCCGCCCGCGATTTTGTGCTGCCCTTGCTCAAATCGGTTAAGGCCAGTGGAGTCCAAAATCAAGATTACAAGACCGACTTACAACAATATGTCCAAGGCCGGATCAACCTAACGCCCAATTACCGTGAAGTTAATGTGACTGGCCCCGACCACGAGCGTACCTGGACAATTGAGGTTTGGGCTGGCGAGACGTTATTGGGCGTTGGTATCGGTACCTCAAAAACCATGGCTTCGCAGGCGGCAGCCAAAGTAGCGCTCGAAGCGCTTACCGCCGAAACAATTGGATTAACCGCGCCTGAACAACGCTAAATGGAGGCTGGTGTGCGCCAGCCTCCATTTATTTTAGCTTAGTGGCTGATGCGTTTGATCAACCAGCCCATACCTACCGCCAAGCCTAGGCCACCTGCGGCAATCCCCATATACCACCAACTGGTATTCGCTGTTTTTGGTGCAGCTGCTTCCTGAACGGTAATGCGATAGACTTCGCCTTCGAGCGTGCCAAATGGCAGTGGCTTGATTGAAATTTTCCATTCTCCGGCGCTTGGCAATTGCAATGTAGCTTGAAAATTACCAACAGCACCAACTTGGGTAGCCCAAACTTGCTGAAACTCTCCACTGGTTGCATGCTCTGCGGTCAGTAAGGGCTTTATCGGATCATCACCGATGCCGCTGATTGGCTTGGTGCCATGTTGCAGCACGCTAAATTCAAGCTGAAAGCTTTGGCCAGCAACAAGCGTATTGGGCAGTTTGCTGATCGGCGTAGTTGCCCAGCCGCCAGCCTTGCTGATGCTCAGCAGGCCAAATTGCAATCCGACGAGACACACGAAGATCAATAAACGGCGCATAGTTATTCTCCTTGGCGAAACGATTCGGTGAGATCGCTGCTGGTTTTAAGCATTCGTTGATTAATGGCTGATGCGTTTGATCAACCAGCCCATTCCCACAGCCAAGCCTAAGCCACCAGCCGCCAGCCCCATATACCACCAATTATCAGTTGCTGGCGGAGCTTCTTGGACGGTAATGCGATAGACTTCGCCTTCGCTGTTGCCAAACGGCAGTGGCAGAATTGAAATTTCCCATTCTCCGGCAACTGGGAGTTGTAAACTGCTCTGGAAATGGCCAACATCACCAACCTGTTGGGCATAGAATGTTTTGACTTGCTGACTAGCTACGTGGCGCACCGTCAGTTCGGGCCTGATTGGATTGGCTGGTAAGCCGTTGGTTGGTTTGGTGCCATGTTGCAGCACGCTAAATTTAAGTTGAAAAATTTGGCCAGCAACAATCGTATCGGGCAGGTTGCTGATTGGCGTAGTTGCCCAGCCGCCAGCCTTGCTGCTGCTCAGCAGGCCAAATTGCAATCCGACGAGACAAATGAAAATCAATAAACGACGCATAGTTATTCTCCTTGGCGAAACGATTCGGCGAGTTGGCGCATGGTGGCCAGATCGCTGCTGGTTTCAAGTCGATAGGTCCGCTGATCATCAGTCCAAATGAGGGTTGCGGTAGCGCTCAAGCTTGTGGTTTGGTAGATTTGGGTTGTGCCAGGATCAAAAAAGGTTAATTCGCGCTGACCTTGCAGCCAAAACGCTGGCTGATTGTGAACCTGCGTCCGCGTCACGTCATCGAGTGCGAGCACAGTTTTGCCAGCCCATGCTTGCGAGTCAAGCAGATCAAGCGTGATGGTTTGGGCTTGGCTGAACCACATCAAGCGCTGCACATGCGGATATGGCTCTAATTGCACTAGTTGATCGGGCGGGCCAAGCAATGAACTTGTGGGTAGCCAATTGACCTCACTTGGTGGGCTGGGCTGAATTTGGGTTGGCTTTGGCAGCATAGTTGGTGGCTGATTGCCAATAAAAATGGTGCCAACTTGCAGCCAGCGCCCAACGTGTGCTCGCACTGCTGGCAGCGTAAAACTCAAAAGCAACACGACTGCGATTGCCACGCCGAGCCGCAATGGCCAGACCGAGCGACGCGCGCGCGTGATTTGCAACTGCGGGGTTGGCGGGTAGGGAAAGGCTTGGGCTTGTTTGCGCAGAGTTTCTTCTGGATAGGATTCTGGTGGTTGGTTCATGCGCAACGCTCCGTTCGCAACTCGGGAAATTCGCCATCGACCACGCCGCGCAAGCGCACCAACGCGCGGTGTAAGCGCGATTTGACCGTGCCTTGGGCGATGCCAAGCGCTTGGGCAGTTTCCTGCTCGCTTAATTCCAAAAAATAGCGCAAATACAACACCTCTTGTTCGCGTTGCGCGAGCCGACCAATTGCATGCCAAAGTTGAGTTGCCTCCCAAGCTGGGCCGCTGGTTTCGTGAAATTCGCTGTGTTCTGGCTGTTGCAAGGCAAAGCGTTGCAATGCACGCAGATACCGGCGCAACGAACGGCGATAATTTCGCGCCAGATTGGCGGTAATTTGCAAAAGCCATGGCTTCAACGGGCGCTCGCTATCAAACTGATGCTGCATCCGCAAGGCGCGCATAACTGTTTCTTGGGCCAAATCTTCGGCAATCATCGCATCGCCCACCATGAGATAGGCCAAGCGAAAGATCGCCGTTTGATGGGCGAGAATTTGGGTTGCCCAAGTTTGGGCGAGATCAGCGGGCTGCTGGGCTTGATCCACGGCAGATGCTCCTGATTTGGCTGCTTTGTTAAGTTCTACACCGCTCGCGTTGCTTTGGTTCCATGTCATATTTCATAACCTTTAGATCGCAGTATGAACGTGTTGGCAAGCCGTGGCAGTGGTACAATCGGGAGAAGTTGTTTTTTATGGGGATTTTTCGGCATGCTCAATCTCAAGCAGTTAAAGCTCATCTTGCTCGATATGGATGGAGTTTTGCATCGGGGTGGGACGATTTTGCCAGGCGCGGCAGAATTAACCAGTGTGCTTGATCGCTTCGATTTAGGCTATGCCTGTTTAACTAATAATTCATCGCAATTGCCCGCGACCTTTGCCACCCATCTCCAGCAGCTGGGAATTGCAATTTCGGCTGAGCATGTGATTACCTCATCGACGGTGACGGCAACCTTGCTGCGCACCCGCTACCCGCAGGGCACGCGCTTGCTGGCGATTGGCATGGACGGCATTCAGTCGTCGTTGTTTGCAGATGGCTATTTTGTGTCCGCCGAGAGCGATGTGGCGGCGGTGGTGGTTGGGGTGGATTTCAACCTGACCTATGCCCGCTTGAAAACCGCAACCTTGGCCTTGCGCGCTGGCGCAGCTTTTATTGCCACCAACAGCGATCGCACCTTTCCCGCGCCAGAGGGCTTGATTCCTGGGGCGGGCGCGATTGTAGCGGCCTTGGCAGCAGCCAGCGATTGCACGCCAGAAGTGATTGGCAAGCCTGAACCTGCCATGTTTGAAGCGGCCTTGCAGCTTTTTGGCGTAACACCCGAGCAAACCTTGATGGTTGGCGATCGTTTGGATACTGATATTGCAGGCGCGCAGCGGGTTGGAATTGCCACCGCCTTTGTGGGCAGCGGGGTGCATAGCATGCAACAAGCCCAAGCATGGAAGCCGGAAATTGATCTCGTAGCCGATGATTTGGCTGGCATTTTAGCGCAACTCGCCGCAGGTCGGGAGTAGCAGGATGCAGCCAATTCCAGTCATTATTGTTTCATATAACACCCGCGATTTGTTGCGCGAATGTTTGGCCAGCCTCGCCCTGAGCAGCCTGCCAACCACGGCAATTGTGGTCGATAACGCTTCGCATGATGGCAGCGTTGCCATGGTCCAGGCCGAGTTTCCCCAAGCCCAGGTCATCGAATCGGGGGCCAATTTGGGCTTTGCCAAGGCCAATAATGTGGGTATTCGCCATGCCTTGCTTGCCCAACCAACCTACTTGTTGTTGCTCAACCCCGATGCCCAGCTGACCAGCGGAGCCTTGGAAGAACTCGTGGCATTTTTGGAGCAGCATTCGCGGGTTGGCATGGTTGCGCCACGCTTACGCTACCCCGATGGCTCGTTTCAAGTTGCTGCCTTTCGCTTTCCAACCTTGTTGATGAGCGTGTTCGATCTCTATCCGCCGCGTGGGCGCGGTTTTGGGCGGCTGTATCACCACCCGCTGAATGGCCGCTACCTGCAAGATGGCGGCGATGCAGCCTTTGCGATCGATCATCCCTTGGGTGCGGCGATGCTGGTTCGAGCCGAAACCTTGGCCGAAGTTGGCATGTTTAACGAAGATTTTTGGCTCTATGCAGAAGAAGTCGAGCTTTGCTGGCGCATTCGGCAAGCTGGCTGGGCAATTTGGCAAGAGCCGCAGGCAACCGTCATTCATCATGGCGGGGCAAGCTCAAGCCAATTTCGGGTGCGCTCGTTTTTGGCCTTGCAACAAGCGCGATCCCAATTTTTTTGCTTGGCCTATGGCAAGCGCTTCAATCGTTGGTATCGACGCTTAATGACGTTTGCGGGCCTGCAACGTAGTTTAGCGGCGGTTTGGCAATGGCGGCAAAAGCGCATTGATCATAGCGAATTGCGTCGCCGAACCTGGGCTTGGGCCAAAGTTCGCCAAGTCATCCAACCTTCCAATCAAGCAAAGGATTAATTTATGCAGCGATTTATTGGCTTATTTCTTGTATTAAGTGTGCTTTTGGCAAGTTGCGGTGGCGCGGCGATCACCTATGATGCCAGCCAGCCGATCACCAGTTTTAATCAATTGCGCGAGCAATTGGCCAAAACCGATGATCAAGCAGCGCAACTTAAACTGATCAATGATTTTAACGCGATGTTTCCAGCAAGCCCCTTGACCCAAGGCGATCAAGCCTTGTTTATGGTCGAAAAAGATGCTCCACGGATGGAATTATCAAGCGATCTGACCAATTGGTTTCAGACGATTCCGATGGAGCGACTTGGTACGACCAATTGGTGGGGCGTTGTTCAAACCATCAGCCCAACCGCACGCATCGATTATCGCTTTGGCGTTGGCGGCGGTGGTGGCTTGATCAACGATCCGCGCAATTCAACCGTGGTTCCAAGCAGCATGGGCTTGAATTCCGAGTTGCGCATGCCCGAATATGTTACGCCAACCGAAATTATTTCGCGCAGCGACGTGCCAAAAGGCACGCTGGAAGAATTAGGCGATTATTACACTGAAATTAGCAAAACCACTCATCAATTGCATGTCTATTTGCCGCCCAATTACGATCCTGCCAAGCAATATCCCAGCGTTTATTTCCAAGATGGCGATGATTACCAAAACTATGCTTTTACGCCAACAATTTTGGATAATGCGATTGCCGATGAGATTTTGCCGCCTTTGATTGCCGTGTTTGTCAAACCAAGCCGCGAGCAAGGCCGTCAACGCGATTATGACCTGAACGATGCCTATAGCGAATTTTTCGCAACCGAATTAGTGCCGATGATCGATAGCAAATACAGCACAATCAACGATCCTAAGCAACGAGTTGTGGTTGGCGATTCATATGGTGGCTTGATTTCGCTCTATTTGGCCTTACAATATCCTGAGGTATTTGGCGCTGTGGTCAATCAATCAGGCTTTGTTTCTCGCCAAAATGGCCGCCTGCTCACCCTGATGTCAATTCAACCGCCAGTAAATGCGCGGATTGTGACCGTCGTGGGAACCTATGAAACATGTATTGGCGGGCCGGTAACTGGCGATGAATGCAATTTCCTAGAGGGCAACCGGACGTTGCGCGATATTCTGGTCGGAGCCGGTGTGGAGCTGAACTACGCAGAATATCCGCAAGGCCATGCCTGGGCTTTTTGGCGCGACCACATCGATCGAGAGGTTGCATGGGCGTTGGATTGGCAAAAACCCTAAGAGTTTGGCTTGGGTTGTTGGTTATTGTGCCGTTGTTGCTGCCTCAAAGCACAGCGGCACGGATTATTTTAGGCGAAGATCGGGCGTTCGAGCAGCTTTGGCAGGCCACCGATGGCCAACGTGGCGCGGAGCAAGCATGGCTGTGGGGGCCGCAACGCTTATGGCAAACCCAAGAGCGCTACGCCGAAAGCCCGCGCCAATTGCGTTGGGTGCGCTATTACTCCAAAGCGCGCATGGAAATTACTGATCCGAATCTTGCAAGCAAATCGCCATGGTACATTACCAATGGCTTGTTGGTGCTTGAATTGGTCACTGGGCGCTTGCAAATTGGCAATGCAGAATGGCGCGAGCACTGTGCAAGTGGCGGCTGTGGCTCAGAGCAACCAGTCGCTGGCGATGCGGTGGCCGCCAATCGTGCGCCGCGCTATCGCGATTGGGCAGAATTTTTGACTTTGCATGACCAAGCAGGATCCGATTTGCGCGGCCAAGCGGTCACCAATTGGCTGAGCCACGAAGCAACTGGCGTGCAAGTTTGGGCTGACCCAAGTTTGGCCGAGCGCTACCCCGAAACCAGCGGCAGCCAGCGCGATGAAGTGACTGGCCAAACTGTGCCAGCGGTGCTGTGGAACTATGTGCAAGCCCAAGCCCGCGAAGCTTTGTATGTGTTTGGGCGACCAATTAGCCCAGCTTTTTGGACGCAGACCTTGGTTGATGGCGTTGAACGCGAGGTTTTGGTGCAATTGTTTGAGCGTCGCACCTTGACCTATACCCCGAGCAATCCTGTTGGCTGGCAAGTTGAGATGGGCAATGTTGGCCAACATGCCTTGGAATGGCGCTATGGCTTGCGGCCATGGGAATACCAAGCCTTACACGTGACCATGCTCACCTATCATTATATTTCGCAAAATCCGAATCCTGCTGATCGTTTGCGCGATAGCTTATCGGTGGCTCCAGCTGAATTTAAACGCCAGCTCGAATATCTGCAAAGCCATAATTTTCATGTGGTGAGTTTGGATATGGTGTTGGCTGCGCAACGGGGCGAAATCAGCTTGCCCGAACATCCCGTCGTGATTACGCTTGATGATGGCTACCGCGATTTGTATGAGCAGGCGTTTCCGATAGCCCAAAGCTTGAATGTTCCAATTACGGCCTATATTCCTGTGGCTTTGGTTGGCGAGCCAGCCTATGTGAGCTGGCAGCAATTGCAGGAGTTGAGTCAATCGCCGCTGGTGACAATTGGCTCGCACACGCGGGTTCACCCCGATTTAACCACGCTTGATCGTGAAGCCCAATGGATTGAAATTGCGCATAGTAAACGTGATCTAGAGGAGCGTTTGGGGCTGGAGATTCGCCATTTTTGCTACCCCTATGGCCGCTACAATGCCCTGACCATTGAGCTAGTGCGCGAGGCGGGCTATGCCAGTGCGACGACCACCCGCCAAACCACTGATACAACCAACGATGATTCGCTGATTTGGAATCGGATTACCGTTTCGGGGAAGAGTTCGTTTGAGGATTTTGTGGCTCAAATTGAGCGCAGCCAAAACTAATTGACATTTGCTTGACGTAACCATTGGCGAGCGGCATGTTCATCGCTGAATACCTGCACCGCTTGGCTATTGCCAGTTAAGCCAATAATCAAATTGGCAATCACCCGACTGAGCGTCGAATCAACCAACAGCGCTACAATCGTGGCGCTGTTGCGGGTGGCTGGCTGCATATAAAAGCGCCGCACTTCGCGGGAGATTGGCAAGGCCTCGCGCAAATCGAGCAAGCGTGGGCGGCGAATGCCCCCAGCCAACATATCAACTGCTGCCAAATTTTCCTCAGCGTCCTCAACCGTCTCTTGGATGCCTGGCCGAATTTTGATCACAATAATACCATCACCGTCGAGCGTGATAATCGAACTGCGGGTTGTATACGAATGTGGTATCAGCACCATGGCTTTTGCTATCACTGGCATAGGCTAACCTGTTTGGCCTCATCATATGCAAGCATAGCATAGTTCCATGCTCCGCTTGGGGGAATTTTACGGGTGATTTGTTGTTAAAAGATAGCCTGATTGAGGGACATAAATCAACCTTGCTAACTTGCGAATGAATCATTACAGTAGACTTTTACGACACGTTTCGCGGTGATGAGGTTTTGTTATGCCACTATTACCATCACAATTGCCCCAATATGCCACGCGCCTCATTGGTCGCACCCGTGCTCGCACCTTGGTGCTTGACCTTTTGCTCGATGCTCAAGCACGGTTGGTAACATTATATGGCCAAAGTGGAGCTGGCAAAACCCGTCTCAGTTTAGAGGTTGCTGAGCAAGTTGGCGAGGTTTTTCGCGATGGGCGCTATTTTGTGGCCTTGGCCCCAGTTTCACAAGCTCAATTTGTGTTGCCAACGATTGCAGCGACGCTCGGCGTTGAAGAATCGCACAATGAAGCGATTTTGGATTCGTTGGTTTTGGCTTTAGCCGATAAACAAATTCTGCTAATTCTGGATAATTTTGAGCAAGTGGCCGCAGCTGCTAGCGAAATCCAAGCCTTAGTGCGTCGCGCGCCTGGCCTAACCTGTTTGATTACCAGTCGCCAAGCGCTCGAAGTTGCCGATGAAACCACGATTATGGTGCCTGCCTTGCAATACCCAGAGGTTGGCGAAGACTATAGCCTTGAAGATTTAGAGCAATATAGTGCAGTTAACTTGTTTGTTGAGCGCATGCGGACGCGCCAGCCACGTTTTCGTTTGAGCGCCGACAACGCCGCAGCGTTGGTCGATATTTGTCGTTTGGTGCAAGGCTTGCCCTTGGCGATTGAGTTAATTGCCGCCCATAGTGCCTCGCTTACCCCGCAAGATTTATTATTTTTCGTGCGTAATCATCTTTCGATGGCTGCTTTGAACCCCAAGCAATCGGCGCGCCAAGCGATTATCAAGCCGGTGCTGGCGTGGAGCGTTAGCATGTTGCCCGCTGATGCCAAAGATATTTTTATCCAGTTGGGTGTTTTTGCTGGCGGGGCAACCAGCGACACGATTAAACAGGTTGGTTTGGTTGAGGGTATAGCGTTTGAAACCAGTTTGAATGCTCTGATTGACCGCCATTTGTTGCAAACTGAACACCTTCCTGGCCAACAACCGCGCTTTATTATGATTGATGCAGTGCGCGAATATGCTTTGGAGCAATTGCAAAAAACAGGCCGTTTTTATTATTTGCAAGAGCGCCATGCGTTGCATTACCAAGCCTTGAGTGAATCAGTTCATCAGCAGATTCGCGGCGCTGATGGTGCGAAATGGATCGAGCAAGCTCGGAGCGAGATTCATAATATTCGCCAAGCGATAAGTTGGTCGCTTGAAAGCAGCGATGGTCTGATTGCCCAGCGCATTGCTGGCAACCTTTATTTTTATTGGTATCGAACAAGCGCTTATCGTGAAGCAGTTGCTTGGCTTGAACAAACCTATCAGCACCCAAATCGCAGCGATTTAAGTGCAATTGCACGCATTGCCACCGGATTAGGTGGTTTGTTAATTAGCTTGAATCGATTTGATGAAGCTGAAGCCTATTTAATTGAAGCTCGACGTTTATGGCAGGAACTAAATTTACCGCACGATGAGATCAGCGCAATTGGTAATTTGGCAGTTTTATATGGTACGCTTGGACGTTTGCACGATTCACAAGTAGCCTTTGAGGCAGCATTGGCATTGGCGCGCACGGTTGGCAATCAACAACGCGAAATCTTGATGTTACATAATCTTGGCACTTTAGCCCAAGAACGAAATCAATTAGCCACTGCCCAAGACTATTTTGAGCAAGCACTTGCGCTTAAACAACAACTGAATCAAACATGGGATATGTTTCTTAGCCAAATCAATTTAGGTTTAGTAGCGGTTGATTATGGGCGCTATGCTGAGGCGACCCAATGGTTTGATCAAGCATTTGTTAATGCCTATGCAATTAGCGATCACGATAATTTGGCCTATATTCTTTATGCACGGGGAATTGCGGCAGCTGAACAAGCTGATTATGCCCAAGCTGAGCTTCATTTTGGCGAAGCTGAGCAAGCTTGGCGCGCAGTTGGTAATCAAGAAGCAATGCAACGGAGTTGGATTAAGCACGCAGAAATCGCAATCGCAACAGAAAATTATGCTCAAGCTAGCGAATATTTACAAAAGCTTGAACCATTTGAGGCATTGATTCAAGAATTTCGCTTATATTATGCGATTTTAGCAACGCGCTTGGCAATTGCAACCAATGATCATGCTGCAATGCAACAGCAAGCACAACCCATGCTTGCTGTTGCTGCAACAACAGAGTTACGGCGTTATGATTTGATGATTATGCAACACTGCGCCGCGCTTGTGGCAGGAACCCACCCAGCACTGGCAGCACAATTAATGGCCAGCGCGCAACACATTCGCCAAGAACGTGGCTTGTATCAAAGTGTCGCCGAGCAACAATGGCTGGCCCAAACTGGCCTCGATCAGCTTGAGCCAAGCGTGGCCTTGAGTTTCGCCGCTGCCTTGCAGGCAACCAAAACTGCTTTAGCGCTCTAGAATAGTCAGCAAATTTAACGTTGCAGCTCGCCAATCGGCGGGCTTTGCTTTTGTTTGGCACGATAAAATGCTCGTTGACGTACAATAATCACTGTTTTAATAAATATTTAGATTAATAGGCAATCTAAGATATAAAATTTTAATGAATTTAGGCATGAATGACTGAAAAGCGTATGTGCTGAAAGTCCTAGTACCATATTAAAAAAGATGTTGCGATATTCACACATAATAAAAACAAATCTCCACCTTGCTTTATAGTGTGGCTAGATTATGATAGGAAGGTCTTTATTTGCGTAGTACTTTAGCTCTATTATTGAGGATGCTTTATGAAGCAACGTGTCGTTTGGTTGGCCGTGTTGCTGGTGGCGGTCTTAGGCGTTCCTTTTAGCGTTTGGGCTGCAACTCCACGCCAAACTGTCAAAACACCGCAGGCAGTGCAAGCTACCGTGCGAGTGGTGGAATCGGTCTCTTCACCAGCAGTCGCCATAGTGTTAACCACTCCAACTCCAGCTATTTGTGATGCAACGAATACTCGTTCATTGACTGGCTGGTTTACCTCCAACACCGCTGGGGCTGTGTACAATAACTCGTACAATTGTGCCTATCAGGTTGGGATTGCCTCCTATCGAATGTTTGATGATCGGATTGGCAACCAACAAGTGTTTGATTACACGCTGTATACTGTTGGGCCACGCCAAACTATCACTATGGATGTTGCAATTCCTGATTGCAAAGCCCAACTCGATATTTTCCGTGGGCCAGTGTTGCAATCACTGGTTGGCCAACGCTATGGCGATCGTTTGCTTTCAACCCGCTTCCCCAACACCAGCTATTGTGCCCCTCCAGTTCAAGAAGTTTGTGCTCAAGGCCAAATTAGCCGCTTGAGCGGGGTAAGCAACAACCAATTGGTCAGTGGCGTTTTGAATATCCAAGCTGAAGTTACTGGTGCTTTGCCCCAAAAAGTTGAGTTTGCTTTGACTGGTGCGCAAACCACCAATTACACCGATGTAAACTCGCCATACTATTTCATGGGCAATCAGGGCGCTCAGCCAAATGGTTGGGATTCGAGCACCAAGCCTGAAGGCGATTATCGCTTGAGCGCAACCTACGTTGGTTTGTTTGGTGAATCGTTGGCAATTCGCTGTGAGCCAGTTGCTGTCAATTTCAGCATTCGCCGCAGCACGCCAACCAGCACGCCAACTGCGACCAACACGCCAGTGCCAACTGCGACCAACACGCCAGTGCCAACCGCGACGAGCACCCCAACTGCAACTGCAACCAGCACGCCGTTGCCAACGGCGACCAATACGCCAGTTCCAACTGCGACGAGCACCCCAACCGCAACTGCAACCAACACGCAGTTGCCAACTGCGACTAATACGCCGTTGCCAACCGCAACGAGCACCCCAACCGCGACCGCAACCAGCACGCCGTTGCCAACTGCGACCAACACGCCGTTGCCAACTGCGACCAACACGCCGTTGCCAACTGCGACCAATACGCCGTTGCCAACTGCGACCAATACGCCGTTGCCAACTGCAACTAGTACTCCAGTACCAACCAGTACGCCGGTACCGGGTAACCAATGTATCCCACAAGGGTTAGGTACTGCTGGCGATTTCAATGTCTTTACCTTTGGCAATATTACCCAAAGCAACACCGATATTGAAGGTCGGGTTGCAGCTGGTGGCAACATCAACTTCCAAAACTTTGGGGTTGGCGTGCGCCTGACCAACTCGAATGGGACGCGCGACGATTTGATTGCTGGTGGTTCATTGACCTACACCAATGGCTCGGTTTATAACGGCAACGTGGTGTATGGCACGAGCAAATCATTGAATGGCGTAAGTGTTCAAAATGGTACGGTTCGCCAAGGCCAACCAATCAACTTTGCCAACGAACAAAGCTTCTTGCGCGAGCGCTCGCAAGCTTGGGGTGCATTGAGCGCCAACGGCACGACTGTCTATGAATATGGTGCAGTCAAGTTGACCGGAACCAATGCCAGCGCCAACATCTTTACGGTTGATGGAATTGAATTGAGCAAAGCCAATGGCTTACACATCAATGTTCCTGCTGGCTCAACCGTGTTGGTTAATATCAGCGGTCTTGATAATAAGATGCAATATTTCGAAACCTTCTTGACCAATGTTGACCAAACCAAGATTGTCTACAACTTCTACCAAGCTACCAGCTTCAAGTTGGATGGAATTGGTATCAAAGGCACGATTTTGGCTCCATTTGCTGATGTCAACTTCAACAATGGCCAAATCAATGGCACCTTGATTGGCAACTCATTGATTGGCTATGGTGAATCACACCACTATCCATTCAATGGCTGTTTGCCAGCCTTTACCCAAAGCAGAACCGTTCGCTAAAAAATCCTAAAAAGGCCTTGGGCAATTGCCCAAGGCCTTTTTTGTTCACTCATTCACATCGCTGGCAATTGAACGCATTAGTCGCCAATATTGCTTGATCGCGACCTTGCCATCTGAGGTCAGGCGATAGCTGGTACGTGGGCGGCGGGCGACAAATTCTTTGGTGACAGAGATATAACCTTCGGCTTCGAGCTTGCTCATGTGTGAGCCGAGGTTGCCTTGGGTTAGCTCAAGTTCGTTCATCAGATACAGAAAATCTGCTTCATCAACGGTAGCAAGATAGCTCATCACTTGTAAGCGAACTGGTTCATGTACAAGCCGATTAAGTTGGGCGATGGTTTTGATGTGTTTATCCATCGAATCCTCACTGTTTGCTGTAATTATTAGTTTTACAAGGATATAATTCTGCTACACAGAATTTTGGGCTAGAATAGCACCGGCCTCAGGCTATGTCAAGTCGGTGGTAGCGTTGCCCAAGCGACATCTAGTAAGGATTGAACTTAAAACCCTTGCAGGGATTCGGTATTTATTGAACCAGGTTGGCCAATTGGAAGCCAAGATCGAAGATATGTTTTAATCCCTTGCAGGAATTCATTATGTATTGAGCCCAAATCATGGTATTTGCGGGACTCGATGATGTTTTAATCCCTTGCAGGGATTCGGTATTTGTTGAACGCACCTAGCTGAGCTAATCCCCATTTTTAGCAAGGTTTTAATCCCTTGCAGGGATTCGGTATGTATTGAACATCAGGGTGGTCGTATCGCCTTCTTCCTTGGTTTCGTTTTAATCCCTTGCAGGGATTCGGTATGTATTGAACCATGCCGATTGGCTCGCAGCCAGCGCACAGTGTCACGTTTTAATCCCTTGGAGGGATTCGGTATTTGTTGAACTTCTCTCTCGCAAGCGTCCATGGTCTCTTTTGACTGCGTTTTAATCCCTTGCAGGGATTCGGTATTTATTGAACCGGAGGCACTGGCGTGGGCGGATGAAACGCTGGAGTTTTAATCCCTTGCAGGGATTCGGTATGTATTGAACCATGACCAACCATACGGAAATCACGACGCTGTACCAGTTTTAATCCCTTGCAGGGATTCGGTATGTATTGAACGCCGCGATCCAACCATGATTGCGGCAATCGTCAAGTTTTAATCCCTTGCAGGGATTCGGTATTTATTGAACATATGGTGGCGAATCCGATGTTGCTAACGCTTGGGTTTTAATCCCTTGCAGGGATTCGGTATTTATTGAACCCCAGCAGAATCCCGCCGCCCACGCGGCTATGGGCGGTTTTAATCCCTTGCAGGGATTCGGTATTTATTGAACACATGCAGAAAGCGAGGTGACATATGTGGGGCAATGTTTTAATCCCTTGGAGGGATTCGGTATTTATTGAACTACCTATTGAGGCTCCACAATCCGAACAGGCGGTTTTAATCCCTTGCAGGGATTCGGTATTTATTGAACTCTGCAAGTACAGGCCAATGGATTTGGTAGGTCGGTTTTAATCCCTTGCAGGGATTCGGTATTTATTGAACCACGAGCATGGCGGCAACCAACACGAATCCCGTTTTAATCCCTTGCAGGGATTCGGTATTTATTGAACTATCCTCCATGCCCGCCCGCGTGCCAATCCTGAGTTTTAATCCCTTGCAGGGATTCGGTATTTATTGAACCCCGTGACACATGGGATCTAATGAAGGCATGCGAGAAAGTTTTAATCCCTTGCAGGGATTCGGTATTTATTGAACTTATTCGGGTAACAGAATGATGACAAAAAGATCTGTTTTAATCCCTTGCAGGGATTCGGTATTTATTGAACAGCATCAAAAAAGTGTTAGTGATGTGCCCTACGGTTTTAATCCCTTGCAGGGATTCGGTATTTATTGAACGAACGATCAAGCATATCGACAACGGATCATTTATAGTTTTAATCCCTTGCAGGGATTCGGTATTTATTGAACGCTCCCTCGCTTCGATGTGGCACAACAGCCAACAGTTTTAATCCCTTGCAGGGATTCGGTATTTATTGAACTGCTGGTCGACCGCCTGTTTAAGCCACTTCATTACTTGTTTTAATCCCTTGCAGGGATTCGGTATGTATTGAACCCGATGTAGCTTCGCTCTTGACAAGTTTTTGATAATCGTTTTAATCCCTTGCAGGGATTCGGTATTTATTGAACACGATTACGATTATTCGTGGCAATGCACTTCGTGTTGTGTTTTAATCCCTTGCAGGGATTCGGTATTTATTGAACACGAATAGGCTGAAACATCCCCCCATGCCGATTGGTTTTAATCCCTTGCAGGGATTCGGTATTTATTGAACGCACGCCATTTGCTTGCCTTAGCGTTGTTTCGCTAGGTTTTAATCCCTTGCAGGGATTCGGTATTTATTGAACGGCATTGGTTCAATTTTGAATTCAACAGGTGCAGGGTTTTAATCCCTTGCAGGGATTCGGTATTTATTGAACCGCGCTAAAACCGTGCTGGAGTCTTTTTTAGGAGTTTTAATCCCTTGCAGGGATTCGGTATTTATTGAACGTTTATGGTTATGTATGCAGGGTCGAAGGGTTTCGTTTTAATCCCTTGCAGGGATTCGGTATTTATTGAACCAACGCTTGCGCCGCTACTGCCTTGTGTTGTTGCTCCGTTTTAATCCCTTGCAGGGATTCGGTATTTATTGAACCCACCCGTTGCCAGCATCTGCTCCAACATCGCCGCGTTTTAATCCCTTGCAGGGATTCGGTATTTATTGAACGTATTTTATTGATTCATCATGGCGAGTCGATGAGTTTTAATCCCTTGCAGGGATTCGGTATTTATTGAACAAGCGTGCCATAAGCATTTTGGGCTTGGCGGCGCTCAAGTTTTAATCCCTTGCAGGGATTCGGTATTTATTGAACTTCTTATCCGGCCCATGCCAATCAGCAGGGAATAGTTTTAATCCCTTGCAGGGATTCGGTATTTATTGAACCGAGTGACTGGGGGGCAAACAACAACCTTGAGTTTTAATCCCTTGCAGGGATTCGGTATTTATTGAACAAATCCAAGATCGGGCAATTCGCCCAAAGAACGAAGTTTTAATCCCTTGCAGGGATTCGGTATTTATTGAACGCCACACAGGAACTTGATCGGATTGCGCAATTGCCAGGTTTTAATCCCTTGCAGGGATTCGGTATTTATTGAACCAACGCGAAAGCGCTATTTTGCTGGCAATCCACCTAGTTTTAATCCCTTGCAGGGATTCGGTATTTATTGAACCTGAATTGATTTATACGGTCGGGATTGGATTCAGGTTTTAATCCCTTGCAGGGATTCGGTATTTATTGAACGCCAAGCCCGCCCATTTCGATTTGACCATCCTTGGTTTTAATCCCTTGCAGGGATTCGGTATTTATTGAACCAGTTTCTATTTGAATCGCGGCAAGTGCAGCGACCCGTTTTAATCCCTTGCAGGGATTCGGTATTTATTGAACCGAATGCCGCCGCCGAAGTCAGCGCCAAATGCATCAAGTTTTAATCCCTTGCAGGGATTCGGTATTTATTGAACATCACAACACAATCAAGCGCTGGATTGACGAGCGTTTTAATCCCTTGCAGGGATTCGGTATTTATTGAACTTACCTGACCTGCAAGTACGCACGGGCTTTACCGTTTTAATCCCTTGCAGGGATTCGGTATTTATTGAACCCACCCCGCCTGTCGCGTCTGGGGCATATGATAACAGTTTTAATCCCTTGCAGGGATTCGGTATTTATTGAACCGTAAATTATGGCGGCTATTATTCAGTGGCATGGCGTTTTAATCCCTTGCAGGGATTCGGTATTTATTGAACCGGCACGTGGTCTGTTAGCTGAAATCAAAGCAGGGAAAGTTTTAATCCCTTGCAGGGATTCGGTATTTATTGAACCAGGGCAATGGTCAGGATGATTAGGCCAATAGCGGTGTTTTAATCCCTTGCAGGGATTCGGTATTTATTGAACGCGCCAGCGCTGCACATCATCGCCCGTCAATACGTTTTAATCCCTTGCAGGGATTCGGTATTTATTGAACGCCCTGCATCGCTGCGATAAAACACTGCTTTAGGTTTTAATCCCTTGCAGGGATTCGGTATTTATTGAACTTTACTGCTATTGGCGGGTCAATTAAAGGCCTGATGTTTTAATCCCTTGCAGGGATTCGGTATTTATTGAACTTGGCATTCAAGCTGCCGACCGTTGGCGTGATTATGTTTTAATCCCTTGCAGGGATTCGGTATTTATTGAACCAACAATCTTAATAACAGGACTAATAGTCATCGGTTTTAATCCCTTGCAGGGATTCGGTATTTATTGAACACATCAGCCGCGACATTGACCGCGAATTTGGTTACGTTTTAATCCCTTGCAGGGATTCGGTATTTATTGAACAGCGCAAAGGCAACCCCAAAGGCACGGCAAGTTGTCGTTTTAATCCCTTGCAGGGATTCGGTATTTATTGAACCCAAAGTAAAAGTATTAACAGGCATTCCAGTATAAGGTTTTAATCCCTTGCAGGGATTCGGTATTTATTGAACTTCTATTTGTTGTTCCATAAAAAACTACTTTCCAACGTTTTAATCCCTTGCAGGGATTCGGTATTTATTGAACTCAATTACGGGTTGCACAGGGCTTGCACATCCTCGGGTTTTAATCCCTTGCAGGGATTCGGTATTTATTGAACGATGTCTATAAACTACAGTCCTGTTATGATAGTAGGTTTTAATCCCTTGCAGGGATTCGGTATTTATTGAACAAACAACTTGCGCGCCTCGTATTCAATCGCCGTAGGTTTTAATCCCTTGCAGGGATTCGGTATTTATTGAACGCTCTAGTTCGAGACGGCGATAGGTCGCAAACTTGTAGTTTTAATCCCTTGCAGGGATTCGGTATTTATTGAACATCCGGCGCGACCTTCGAGAGATAGTCAAAGGCTTGTTTTAATCCCTTGCAGGGATTCGGTATTTATTGAACGCGCAGTTGGTGACGATCATGATCTCACCGCTGGCAGTTTTAATCCCTTGCAGGGATTCGGTATTTATTGAACTTCCATGTCCCACGTATAAGTTGTTGTCCGATTGAGTTTTAATCCCTTGCAGGGATTCGGTATTTATTGAACATTCAGCCGCCTTGACGAATTGGCCTTGAGCGCCAAGTTTTAATCCCTTGCAGGGATTCGGTATTTATTGAACTGGAGAAGGCGGATCGCGGCCTGGACGAGGTTGGCAAGTTTTAATCCCTTGCAGGGATTCGGTATTTATTGAACAACCATCGTTGCTTGGGCGCAACAATACGGAATGTGTCAAACACGGTGAAACAGATGACAACGCAGCAAACGGGCGATTAAAGAAGGATTATTCGCGCAATGCC